>NZ_JBNPXM010000009.1:0-220685 GCF_050433305.1 Novosphingobium gossypii | reverse complement strand
CCCCCCTCGAAACGGTACGCGCGGTGTTCGAGACCAACCTGTTCGGGGCGATCGCCATGATGCAGGCCGTCCTTCCCGGAATGCGGGAGCGACGCCAGGGGGTGATCGTCAATGTCAGTTCCAGTTCGCTCTACAAGCCCTTGCCCCTGCTGTCGGTCTATCGTGCCAGCAAGGCAGCGATGAATGCCCTCAGCGAGTCCGCGGCGCACGAACTGGCGCCGTTCGGCATCCGCGTTCAAGTCGTCATGCCCGGCATGGCGCCGTCGACCAGTTTCGGCAGCACTGCCCAAGGCCACGTGGCCGATGCCGGTGGCTTCCCCAAACCCTATGCCGACTATGCCCGGCAAACACTGGCGACGATGATAGAGGCGGCCAACGGCCCGGTGACGGAAGCCCAGGATGTCGCGCACACGATCTTCCGTGCGGCGACCGACGTGGACTGTCCGGCAGTGCTCCCGGCTGGGGCCGACGCCATTGCTTGGGCAAAAGCGGAGTGATCCCTCTGAAGCGAGGCTCCATGTCATTCACGAACCGCTATTACACCGGGCCCGTCTCATCCCACTTCGACGGGCACCGGTTCACGAACCCGGCAGGAGAGCCGGAAACAGACCGGTCGATGCGCGATATCCTGCGCTGGTATCGCACGGCTCCCCGAACCCGATGGCCGAAATCGATGCCGGTGTCTCCCATCGTTCCGGCGGAGAGGGTGGAGGGATTGTGCATCACCATGATCGGCCACGCATCCCTGCTGATCCAGGCCGGCGGGCTCAACATCCTGACCGATCCGGTCTGGTCCGACCGCGCCAGCCCGATCGCCTTTGCCGGGCCGCGGCGCGTGACGGCGCCGGGCATCCGGAGGAGCGACCTGCCGCCCATCGACGTGATCCTCCTGTCCCACAATCATTACGACCATCTGGACCTTGCGACCCTTCGGCATCTTCAGGCGCGGCATGCCCCAAGGATCATCACCCCGTTGGGCAATGACAGCATAATCCGCCGCCACATCCCCGATGCCCGCGTCGAAACGGGCGACTGGTTCGACCGCTTCGACATCGCCCCGGGTGCCGATGCCCATATCGTGCCGGCCTTGCACTGGTCATCGCGTGGTCCCCGCGACCGCCGCATGGCCCTGTGGGGCGGGTTCATGCTGCAGGCCTTTGGCAGGACGGTCTATTTCGCCGGGGACACGGGCTATGGCACAGGTGCGATTTTTCGCGACTTGCGGGCGCGCTTCGGGCCGCTCGATGTCGCGATCCTGCCGATAGGAGCCTATGCGCCGCGCTGGTTCATGGCAGCCCAGCATACCGATCCCGACGATGCCATCCAGATCATGCAGGATCTGGAAGCAAAGGCGGCGGTCGGCATGCACTGGGGGACATTCAAGCTGACGGACGAACTCTGGGACGAACCCGCCCGGCGACTGACGGCAGGCCTGCACGCACGCGGCATCGACGCGGCGAGTTTTGTCCCCATGCGCCCTGCTGAAACAGCCGAATTCGAATAGCTACATGCCAGGCGCTTGTACACCGTCGACCCATTTAAGACTCTCAGCAGTCAATTCTTGATCCCTAGTTGCTGACGGTCTGCTATCTCAGCAGGTGTCGACGAAAACCGGTCTTAACCTTGGAACGGGTGAATAAGCCGATTGCGCGGACTTTAAACGAGCTTGCGACCAACGCCCTCAAGTATGGCGCGCTGTCTAGCTGCAAGGGAAATAATCGAAGGATATCGTGTCTAGCAATTCTCTTGACCCCACCCCGACGGACATAGGAGCCGCGATCGTCGGTATGGCTGTGACGTCAAATAATTCAGTGATGTCACCTTCCAATCGAAACCATTCGACCAGGCACCCGGTAGACAGATCAATGATCATCACTCCGCACCATGGAGCAAGCCCGCGTGCCTGAAGTTCAGCGTCGAGCGGCAATCCCGCGAATGTTCCGTAGCGCGGCTTGGAAAGCGTGACCAATGCGAACCCGCCGCAAATTTCGAGCCCTCGCATAAAGCCGGGCGCGAAGGCCAGGTCCCGACACAATCCGCTGCCAGTATCGACCTGAACGACGTAGCCACGACCTGAATCCAGCAGATAGACCTTCTCTTCTACCGCTCTGGGAGAGTGCGGCATTGAGAAGCCTCCGGCGAGGATGCCTCCAGTTCTGACATCGATAAGCAGCCCGCCATCAGAACGATGCTCGCGCCACTTTCCAGGTTCATTCGTAGCGGCGACTACCGTCACAAAGGCCGGTGTTCCTTCGAGCATGGCCAGCCCGTTCAGATGGCATCGATCCCCAGCAGCAAGTTCCGATATGAAGCCGGGCATCCATAAAGGGCGGAAGCTGTCGACGGGATCGAGCGTTGCAAGGCACGAGTAACTGGTGTTCGCAAAGATTACCTGCCCGGCAGCATCGACCCCCAATTCATGAACATCCAGATCACCGGTGGTGTGGGCGTTTCGAGGAACGAAAACGGCATCGAAGCGATCGTTGCCAATTTGACCTGGCCGGAGCATGTTCTCCAGGCGCCATATCTGGAATTTGCTCGCGAGATACAATCGCCCTTGGTCCCAGCACAGGCCCATGGCCTGAGAGTAATTCTGCTGGTTCAGCGATATCCCGCCATCCGGCATCAATCCTACCAGAAACAGTTGCCCTGTCTGGTAGGATGTGAAGCCGAACGACATCCTGTGCCGTCGCAACCAGTCGGGAAGCCCCGGCGATACGATGAATTCTGTGTTCGGGGGCGTGGCCCCTGCATTTTCGGCATGGGCCATTGGCACGGTCCTTAAACGGGATTGCGCAGGTTATGCGCAATCCCGGCTTTGATCAGAAGCGAATTCGAAGACCGGCGCGGCCGCCGGCACCTTCGATGTCCGAACGGCGAGCGCTGTTATCGCTGAAGGACTTGATATAGGTCCCTTCGATGAACCCGCTGACCCCGCCGACCTGGGCGATTTCCACGCCCAGCTTAGCCTCACCATAGTCGCCCACCCGATTGTTGCGATAGGTGAGAGTCTGGCCGCCGCTCACGAAAGTGACGCTGTCGCGTCCCTTGAATTCGTGAACGTAGTTGCCGCCGGCATAGATCGAGGCCTTAGCGCCGAACATGTCGATCTGGGTGCCTAGACGTGCGCCGGCACGCCCGCGAAGTCCATCGGCATCGTTGAAGTCGACGGCAACGCCCTGCGAGGCAAAGCTGTCGAAGTCAGACTTTACGTAGGATACGCTAACGGCCGGTTCGGCGAAGAAGCTGTCATTACCGAAGCGGAGCCCGGCTTCGACACGACCGCCGTAGGCGTCGCCCTTGGACTTGTCTCGGAAGCCACCGCCGGTGCTGCGTGCATCGGCCCAGTAATAATCATACTTGGCCAGGCCGTTGATGAAGACGTTGCCGCTGGTGAAACTTCCGTAGACACCCGCGTTCACGACATCGAAGCTGACGCGATCAGCCGAACCATCGAACTGCATCGACGACGAGATGTAGCCGCCGGTCACGCCGAAGGCGAAACCGCCACGCTCGCCGCTGCCTCCGCCGATGTCGAGGCCGACCTGCCCGCCGAAGTAGTCCTGCTTGTAGCCGGTGTTGACCGCACGGGTGGCGCCGAACGCGGTGAAGTTGCCGCCATTGCCACGATCTTCGACGGAGCCATGCATCTGGACCCAGATCTTGCCGGTGGTCTCACCCTCGCCTTCAGCCCAGAGT
This sequence comes from Novosphingobium gossypii, assembly GCF_050433305.1. NCBI lineage: Bacteria > Pseudomonadati > Pseudomonadota > Alphaproteobacteria > Sphingomonadales > Sphingomonadaceae > Novosphingobium > Novosphingobium gossypii. The sequence goes on along the minus strand of NZ_JBNPXM010000009.1, from coordinate 216,986 downwards.
TGGTCGCGGCGAGCCTGCAGTTGCGCACTGACGACATCCGCCGACTTCAGCCAGAGGCTGCGAACGCCTTCGACATAGTTCAGGGTGCGGAAGGCCGCATCGCTCGGCCCACCTACGAGGCTGTAGGAGAAGTCGGTTGGGTTGTAGACGACATCGTAGCGAACGAGACCAGCGTCCATTCCGCCGCCGGCACCGCCAAGGTTGAAGGCATTCGCGGAAGATGCGGCGCCAGCCTGGACGACAATCGTACCGGGATTGAACAGAGCCTCGGTACCTGTCTGGCGCAGAAGGATGGTGGTGCTACCGGTTGCGCCCGCGCCGAGGACCAGACGGTCAGAAGCGCCGGTCCCAAGGTTGGCGTCCAGTCCGAGCTGGGAAGCGCCGGAGCCCGTGAAGGCACCGGGAACGACCAGCCTGTCGCCGGTGACGCCATTGCGAAGGTCAACCAGACCGGAGTTGTTGAACTGCTCCAGCCCGGTCAGCGTCACCGTTCCGGCTGTCGTGCGGCCAGCGGAGAGTGCCACCGTCCCGGTGTTGTTGAACACGTCGGCGCCAGCGCCGAAGTCCGGGTTTTCAGCCAGGACGAAACGACCGCTGTTGTTCACAACGTCATTGCCTGCAGTAAGCAGGATGTCGCTGCGCAGGGTGCCGCTGTTGTTGATAACAGCGGGCCCGCCGGTGACGGCGATCGTGTAGCCGTTCTGGGCAAATCCCAGCACACCGGCATTGTTGATCGTCGTGCCGTTGACGGAGTTTGCGGTGATCAGGTTGCCATTGACCGACGCGATCGTGCCGTTGGCGGTTACGGTGACGTTCGCCCGGTCACCGGCATTGACAAACACGGCATCGGCACCAGTTCCGGTGGCCGACACAGCGCCGCGTACGGTCGCAGATGCATCGCCGGTAGCCGTCACGTTGATGGCCCGCGAGGTTGCGCCGGTGGACGTGACGTTGCGGACGTCGGCGCTGGCATCGCCGTTGGTAGCGATGACGGTGACGGCGTCGGCAGGGCCTCCGTAGAGAGCCTCACCGGCCATCGCGGCCGTACCGGTCACGACGACGCTGGCGTTGGCACCCCGCGCATAGATCGCGCTGCGGCTCGTTGCTGTATCAGCCGCATCGGCTGCGACGGTCGAGACGTTGTTGGCTGAAACCGCAACGTCGCCGGTTGCCGAAGTGGCGTAGATGCCAAAGCCGCCGCGCCCCGTCGAGGCGACATCGCCGGTGGTGGTCACGTTCACCGCGCCGGCGTCCGAATAGCCGTAAATCGCCGAAGAGACGGCCCCCGTCGCCGTGACATCGCGGCCGGTGATGTTGACGTCCCCGCCGGCCGAGCCTGCGATCACACCGGTCGAGAAGGTGCCTGAGGTCGAGACCTCGTCGAAGTCGACGGTGCTGCCGCCTGCGCCCGAGATCGCCTGGATGCCGGCCGCGTCGAAGCCGCTGGTAGCGACGGTGGTGGCCGAGACCGCTGCACTGCCGTTGCGCGCGGTGGCATAGATGCCCTGCGCGCCATCGCCGGTGGTGTTGACGGCACCGGTGGTGGTGACGCTGACATTGCCGGTGTCGCTGTTGGCGGCGACGGCAATGGCATTACCGCCGGTCGTAGTGACAGGACCGGTAGTGACAGTCACGTCACCTGCGGCGGCACTGGCGTTGACGCCGCGTGCGCCAAGCCCTGCGGTGTTGATCGAGCCGGAGGTCACAGAGACATTTCCGGTCCCTGCGGCGGTCGCAGTGATGCCGGTGGAATTGGGCAGGAAGAAGAAGCTGCTGCCGTCAAGGCCAGTGGTCGTGACGTTGCCGGTAGCGACCGTGACATCACCATCAAGGCCGCCGATCGCGCGGATGCCAGCGGCGAGCGAACCGGAGGTCGAGACATCGCCGATCGTCACCGAGACGGGACCGGTGGTGCTGAGCGCATCCACTGCGTTCGCATTTGCGCCGCTGGTCGTGACGCTGCCTGCGCCCGTCACCGTGACGCCCTGATCGCCGCGCGCATAGAGCCCGAAGCTGTTGCCCCCCGTGGTCGATACGGCGCCATCGACGTTGATCATGGCCATGCCGCCGGTCGCGGAGACATTTACAGCGTCGCTGCCGGTTCCGGTGGAAAAGACATTGTTGAGGTCCGCGCTGGCATCGCCGTTGGTGGCGATGACGGTAACGGCGTCTGCGGGGCCGCCGTAAAGTGCCTGGCCGGCCATCGCGGCCGTGCCGGTCACTACGACGCTGGCGTTGGCACCTTGCGCATAGATCGCGCTGCGGCTGGTGGCGGTATCAGCCGCATCGGCTGCGACGGTCGAGACGTTGTTGGCTGAAACCGCAACGTCGCCGGTTGCCGAAATGGCGTAGATGCCAAAGCTGCCGCGCCCCGTTGAGACGACATCGCCGGTGGTGGTCACGTTCACCGTGCCAGTGTCCGAATAGCCGTAGATCGCCGAAGAGACGGCCCCCGTCGCCGTGACGTCGCCGCCGGTGATATTCACGTCCCCGCCGGTCGAGCCTGCGATCACACCGGTCGAGAAGGTGCCTGAGGTCGAGACCTCGTCGAAGTCTACGGTGCTGCCACCTGCGCCTGAGATCGCCTGGATGCCGGCGGCGTTGAAGCCGCTGGTGGCGACGGTGGTGGCCGAGACCGCTGCACTGCCGTTGCGCGCGGTGGCATAGATGCCCTGCGCGCCATCGCCGGTGGTGTTGACGGCACCGGTGGTGGTGACGCTGACATTGCCGGTGTCGCTGTTGGCGGCGACGGCAATGGCATTACCGCCGGTCGTAGTGACAGGACCGGTAGTGACAGTCACGTCACCTGCGGCGGCACTGGCGTTGACGCCGCGTGCGCCAAGCCCTGCGGTGTTGATCGAGCCGGAGGTCACAGAGACATTTCCGGTCCCTGCGGCGGTCGCAGTGATGCCGGTGGAATTGGGCAGGAAGAAGAAGCTGCTGCCGTCAAGGCCAGTGGTCGTGACGTTGCCGGTAGCGACCGTGACATCACCATCAAGGCCGCCGATCGCACGGACGCCGCCCGCGAGCGGACCGGAAGTCGACACGTCACCGATCGTGATTGAAACCGGGCCTCCGGAGCTCGAGAGTTCGACCGCGTTCGCGTTCGCTCCGGACGTTGCTACCGTAGCGGAGCCTCCATCTAGGGCAATTGCTCCGGTACCTGATGTGCTGACGAAAACACCGCGGGTTCCAGAAGGGGTTGTGGAAACTGAAACGTCGTCATCCAGCTGGACCGTAAGACCGTCCGTTTGCGCAGGATATGAAATGCCCGATGCGTACAGATTTCCTGCCGCGCAGATCACCGTCCCACCACCTGCGACCGGGACGCCGCATTCGTTATCCGCGAAAGCTGGAGGCGAAAACGCGACCAAACCCATGGCGATCGGCGCAAGAGCGCTGCTGAGCTTAAGGCGAGCGCCAACGGACGCTGACGCGCCGTTTATTGTAGGCATCGATTTCATGATCTGCTCCCTGCGCGAAACCGTTATGTCGAATCCCGGATCTGTTGCGCGGTTCCGCCGACGCCCAGCACCACTTACCCGATTTTTCGGTCAAGCAATCCTGATACTCTGAAACCCGGTTCTTTGATCCCGTTCGAAATGAAAATAAATAAATTATTGGCTGGAAACTAAATCGGGATTCCCATGTTCGCGAGCGATTTTGATGCCACGCATGATTGGCATATTCATGCGCTTAGCAACGATATAGCTGTGACGCGCCTCCTCGTGCGGAAGATCGAGAGTCGTCGATCATGAAAGTTCGTTTCAAGCTTTCCCGGGTAGACCAAGTTGCGATGTCATTTGCCCTGCAACCCGGCGTCAATCTCGGGAACAAACCTCGCCAGTCGTTCAACAGTCAATTTCACTTTCCCGGATACGGTCCGTCAGCTTCCCCATTCTGAATAGCGCCAACGGGTTGTAAGCTGCCGTTTGACGATTGCCTCGATGCACCATGGCCCGTTTCCAAGTCAGAGTTGCGCTGTGCGTGATTTCAGGTTTGTATCTAGTTTTTCTGCGAGCCTCGCCTTGTGGCTACGCATAGTTCCGACGACATCATGCGCTCAATGAATCCGAGGAAGATTTCCTGCACCGCGCTGGCGGTATTGTATGCCGCTGCAGGGATACTCCATCTGGCAATCCCCTAGCCTTTTGTCGCAATCGTGCCGGGTTGGGTCCCCGTGCCATCGAAGACCGTGATGTTGACGGGTGTGGCGGAAATCGCGGGTGCAGCTAGTATTGCGCAACCATGGTCGCCTCGGCTTCGCGTCGCCTCGGCATGGGGGCTTGCCACATACGCGTTGTGCGTGTGGCCAGCCAACGTCCAGCATATGCTGCTCGATCTCGCGAGGCCTGGGCACGGGCTGGGGGCTTGTCTATCATTTACCGAGACTTGCCTTGCAGCCGGTGCGATCTGGTGGCCGATGTGGGCGTCAGGCGTTACGAACTGGCCACTCCGGTTGCGCTGAAACGGGGCATCGTGTCAGGTGCCGTTCTTCAGGCAGGCCGGAACATCATCGCGGCACCGTTCATGCAGTACCGCAACCCGGTGGGCGGCGGGCCATCGTCGAAGAAGTGACCCAGGTGCCCCGCACAGCGCGTGCAGCGCACTTCCTTGCGGACCATGCCCATGGAGCGATCGGTGACGATCTTCACCGCTCCGGGGAAGTGATCCGAGAAGCTTGGCCAGCCCGTTCCGCTGTCGAACTTGGTCGTCGAGGAGAACAACGGCAGGTCGCACCCTGCGCAAAGGAAGCGCCCTTTCCGGCGCTCCCTGAGCAAGGGGCTTGAATAGGGACGCTCGGTGCTGCTCCCCCGCAAGACCGCATAGGCCGGAGCGGACAGCCGCTTGCGCCATTCCCCGTCCGGCAGGTCGAGGCCCGCCGTCGCGGCCGCGAAAACGCGACCGCCGACCAGCGCGGTGCCAGCCGCCGAAATGGAGGCTAGGACAAAACCACGGCGGTCTTGCGGGAAAACGCTTGAAGTCATGGTTTCAGGGTAATGTGAGTCGCGAGAAAACACGGGTGATACATGGGGCCGTCGATCAAGGATCGACAAGCCCCACGCATCGCTGACGCTGGGTTCAGGGCATCAGCACGGTATCGACCACATGGATCACGCCGTTCGACTGCATGACGTTGGCGATGGTGATCCGGGACTTACCGCCCTTGGCGTCCGTGAGCCACCAGGCGCCGGCCTTGTCCTTCCAGGCCGTCAGCTTCTCGCCCTCGACCGTCGTCAGCGTGGCCTTGCCGCCGTGGGCCTTGGCGTTGGCTGCGATGTCGGCTGCGGTCATGCGGCCCGCAACCACGTGGTAAGTCAGAACCTTGGTCAGCATCGCCTTGTTCTCGGGCTTCAGCAGCGAGTCCACGGTGCCCGTGGGCAGCTTGGCGAACGCCGCGTTGGTAGGCGCGAAGACCGTGAACGGGCCGGGACCCTTGAGCGTTTCGACCAGCCCGGCGGCCTTTACGGCGGCAACGAGGGTGGTGTGGTCCTTGGAGTTGACGGCGTTGTCGACGATGTCCTTGGTCGAATACATTGCGGCGCCGCCTACCATCGGGTTCTTGGCGGCGATGGCCACGCCACCGGTAAGCAGCAGGGCGGCAGCGAGGCCGGAGGCGAACTTGCGGGATAATGCTTGCATGTCAGGCATCCTCTTTCGCGCATTCCTTCGGTGGAATGCCCTCAAGGTACGGAGCGCGCGGCGATCCGGATGCGGCGAAAATTCAGATCATCGAGATTTTTCCGCTCATCACCGGCAAACCGCTCGGCGCGGCGTGCGGCGCGGTCGCGGGGTCCTCCATGGTAATGGCCAGCGTCGCATCCGACGCCATGAAGGGACGGATGGCGGGATCGACGGTCATCGTGCCGCCCTCCCGCGCCATCATGCCAAGCGAACGCGGGACGCCGTCCTGCGGAATGATCCATAGCTCGGGATTTTTGCCCGTGCTTGGCCCGTTCATGGCCTGGGTACCGATACGCAACACGCCCTTGCGCGGGTCGTAGGTAATGGCGAGGATCTGCCCCCCGTTGGCCTCGACAAGTTGCGATACGGCCATCGGAGCGCTTTCGGGAGTCGCTGTCGGAGGCAGCACCAGGATCAGCGCCAGCACTGCCGCGACGGCGCCCGAAACCAGCGCGCCTGCACGCCAAGCGCGCAGGCGCTTCAGGCCGTGCACTTGGGGGACGAAACCGATCCGCGTCGCCACTGCATCCCAGACCCGCGAAGACGGGAGAATCGGCGGCAGCGTGTCGAGCAGCGGCGAAAGTCTCGCGCTCCACTCCTCGACCTCCCGGGCAAAGGCCGAATCGGAGAGGCACAGGCGCAAGGCCTGCGCCCGCTCGGCGCCATCGAGAAGGCCAAGCGCCAGTTCTGCCGCAAGTGCGCCGCGATCATGTTTTTCCGGCATATCAACCATGGCCAAGGCAGTCCTTCAGGCGCAGCATCCCGCGCCGGATCCAGCTTTTGACCGTGCCGAGCGGCGTATCGCTGCGTTCGGCAAGCTCCTGATAGGTCAGGCCCTGAAGGAACGCGCTGCGGATCGCCCCCGACTGTTCGTGCGGTAGTCCTTCAAGGCAGGCCAGAAGCCTGCGCCTCTCCTGATCGCCTTCCATCAGCACGTCGGCCTGCGGCGCTTCGTCGGCGATCGCGGCCATCGCGGCCATCGCATCGTCCGGCAGCGGGTCGTGACGATGCTCGGTGCGACGCCAATCGACGGCGGCGTTGCGGGCGATCGCGGCGAGCCAGCTGACGGGGCTGGCGCGGGTGTCGTCGAACGAGGCGGCGCGCCGCCAGACTTTGACGTAGACATCCTGAAGCACGTCCTCGGCCGCCTCCCTGTCGGCGCAGATGCGCAGGCAGATGCCGAAGAGCTTGGCGGATGTGAGTTCGTAAATGCGGCGCAATCCTGCAGCATCTCCGCTGGCCGCACGATGGATCGCCGATACCAGAAGCGCCCGGTCTTCGGCCCGCGCCGCAGTGCTCGCTTCGTGCATTCGCCGATACTGCTCCTGTTTCGTCGCAGCATCAACGATCCTGCGCGCAACTTGTGCCAGGCCCGGATACGAGGACCGGGTTGCCACTGTAGAGGGCGGGGAACGTGGCCTTCAGCGCGGCGACTTTCGGCAGGTCGTTGCGCCGGATGTATGCCGAATCCAGGTGCAGCGTCAGGTAATCCTGGTGATAGGCCTCCGCCGGATAAAACCCTTTGAACGCTTCGACGCGCGTCACGATCGGTCGTTGCCATTCGCCTGCCTTGCCCAGCTGCGCAATGTAGCGTTCGGCGGTTACGCGCTGGCCCGGCGACTGGGGAAACAGCGCACTGCGATACTGGGTGCCGCGATCCGGTCCCTGCGCATTGAGCATCGTCGGATCCGCGACCACCGAGAAGAACACTTGCAGCAATTGCCCGTAGCTCACCTGCCGGGGATCGTACGTGACCTTCACCGCTTCGGCATGGCCGGTGCCACCGCGCGAGACCACCGCGTATCTTGCGCTGCCGCGATCGCCGCCCGCATGGCCCGATACCGCACTGCTGACGCCCCGGACATGCTGGAACACGCCCTGAACGCCCCAGAAGCAGCCGCCTGCGAACACCGCGGTCTCGCGCTTCGCCGGCTCGGGAGCTTGGAATGCGGGTGCACGGATGCGGAACACGGCTTGCGGCGCGGCCTCAGCCGAGCTCTCACGCAGAAGCGCTGCGCCGCCGATGATGCTTCCGGCGACGGCGAAGACGAGCAAGGCAGCCTTTGCTAGGTGAGTCATGGGCTCGCCTTTCGCTTGTTTCCGATTTCCCGAAGATACGACGAAGGCCCCGGGAAGGATGCAAGCCGAAGCCATTCATGCATCATTATGGTGCGGCAGCGCTTATCACGCGCGTCAACCGATCGCGCCGACGCATCGAAGCACGGCGCTGTCGAGCATTTTTCGGCATCTTCGGCAAGGCGGCACCCATCCATGATCCTGTTCCTGCCGGCCTACCTGGGCGGCGTTCTGACGATCATCAGTCCGTGCATCCTGCCTGTGCTGCCGTTCGTCTTCGCGCGCGCCGACAAGCCGTTCCTGCGCAGCGGACTGCCGCTGCTGCTGGGGACGGCGATAACGTTCGCGGCGGTCGCGACGCTGGCGGCGGTCGGGGGCGGGTGTGCCGTGCAAGCCAACGCCTATGGCGGGATCGCGGCGTTGGTTGTGCTGGCCGCTTTCGGGCTCCTGCTGCTCTTTCCGTCTTTGGCAGACCGGGCGACGCGGCCGCTCGTGGCGCTGGCAGGACCTCTTTCGCAATCCGCCGATCGGGCGAATCACGGCGCTTCGAGTTTCCTCGCCTTGCTGCTGGCCGTGGCGACCGGCCTGCTGTGGGCGCCCTGTGCGGGGCGGGTGCTCGGCCTCGTGCTCACCGGGGCTGCGCTGCAGGGCGCAAGCGCACATACGAGCCTGCTGCTGCTCGCTTATGCAGCAGGCGCTGCGACCTCGCTGGCGCTGGCCTTGCTTGTGGGAGGCAAGGTCTTCGCGGCGATGAAGCGCTCATTTGGCGTCGGAGAGCGTATCCGAGGTTTTGGGCATCGCCGTCCTGGTCGGTGTCGCCGCGATCGCGCCGGGGCTGGACACCGGGCTGCTGACGCGCCTATCGCTGTCAGACACCGCGCGTTTCGAACAGGGCCTGCTCGACCGTTTCCATCCTGATGAGGCGATGCCTTCGGCTGCCATAAGCAAAGGCGGGCAACTGGCCGACGAATGTGCGTTTCCATCACTGGCAACGATCCAACCCAGAGGTTGCGCAACTTGCGAGAGCGACCCATTGCTGCCGTTCAATCGTCGGAATCGGATCTCCAGGTGCAGACGGTCCGGTTCCGTCAGCTTGCGACCAACTTACGTCATTCACCGGACCAAGTGCGGAAAGGCGGCTAATTTCTGGAGCTGTCTTTCGACCGACTACTGATCTATTGGATGACCTTCGGGTCAAGCGCCATCTTCACCATCAGAAGTGCATTTTTGAAAAGAGGCATTTTCACCTATTTTAAGCAGGCGACACCGGGTTTAAATCTCTGCCAGAACGTTCACGTCGCGCCCACCGGCGGAGTCATCGGCTCTAACCACTCGTCCATTCACGAGTATAATTGTCGCGGCAGTCGCAAGCTTGCACATCATATCGCCGCGCGATGTCGCTCGAACCGTGCTCTGCACGTCTTTCGGTTGATGCCGACCCCATTCGCGGTGCCGTCACGCCGCAGGCATTTGTGCCGGCGACGTGACGGTAGCAGCGGGGTTCAGAAGCGGGCGGACATGGTTAGGAAGTACGAGCGCGGAGCGTTCGTCTGGACCTGTGAGAGTGCATTCGGGTACATCTCAAGGAACTGCTCCTCGGTCAGTTCGGGCGGCCGCGTCCCGACCTGGCTCAGCTGGGTCGGATTGATGTCGTTGAACAGGTTGTTGACGTTGAAGTTGACGGTCACCGCCTTGCTCAGGTCGTAGCGCAACCCGATATCCGAAAGCTTCTGGGCAGGCAGGCGGAAGGTATCGCGAACGGTGACCGGCCGCGAACTGATGTAGCGGAAGCGGTAGTAGGCCGAAAACGGGCCGAAATGGAGATTGGCCGTGCCGTTGTAGGTGACGAGCGCGGCACGCTCCTGCGGGCCGGAAAGATAGGTTGCGGTATCGTCGTCGGGGGGCAGGATCCCGTTGGGGCACTTCTCGGGCGTGGGAACGCCGTTGCAGGTCCCCAGGCTGATGGACGCGAACGACACGGTCGTGCCCTTGTTCAGCGTCAAGACGTTGCGGATGTCGAACCATCGGGTGAAGCGAATGGAGTTATCGAGTTCGAGTCCGTACGACCGATAGTGGCTGAAAAACGGACGGGTAGTGTAGCGCGTGACGCCGTCGGCAAGCAGCCCGCCGTTGTTGCGCACTGCCACGTGCGTCAGGTCCGTGTAGAAGAGTACCGGGTTGAAGGTCAGCCACTTGTTGCGGAATTGCAGCGACAGCTCGTACTGCTCGATCGTCGGAAGCGGCTCGAGCGAGAATTCATCCACCAGGCTCTGCGACACGTTGAACCCGTCCCAGAACGCATCGTTGTTCTTGCGCCCTTTGGTGTAGCGCGCATAGATGGCGGCCTGCCTGCTGATCATGTAGCTGACCGCGCCGCTGTATTGCAGGAACTTCGAGCTCTTGTCGTAGCGGAACGTTGTCGCGTCCGACTGGACCGCATAAAGGTTGTCGTAGAGCGTCAGCGGATCGCCATCGATGCCTGCGAACGTGCGGGACGATGCGTTGGCATTGGTCGAGAACCGCCGGTTGACGCCCCAGCCCCGATAGAAGGTATAGCGCGCGCCGAAATCGAACAGCAGGCGGCTGGTCGGTTCCCAGGTTATGCCGAACATCGGGGAAATCTCGCGAACGTTGGCCCGGTCACGCAGGGTCAGGCCGGTGCTGCTTCCCAGCGCGCCGAATCCGGTCCGATCGGTCAGCTGGTAGACAGTGCCCGCGGCGCCCCCCGCCGCGGTCGTCGTCGTCGTCTGGAAATCGACATCGAGCGTGGTCGGATTGTTCTGCAACGGCATGACGCCGCGCCCCGCATAGGCAAAGTCGCGCGAAAACCGCGTGCGGTTGAAATAGGTGCCTGCTGTCACGGTGACGGGTCCAAAGTCCTTCGTCACCGTGACCTGATCTGTGATGTCCTTGCTGCGGATCACCCCGCTCGAGTTCGAGGATCCGATTGTCAGGATGAGGTTGCTGCTGTCGATCGGCGCCTCGTTGACAATAGTCTGGTTGGGCAGAAGGTTGGGCGTGTTGCGATCGATGCAGTAGCCGTTGCTCACTGGTGTCACGCAAACGCCGTTCTGGCTGGCCGCGGTAACACGATAGACCCGCGCAAGCACTTGGCCGGTCGACCGATCGCTAAGCGTGAAGAACCCCGGGGTATTGGCAAGCCCGGACGCCTGCGTGCCAAGCAGGCGGAAGGTGTCGGCGTTCAGAAGGCTCTGATATCCGATATCGGTGGCGTACGTATGGGTAACCTGATTACGCTGGATACGGAAGTTGTTGGTGATCGACCAGCCGCCCCCGAATTCGTGGTCCCATTTCACGCTGCCGGCGATGGTCTTCTCGTGGCTGAAGTCGCTCGGATTCCAGTCTCGCGTTTCGCCATTCCCGCCGAAAGGCACGGTGTGCGTCAAATTGCCGGTCGGCAGAAAATTGACCGCATCACCGAACTGCTCTGTGAACTGCGGATTGTCGAACCCGTAGGCAAGAGGTCGATAATTGTCGAGATTGCCGGTCTGGTCGTTCAGATACTTGACCGAGATGAGAAAGCCGCCTGAACCCAAGCCTGATTCATAGTTGGCGTTGGCGTTCGCCTTGATCTGCCCACCCCGGTTCAAGGGGTAGGGAATGTCGCGATATCCGAAGCTTCGACGATAATTCCCGCCGATCGAAAAGGCCAGGTCGCGCGCCTCGTTATGCCAGCCGTAGTAAAGATCGAACTTCTGGTACGGATTGTCTTCACCCTCGATCCCCAAGCGGACGATGGCCAGCCCGCCAGGGTCCGACAAGCCGGTCTTGGAGATGTAGTTGAAGAGCCCACCCGGTGCGTTCGGACCGGTCACGGCCGCCGAGCCGCCCCGGACGGCCTGCACCCGCCTGATCGTCGCGTCGGCGCGCAGGAACATGTCGGGCTGGAAGTTCGAATAAGGCGCCGGGACCACCGGCATCCCGTCTTCTAGGATCGTCGTCCAGTAGTAACCATAGGTTCCGGACGCTGTTCCGTTAGACAGCCCGCGGGCGTAGACCGTGTTCTTCGTCTCGCCCGCATCGCTGTTCACGACTACGCCGGGTATCTCGGTGAGGAGATCGGCGGCGCTGACCGGTACGGTATCGCGGATACGGTCCTCTCCAACCGTGGTCACGGCTACCGGCGCCTTGGAGGCGGCCGTGTCGCGCAGGACACCCGTGACGATGATCTCCTCGGTGGTCGCCTCATCCTGGGATGCCTCGGCCCCGGTGCCGACGGCTTGCGCGGACGCACCGACCGGAAAGAGCGCGATGAATGAAACTCCCGTAATCAGGCCAGTGAACGTGCGGATGCCCCTGCGCGTCATGATCCCCTCCATTTTGTAGATTTTTCATGGACAGCGTGCCTGCCGCGAATCCTGATATCGATATCAGTTTTTTTAGGCAATCCCGATTCTGAGACGGCGCATGCAATTCCATCAGGCGCCGGCGCGGGTCTTGACCGGGTGGTACCAACCAGGATCACGGTCATGAGCACGCGCCTCGCCACGCACGACGTCCGGGTTTGGCAGATGCATCCCACAGCAATCCCGCCGCGCTTTGTCGCGGCCCCGTCCGGCGGCGCAAAAGCGGCGTGTCACGCGTGCAAGGCCCCCAGAATCGCCGAACTGATCTCCCGAATTCTCTCAGCTCCGAGAGGCCGCCAGCTTCGCAGATGCAGGTCATGTAACTGAAAGGACGACAAAATATCTCCTGATCAATCGCGGAAAAAAGCTATTGCCGAAAATGGCTGATATCGATAACTGTCTGGATATCGATATCAGCTGACGACTTGATGCCGACGGCAAGCTCGAGGCGCGCGATGCGTCCGAATTCAAGGAGGGGAAAACATGAAAAAGATGCGATTGGTGCCTGTTCTGCTCATCGGCTGCGCTGCCGTACCCGCTTATGCGCAAGCGCCCGCCGGGCAGGCGATGGCTCCCCAAAGCACGGGCGATGGCGAGGATAGCGGGGGCACCGATATCGTCGTGACCGGCATTCGCGCCAGCCTCCAGAGTAGCGCGCAGATGAAGAAGAACACGATGGAGATCGTGGATTCCATTACCGCGCAGGACATCGGCAAGCTGCCCGATCCCAATGTGGCCGAGACACTGACGCGCGTTCCAGGCGTCCAGGCCTATCGCTTCGGCGGCGAGGCATCCTCTCCGGTGGGCAATGGCTCAGGCCTGACGATCCGCGGCCTCACCGGGCAGACCGGGTCGCGCGTCGATGGCCGCGCGTATTTCACCGCAGGCAGTCGCGAGTTCAATGTCGAGGGCGCTAGCCCAGGCATGGTGGCCGGCCTCGACGTCTTCAAGAACCCGTCGGCCGAGCACATCGAAGGTGCGATTGGCGGTCTCGTCAACATCCGCACCCGCAAACCCTTCGACTTCAAGGGCCTTGCGGTGTCTGCGGCAGTGGGCGGCCGCTACAATGACCTCGGCAAGAAGCTGACACCCGAATACTTCGGGATGGTGTCGAACCGTTGGGATCTTCCGGGAGGCGGCGAACTCGGCGTATTGCTCGCTGCCAGCTACGCCAAAAGCTTCAACCGCGGCGACAACACCCCATCGGTAGGCGGAACCCAGTTTCGCCGGGCGATCCGCGGGGACAGCGCCCAATATGCGGCAAATGTCGGAACGGGCCTCAACCTCGATGCCGCGTACCTGGGGCGTTCCGATGTCACGTATCTCGCGGACGTCAATCCCGCCACAGTATCTGCCAGCGAACGCCAGAACCTTCTGACGTCGGTGGGCGTGCAGAACAACATCGCCCAGGAAGACTATGCCCGTACGCGCAAAGGCGTTAATGGCGCGCTGCAGTGGCGACCCGGCCCGGACCTCGAGTTCTACGTGGAGGGGAATTACAACTCTTACCTCTACCACCAGAACTATCGGTTCCTGAATGCGACGGACAGTCGCTATGCTCAGAACCTTGCGACGAGCGCCTTCACGATCGACGAGATGCTGGCCAATCGCAACGCCAACGGCGGCTCGAACGACCTGCTTTCCGGTCAGCGCATTACGGGCGGCACTTTCCTGAACTCCGGTCTTTCGACGACCGGTGGCGACGAGCATCGTCGCTTCGAGACCTTCGTCATCGCCGGCGGCACCAAATGGAACGCCACCGATCATCTCGACGTCAACTTCGACTTCTCGTACGTCAAGGCCGATCAGTCCCAGGACAACCGCGCGGTGACGCTCGCCTCGGCGGCAGGCCTGACCTGGGACATCACGCGCGACCTCGGCCGTCCACAGCAGGTTTCGATCGCCGGACCGGACCTGTCCTCGGCAAGCTCATGGGTGTTCAACAACTACTCGAATGCCACCAACCAGGTCTGGCATGACGATGGCATCGCCGCAGCCCTCGATCTGGTCTACAGGTTCGACGATTCCTTCCTCAAGGACGTCAAGTTCGGCGGCCGGTACGCCACGCAGAAGGATCGTTACCGCAACTACTCGTTCAGCAATCGTAATTTGACCGCCAACGGTCTGGCGCTCGCAGCCAATCGTTCGAATGCCATATCGGTGGCCTCGATGGCGGATCTGGTGGAGACTTCTCCGACCAATTTCATGAACGGTGAGGCCGGCTATCGGGGTGGCTTCCTGGTGTTCTCGCCGGATGAGTTGCTGGGCGACAATGTGCGCGCGCGTTTCCCCAACGCCGGGATCCTGCCCGAAGACTCGCTGGCCGAAGTGGTGCTCAATCGCCGCTATTTCAGCGAGAAGAGCTATGCCGGTTACGTCGTCGCGGACTTCGGTTTCCTGGACGATCGCATCAAGGGCAATGCCGGCGTCCGCGTGGTCAAGACCGACACGTTCGTGCGCGCCATGATCGACCCGCTCAATACCGGGAACGTCGTGCCCAGCGAGAGCACGTCTTCTTACACCTATGCTTTGCCGAGCTTCAACTTGACCGGCTACGTAACACCCGACACCCTGGTGCGGTTCGGTTATGGCAAGGGGATCACGCGACCGGAATTCTCGGCGCTCAATCCCTCCCTGATCATCAATACGGTTAGCGGCGTCGGATCGGTCGGCAATCCCGACCTCAAGCCTCAGACCGCCAACAGCTTCGACCTTTCGCTAGAACACTACTTCTCGCCGGTGAACTATGTCTCGGCAGCGCTGTTCTACAAGACGATCAATGGGTTTTTCAGCGGTGTGACGTCCTGTCAGACCGTGGCGGGTGCGCCCACACCGACCACCAATACCAGTTGCTCGGGCGACCAGTATTTCATAACGCAGACCATCAATGCCGAGAAGGGCACCGCCAAGGGCATCGAGCTCGCCGGGCAGACCTTCTTCGACTATGATTTCCTGCCTGATTTTGCCCGGACTTTCGGCGTCCAGGGATCCTTTACCTACGTCGAGACAAAGAACCCGCTCACCCTGAACGGACAGCGCGTCGATACGATGCAGCCGCTGACATCGAAGTACTCGTATTCGGTCACGGGGCTGTACGAAAACGACACCATCTCGGCACGCCTCGTCTACACTTGGCGATCGAAAGCCATCCTCTTCGGTCTGGCCGCGAACCCGATCGATGGTCGTTACATCCGCAGCTTCGGACTGCTCGATGCCTCGGTCAATTTCAATCTGGGACACAACTTCTCGCTCGCGATCACGGCTTCGAACCTTACCAACCAGGCCGCCGACCGTTTCGTGGGAGAACCCGATCTCGCGACCGGGATCGAGCGCCAGCATTTCATGAATGGCCGGAACTTCGGAGCCACGCTCCGCTACAATTTCGGAAGCTGACGCTTCTGGAACGAGAGGGGACTCCTCCCAACGAACCCTCTCAAACCTGACGGGTCGCCAGCTCCTCCGCTGGCGACCCTTCTTTTCACTGCGGTGACGACGTCACGCCCTCGACGTAACCGCCAATTTCGACGTCCCTCGTGGCGATAGCGCCTTCCGGCCCGCTCACGTCGAGCAGCTGGACCCCGCTGACCGTCCTATCGTCGGCGAAACCGGCGATGACAGGAGCGTTGGCGCGCCCATGGCGCAGGCGCACGTTGCGCAGCAGTACATTCTCGATCCCGCGACCGGGAGCCAGGCTATATTTCTGGTTGAAGACCACCCTGAAGTTGAACAGCATGCCCTCCTCGATGCGGTCGACGCGGATGTCGTCGAAGACCACATTGCGGACGAGATTGTTGTCGCCGTCGGTGATCGCCAGCGCTCCCTGATAGTCCCGGTCGTCCTCGTCGTGAGCGAGAATGTCGATGTTGCGAAACACCAGGTTTTCTATCGTGCGCGGCTCATCCTTGCTGCCGTGGAGCCCGATGTTCACCGGATGCGCCACGTCCGCCCAGAGGGTAGAATTCTCGACGAGATAGTTGCGGGCATCGCCGTGATAGTCCCAGCGATCGGCGTAGATGGCTACCGCGTCATCCGAGGTCCGCAGGAAGGCCCCGTCGATATGAACATCGGAACACGCCATCAGGTCGATGCCATCGGTCCAGCCGCCGGCACTGAAGCTGCGCAGGTTCCTGACCGTCAGGCCGCGCGTCTGCCCGCACATCAGGGTATAGTGCCCGGGATTGACGATGATCGGTCCGTCTATCTCGACACCTTCGGAATGAAGGACCGTGACCCCCTCCTTGCCACCCCTAAGGATGCCAGGCCCGATGATGCGCACGCCATGGGTCTTGTCGATATCGACCTGACCCTTCAAGATCGCTCCTCCGGCAAGGCGCACGTCGGTATCGGATTCAAATCGGAAGGTGTTTTGGCCTTGTGGCGGGACGTGAATGCCAGGACCGAATGCGACCAGCTTGCGTCCCTTGGCTGGCTGGGCGGCGGGATAAAGCGGATTGGCAAAGACATGAAGGTTGTGCAGCCTGTCGTCATCGAACTCGACCGACAGGTTGGCCGGCCCGTCCAAGGTCAGATAGGCGATTGCACCGACAAGCCTGGCCGCGATCCCCGAAGAGGCGGGACGAACGGCGACTTCGCGGACAGCGCCGTTGTTCTTCTGGATTGCGACCTCTACCGGACCACTGGTTCCGAAGGTCACCATCGATGCGGCTTGAGGATGGTCGAGATCGACCATGACGCGATACTCGTACAGATCGCGCCAGACCCCGCCAGGCTGGCGAACCCGAACGGTGAAAGTATCGTCGAACGATGTGTAGTAGTCGCTGCCCGGCGGGGGCGGGTAGATCTCAAGCGGTTCCGATTGCGCAGGCGAGGCAGCAAGTGCGACCGCCAGCGCACCGATGGCGACGACTGCCGCACGCGACCTCAAGGGCCGATCCTCCACCAGTCGAACTGCGCATGACCTACCGTCGTCGCCACCGCCGCGGGCGTGCCGATGGCAGCCTGCGCGAAGAGACCGATCTGCGCGCCGACCCAGCGCCCCTGCTTGGCCTCGAACGGTGCGCCCAATTCGATATAGCGGGTCCCGTCGAGACTGTATGAGAAGCTTGTGGCCATGCGCGTGTCACGCAGCATCGAGGGCCAATAGGGCGCAAAATCGGGCGGCGGCACGTCGATGGCAACCGGGCTGGCGCAGGCTTTGAGCCAGATGCGATCCTGCTGGAGAACGGGTCCGGCGGTTTCCACGATGGCCGTGCCCGGGCGTTCGTCCTGCTTGCTCGCCTGCACCACCCGCAGACCCTCGGGCCGGTTCTCCAGCCCGATCCATGCGAAGTTCATCCCGTGAACGGCAAGGCCGCCCCTTTCCCCGATCCGCAAGGGCATCAAGCGCATGAGCGTTGAGACGCAGAATGTCAGCCCCGGCAGCTTTTGCGAGAGCACAGCTCCGGTTTCGTAGAGATCCGGCGAGCCGGTCACCGACTTCAGGTGGAGCCAGCCCTCCTCCACCCCCACCCAGTCGCTCGTAGGATTGCTGCCGGACTGCCAGGCAAGCGAGTACCCTCCATCGAACTCGTCGTCGGCGATCGGCGCCGACAACGGCTGCGCTGCGAGCTGGGGCTTGCGATGCGTGATCACGGGCTCGCCGCGCCCGTCGCCATCCGGATCGGCGCCAATCACCGGCCAGTCGTTCTTCCAGCGCATCGGCTGGAGGTGAACGATGCGCCCGTAGGCATCGCGATCCTGGAAATGAAGGAACCAGTCCTCGCCGCGTGGAGTGTCGACCCACGCACCCTGGTGCGGGCCGTTGATCGCCGAGCCACCCTGGTCCATGACGTTACGACCTTGGTAGGGGCCGGTGATCGTGCGACTACGAAAGACACCCTGCCAGCCGCCCTTGACGCTGCCGCTGGGGACGAAGACGTAGTACCAGCCATCGCGCTTGTAGAGCTTTGGCCCCTCCGTCGTCTGCCAGGGGCGCGGGCCCAGGCTCGTCGCAGCCTTGGGCATGCGATCGGCGTCGATGATGATGCGTTCGGCACCTTCGGTCTTCGTGCCCTGCGCGTTGAGCCGCTTGATGGCGATCAGGTTCGCCTTCCCCGCGCGGCTCTTGGCGAAGGCGTAAGCCAGCCAGCCGGTTCCGTCGTCGTCCCAGAACGGGGCCGGATCGATCGCGCCATGAGTGTCGTCGACGAGCACCGGCTCGCTCCATGGCCCCTTCGGATCGACCGCCGAGACCATGAAGATGCCGCGATCGGGATCGGGGTAATAGATGACGAAGCGGCCCTGACGGTGGCGGATCGCCGGGGCCCACACGCCGCCGCCCCGCCGGGCGGTGCGATAGTGATCATCCGGCAGAACCCGGTTCAGAGCATGCCCGATCAGCGTCCAGTTCACGAGGTCGCGCGAGTGGAGGACAGGCAGGCCGGGTACATCGGTGAACGAGGACGATACGAGGTAGAAATCGTCGCCTACACGAATGGCGTCAGGGTCCGAATAATCCCCGGCCAGCACCGGATTGCGATACGTGCCGTCGCCCTGATCGGCGATCCAGCGCCCATCTCCGGTCGCTGTCCGCCGGTCGGGAACGTAGGTGGTCCCGGCGCCCGCCGTCGCCCCCATCGCCAGGCAGACGCCAAGCGTTCCGATCACAAGCGCAGAGTTGCGCAACATGGCTATCCTCCTCTCGTTTCAGACCGGGTCGAGCGCTCGGCGAGCAGGAATGCCCCCACCAGACCCGATGGCTCGGCGCACGCGGGCGGCACGATCGCACGTTCCACATCCTCGATGCTGCGCAGCGCATCGACATACCCTCCCAGCAATTCGCGCGTGTGCCCCCTGATCAGCGGCAGCAGGCGCTCCTGCTTCATCACCCCGCCGCCCAGCACGATGCGCTCGGGGCCGGTGGTCAGGAACAACGAGGCGCACAGTTGCGCGAGATAGCTGGCCTCTACCTCCCAGAACGGATGCTCCTCCGGAATGTGCGAAGGCGTCACATTCCAGGCTGCGGCTACGGCCGGTCCCGCCGCCAGACCCTCGAGGCAATCACCATGGAACGGGCACAATCCGGCAAAATCGCCATGAGCGGCATGGCGGCGGACCGGTATGTGTCCGGCCTCCGGATGGCCGATGCCGTGAACGGAGCGTCCAGCGCTCACCAGCCCCACGCCGATACCGGTGCCGACGGTGACATAGGCGAGATGCTGCAGACCTGCGCCGATCGCGGCAAGTTCCGCGAGGGCGGCGGCGTTCACATCGGTGTCGAGGCCGATCGGAACATCGAGGAACGCGCGCGCGCGCGCGATCATGTCCGTGCCCTCCCATCCCGGTTTGGGGGTCGCGAGAATCCGTCCGTACTGGGGCGAAGCCGGATTGACCCTGACAGGTCCGAAGCTGGCGATGCCGAGCCCCGCAATCGAACCCAGATCACGTGCTGCACTGAAGAACGCCGCGACGTCGGCGAAGGTGGAATCCGGATCGCGCGTCGGGATCGTCGCCGACCGTAGCGATCCGCCACTGGAACTGCCGACCGCGCAGACGAACTTCGTGCCGCCCGCTTCGATCGCACCGAAGATGGTCATGCGATTGTCCTCTTAGGATTGTTCTGGTTGCTGCAGGCGCAGCCGGTTCAGTCGATGGGTGCGCCGGTCGACGCCCGCTCGACGAGGGTAAGCATTTCGCGCACATGCTTGACTTCCGGCCGCGCGCCGGTTCGCGCCTCACGCACCTGGTCGCTCAGCAATGCGACCGCCCGGGACGCCATGTCGGAAATCGGCTGGCGGATCGTGGTAAGCTCCGGCCAGATGGTCGCCGCGATCTGCGCATCGTCAAAACCGGCAATGCTGAGGTCGCCCGGGATGCGCAGATTGAGTCCATGGGCAACCGCAGTGACGGCGGCGGCCATATCGTCGTTGCTGGCGAAGATCGCGGTCGGTCGATTGGGCTGATCGAGAAGCTGGCGCGCCGCATCGAGGCCCGAACGATAATTGAAGAGGCCCGGCGCGATCCATTCGTCGCGGATCCTCAACGAAGCACCCGCCATGGCCGCACGATAGCCTTGTTCACGACGCTGCGACGGCGAATGCGATGGGTCGCCCTGGATGAAGCCGATCGCGCGGTGGCCCTTGCCGATGAGATAGCGCGTCATGTCGAAAGCGCCTTTGTAGTCATCGACGATGATGGCCGAGATGCCTTCCCTGGGGATCGCCGTGGCGAAGGCCAGCGGGATCACGTCAGCACTGGCGGCCAGATCGAGCAACGCCTGCGAATCGCAAAGCGGTGGTGGCAGGATGACCCCACCGATACGTGCCTCGACAAGGCGGTGAAGACTGGCAATCGCCTCGGCCTCGCTCGCGCCCGGTTCGATGAGGAACTGGCAACCACTTTCCCCACTCTGGCGAAAGGCGCCCATGAGAAAGGTTCCAAGGTTCGACGAAGACGGGTTGGAATAGATTGCCCCTACCCGCACCGCGCTCGAAAAGCTGCGGGCATTAAGGTTTGGCGAATATTCGAGTTCGGCGATCGCCGCGTTCACCTTCTCGCGCATGGCCTCGCTGACATGACGCTTGCCCGTCATCACCCGCGACACTGTCATGGACGAAACCCCGGCATGGCGCGCCACGTCATGGATCGTCACGACCGGACGATGCGCGCTTTTTGCGCCGCCTTCCTTGCGCTTCGCCTCTTTTGTCATCAAATTGCCCCTCCAGTGCGGAACTGCCCGGCGCGCGCCCTGCACCGCAGCGCCCCTTCCTGATATCGATAACTGCTCTTGACGATGTGTCAAGTTATGCACTTGCCAAACCAAAATCGCGGCGCCATATGTGATATCGATAACAGAACGGAGTGCTTCCCAGCGGTCGAAGCAGCTGCCGGACACAGCCGAACGAGGATGCCGTGCTTGCCAATCGACAAAGAAACTATGCGGTCCTGAGCGCCTTCCTGTTCGCCTTCTTCTTCGCGCAGGCAATGGCGATGTCGCTGCTGTCGATCTGGCTCACCCGGTCGCTCCAGCTCAATGGCGCACAGGCCGGCACCGTCTTCGCGGTCAATTCGGTCGGGGCGATGCTCGCGCAGCCCGCCTACGGGTTCATTTCCGACCGGATGGGATTCCGCAAGGTCGTGCCGGTCATGATCGCCTCGCTCGTGATGCTTGCCGGCCCATTCTTCCTGTATGTCTATGCGCCGCTGCTGCGCTGGAACCTTCCCCTCGGCGCGATCACGGGCGGTATCTATCTCGGCTTCACCTTCATGGCGGGCAGCTACGCCCTTGAAAGCTACGTCGACCGCGTCGGCAGGCGCTATGGCTTCGAGTACAGTCGCACGAGACTGTGGGGCTCGATCGGTTTCGCCACTGCGGCCGCCTTTTCAGGACGGCTGTACAACCTCGATCCGGCAATCAACTTCTTCCTGGCCAGTCTTGCCGGGCTTGCCCTGATCCCACTGATTCGTCTGGCCCGGATCGAACCGGACGAGCACGCACAGGCTGCCGCCGACCAGTTGAGGCTGCGCGACACGCTGGCATTGTTCCGTCAGGCCCGCTTCTGGCGGTTCATGATCCTGATCCTCGGGGTCACCAATCTCTACCTGGTCTACGACCAGCAGTTCCCGTTCTACTTCTCCTCGCTTTTCGCCACGCCGGAAGAAGGCAGCGCGATGTTCGGTTACCTGAACGCAGCGCAGATTTTCGTGGAAGCAGGCGGCATGTTCGTGGCACCGCTGATCGTCCGCCGGATCGGCGCCACGCGCGGACTGCTGCTGGCCGCGATGATCATGATCCTTCGGATCGCCGGTTCGGGCTTCGCGATTGGACCGATCACGATCTCGATGTGCAAGATGGCCCATGCGGTGGAGCTTCCCATCCTTGCCGTCTCGATCTTCCGCTACATCGCCTATCACTTCGAGAGCCGGTTTGCCTCGACGGTCTACATGGTCGGCGTGAGCTTCGGCCACTCGCTCGGCCTCGCCATCCTCTCGCCGCTCGCAGGGCTGGGCTACGACCTGTTCGGCTTCCAGCACACCTATTTCCTGATAGCGGGCTTCGCGCTCGTTTTCTGGATCTGGTCAGCGATCGCCCTCGAACCAACTCCCCCCGAATATGCCCCAGCCGACCCCAGGGCCGCTGAGGTGCCCCAAACTGCCGCGATCACGTCCTCGGCGGACGTGCGCCGCTACGAGGATGCTCATTGATGAGTGAAATTGCTTTCGAACCCCTGCCGCATCTCAAACTCAAGCGCCCTTCCACCGAGACCGTAGATACCTGGATCGAGGCGGCGCTGGCCCGCGTGGATCGCATGCTGCCGCAGTTCGACACCCACTTTCCTGCGCCCTCGAGCGAAAGCAACATCTACGCCCCCATCGACAATGTCGAATGGACCAACGGTTTCTGGACCGGAATGCTCTGGCTCTCCTGGGAGTTCACCGGGGCGGAAAGGTATCGCGAAATCGCGGCACACAACCTTGCTTCCTTCGCCAACCGTATCGACAAGCGCATCAACGTCGACCATCACGATCTGGGCTTTCTCTACACCCTCTCATCCTGTGCGGGACACCGGCTGACCGGAGACCGGGCGGCAAGGGACGCAGGCGTTGCCGCCGCCTCGCAGCTGCTCTCGCGCTTCGATCCGGTGGCCAAGGTGATACAGGCCTGGGGGAACATGAATGTCCCTGCCGAGCGGGGTCGCATGATCATCGACTGCAACCTCAACCTTCCGCTTCTCTACTGGGCAACGCGCGAGACGGGCGACCGTCGCTTCGCCGCCGCGGCAGATCAGCACATAGAACAGGCGGCTCGGCTTCTCGTTCGTCCAGATGCCTCGACTTTCCATACCTACTATGTCGATACCGTCAGCGGCGAGCCGCTTCACGGCAGTACGCATCAAGGCTTCTCGGACGACAGCAGCTGGGCCCGCGGGCAAGCATGGGGCATCTACGGCTTCGCTCTGGCCTGGCGGCATACCGGCAATCAGGACTATCTCGATCTGGCTTCACGCCTTGCAAACCATTTCCTCAACCGCCTGCCCGCAGACGGCATATGTTGCTGGGATCTTATCTTCACCTCGGACGCCGACTGCGAACGCGACAGTTCGGCGGCAGCCATCGCGGCTTGCGGCCTGCTCGAGCTCGCCCAGGCACTGCCGCTATCCGACGCTCTTCGCGAAACGTATGAGGCATGGGCGGTCGCGATCGTCGAGACGCTCGGAGAAAAATACCTCGCCCCGCTCGAGGGGTCGAATGCGGTGCTGCTGCATGCAGTCTATCACATGCCCAACAAGGCGGGTGTCGATGAAGCCTGTATCTGGGGCGACTACTTCTATCTTGAAGCCCTGATGCGTCTTCGGCGCGCTTGGCTGCCGTACTGGGCCTGACATGAGCATCCACCGCCTGGAGCCCAAGAGCGTGGTCAAGCCGTGGGGGCGCTGCGACCTGGCTGCCCCGTTCACATCCAATGGAAAAGAGCGCATCGGCGAGGTCTGGTTCACCGACCCGGCAAGCATGTCGGAGCCGTTGCTCGTGAAGTACCTGTTCACAAGCGAAAAGCTGTCGGTACAGGTCCATCCGGACGACCCCCAGGCGCGCGCAGCAGGTCTTGCTGGCGGAAAATCCGAGTGCTGGCTGGTCCTGGAAGCGGAACCCGATGCCGTGCTGGGGATCGGCCTGATCCGGCATGTCGATGAGCAGGCTTTACGTCGGGCGATGGAAGATGGAACGATCGAGGATTTGATGGACTGGAAGCCCGTTCGGCCCGGCAGCTTCTACTATATCCCCGCCGGGACCATTCACGCGATCGGCGCAGGAATCAAGCTGGTCGAAATCCAGCAGAACAACGATGTCACCTACCGGCTCTACGACTACGGTCGGCCTCGTGAACTGCACCTTGAGGAGGGCATCGCCGTCAGTTCGCTGCACCCCTACACGATGCCAGACAGGCTTGTCGCCAGCAGGACGTCCGAAGTCCTGCTGGACGGCAGCAGCAGCCCATTCGCGCTCGAGAGCCTGGTAGTGGGTGAGCGAGGGAGGCGCCGCCTGCCCGCCGCATGCTTGTTCATTCCGATCGAGGGGCGCGGCGTGATCGACGGCCAGACCTGGCAAGCGGGTGAATGCTGGGCGGTCGGCTCGGCTGCATACCTCGAGGCTGCCAGATCCACGCGCGCCCTCGTGGCTTACCAGCCCCAAAGCGCCTCAGCGGCAGGCATGCGGATCGCATCAGCCGATTAAATTCGACACCTAAAGACAGGATCGCTTACGATGTTCTGCAAGACTTACCATGCCACCCATCCGGACATGATGGAGTGTGTCTCCAACGAGGAACTGCGCGACCGCTATCTGGTCACCGGCATGTTCAAGGACGGCGAGGTCAACCTCAACTACTCGCATAACGAGCGCTTCATCATCGGCGGCGCCGTTCCGGGCGCGACGCCGCTGGCGATGCCGCTCCAGACCGCGCCCAAGAGCGCCGAGGGCAAGTCCTTCTTCGAACGCCGCGAGGCCGGCATCACCAACATCGGTGGTCCGGGCGCGATCACGGTCGATGGCCAGCGCTTCGAGATGAAGAACAAGGAATGCCTCTACGTGCCGATGGGCACCAATGAGGTGATCTTCGAGGGCCAGGGCGCGCGCTTCTACATCGCGTCGGTTCCCGCCCACAAGGCGCTGCCGGTCAAGCACATCACGCTCGACCAGGCCAACCCGCTGGCGCGCGGCGACCTCGCCAACTCGAACCAGCGCACGATCTACCAGCTCGTCATCCCCGGCGTGTGCGAGAGCGCGCAGCTGCTGCTCGGCCTCACCGTGCTGGAAGAAGGCTCGGTATGGAACACGATGCCGCCGCACCTCCACGATCGCCGATCGGAAATCTACCTGTACTTCGAGCTGCCCGAAGAGAACGACCGCATCTTCCATTACATGGGCGAGCCCGAGCAGATGCGCCACATCGTGATCGCCAACGAAGAGGCCGTCATCAGCCCGCCGTGGTCGATCCACATGGGTTCGGGCACCAAGAAGTACGCCTTCATCTGGGCCATGGGCGGGGAAAACCTCGACTATACCGACATGAACGTGCTGGATATCTGCCAGCTCCAGTAGGAGCCCCTCCCTCGATCGCCGGGCATCCGCCGTCGCGGGAGCCCGGCGGTGAAGCAATCCTGAAGGCAGGCGCGCGATCCGCGCATCGCGCAGTCGTGCCCGCAATGACGAGACGGCAAACATGGCAATTTCCTTCGACCTCACGGGCAAGGCCGCCCTTGTCACCGGCGCCAACACCGGCATCGGCCAGGCCATCGCTGTCGCACTGGCAGAGGCCGGCGCCGACGTCGCGGTCGCCGGTCGCTCCGAACCCACGGAGACGCTCGCGCTGATCGCGCCGACGGGGCGCAAAGGCGTCAACATCAAGGCCGACCTCTCCAGCATCGAGCCGGTCGGCCGGGTGATGGAAGAGGCTGTCGCCGGGCTCGGCAAAGTGGATATCCTCGTCAACAACGCGGGCATCATCCGCCGCGACGACCTTCTGCAGTTCTCCGAGGAGGACTGGGACGCGGTGATCGACACCAACCTCAAGACGCTGTTCTTCCTCAGCCAGGCGGCGGCGAAGGGCATGGTCGAGGGCGGAACGGGCGGCAAGATCGTCAACATCGCCTCGCTGCTCACCTTCCAGGGCGGCATCCGCGTGCCGAGCTATGCCGCCGCCAAGTCCGGCGTCAGCGGCGTGACCAAGGCGATGGCGAACGAACTGGCGCCCAAGGGCGTACAGGTCAACGCGATCGCGCCGGGTTACATCACCACCAACAACACCGCCGCGCTCTCCGCCGACGAGACGCGCAACCGCCAGATCCTCGAGCGGATTCCGATCGGGCGCTGGGGCCGCCCGGAGGACATCGCCGGTGCCGCCGTGTTCCTCGCTTCGGCAGCGTCCGACTACGTGACCGGCCAGGTGCTGGCGGTCGACGGCGGCTGGCTGGGGCGCTGAGGTGAGCGGACACATCGTCACGTTCGGCGAAGTGCTGCTGCGCTTTGCCACGCCGGGCCATCGGCTGACCGTGCAGTGCGATGCGCTCGAGATGGTCGTGGGCGGCGCGGAGGCGAACGTCGCGGCCGGGCTCGCCTCGCTCGGCCACGAGGTCACGATGCTCACCCGCCTGCCGTCGAGCCCGCTGGGCGACAAGGCCCGCGCCGCGCTGGGGGCAGCCGGCATCGATACCTCCCGCATCGGCCGCGCACCCGGCCGCATGGGTCTCTATTTCCTCGAGAGCGGGGCGGGCCTTCGGCCCTCCTCGATCACCTACGATCGCGCCGGAAGTCTTTTCGCAGGGTCCTCCTCCGGCGAATTCGACTTCGCTTCCGCGCTCGAGGGAGCCCGACTGCTCCACCTGTCGGGCATCACGCCGGCGCTCGGCCCCGGAGGCGTCGCGCTTGCGCAAGCCGCCATCGCCGCGGCCAACAGCGCCGGCGTGCCCATCTGTTTCGACGGCAACTACCGCGCGCTGCTGTGGGACGCGTGGGACAGCAGCCCGCGCGAGATCCTGACCGACCTCATGCAGTCGGCCACGATCATGATCGGCAACCACCGCGATATCTCGCTGGTGCTCGGCAAGGCGTTCTCCGGCGACGGCTCCGACCGCCGCCGTGAGGCCGCCCTCGCCGCTTTCGACGCCTTCCCCAGGCTGCAGCTGATCGCCTCGACCGCGCGCCACGTGGTCAATTCCGGCCACCACCGCATCGCCGCGCGTCTCGATGCGCGGGATGGCGCACACCAGACGAGCGAGGTGGATGTCACCGGCATCGTCGACCGCATCGGCACGGGCGATGCCTACGCCGCAGGTATCCTGCACAAGTGGCTCGCGGGCGCCGACCTCGTCGCCATGGCGCAGGCGGGCCTTGCCTACACCATCCTCAAGTACACCGTGCCGGGCGGCATGTGCCTCGTCAGCCCCGACGAACTCGAGGCCTTCTCCGCAAGCGGCGGCGACGTCCGGCGTTAGGTTTGCTCCTCAGGCACCGCCCCTGGCCGAAAATGCAACAAGATCAAGCCATGATATCGATATCTCCTTGCACCTGTTTGCTGATATCGATATCAGATTCGCAACAACCAGACGCCCTCGGGAGAGCGCACATGAATCGCAACGCCCTGCTCCGCTGCTGCGGAGGCCTGTCCGCAAGCGCCAGATTGGCTTCGCTGCTTCTCGCCTCATGTTCGGCACTTCCGGCTCTTGCCCAGGAATCCGCACCTGCTCCGCAGGATGCGTCGGCCAACGAGATCATCGTCACAGGCGTCCTCAACCGCACGGCCAAGCGTGACGCCGCGGTCGCCATCTCGACCATCGATTCCGATACCATCCAGCGCTCGGCCCCGGTCAGCGCCGCCGACCTTCTGAAGAACGTGCCGGGCGTCTATGTGAACTCGTCGATCGGCGAGGCGCGCAACATCGTCTATGCCCGCGGTCTGTCGGTCGGAACGCAGTCCGCGACGTCAGGCTATTACTTCGTCGCCCTGCTCGACGATGGCCTGCCGGTGATCGGCATTCAGGGCAGCGGCTTCCAGCCGGACAGCTTCTATCGCCAGGACCTGACTTTAAAGCGCGTCGAGGCGCTGCGCGGCGGCAGCGCGACCGTCACGGGCCCGAACGCCCCCGGCGGCCTGTTCAACTACATTTCCAAGAATGCTCTCACCGACCATGATGGAGGCATCGCTTCGGTCCGCATCGGCCTTGAAGGCAAGAGCCAGCCCTACCAGCGCGCAGACGCCTATTACGGGACCGAGTTCGGCGAGAGCGGCGTCTACGGCTCGATCGGCGGCTTCTATCGTCGCTCGTTCGGCGCACGTCCGACTGCTTATCCGTTCAACCGGGGCGGACAGGTCAAGGCCTCGCTGGGCTGGAATTACGGCACCGGTTCACTGGTCCTCTACGGCAAGTACCTCGACGACCACAACGGCTCCTACGATTCCGAGCGCATTCCCTCGATCGGCTTCGACGACCCGCAGATCGCGCCCGGCCTGTCGCGCTACGACAACTACACGCTGGGCCGCAAATCGCCGTTCACCATCCCGGGCGCGGGCGTGGTGGGCAGCCAGCGCTTCGATCCGGACAACCTCGACCACACGGTCGCCCGGACGGTGGGCCTGAAGTGGGAACATGACGTCGATGACACGCTCCAGATCAGCAACCACTTCCGCTTCAACGACAATCGCCTGAAGCTCAATCAGAACGGCGTCGGCACCTTCGGGCTCGACAACCAGAACCTGTGGAACAACCTGGGCTTCAGCGCCGCAGGTCTCAGCCGCGTTCCCGGAACGATCACGGTCACTGGCAGCGACGGACAACTGCTGGCCCGGGTAGCCAGCGCCGCCAGCGGCTACACCGTGTTGACCAACGCCCTGCCCAACCAGCAGGTTCTTGCCAACGGCGTGATTTCGGGCGCAGGCACCTCAACCGATTTCGACGAACAGTCGTTCATCGACCAGTTGACGATTTCCAAGCGGATAGGCCGCCTGACAGTGACAGCGGGCGGCTACCTCTCGCGCTCGAAGTTCGTGCGCGAACTGCTGCCCCCCGGCGGCTATATCGCACCAATCGAGTCCGACATGGAGGCCGCGCAGGTCTCCTTCACCGACGCGGCGACCGGCAATGTCTATCAGATGACCAATCCCGCCGGGTTCGGTTCGATCGGCACTGCACCAGTCCGCAATACCGTCAGGAACCGCTCGACCTCGCTGTTCGGTGGCCTCAACTGGAAGGCGACCGACGAACTCACCTTGGATGCCGGCATCCGTTACGAGCGCTTCGGCTACAAGGGCACGAACCTGCTCGCCTCGGCGAACCCGCAGGCGCGCGATCGCACTTACGGCGGCGTAGATGGCAATCCCCTGACCATCTACGACAATCTCGTGGGCGTGCTGAACCGCGAAGTACCCTTCGACAAGAAGCTGAGCTTCGTGAACTACACGGCTGCCGCCAACTACCGTTTCTCCGATCGCTTCTCGGCCTATGTCCGCTACGCCCGCGGGAAGAAAAACGGCGATGGCCTTTGGGGCGGCTACGACACCGTGTTCAAGGCCGAGAACCAGCCAATCACGCCGCCGCTGATCACCCAGTACGAAGCGGGCTTCAGCTATGCGAGCCCCGCAGTGCGTTTGACGCTCACTCCCTTCCTTACCCTCCTCGACAAGGTCAACGTGGTCGGACAGGGCACCGACCTCGATGGCACGACCTACGTGACCACCCCCGCCTTTAACAAGACGAGGGTATACGGCGTGGAGATCGAGGGCGACGTCCGAGTGACGCGGCAGTTGCGCCTGACGGCTGCCGTGACGCTCCAGAAGGGCAAGGCGCTCGAATGGTACAACTGGAACATGGGCCAGACGGGTCGGGCCGACGACCAGCTGGAAGCCTATCCCGACAGCAAGCTTGAGAACCTCGCCAAGGTTCAGGGGCGCATAGGCGTGGAGTACGCGACGGGGCCGTTCACGACGCTTGTCAATTTCACCTATCTGGGCTCCCGTCCTTCGAGCTTCACAGGACTAACGACGTTCCCCACCCAGACCCAGACCGATCTCTCGCTGTCATACGACGTGACACCCGACTTCCGCCTCGGCTTCAACGTCAACAACGTATTCAACGACATTGGGATCTTCTCGATCCAGAGCCCCAACTTGCCGATCTCCGGGCTGACGCAGGCCCAGATCATCAGCATGTATCCCAATGCGACCACCGGAATCCTCACGACCCAGCCCCGCTCATTCTTCCTGACCGGGACCGCGAATTTCTGATGCGGTCACACCGCCAGGGAGCCTTCTCGATGCCTCTCGCCTCGATCATGCACCGTGCCGGCATCAGCCTTGCGAGCCTCGTCCTGGCCGGCGCAGTCGCACCGGCCGCCAGCGCAGCGGACGATGCCCTGAACGTCTACCCGGTGCCGAACGCCTTGCTGTATTCGGCACATAACGACGATTTCACGGTGCGGGTCCGCAAGCCAGGTGGCCCGTGGCGCGATCTTTACGAATACCGCGTTCAGGTCGACACTGACACCCGTCAGCATGCGACGATGGTGTACTTCGACTTCGACGGCACGGTGGAACTCGAAGTTCTCAAGAACAACGGGGGGTTCGACAAGGTCGCCCTCGCTCCGCTGTCGAGCACGGTCGAACCGCAACGCCGGGGCAGTATCGTGTACCTGACGCTGAACCATCCCGAGAGCTTCTCGCTCCAGTTCGACGACGACCGGCTGCACAACCTGCATGTCCTTGCGGGCGCCATTCCTCCCGCAGCACCCGCAGGGCCCAACGTGCGCGTGTTCGGGCCGGGCGTTCACGTCCCTCCCGAAGGAAGCGACGTGTTCCCGGTCAAGTCCGGCGAACGCATCTATCTGGCCGGAGGTTCGGTCCTGAAGGGCGCCTTCGCGCTGGAGGGCGTTCACAATGTGAGCATATCCGGCCGCGGGATGCTCTGGGATCCGGGACGCGCGATAGACCTGGAGAAGGCGAAGAACATCTCGATCTCGGACCTGATCCTCGTCAACAGTGACCGCAAGGACGCGGCGCGGGTTCTCAATATCCGCAACTCCAGCAATGTTTCGGTGCGTGGGGTGGCCGGGTTCACCTCGGGCAAGTGGTCAGACGGGATCAACATCTCCACATCCCGGCACGTTTCGGTCGATGGCGGATACCTGCGCGTCTCCGACGATGCCGTGGTCGTATATGCCGTGGCCGACTGCCCGCTGTGCCGTCAGCGCTCCGCGCAGACCGGCATTGCCGATGTGAACCCGCCGGGCGACACGTTCGACATTACGGTCCGCAACCTGCGCATCTGGAACGACGTCGCTCACGCGCTCTACATCGGCCATTTCGGGGACAATGCCGACCCGCGCACGATCCGCGACATCATTTTCGACAACATCGACGTCGCCAATCTCGACGAAGACGATCCCGACTGGGAGGGTGTCATCGCCGCCTACTCGGGCGACAGCACGCTGATCCGCAACATCACCTTCAGCAACATTCGTGTCGATCGGATTGAGGAAGGCAAGCTGATCAACATCGTCGCGGGTAACAACGCTCGGTACAACAAGGCACCCGGACGCGGGATTGACGGCGTGACCATCCGCAACGTCACCTTCACTGGCGGAGGTATGCCGAGCCAATCGGTTATCTCGGGGCTCTCTGCGAAAACGGCGGTGCGCAACGTGACGATCGAGAACCTGCATGTCGGGGGCCGCCGCATCGACACGCCGGCTGCCCCCGACATGGTGGTCGGAAAGTATGTAGAGGGTTTGGGCATCCGCTGATGCAGGATGTGCGCCAGGAGAACGTAACAGCATGAAAACCAATCGTCGAACCGTCCTGGCAGGACTTGGCGCCGTGACCACCGGAATGGCCGCGAACGTCCCAGCGGCTGTCGATGCCGCTCCCGAGAGCGGTCAGCGCCTGACCGTTTCGTCTCCGGACGGGAAAACAACACTCGAACTTCTGGTCCCGGCCTCGCGCGGCGAGCACCCTCGCTGGGCCGCTCGCCACGGCGATGCGGTGATGCTCGATCCATCGCAGATGGCGCTCGTTCTTGCGGACGGCAGGCGCCTTGGACCCGATGCGAAGTTCCTCGGCTCCGACATTATTCCCATCGATGGTACATGGCAGCCGCCATATGGCATTGCCGCGCGCTACGACGGCAAGGCCAACCAGCTGGAAGCGCGGTTCGAGGACCGCCGGAGCCGCATCCGCTTCGCGATTCGCCTCCTGGCGCACGATGATGGTATTGCCTGCCGCTTCGCTCTGCTCTCCGCACCGAAGCGTATCGTCCGGCTGGGCGGCGAACACATCGAGTTCCGCATGCCCGTCGGAACCCGGGTATGGAGCAGTCGCGATGAAGGTGAATACGCGGTTTCGGCAGCCGGCCGGATTGCCCCTGTGCCCCACCCCGAACTGACCGCCAGTACCGACAAGGGCGCGCTCGCCGATACTCCGGCGCTGGCCCAGACCCCCTCGGGACTTGCCATGCTCTTGTGCGAGTCAGACCGACTGCACTATCCGCG
Source organism: Novosphingobium gossypii (assembly GCF_050433305.1). Taxonomy (NCBI): domain Bacteria; kingdom Pseudomonadati; phylum Pseudomonadota; class Alphaproteobacteria; order Sphingomonadales; family Sphingomonadaceae; genus Novosphingobium; species Novosphingobium gossypii. The sequence goes on along the minus strand of NZ_JBNPXM010000009.1, from coordinate 184,884 downwards.
CATGATGTTCGCCCCCGGCGCCGACGAACAGACCATGGTCAGCCGCCTGATGCACTTCCCGGGTCGTGCAACCGGATATTCCGGACCGGGTGACACCCACGCTGCGCCTGTGTTCGCGGTCGAAGTGCCCTTCACGACCCCATGGCGCGTCATCATGGTGGCCGATCGTACCGCAGCATTGATCGGCAAGGCCGGGCTCGTCCCCACGCTGGCAACGCCGGACAGGCTCGCGTCCGACGACTGGATCCGGCCGGGCCGAGCATTTCGCATTCGCAAACCCTATTCCAACGCAGGCGCCATGGAGGGCATCGCCTTCGCTCACGAACGCAAGCTCGACTACATCGAGTTCGACGCGCACTGGTACGGCGACGGCACTGATCCCAGCGAAGCGACCCGCCCGATCGACGGCTTGGACATCGAAGGCATCGTCGCGGCAGCACGCGAAAAAGGTCTCGGCACCATCGTCTACGTCGATCGCGTGCCGGCCATGCGGCAACTCGACAACATCGTCGCCACGTACCGCAAATGGGGTATTGCCGGGATCAAGTTCGGCTTCATCTGGGAAGGGCGGCAGGAGGACGTCGACTGGATCTACGACCTCGTGAAGACCTGCGGCGACAACCAGTTGCTGGTAAACCTGCATGACAACCTGCGCCCCGCCGGACTTGAGCGCACCTTGCCGAACTACCTTGCGCTCGAAGGCGTGCGTGGGAACGAGCAGTTCCCGACAGCCCGGCACAACGTCACCCTTCCCTTCACCCGCGCGTTGTCCGGTCCGATCGACTACACGATCTGCTACGACCACTACATGAACAAGACCACCAACGCGCATCAACTTGCGATGGCGGCAGTCTACTACAACCCGCTCACTTTTCTTTACTGGTACGATGCACCGGCCAAATACCGCACCGGCGCCTGGCCCGCACTTCGCTGGTTCGACGAATGCCCGACCACCTGGGATGAGACCCGTGCGATCGGCGGCGAGCCTGGCGAGCATGTCGTGATCGCGCGGCGGAGCGGCAAGCGCTGGTTCCTTGGTGCGATGACCAACGAGGAAGCCCGCACGATCAAGGTGCCTCTCGCATTCCTTGGCGAGGGTAAATGGCAGGCGAGCGTCTTCGCTGACGGGACGAGGATGGAAAAGCCGCGCCTGACGCAAGTCCATATCTCCCAGCGGGAGGTGGACGCCGCCACTGCCATCACCATCGAGATGCAACCAAGCGGTGGTCAGGCGATCCTGTTCGAAAGACTGGGCTGACCGCGATCAACAGAACAACAGCCCGGGGCGCCATGCTGCGGGCAAGAGAATGGGTGAAATGATGCGATCCGTGCTGGCAGCCGCAACCCTGGCGATGGCGATCGTCCCGATGACAGGACGTGCACAGGACGCAGGGCCGAGCGTTCCCAGTCTCACGTTCAAACCGGCCAATATTGCGCGGGTCAGGCAGCTGATCGCCAGCGATGGCGAGGCGCGCGCGCGCTGGGATGCACTGCGCCGGACAGCGGACAAGGCAACATCCACATCGCCCAAGGGCGACCGTGAGATCGATGCGGCGCTGGAGGCGCTCGGCCTCGCATTTCGCGTAACGGGGCAGGCAAAATACGCGCAAGCCACCAGGACGTTGCTACTCAAGCGCGCTGCGAAGGCGAACTGGCTGACAGACGCCCCGCTGGCGCGGCGCGATCCACCCTGGAAATCCGATCTCGGCATGGGCTATGCTGCCGCCAGCACCGGGATCGCCTACGATGCCGTGCGCGACACGCTTTCCGCAGCCGACCGCCAAACGATAGTCCAGGGCTTGATCCGCGGCGCCATCCTGCCGATCATGAATGACTGGGTGGACGGTTCCACGCGAATCCACGCCCTCGACACGATGGGCCACAACTGGTGGGCGCACATCGTCTTCGGGGCGGGGGTAGCTGCACTCGCAATCCGCAACGACGATCCGCGGGGCTTGGAATGGGCCAGACGCATCGACGAGGCGAGCGTCGAATGGTTCGAGTTCCCTGGCACCCGCATCGGCGTGAAGCCGCCTACTTTCGGAAGCGAAGGTGCGTATTCCGAGACCGTCTCCTACGCCGAACTGGCGCTGCACAGCCTCATGCTCTTCCGCCGCTCTTGGACCGAGGCGATGGATGCGTCTCCCTCGCCAATCAGGGGTCTCGACAAGATCGCGGGCTACTTCCTGGCGACCGGCTACCCCCGCAGCGAGGGATGGGTATCGCTCAACTTCGGCGACAGCCGCCCGCCCAGTTGCGGTTGTCACACGCTGGCCGACTTATGGGCGCTGGGCGACCGCAATCCGGAATACCTCAAGTACATCGCCGGATACGCAGGGGTCGCCGCTAAAGACGCGTGGAAGGATGCCACCAACCTTCCCTACTTCCCCGACGCGGCAGCGAGGTCCGGTGCGGGCGCACCGATCGCCGCTCCGCTCACGTACCTATCGCGCGATCAAGGCCTGCTGACCATGCGCGACAGCTGGTCTCCCGACGGTACTCTCTTCGCGGTCAAGTCGGGCTATACCTGGAACCACAACCACGCAGATGCCGGAAGCTTCATCCTCTATCACAAGGGGCGCACCTTGCTCGCGGATTCCGGACACTCGGGCTACTCGACGCCGGAATACGATCGCTACTACCGGCAGAGCGAGGCCCATAATGTCGTTACTATCGACGGACACGCGGAGCCGGCCAGCGACCTGTATGATGGCTCGGCCTCGATGGGGACGATCGACCACCTCCTCGACACACCGAACATCCGCTATGCCTGGGCGGATGCGACCGGCCCGACAAGCCGGTATTTCCAACGTAATTATCGCAGCATCCTGTGGATCGGCGACACGATCCTGTTGCTGGACGACCTGCGCAGCCGCGATCCCGGTCAATTCGAATGGCTGCTGCATCACGGCGGTACCGCAACCCGCAAGGGTCGAACCGTCGAGATACGCGATGGCGGCGCGGGCGTTGACGTCACCCCCCTGTTTCCGGAAACGCTCCCCGACGGCGGGTTGCCGACCGACTATCCCGATGCTCTGCGGATGGTCACCCATGAGGGCCTCGCCGACGAGGATCCGAAGAAGAATCAGACCTACCTCGGCTTCCAGCCAGTCGGGAAGACCGAGCGTGAGAAGTTCCTGGTGGCTCTCCAGCCGCGCGCTGACAGCAAGGCTCCCTCACGCATCGAACGGATAGCAGGAACCGACTGGGTCGGCGTACGCATCGTCGGTGCCGATCGGGTTACCGAAGTCTATTTCAATCGCCTGGCCGATGGTCACGTTCGACATCGCAATGTCAACGCGACGATCGCCGGCTTCGATACGGATGCGTATATCCTGGCCCTCAGTCGTCCCAACGGCCGCAATGGAAGCACGCAACCAGACGAGATAACGGTGGTGGATGGCAGCTATGTACGCCGCTCAGGCACGGTCCTTCTCGACTCGCTTTCGAAAGTCACTGCGCAAATTGGGATCGGAGCAATCCATAAGGCCCAATTCACGGGCCCACATGGAAGCGTGCGCATGGCTTGTACTGCCCCTGTGCAACTCGTCGGCACACAGGCACAGATCGCATGTTCCAGTGGCGAGGCGCTGCTACCGCGCACCAACTGAAGCGTGCTCCACTCTCGGAATGTAAGTCAAAAGGGACGACAATGAGCGAAGCGGTGTGGAACAAGTTGCAGGGCCTCGACAAGCCGTGCTTGAAGCAGCTCTTCGATGCCGATTCCGGACGTCTCGACACGTTTGCGACGCGCTTTGGTCTGGGTGAGGAGGAAAGCTCCACCGGCATCCTGTTCGACTGGTCGAAGACGCATCTGGACGCCGCTCATGTCGCCGCGTTCGAGGAACTGGCAACAGCGCAGGACTTTGACGGTCGCCGCGCCGCCCTGTTCGCGGGCGACATCGTCAACCCGACGGAAGGGCGCGCGGCAGAGCATACCGCGCAGCGCGGCGTCGGCAACGAAGAGAGCGTGCGCACGGCGGCGGAGAACCACCATCGTATGGCCGCCATCGTCGAGGCGATTCACCGCGGTGCCATGGGCGAGGTGAAGCACCTGATCCACGTCGGCATCGGCGGCTCCGCGCTTGGTCCGGCACTGGCGATCGATGCACTGGCGCGGCAGGGATCGATGGTGGACGTGCACGTCGTCTCGAACATCGACGGTTGCGCGCTGGAGCAGGCGTTCGCAAAGTGCGCCCCGGCCACCACCATGCTGGCGGTCGCATCCAAGACCTTCACCACCATCGAGACGATGACCAACGCCGACAGCGTGCTGATCTGGCTGCGCGAGAACGGCGTCGAGGATCCTTATGGCCGCGTGGTGGCGCTGACCGCGGCTCCGGCCAAGGCGGTCGAATGGGGCGTGGACGAAACCCGCATCCTGCCGTTCTCCGAAAGCGTGGGCGGGCGTTACTCGCTGTGGTCGTCGATCGGGTTCCCGGTGGCGATGGCGCTGGGCTGGCCGGACTTCGCCGAGTTCCTGGATGGCGCAGCCGCGATGGACGAGCATTTCCGCGACGCTGACGGTCTTGCCAACCTGCCGCTGCGCGCCGCCTTTGCCGATCAGTATTACACGCGCCTGCGCGGCTGCCAGACCCGCGCCGTGTTCGCCTATGACGAACGCCTTGCGTTGCTGCCCGACTATCTCCAGCAGCTGGAGATGGAATCCAACGGCAAGCAGGTGACGTTCGACGGCCAGCCGGTGGACGGCCCGACCGCGCCGATCACCTGGGGCGGCGTCGGCACCGATGCGCAGCACGCCGTGTTCCAGCTGCTGCATCAGGGCACCAATCTGGTGCCGGTAGACTTCATCGCCTCCATCGCTCCCGGTGACGATCTGGCCGAGGATCATCACCGCATCCTGCTGTCGAACTGCTTTGCACAGGGCGCGGCGCTGATGGCGGGCAAGCACAGCGACGATCCCGCGCGCGCCTATCCGGGCGACCGTCCCTCCGCGACGATCCTCGTGGACGACCTTACGCCCGCGACCTTCGGCGCGCTGGTGGCGTTCCATGAACACCGCACGTTCGCCAACGCGGTGCTGCTGGGCATCAACCCATTCGACCAGTTCGGCGTCGAGCTGGGCAAGGAGATCGCCAAGCAGATCGAGGCGGGCGGCACGCAGTTCGATCCCTCCACCACCGCACTGTTGGCGCTAGCGGGGATTGGCTGAGAGTTAAGCAAGGCAGCGACTTTCAGTAACCGGTGAACGTTTGTCGATGCTCAATCGGCGATTTCGGATGCCCAAATCCCGTCGGTTAGCTTTCGGCAGTTCCCGACCGAGGCTGTGTAAAAACGCCTTTGGGTGATAGGGTTTTCTGGCGTCTCGGGAGACTTGGTCATGGGCCGTTTCGTCGAAGGGGAAGACCGCCGGCAAGCCAGTTTGCTGCCTGCATCGCTGGATGATTATGTCGCCGAGGACACCCCGGTACGGGTAGTCGAGGCCTTCATAGATGAGCTGGATCTGACAGCTCTCAGCTTTGCTGGCATGGAGCCGGCTTCGACAGGACGTCCGGCCTATCACCCATCGACGATGCTCAAGATCTACCTTTATGGCTATCTCAACAGCGTTCAGTCGAGCCGCCGCCTTGAGAAGGAAGCGAGCCGCAATATCGAGTTGATGTGGCTGACGGGCCGGCTGGCGCCCGACTTCAAAACCATTCGTGATGCTCTGCCGCGGCATGGGCCTGTTCGGTGGTGCCATGGTGGCAGTGGACGGCAGCAAGTTCAAAGCGGTGAACAATCGGGATCGCAACTTCACCGCGCATAAGGCGGCCAAGCGTATCGAGCAGGTCGAGGCAAGCATTGACCGCTATCTGGTCGCCTTGGACCGCGCCGATCGCGAAGACAGCGACGTGCCTGAGGTGCGGACCGACAAAATCCGGGAAAAGATTGCCGGACTGCGGGGTCAGATGCAGTATCTGAAGGATATGGCATCGCAGGTGGAAGCTGCCCCTGACAATCAGGTATCCCTCACCGATCCGGACGCGCGGTCCATGGCGACCTCGGGTCGTGGCACCGGCATGGTCGGCTATAATGTGCAGGCTGCGGTCGATACCGAGCATCACCTCATCGTCGCGCACGAAGTGCTAAACGATGGGCATGACCGCACCCAGCTGGCGCCGATGAGACGGGCGGCGCTGGACGCCATTGGATCAGATCAACTGACCGTGCTGGCGAATCGTGGCTATTACAACGGCGCTCAGGTGCTGGAGTGCGAAGGCACCGGCGTGCTGCCGTGCGTCCCGAAGGTCGATACCACCGGCCGAGCAAAGCACGGTCACTTCACGAAGCCGGACTTCATCTACGATGCGACCCATGATCACTATACCTGTCCGGCTGGCGCCCATCTGACCAAAGGCAAGATCCGTTCCTACCAACAGGGCGAGATCGACCAGTATCGCCATCTGTCTGCTTGCCACAGCTGCGATCTGCGGCCGCGCTGCACGCCGGAGAAAGTGAAGCGCGTAAAGCGGTGGGTCCATGAGGCGGTGCTCGACAGCATGCAGCAGCGCCTTGATCGGCTACCTGACGCCATGGGCTTGCGACGACAAATTGTCGAGCATGTCTTCGGTACGCTCAAGGCCTGGATGGGCCGTACGCCCTTCCTCACCAAAACGCTGAAAAACGTCCGAACCGAGATGAGCCTCAGTGTCCTTGCCTACAACATGAAGCGCCTGATCCAGATGCTGGGCGTCCCCATGCTGATCCAGGCGATCCGCGCCTGATCGCCCCATCCTGCCTCGTCGCTATCGCCATGTGAAAGGCACCCCGACACCGCGTTTTTACACAGCCTCGACCCTTAGTGGCCGTTCAGCCGCCGATTTTGCGTCCCCAGGTGCGGTCTGTCTCCTTTCCCATTCTGGATGCCTTGGACGGGTCGTTTGCCGACCGGCAGGTCTCGGATGGAATAAGAGTCATGCGGCCGTTCGCCTTTCGAATAGCAATTAACGCTTGTGCTGGACCTAATTTACAGTTCGCCGAACAGCTAAGGCATGGCCGCTTTGTTGGCATATTATGCCCAAGGTACACCCGGCGCTGCTGGGGACAGCGTCGCGTTAGGCACAAAGTCGACGGTTGGCATTGTCACAAGTTCAATTGAGAGGTTCCGGCGTCTTTGCTTCAACGCATGCATCCGGTTGGCGGCTTTTCGGCCTTCATCGCTGCTAGCGCCGACAAAATGGCGGTAGGTTCCTAAAGCGCTCAAGATTTGATCTATTACTTCAGCGCGCTCTTTGTCCGATCCTGCCGATTTAAGATCAGCGTAGGATCGGCGGAGGCGCTGATGTAGTGCGGTTGGTGCTAAAACTCTCTTTCCAGCAATTGGAACACCCGTGATTACAACGGGACGCGCTGCCTCAAGGAACGCGATCTTATGGGTGTTGAAGCCACCGGAACGGATTTCAGAACGGACAGCGGCTAAAAACTCGCCAGTTATTCCTTGGCCGGATATTGTAAGATCGTCGACGTAAAGTGACATTTCAAATCCGGCTTCCCTCACCAGCTGATACACGCGGTCGAACATAGGCCGGTGGATTAACGACGTAAGGACGGGACTTATTGGTGACCCGAATGGCATTTTGCGGTCGATAGCCACGAGCTTCGCGAAAAGCCCTGCAACATCCTCTCTCATCCCTACGGTGTAATGGGCCCAGCGCCAGATGTCCTCTACGGTTGTTTGGGGATAGAACTGGCGAATATCTACCTTCAGCACCTGAACGCTTGAAGCATGAAGAAATGCGTTGTCGCGCTGTCCACGGCCCTTTCTTGGACTATATAGGTACGGCGGTTGCTTGATTTTGTTGAGATGCCCCTTCAACCTCTCGTGAACGGCGCGCAGCTTCCCCCTGGGAATAGCCAGTTTGCGAAGCTTTCCCTTGATATCTTCGTCACGGCGGTGAACATAATTTTCATGGTCGCGAACCAGCGCCTCAAGTCGGTCTTTGGTCGTACCGAGCAGAACCGCAAGGTCTCGTTGCGTAAGCTTTTTTGTCCACGGAGAATCCGCTAACTCGTAACGTTCGTAACGAGGGCGCTTAGGCTTTGTCACGTTCAGCCGGACGAAGTTTTTCAAGAAGCTGCAAAACCTTCTCAGCTATGATTAGCTGTCCTCGCCGTGCAATAGGTTGTCCTTCTATTTCTTCGGCAAAGAAGAGAAGTTGAGACATTTTAATGCCCATTGCCTCGCTGTAAGCCGCCAAAAGGTCCATACTTACGGACTTGTTGGCGTTCTCGATGTCCGAAACCAAGGATTGTGCAACCCCGAGCTTAGCAGCCATCTCCGCTTGCGAGTACCGACAATACAAACGAAGCAATCGCAGTGCTTCATTAATTGTAGGTCGTTTCGTCATATCATTTCTCTCAGGTACGCGGGCTGTCCCGAGGTCACCGCCTATTCGTGATGCTTTGATAAAAGCGCCAGAAAGGAAACCACCCGTCCAACCGCGATAACTACCTTCGCAAGAAGGAGCCATTTCGATGGGGCGGGCGGCTGGTGCCGCTGCGTGCGAGGGTCTTTGTTGCTCATTTGGCGCTCCTTGTTCGGCCACACCGATCCAACTGATCGGCGCCCGTCGGCACAGGTAGGAGCTATGTTCCGGAGCGTTTTTACCTCGGGCATGCCGCGTCCGGTCCCGGACGGGCGCGGCTCGCCGCCCCCCCCTCGAGACACAGGTCATGGTTGAGAGGACAATCCTCTCACAGGGCTTGTTCTCGCCCCAGCTTCTGACGGGTTCAGTGTGAGCTACCATCGCCAAACCTAGCTAGAGGCCCACCGGGAATGCTGCAAGATCGATTATCACCAGTGGAGATAATGTGCCATTATGACGCAGTTTCTAGGGAAGCCGAAGGTCTGTGCGCGCCGCGCACTGCCCCGCGAGATGCAATTGGCAGGATTCTCAATCCGCTAAATACAGCATGTGCCGTACCGACGATGAACTATAGATCGACCTTGTAGCTGAATGTCGCGATCAGTTGCGAGGTGGATGGCGGTCTGTGGATCGTGCCGCCCCGAAGCGCCATTTGGATACCTGGCCGAGTGCCACAGAGGCTAAACAGCGCCCGCGGCAGCTTTCAGGATCGGCACTTGCTGCTTCAGATGACGGAGTTGGGCGCTTTCCGTCAAACCGGCCCTTTGTCGCCGTTCAGCGGCTAAAATCCGACGCCCAGGTGCGGTCCGTCCAGCATTCCGGCAGTCAGGGCGCAAATCGGCCATAGCGTGCTGCCTCCCAGTCCTGCAGGGCTGCATTGATCCGTGACTGCCAACCGGGGCCTCTGGATTCGAAATGCTCGATCACCTCGGGCGAAACGCGAAGCTTTGCTCGATGGTGCATCGAGACGGTTGATCGAGACGGTTGATCGCATAATTGAAGACCTGAAAGCCGGCTATTCCAAAGAGAAGCGCTAATGGCGGCGGCTGGTTTGTAGATCGGCACGCATCTGTGGAACGCGCTCGCGGGGCAGTGGACACCCCGCCATCGTGCGGCTCACTTAATCCAATGTCTGCCGCACCCTCGCCAAACCCACCTTCAAGACATCACTACATTCCCGAATTTCTGCTCAAGCGCTGGGCAGACGACAACGGGCAGGTGATGGGTTTCACCGCACCGGTGCCAGGCAAAATTCACCGCAAACGTGTCTTTCCCAGCCAGATTGGTTTCGAGAGAAACCTCTATCGATCCCCGAGAACCGACCCGGTCGCGGCACAAGCACTCGAGGCCGGGTTCTTCAGCGCACTGGACAATCTGGCCGCCAAGGCCCTCGACACCCTGCTCATTGCCGAACGGCGCACTTTGCATCGTGAGAGCCTCGAGATCTGGTGCATCTTTATCTTTGCTCTGCTCCACCGCAACCCGGCGTATTTTGAAGCCTTGATCGAGGGAGGCAAACGCCAACTCGGTGCCGTACTCGGCGATCTGGAGCAGCGCTACGACGCTGTAAGGGCCAGCAATGATCCGCCCTGCTTCGAGGACTTCGTCGCTGGCTTCGGCGAAGATTATGCTGAAACCCGCACTTTCGACGTCATTCCCAACCTCATTCTGAACTCGAACATCATCGCCTTCCTGCACAAGATGCACTGGGCCGTTCTGTTCACTGGCGGGATGCGGCCCAATCTGCTGTTGAGCGACGATCCGCTCGTTCGTACCAATGGCCTCAGGATCGATGGCGGACATGTGGCCCTACCGATATCACCAGACCACCTTATGATCGGAGCCTGGCAACCGGAGAAGCTTCTGGAGTTGCAAAGGATGCCGCCTGCCCATCTGGTGCAACAGGTCAACCAGCAGACGGTCGGCGCCGCGCGATACTTCGTCGTTGCCACCGACGAACGCCAGGCCCGCTTCATTGAGAATCGCTTCGGCAGAACTCCGCGACCTCCGCTGGTCAGCGCGGATGGATAATGACCAGGGATCCATTGTTTACCGGAAAAAGTGGGTTAGCGCGCCAGCGGTTCCGTAGCGGCGGTGTCAGCCGATCGCCCTAGCAGTCAGATCGACGTGCCGCAGAGCTTCCGCAATCATTAATGCAGTGGTTTCTTCCGCCCGTTCACGCGCGGGTGCGTCCTTGGTTTCCAGTTCGCGTCGGCCCCACTCTGGAGCCCGGCGCACAACATCGACAATGCGTGAGCCGATGATCTCCTGCACGCACTTGGCTTCATCTTTGGTTCGTCATTGCATCCTTTGTTCCGCGAGCGGGATAGTCTCCCGCGCGTCTTTAGCATTGTAATTTTATGTGCTGCTGGGTGAACAGGGGCACAGCCTTCCTGGACCAGGGTAAGCGCGGACCCGATCAGCCTTACGTCTCTCAATCCTTGCCACCTCAGAGTTCGGGGATGCGTTGGCCCTTACGATCAGGTGCCCTGACCAATGGTCTCGCGGGACTTCAGGAACTCGGACCACCTCAGCCACTTATCATCCGACCAGATCTTCACGGCACCATCTCCCCATTCCTCCACGATCGAAGCCACATCCACTTGGGTCTCAGCCGCGGTCGAGGTTCCGAACGGATGCATCTCTGGAAGCAAACTTGTGACCTGGCCATCCTGCCAACAGTCATGATGAGCCGCCCCCGGCATGAGTGCTGGATCCAAGCGGTGGACTGCGCCCGGATTGTGATAGACATTCATGCTCTCGACCCAGCTTTCGACATAGTCCGGTGCATTGACAAGCGCCTGGAAGCGCAAAGGCGCGGTCGCGTTCGGATCGGGGTCGGGCAGGTTCCCTTCGCGGATCAAGGCGACGTGGCCAGAGCCGAAACCTGCGAGCACACCCATGCGGTTGAACTTCGATAGGTCTCCAGCCGGACTTGAGACAACCGCGCTCACATTTGCCGCGTCGGCGATTCGAAAAAAGCCCGAGGGTATTGTCTTGCCACCAAAGGCGTGCTGCTCGATCTTGTGGGGAACGATGGTGAGCGTGCCATTTTCGTCCACTACGCCTTCATGCCAGTAACCGAACAGATAACGTTCGAGAGACGGGGCCGAATTGTACATCGCGTCGGGTGACGAAAAATCGGCTACAGCCAGGACAAAGGGACGCCCGGCGACCTGTGGTTTCTCCCAGTATCTTTTGCAGAGCTTGGAATAGAGCGCACTGCCGAACTTGATCGGCATGTACTGTGCGACGAAGGCGAGCTCTTCTTTCGGGGTGTCGCGCGGTGGTGGGGGGACGATAACCGCCCCCTTCCGAGTCGGAGCGACTGTTACCGCCTCGAGCGAAAAGCCTCCAACAAGGCCCTTGCACACGAAATCCGGCATCGGTTGCTCCCGATCGAACACGTACCCGAGTTCCACCAGCGTTGCGAACAGGTACAGCTCCCAGATGCGCTGGTCGAAGCCGGTTGTCTGGAACTGCTCAATGAAGTTGCCGTCGACGTCCTCGTACCAGCGCATCATTTTCTCGATGATACCGCGTGCCGGCGAGTTGGCCTCCTCGCTGATCAGTTGCACAAAATCGGGATGCAGGCGGTCTGCTTCGTAAACAGGCGTGAAGAAGTCGACTGGCTCGCCGTCGTCCTCGTCCTCGTCCTGGTAGTGCTCCTCTGGGGGCGCGTCGGCAGCTTCCTGCATGGCTTGGGCGAAAGCCGCAAAAGCTGCCTGGGGGTCCTCGTTGAAGATGGTCTGCGTAACATAGCGAAAGCGCAGCTTCCTGTCGGGCGCAAAGACGATCCCGGTGAAATCGCCGTCCGTTCGATCACGCAGCATCATCCCGACGATGCGGCCTGCGTCGAGCTCGAAATGACAAAGCTCGTCGCCCAGCAGTTGAACCGCAGGATTGCGGGCATAGCCAGCAATGGCGTTGAAGCGAACGAGCGAGATCTGATCCATGGTCGGGATATGCCCTGACCCGAAGCCGTCGTCCATCACGCCCAGGGTTCGGGAAGCAAAAGAAGAAATTCGTCCGAAAGGCTTGTGTGTGCTACAAGAGTGATGCCCCCTTGGACACGCTTCGGCGCGTAAGGGTGGCACGTTACAAAGAAAGTAGGTGGATCGTCCTCGCCGCCGTGACGACACCGGGTGAGCTCTTGCCCGCCCTCATCTAGGCCGTTTTTGCGGTCCGGTCCCTAGCGCCGGACGACGAGGACTGCCCGCCCCCGCAACTGGCTGAATGGGCCTGAGTGTCCACATCCTCTGATTTTCGCTTCGAAGCGGACAGTCGTAAAAGTCCCAAATCCGGCTACGGCAAGCTGGCCCGTTTTCAACGGATTTTTCCGGCAAATGAGAGGGCCGCCCCGACGACAACCCTCAGATAGTAACAACTATTCGGCATTGTCGGTCGGCTTCGAAGGTGATGTGGCGTCTTTTACCGTTCGGGCCATCCGCTTGCCTCGAGGCGCCTTGCCGTCAGCTTTGACTTTGTCACCTGGTGCTGCGGCCTTGCCTTCAGGTACATCAGTATTCACTGCCGTAGCGGCTTATCTCCGCCCTTGAAAAGACCAAGCTTGCCACGTCGCTTGGTGGCCGGTTTCGCCGCCTCGTTGGCGACAACAGTTTGGCCTTCATCGGCCTCCGCGTGCGCCTCCGGCTTTGCGGTACCAGGCTTTTCGCTCACGCCCGCCTTTACAGGCGCCTTCTTGAACCGCGCCGGCTTTGCGTCCTTGGGCTTTGTCGTAGCTGCATCGTCTGGTGCCGCAATGGTAGCGCTTGGTGTCTGCGCTGTTGCCGAGTTAGAGGTCACCTTCTTTGCTGGCTTGCTTTTAGAGTTGCCGCTCGACTTCGCCTTAGCGACGGCCGCCACACCAGCGACAACATCCTGAGGCTCGGTCTGCGCCTCGGAAATGGCCTCAGCGGACACTTCGGTAGTGCTGCCGGTCCCAGTAGCGTTGCGGCTACCAAGACCCGATTTGCTCAGCAATCTCGCTGCAACGTGCGGCAAATGTGGTGCCTCCATTGGATAGGTGGCAGGCAAGCCATAGCGCTCCCGGTATGTGTCCGGCGTCAGACCGTGGCTCGCAAGATGGCGCTTCAATGTCTTGTACGGCTGACCATCAATGAGGCTGGGAACGTGGTCCTGAAAAGCCGTTGAGCGAAGCCTCATCGCCCTTGGCAGCGGCATTGCCGATCGTTTTGAAGATCGCATCGACGACCTTGCGGGCATCTACCTTCGAGGGATTGTGATCGCCGGTAGCCGCCTTACGAGTTGGCTTTTGGTGCTCCTGACCATGCAGCAAGCCTCAAAGGGAGCAAAGCGGCGCCTTATCGGCATGGGCGGCTAGATCCATGATTTCCAGAGCAAGAAATCGTAAAAAGATGTCCTGACGCCTTGGCGCACTTCCGCGTTCGTGCGCTTAGCCGCCCCAGGTTAGTTACGCCCAAAGGCCTTTGCAGATCGAGCTTGTTCAATGCAAACCTTCGCCGATTGTGGTAGGCTCTGACACGAAAGCCTCCTTCAACTGATGTTCAACATCTCCGTTATGGCAGATCGATGCCGCCGGGAGCGGTCCACCCCGTCAGGCTTCAGCGGCGTAGGCCCCGGGCAATCCAACCGGTATCGCCGCCGAAGAAGACTCCCAAGCGCCATGCCTTCGCGGCAGCGGCGTCCAGCCAAGCAGCTTCCTTCGTCAGCGTGAGCCCTTTGGCGCCGGGGCCTGTCGGACCGCTTAGCGCGTAGCGAGTGGTCGGCAGCTTGTTGGTCTTGCCTGGCGTCCATTCGGTAAAGGCGCCCGGCGCCAACGGCGTCTCGATCACAGGGGTCAGGAACACGACGGAAGCGTAATCGCGCCAAGGCCGACCGAGCGAGACGTTGCGCGCCGCCGGGTCGGCGGTGAGGCGGCAGTCCTCGAATACGAAGGCGCTGTCCTCGTCGGGGGCGTTCCGGCTCTGGGCGGTATACATGACGGACTCGTGCGCCTCGCCGTGAAGCTGGCACTTGCGAAAGAAGGCCTTGGCATTGCCGAACACGAAATCGACGTGGCCGGCGATGTAGCAGTTCTCGAAATAGGCTCGGGTGGCCTTGTCACCCTGCCCGTTGTTGACGAACAGTGTATCCTGATGGCCGAGCATCCGCACGTTCGAGACCACCGCCGCATCGCCCGTCAGCGAAACGGCCACCGCCTGTGAAGGCGGGTGCGCAGCATCGAGCCACCAGTCATTGGCCACCGTCAGGTTGCGCATCGTGAAGGAGGCGCCGGTGACGGTGAGCGTCGCGGACTTGAAGGTGCCGCCCGCAGTCATGGCGGAATCGCCGTAGATGAGGACGACGTCTTCCGGCCGCTTGCCGGTGCCCGCGAGCGTCACATTGGCGGCGCTGACGGTCAGTTTCTCCCGGTAGGTTCCGGGCGCGATGCGGATCGTCCCGCCCTCGATCGCGATGGCATCGACGGCGGACTGAACAGTGCGGAACGCGCCAGCCTTCGCCGGATCGACGTGGACGGTGAGGGCCAGCGCCGGCGCGTTCAGCAGGGTGGATGCGGCAAGGACCGCGCAGATCAGTCGATGGTTCACGAAGTCTTCTCCCGTACTGACAGCCACTCAATGGCGTTGGCGAGAAATCTGCGCTGCAGCGGCGCCACCATGTCCGGCATCCGGTGCAGCACCGCGCGCATTCCCCGGTTCGCGGCGACCAGCGTGGCGGCGCCATTGTGCCGATCGTGATCGCGGCTGTAGCCCGCGACGATCTCGACGCCCGGCCCGTCTACCAGCAGCCCGTTTGAAAGGCGGCCGTCGATCTGGTGGAAAATCCCCGCTGCCCGGTCCGCCGGGATGCCGGCGAACAGCGGGTGCGCACGCAGGTAGTTCCAGTTGCCCATCCACGGTGCGCGGATGTCGCCCACAGTACCCTTGAATTTCAGCAGGCCGAGTCCCGCCAGTTGTCGGGCGACGCCTTCGGACAAGCCATCCTCCGGCACCAGCGCCAGCAGCGGCACGCCTGAACGTACGGTGGCGAGAACGTCCGGTGACAGTTCGCCGAGAACCAGTTTGGGCTTCTCGCCCTTTTTGGGCTGAGCTTCGAGGCCAGTCTGCTCGCCGATCTGACGGCGGGCGATCTCGTCCGCCTTGAGACCTGATGCGATGACCAGATCATAGTGCTGCCCTGGCCGAAACTCTTCCAGCTTCAGGCCCGGCAAGGCATCAAGCTGCGCGCGCAGGCTGCGAGCGATACCCGAGACGGCAATGCGGCGGCCAGAAGCGATTTGCACCGGCAGCCCCGTTACCCACAGGCTGCGGGTGAAGGTGGCATCAGGCGCGCCGGAGAATGCCAGGCGCACTTGCCACTCCCCCTCTCGCGCCAGCGCCGGTGTCGCGACTTCGCGGGCGACCAACTGGCTGAACCGATCCGGCGCGGTAGCAGCGGCGGGATAGCGCCCGACGTCAACCACCTTGCCCCGCGGATCGCGAAGGGACAGCGCCAGTTCGCCGCTCATCGACCGACCGGTATCGTTGACCAGGAACAGGTCGAGCACCGCGTTTTCTCCGGTCGCATAGACCAGCTTGCGCTGCTTGGCGACGGGGCGCACCGGCAGCAGGCTGGCGCGGACCGACGCCGGGTCGGCCTTGAAGCCGCGCAGGTTGTCGACGATGCCGGAGTGGTTCTCGATTGCGGTGGTCTCCCATCCGCTGATCGCTGCCACGTCCACCTCGTCGCCAATGCGGATGTTCTCCATGTAGTTGGCCCAGGCGTCGTAGCACTTGGCGCCGATCGAGAGGAACAGGTGCTGCGCAGTGGGGAAGGCCCTACGGAAACCCCAGCGGTCGAGGAACGCTTCTGTATTCGTGAGGATCACCGCATGATCGGCCAGGTCGTAGGAGCGCCCCCCGCCCTTGCGGATCATTTTGACCATGGCGGCGTGATCGTCGGCTACGGCGCAACCCTCCATTTCGCCGAACTCGACGATGAAGGGTTTGCCGGTCTGGCGATGAATGTAATCGTCAGGGTGCTTGTAGAACGCGTCGTACCACTGGTCGCCCGCGCCTTGGTGGTTGTCCCACCAGCCACCCCACTCGACTTCGTCCGAGCGGTAGTATTTGTCACTATACGGCACGTACATCGCTTGGGACGCGCCACGCTGGACGAAGCCATCGTTGAGGATCACCGTGCGGCTCGGATCTGCCCGGTGCATGGCCAGCAGCACCGCCTGCACATCGGGATTGGCCAAGTCCGCGCCCACTTCGTTCTGCAGCGTGTATTGCACCAGCGAGGGGTGCGAGCGGAAGGCGCGCACCATCGCCACGCACTTCTCTACCTGATAGTCACGCGCAAAGCGGTCGGCATCAGAGAGTTCGCCGTTCTTTCCATAGCCGGCAATGGCGAAGCGCCCCCCGCCGGGCTCCATTACTCGCAGCAGGCCCATCTCGTCCTGACGGTCCAGCACCTCGCGTTTGCCGACGTTACGATGGAAATGCAGGCAGTTGAGCCCAAGCGCCTTGGCCGCACCGACTTCCTTCGTCGCCAGTTCGGGGCGAGGCCAGAGGCCGTTGAAACCCCAGTATCCCCAAGAAATCGCCGAGTAGAGCTTGATGCGCCGCCCGTTCAGCCGCAGCATGGCATCGCTGCCCAGCCCCTCGGGCGCGAACCAGCGGAAGCCGAAGCGTACCTCCCGCACGTCCTTGCCGGACAAAAGGCGCAAGGTATGGAGCACCGGCGTGTCGATGTCCCACAGCGGCGCGCCGCGCGCTTCGACGCGCAGGCGCACGTGCGCAGTGTCGCCGTCCACCCGAGCATCCTCCAGCGTCACTTTCGCCGACACCCGTTCGCCCCTGGCATTGAGCAGAACGGCCTTCGCCTGCTTGCCAAGCCGGCCCGCCAGCGCCGGGTCGCGGCAGGCCACTTCCATATGTGCAGTCACTACATGCGGATCGGGCGTGTTGAGAACCCAGGCATCGGCGATATGCGCATCCAGAGGGTGGCTGGTGATATGCACGTCGCGGTCGATCCCGCCGAACCCGTGCGAGCGGAACAGCTTCACCGCGCCCCAGGTCATTGTGGTGGAATCGCGCCAGTCGTAGCGGCCGCCTGGGTTGGTGATGCGGATCGCCAGCCGGTTGCGCGCGCCGGGGCGCATCGCGGCGGTCAGGTCGCAGACGATCGGTAGCTCGGCCATGATCGAGTAGCCGACCAGTTTGCCGTTCAAGAACACCTCGGCCCGCAGTCGCGCCCCGCGAATGTGCAACAGCGTGCGCCGTCCAGCGAATGAAACGGGCGCGTCGAAGTCCTTCGTCCACCACGAAACTCCGCGGTACGCACCATTCTGCGGTACGGCATCGTCGTTGGCGTAGCGATATTCATCATCGGTGTAGGGCCGCTCGCCCAGCTTGCCCCAGACGTGCTCCTCCACCGTCGTCGGCAGGGTGACGGTGACGGCAGGCGCGGTGTCCAACACGCTCCATCCGCCGGTCGGTAGATTGATCGGCAGGCTGGTGAGATCTACTTGTGAAGGCAACACGATCCGATCGTTTTCGAACCGCGCCTCGCGATCGAGCCAGAGACGCCAGCCTTCGTCAGGAAGGGACAGGCGATTGTCCTGCTCCACCGCCTGCGCCGTACCTGGCAGCATCGTTACCGCGCCTGATGCTCCGGCAACGCCAAGGAAGCCCCGTCGATCCAGCACCGCACCGGGCACCCCCTCGAATGATTCGTGCATCATGCCATCCTTTTCCCAGAACTTCGGCGCCGTTTTTCATGTTTGATTGCCACGAAGTACGATAGCGCTATCATTAAATTGTGAAGCGGTGCAAGTAGTGCCGAGTAAAGAGTCGCGGATGGTCAGCGCCACCGACATGGCTCGTAGGAGACCGGGAGAGTATTGTGACGCACCTGACAGGAATGCTGTTATGCACGGCCACCGCGGTTCTGCCGGGCATAGCCGGCGCGCAGGAAACCAGCACCGCCGCGTTCCAGAGCCGCGCCGCCGAGATGGTGCGGGGGATGACGCTGGAGGAGAAGGCGGCACAGCTGAAATCCGATGCCCCCGCAATCCCGCGCTTCGGCATCCCTGCTTACGACTGGTGGAGCGAGGGCCTGCACGGCGTCGCCCGCGCCGGCGAGGCGACTGTGTTTCCGCAAGCCGTGGCCATGGCCGCTACATTCGACGCGCCGCTGATCGAGCAGGCTGCCGACACCATTGCGACCGAATTTCGCGCCAAGTACCGCGAGACGCTGGATACTGACGGCAGTTCGAAGCGCTATCGCGGGCTGACCGTCTGGTCGCCGAACATCAACATCTTTCGTGATCCGCGTTGGGGGCGAGGGCAGGAGACTTTCGGCGAGGACCCGCATCTGACCGCGCGCATGGGCGTGTCCTTCGTGCGCGGGCTGCAGGGCAACGACCCTGCGTTCTACAAGACCGCCGCAGTCGCCAAGCACTTCGCCGTCCACTCCGGCCCGGAAGGTAACCGCCACCGGGAAGACGTCCACCCTTCGCCATACGATCTGGAGGACACCTACCTTCCCGCTTTCCGCGCCACGGTAACCGAGGCCCGGCCCAGCGGCATCATGTGCGCCTATAACGCGATCGACGGGGTGCCCGCCTGCGGCTCTCCTCTGCTGGCCGAGCGGCTGCGCGGGGATTGGGGCTTCACGGGCCATGTCGTCACCGACTGCGCGGCAATGGTCGATTTCTTCAACCCTGAAGCCCATGGCTACAGCCGTGGTCCGGTCCAGGCGGTGGCAAGCGCGGTGCGGGCCGGGACCGACCTCATCTGCATCGAGTTCGGGCGCGACAAGTCCTCCGACCCGGCGATCATCGTCGATGCCGTGCGCCAGCGCCTGCTGCCCGAGGAACTGCTGAACCGCGCGGTGGAGCGAACCCTGACCGACCGCCTGCGCCTGGGCCTGCCGGGCGAGACGACGCCTTTTTCCGCCATTACTCCCGCGCAGAATGACACCGCACAGAACGCCGCGCTGAACCGCAAGGTGGCGCGTGAATCGCTGGTGCTGCTCAAGAACGACGGGCTGCTGCCCTTGGCCACGGCGCCCCGCTCGATCGCGGTGGTCGGGCCTAACGCGGACAGCGTGGATGCGCTGGTCGGCAATTACAACGGCACCCCGTCGCAGCCGGTGACGCTGTTGGCGGGCCTGCGTCAGCGCTTTCCTGAGGCGCGGATTGATTATGTGCAGGGCACCGGGCATGTCGGCCCTCCGCTCAAGCCCGTGCCCGGCGCGGTGCTGTGCCTTGATGCCCAATGCAGCGCCAGGGGCGTCACCGTCGAGGAGTTCGCCAGCACCGAGGCCGCAGGCAATGCGGTGCGTCGCGCTACCAGCGGCGAAGTGAAGTTCGACTGGGGCCGCCCTGCCCGCGCCCAGCGGCGCAGCGCGATGCGCTGGACCGGCTGGATCGTGCCCGAGGCTACCAGCGAGTACCACTTCCGCATGAACGTGGACGATGGCTATCGAATCCTGATCGACGGGCGAGAGATCGCCGATGCCTGGGACCCGGGCGATCCGCCCTCAATCCACAACGACGGGGTCACACTTACCGCCGGCAAGGCGCACAGGCTCGTCGTAGAGGCACGGCAGGATGGCGACCGGGGCGAGCAGACGCTGTTGTGGAGCGATTTGCGCGAACAGGAAGGCGCCGCGTTGGAGGTGGCGCGCGGGGCCGATCTGGTGGTCTTTGCCGCCGGGCTGAACGCCAGGCTGGAAGGCGAGGAAATGCGCGTCAATGCCCCGGGTTTCGCAGGCGGCGATCGTACCAGTCTGGACCTGCCGGCCCCGCAGGAAAAGTTGCTCGAACAGTTGCACGCCACGGGAAAGCCGGTGATCCTGGTACTGATGAATGGCAGCGCGATGGGCGTGAACTGGGCGCAGGCGCATCTTCCCGCCATCGTCGAGGCCTGGTATCCCGGCGGTGTCGGCGGGCGCGCGGTAGCAGACCTGATCGCTGGCGATTTCAGCCCGGCGGGCCGCCTGCCGGTAACCTTCTACACCGCCGCAGAGCAGCTTCCCGCGTTCGGCGACTATGCGATGCAGGGCCGCACCTACCGCTATTTCCAGGGCAAGCCGCTCTACCCCTTCGGCCATGGTCTGAGCTACACGACTTTTGCCTACGCCCCGCCCCGAACCGCGCAGCGGGTGGTTGCGGGCAAGGCTCTGGAGGTGTCGGCGCGCATCACCAACACCGGTAAGCGCGCGAGCGATGAGGTGGCGCAATTGTACCTGCGCCATCCTGATGGCCCGGCGCGCCATGCCCTTCAGGGATTTACCCGCATCCACCTGCAGCCCGGCGAAAGCCGAGAGGTGCGCTTCACCCTCGATCCGCGCGCGCTCAGCCGTGTCGATGCGGCGGGGCAGCGCAAAGTGGTCCCAGGCGCGGTCGAGGTCTGGGTCGGCGGCGGCCAGCCGGATACCGGCGTGCCGGGCGGCTGGGCCACGGTGCGCATCACCGGCGAGGCGCTGGCTCTGCCGAAATGACGTCATGAGGGGAGAGATCCAATGAAGAACCTGAAAACCCTGCTTCTCGCCACCGCCTTTCTTGCATCGAGCGCGCAGGGCGCGGCGATCGGCACCATGACACCTGCCGAGCCGATTACCGCCGGGCGCATCGACGCCCTGCCCGCACTGCAGCGCGCCGCTTGGGTACAGTACCTGGCCCGCTCACAGGCGGCGATGGCTGCGGACAAGGCGGCGCTGGCGGCCGAGCGTAAAGGCCATTCCCCCGCAGGGTCGAGCGCCAGCCCGCCGACCGGCCCCTCCGGCGGGGCCGGGATGCCGCTCGACCGACCTGCAGCGTGGTATGCCGGGGCCGAGGCGCGCCATGTCGCCGCGAATATCGTCAGTTTCCAGACACCTGCCGGAGGCTGGGGCAAAAACATGGACCGCTCCGGACCTTTGCGCGTCCTCGGCCAGAGCTGGGTGCCACACGAGAACCTGCCCGCCAACGCGCGCGAGGATATCGTCAGCGCCAGCGAGGAATGGCGTTACGTAGGCACGATCGATAACAATGCCACGCTGGACGAGATGCGCTTTCTGGCGCGCGTGCAGGCGCAGGCTCCTGGCAAGCCCGGTGCGGCGGCGCGCGGCGCTTTCCGCAAGGGGCTGGCCTACCTGCTGGCTGCGCAGTTCCCCAATGGCGGCTGGCCGCAGGTCTATCCGCTCCAGGGGGGCTATCATGATGCCTTGACCTATAACGACGATGCCATGGCGCAAGTGCTGGCACTGCTGGACGAAGTGGCCCTTCGCCGGGGCGACTTCGCCTTCCTTTCAGTTGTTGAAGCGAGCAGCGCGCGCAAGGCCTACGATCGCGGCATCGCCGTGATCCTCGCGACGCAAGTGCAGATCGATGGCCGACCGACCGGCTGGTCGCAGCAGCACGATGCGCTGAGCCTGGCCCCGGCGGGCGCACGCAACTTCGAACCCGCTGCCCTCTCCAGCAACGAAAGCGCGCGGCTGCTGATGTTGCTGATGCAGCAGCCCGCTCCCGCCGCGCGGGCCGTGACGGCCATCCACGCCGGCATCGCCTGGTTGCGCGCGGCAGCAGTCAGTGGCAAGGCGTGGGGTCTCGCGGACGACGGCATCGCCGGAAAGCACCTGATCAATCGACCGGGCGCCGGGCCGCTGTGGGCGCGGTTCTACGACCTGAGAACCGGCCGTCCGGTGTTCGGTGACCGCGACCGGTCGGTGCATGACGACGTCAATGACATCAGCCTGGAACGGCGCAACGGGTACAGCTGGTACGGAGCGGGCCCCGCGGCGGCGCTGAAGGCTTATGAAAGCTGGTCGAAAACGCACTGATCCTCCTGCCACGGGGCAGGATTTGGAGGTTGACTCTCACCTAGTTGACGCTGTGGACTTGATCCGGGACTGTAAGCGGTTTGAGCCAAGGCGCTCGACAGGCTCAGACCGAGCGGACTGAAGGATTTCTTGCTCCGCTCGGCCTGAGCTTATCGAAAAAGGCCCCAGGTCAGGTCTGGGGCCTTCGACCTTAAAACTGCGCTCTTACCCCCACACGGTATACCGGCCCCGAACTGGAGTAGTTCGTCACTACGGGGGAGTCCTGATAGGCATAGTTGTTCGCGGTCTGGTTGGTCAGGTTCAGGCCCTCCAGCGTCACAGTGGCGATGTCGTTCAGCTTGTAGCTGATCGAGGCGTCGATGTTCGTGGTGCCCTTGCTGAACTGGAAGTCGTTGATAAGCGGGCTGTTGCAGATCGTCCCCGCAACGGAGGGATTGGAGGGCGAGTTCGTCAGTCCCGGGGCGCAGTCGCCGGCCGAAAGCGGGTAGGTGGTACTGTACCCCTTACGCTTGGCCATCGATACGCGGGCGCGAAAGCGCTCCGTCTCGTAGAACAGCGTGGCATTCAGCGCATCGGGCGACACACCCAGGAATGGCGCCTTGCCCAGCGTCTGCGGCTTGGTGGCATTGCCAGGATCGAGGATGTAGGTGAGCTTGCTGTCAATGTGGGTGTAGTTGATCATCCCGCCGAAGTGGCTGAGGAAGCCGGGAAGAAAATCGAAGTTCTGCTGATAGCTAATCTCGAACCCGCGGATGTAGCCGCCCGGCGCGTCGCGAAACTGCCGCGCCGTGACTTCATAGTCGCCGTTGATGTAGGCCAGCTGGTTGGGATCGGTGAACTGCGCGCGTAGCTCCGCCAGCGCCGGAGCGTCCAGGAACTGCGACAGCGGCCCGGAGAACAGGATCGTCTGAGGGAACGACTTAATTTTCTTGTTGAACAGCGCGACCGACAGCAGACCGCCCTTGGCGAAGTACCATTCCGCGCTGAAATCCAGGTTTGTGGAATAGAACGGCTTCAGTTTGGGGTTGCCCACCGTCAGCGTACCGCCGGTCGTGTCGCCGGTGTTGGGAATGGAGATGCTGCTGACCGTGGGCGAAAGGTTGCCCAGCAGCGGGCGCGCCATCACCTTGGCGGCGGCCAGGCGGATTACCACGTCGTTCACCGGTTCGTAGATCAGGTTCACCGAAGGCAGCCAGTCGGTATATTTGTTGCTGCCCGAAATGCTGCGCCCCGCCGTGGTGCGCCCGGTGGAGACGAGGTCCGTCACCGCTACGCGCGTTCCCACGTTGCCGCGGAACGGGCGGTTGAACAGCGTCAGATCCCAGTCACCCTGCAGGTAGGCCGCGTATTCCTTTTCGTTGACGCCGAAGGTCGCGGTGTTATTGCGCGTGTTCCAGATGCGCCAGTCGCCCCACTTGTTGATACAGTTGCAGGTGAAGTCGAATAGATCGGCGAACTTTTCGATATCGGGCGCGAAGAACTGCTTGGCGGTGCCTGCTGGCACTTCGAGTCCCTGCCCGAAGTCCACCACGTGGCCGAGCGCCGCGGCATTGGTGCCAGCCTCGCGCAGCGTCGGGTTCAACGTATCCACCGCACGTTCGTACTGCGTGGTATAGAACCCGAACTTGCGCCAGGTGCCGCCGAACGAGATCGCGAAGGCGGGATCGAGGTCCCAGCGGAAATCGGCCTTGGCGGATTTCTGCGAGTTCTCCACCGTGCGCTTGTAGTTACGGATGGCGGAGAACCCCTTCACCGTGGTCCAGTTGTTCGGGTCGGCCAGATCGAAGCCGGCATCGAAGACGGGCATCGAGCCCCCGTCCCGCTCGTCGTAGGTAAAGGTCTCGGCCGCGTTCATCCGGTTGAATTCGACCAGCAACCCTTGCGAATCATTCGTGGACTTCGACTGGCCATAGGTGAAGTTGGCGCGCAGGGTATCGGTGAATTCGTGATCCACGTTGGCGGACCACTGGTAGAACTTAGTAGTGTAGTCCATCCGGTCTGCGGCAGAGCGCCAGTCGACATTGCGCAGCTTCAGGTAATTGGCAGTGCCGTTGTCGACGTTGGCGTCCAGCACATCCACGCCGGGACGCCCGATCAACTCGCCGCGATAGGCCAGCCGGTTGCTGGAGGGGATGTAGCCGACCGAGTTGGGGTTGTTGTAGTAATCGTAGGGGTCGAGGTTGTTGGGGTTGGTGCTGAAGATGTTGGTGCCCAGCTGCGATGCCACCCTGTTGCCACTGGCATCCAGTGCGGTGGTGAACGCCGGGCTGCTGCCATAGAGGCTCTCGCCGCAATCCTGACCATAGGTGATGTCGGAACTGGCGCGCGGGGTGCACAGGCCGGGATAAAGGTTGCGCGCGGCGGTGGGCGCCAGATTGTTGCCGGCGGTGTTGTACGCGGCATTGGTGTTGTTGCGATTGAGGCCCACGGTGCCGACCTGATACTTCGTGCTGCTGTTCCTGAAGCGCGAATAAAGTCCGTCCACGTTCAGCCGCGTGCGGTCGGTGATCTGCCACTGGTAGGCGGTGGTAATGCCCAGCCGATGGTTCTTGACGTCCTGCTGCTGGATCGAGGGCAGCGCAGGGATGCGCACGGTGGAGTCGTCGAAGCGACCTGGCGTGTTGAAGGGTGCGCCGGGATAGAGCTTGGCATAGGCCGCCGGATCGGACCCGGTGAGGATCGCGATCGCCTCCGGGTTGGTCACGCCGCTACCCAGATTGGTGCCAGCCGGCGCCGAAAAGCCGCCACGCTGCGGGTTCTCGTTGCCCGCGAAATCCGAGCCGCGGTAGAGATAGTCCGACGATCCGGCTGAGCGCTGGTAGGAATCCAGCTCGTTGCGGGTCTTGTTATAGGCGAACGAAACGAGCAGTCCCATGCGATCGTCGAGAAACTTCTTGGAGACGAGGCCTGCGATGCGCGGGCTCCAGGCCTTGGAGTTCTTCTGATAGCTGCCTTCTGACGAAATTGCGAAGCGGTCTTCCTTGAAGTCGAACGGGCGGGCCGTCTGCAGGTCGATGTTGGCGCCAAGCGCGCCTTCGTCGGTGGCGGCGGAGGCGGTCTTCTGCACCTTGAGCGAGTTGAACAACTCAGACGCGAAGGTGTTGTAATCGAATGAGCGGCTGCGGTTCGGGCTGGTGCCGGAATCATTGGAGCCCGAGGTGGACAGCGCCATCAGCCCGTTGAGGCGGGTAATGTTGAAGTCGCCGCCGAGGCCGCGCACGGTGATCGTGCGGCCCTCGCCATTGTCGCGGTCAATCGATACGCCGGTCAGGCGCTGCAGCGATTCCGCGAGGTTGGCGTCTGGGAAGTCGGCGATGTCCTCGGCATTGATGGCATCGACGATGACCGTGGCGTTGCGCTTGGTGTTGATCGCGTTTTCAAGGCTGGCGCGAAAGCCGGTGACGATGATCTCGGGCGCACTCGGCTCGCCGGCGGGCGGCACAGCCTCGCCGGCATCTTGCGCAAGCGCCGGGGAGGAACAGGCCGCCGCGATGGCATACGCCGCACTCGTCCATGCCAGGCGGGTACGAAATGGAGTAACGGACTTCGACATTGTTATGTTCTCCCTGTAATGGGGCCGGAGCGCCGTCCACGGACAGCCGGCCACGGCTCGAAGGCCCTGCGTTGCGAACGCAAACGACCCCTGCCCGAAGCTCTCAAGTTTCGGCCTCTGTAATGATACCGGTGTCAATCGCTCACGTGACACGGGGGACGACACACCGCAACCTACGCCACGCAGAGCCCGGCCAAATGATGATTGAACAGTTTGCAAACCCGCGGTGCGCTGATGGATTTTCCACGCCCGGCGGGAACGATCACGTTATAATGTCAGCTACGCCTTTTACCTTCGCGCATGTGCTACCCCTCCTCAAGCCAGTATTTGTCTGGACTAAGACTCAAGGCGTACCCCAACTTGCAAAACTGGACAAGCACAAAGTTAGCGCTATCCTCAATCGCGGACTAGTTGAACGGAACTCACCTTCTTGCGGTCTTGAAGTAGCCAGTGGTCTTTTGAACTTCAGATCAAGAATGGGCGATCATCAAGTCTTCGCTGCCAAACAAGTCTCGCGCTGTGCCTCGGGAGATCGACGGTCATGTGGCGCCTTCGCTCGGGCGCTACATGGTCTGAAGTCCCGCATCCCTATGCACCTTCGACTCGCTGCCACGGTTGATCCGCCGGCGCTAGGCCAAGGCTTGGGATCTGCTGCTGGCGGCGATTCAGCTGATTATACTGGCAAACTGGTGATGATCGGTTCCACTTGTACGCGCGTCCACTAACATGGTGCGAGCGGCAAAAAGGGAACCCGAAGATCGTGGCATGGGACATCCCTGGGTCAGCCTCACCAGCAATCTCGCTGCTTTTACCAATGCTTGCGGACGCCCCGTTGGCCTGAGGCTGGATGGTGGGCAGGTCCACAGTGTCTCCGATACCGAAGCGTTGATCGACACTATATCCTGCAGGCGCCGCCCTGCCGGGTGATAATGGCACGTTAGCTATGCCATTCTCGAGGCGGCATCTGCCCTGGGTGTTTGGGCCAACATTCCCGACCGATCCAACCGCAGGCATGTTTCGGATACTCGCCGTGCCTTTACTGTTCGCAGATCAGGAAGATGCAACGCCGGACCACCCCAGCCCACGCGCGATATCGTGTGCCGCTTGGCCCAGAACTTCTCGTGTCTCTTCCAGCGAGGTCTTTTGCGAGCCGTCGATGGTGACGAGGAACGGGATCGTCAGCGCCGCGCATACATGATCGTCAAAACCGAATATCGGGAAGCTGATGTCTGTGACCCCGGCGGTGCGCGCGCTGGGCTGCATCTCGTATCCCTGCAACCGCACGGCATCGAGACGCCGCTCCAGCCGGGCCTTCGCATCATCGGCAATGCCCATCGCACCGAGCACCCGCGCCCGTCGGTCGCCGACCGCGAAGGCGAGGAGAACGTGGCCCGAACAACTCGTCGCCAGGTCCACTACTGTACCTAGGCGGATGCCAAAGCCAACCGGTCCCATGTTTTCCTGTCGATGGATCACCGTACCCCGCGCGCCCGTCTCAACCACGAGGTGGCATGACTGGTTCGTCGCGCTCGACAATTCGTGCATTACTGGCGCGGCCACATTGCTGAGGGTCTGTGCAGGGGTGGCCCGGAACGCCACGTCCAGCACTCGATACGTCACCGCATAACGGTCATTCGTCGGGTCCTTGGCCAGCCAGCCTAACTGCTCCATCACGATGATAATGCGGAACACTTCACTGATAGAACGGCCCAGTTTCTGCGCAATCTCGCTGATCGTCAGGCCGCGCGGTTCTGCGGCGAACAACTCCAAGATCTCGATGCCTTTTTCCAGCGCAGGTGCGGAATAAGGACGCTTCCCCCCTCCACCACTCTCTCCCAAATTTACGGCATCGTTTTCGTCGGTGTTGGCCATGAGTCCGGGGATACGTGAGCGCTGGTTCCGGTGCAATAAAAGGATCGGCCGCAGCGGGGAAATCTGCTGCGGCCGACAGGGGGAGTAGCTCGGTCAGAACTTCACGCGGGCGCCTGCAGTGAACCGGCGGCCAAAGTCATACTCGCTGAGCAGAACGCCCTGCAGCGTCTCGCGCTTGAGCGTGGCGCCCGTCACGTTGCTGGCGTTGAAGGTGAGCGAGAGGAACTCCGTCACATCATAATTGGCTGAGATATCAAGTTGGCCATAAGACTTTTGCCGGTCACCATCGCCAAACGTGCCCGCCACGCTGTTAACGGCGGCGCTGCGATACGAGTAATTGGCGCGGATACCGAAGCCCGCCTTTTCATAGTAGGCACCCAGATTGTAGCTGCGCTTGGACACGCCGGGTATCGGCACCTTGGGGCCGCCCTCGGTCGTGGCCACATCGCTTACGTCCAGCAGTGTGAGATTCGATGTAATGCCGAAACCGTCCAGCGGTGATGGCAGCATGTCGAGCGGTAGTTGCGCATTAAGTTCCAGCCCCTTGATCTTGCCACCCTCGCCATTATCCGGACGGAACGTGCGGAAATCCAACGTGACGGTGCCCGTAAGGGTGGAGCGGATCGTGCGCGTTTCCACCGCCGCGGTATCGACGATGAAGTTCTTCACGTCCTTGTAGAACACCGCTGCCGATAGCAGGCCTGTCTTGCCGAAATAATATTCCAGCGAAAGATCCGCTTGATCGGCCAGATATGGTTTCAGGAACGGGTTCTGCGTGGTGATCGTGCGCACGTTGGCATTGATCGCCACCGACGGTGACAGGCGGTTGAGATCGGGCCGGGTCATTGCACGGGCCAGACCCATGCGCACGATCAGGTTTTCAGTAGCGTTGAAGCGCAAGTTCAGGCTGGGCAGCCAGTTCGAATAGCTGTTGCGGAACGAGATCGGGCCGCTGTCAGGCACGATCAGGGTAATGCTGTCGTTTTGCAGCTCCGCGTTTTCGATATCCGCCCCGAAGCCGTCTGAGGTCACCCGCGTCCGCACGTAGCGCAAGCCGATGTTGCCTGACAGGCGGTCGTCCGCCGTGGCGAAATCGGCGCGGGCATATCCGGCAAGAACCTTCTCGCCTACCGAGAACTGGTTGGTGCGATCAATCGTAAGTGTACCCTGCGCCAGCACGTCTTCCAGACTGCCACCGGCGAACAGCTTGGAATAGTCCGGCACCAGGAACACGCCCAGACCTTCTCCGATGAAGCGCGAGTAATCGACGACTTTCAGGAGGTTTGCTGCAGATATTGCACCGCCCTCTACCCCGGCGAGATAAGGCGTGCCGTAGACCTGCGACAAGACTTGTGGGCTGACAAAGTACCGCGGGCGGGCGCCGAACTCAACTTCATCCTCGCCATAGTATCCACCCACTTTGATAGAGCGGATGAAGCTGTCATCCAAATCGTACTTGAAATCGAGACGTCCGCTTTTGTTCGTCTCGGTCGTCTTCTGACCACGGATTGCAGAGAAGCTGCGGAAGTAGAACGTGCTGGGGTCGAGCGGATCGTAACCGCGCGTATAATCGATTTGCGGCACCGCGCCGATATCGTCACCCAGGTCGTACGATGCCGATGCGCGAGAAATGGGCGCGAAGGAATTGCGATCCGACACGTTGCGCACCGATTTGCCGAAAGTCGCTTCGCCTGACACGGTCAACCGGTCGAACGTGACATCACCGCCCAGCGCGAAATTGAGCGTGCGGTCTTTCGTCACCCAGTCCAGGTTGTTGGACTGGTGATCCACGCCATCCGCGTCCAGGAACGTCAACAGGTTGTTTTCGCCCACGGTGCTGCCGCGAACCGCGCCGGTCGGCCCGCCGATGTTGGTCCAGCGCAACTGATGCTCGAAACGGTTGAAGCCGTCCGTGAACCAGGTCGCCAGGCCGTCCGCATAGAGGTTGACGTTGTCGGCCGGCTTCCACTGAATGCCGCCCACAATCGCCTTGCGCTCGAAATCGCCTTCATCGGATACGAACGTCGTCGCATGGTCGAAGCCATACGACGTGGCAGAGCGGGTGCCATCGAGATTGTAGTCGTAGCCGCCCGTCGCATTCTCGCGGCGCTGCTCGATGCCATAACCGGTGAAGCCTGCCTGTATGACCTTACGCTTCTCATAGTTCACACCCAGGTTCACGCCGAAACTGCCATCGCCAAACACGCGATTGATAAAAGCGGAGACGTGGGGGGTAACCTTCTTCGGGTTGGTCTCGTACAACCCTTCTGCCACCACGGTCACAATGTTCTTGCCTACGTCCGCGGGGCGGTTGATCTTGACGTTCACCGTTGCAGAAAGACCGCCATCGATCATGTCGGCAGTCGGCGTCTTGCTGACTTCCACCGTGCTGACGAAGTCTGTCGGCATCGAGGTGAAAGAGAACCCGCGTGTGCCGTTGGGAGACGTCAGGACGCGCCCGTTGTATAGCGTCCTCGTGAAGTTTTCGGACAAGCCGCGGACACTGACGCCGCTGCCCTCGCCCTTGTTGCGGGTGATCTGCACGCCGGTAACGCGCTGGAGAGATTCCGCCAGATTTCGGTCCGGAAACTTGCCGATGTCTTCTGCCGAAATCGCTTCCACCAGATTGGGAGCGGCGCGCTTGATATTAGCGGCGTCTTCAAGGCTGCGACGGATGCCGGTAACAATAATCTCTTGCTCGGTAGCGCTATCATTATTCGGCGTCGAAATTTGGTCTGGCTGAGCGGCGTTTTGCGCGAATGCGGGTGCCCCCATACCCGCCGCGAGCAGGGCCATCATCGATACAGTACGATGCAAATATCGTGTCATTGTTTTCCTCTCCGCTTCTGCCGCCCCGATCTTGTGCAGGGGCCTGCGTTTCTCATTCGAATTAGAGCGGGCCGACCACCCGCTGAAGCTGTTCACCAAGGCCCTCGATCCCCAGCCTGATTTCATTGCCCGGCTGCAGATAGCGCGGCGGTTTCAGGCCGAGGCCGACCCCGGCAGGCGTCCCGGTCGAGATGACGTCTCCTGGCTGCAGGCTCATGAACTGCGACAGATGCGCGATGATCTGGGGGACCGTGAAGATCATGTCGGCAGTTGTGCCATCCTGATGGCGCTCACCGTCCACTTCCAGCCAGATGCGGGCATTGGCGATATCGGGCACTTCGTCTGCCGTGACCAGCCATGGGCCGGTCGGGCCGAATGTGTCGCAGCCCTTGCCCTTGTCCCACGTGCCGCCGCGATCGAACTGAAAGCTGCGTTCGCTGACGTCGTGGACCACGCAATAGCCTGCGACGTGATCGAGTGCATTTGTTTCCTCGATAGACGCGCCCGCTTTGCCGATGACGACGCCAAGCTCGACTTCCCAGTCGAGCCGGTCCGAACTGCGCGGCTGCACCACATCGTCGTTCGGTCCGCAAACCGCGCTGGTCCACTTGTTGAAGACGACCGGTTCGGCAGGGATCGCCATTCCGCTTTCGGCAGCATGATCGCGGTAATTGAGGCCGATGCACACGAACTTGCCGATCCGACCGACGCAGGCGCCAAGGCGCACATCGCTTTCGACAAGGGGCAGCGCATTCACATCGATCGCGCGCAGCTTCGCCAGCGTCTCTGCGCCAAGGACTGCACCGGCGATGTCGTCGACGTGCGCAGACAAGTCGCGGATGCGGCCCTCGTCATCAAGGATGCCGGGGCGTTCCTGGCCTGCTTCGCCGAACCTGAGCAACTTCACGTGATACTCTCCTTCACAAAACCACCAGCGCCTTGATGACGCCTGCGTCCGGTGTCATCAGGTGTCCGATCGCCTGCGGCAAGTCCGCGAAGGGCAGCGTGTGGCTGACCACCGCGTCCAGCGGAAATGCGCGGCCGCGCAGGACTTCGATGACATCTGCAAAGTCCGCATGCGTGGCATTGCGGCTGCCCAGCAGGGTCATTTCGCGCTTGTGGAATTCGGGATCGCTGAAGCGGATATCCGCGGTGACGATGGACACCAGCACGTAACGCCCGCCATGCGCGACATAGCCGAAACCCGCCTCGATCGCGGCGGCGTTGCCGGTGGCATCGAACACGCAGTCGAAGAAATCCCCGCCGGTCAGCGCGGAAAGGCGCTCTGCACTGTCGCTGCCCAGCACTTCGCCATTCGTCACGCCCAACGCATCGACGCACAGCGCAACCCTTGTGGCGTTGCCGTCCAGTACGGTGACTTGCGCCCCCGCCCGTGCCGCGAAGAAGGCCACTGCCATGCCGATCGGCCCGGCTCCGACCACCAGCGCCCGTTCGCCTGCCTGCAACGCTGCGCGCCTTACGGCGTGGCAACCGATGGAGAGAAACTCGACCATCGCGATCTCGTCCAGCGATAGGCCCTCTGCTGCGATCAGGTAGCGTTCGTCGATGGCCAGATATTCGGCAAGGCCGCCGTCCTTGTGGACGCCCAGCACGCTGATCGCGGTGCAGCAGTTCGGCTTGCCGTTGCGGCAGGCGATGCATGTGCCGCAGGAATGGTACGGCATGATACAGACGCGGTCGCCCGCGTTCCACACGCTGCCTTTACCCGCCGCGACGATCTCGCCAGCCAGTTCGTGGCCCGGTACACGGGGATAGGACAGGTAAGGCTGCGTACCGCGCACGATGTGATAATCGGTGCCGCAGATGCCGACGCGACGAATACGCACCAGCGCTTCGCCAGGTGCAGCAACAGGCCGTTCGCAGGCGTCAAGGACGAGATGGCCCGGCTCCACACATCTGATCCTGGCCATGTCCCGCACTGCAATCCCTCCACTAGGTCACCGAATCACGCACGTACATTGACGGTATCGGCTGTTTGATCATGTATGCGCTAATCTGCCATATATGCAATATGCTTTTGCATATGGAAATTAGGTAGCTTTGTAGCAGACGCGGAGCCGCGGATCCGGCGGCAGCAGGTCATGCCGGCCCGAGGGTTTTGGAATCGCGTCAGGGATGACGGGAAAAGTTAGGCCAACATCCGGTCCAGATGCGTGTAGCCACCGTCCGGAAATATCCACTGCCCTGTTGTGTGGGTTGAACGTGCAGAAAGCAGGAACAGCACTGTATCCGCGATTTCTCGGTCAGTGGTCATCCGACGTCCCAGCGGAATGCGCCGCGTGATCTCGGATAGCCGCGCTTCGGGATCGTCAAAACTTTCGATCCAGCGGGCATAGAGGGGCGTCATCACTTCTGCGGGTAAAACCGCGTTTACACGGATGCCGTCATCCAGCAGGGCAGCCGCCCATTCGCGCGTCAGTCCCAGCTGCGCCGCCTTGGCCGCAACATATCCGCTGGTATTGCCCTGACCCGTAACTGCCGTCTTGGAAGAGATGTTGACGACCGCCCCCCTGCTGGTGCGCAGATGCGGCAGGCAATGATGTACCATGCCGTAATAATGCGCTAGATTAGACCGGACCGACGCCATGAAATCATCCGTCCCCGCGCTCAGATCAACGCCGTCGTTCGTTCCGGCATTGTTGACCACGCCATGAATGCCACCCGCTTCTGCCACGACATGCGCTACGGCGTCGCGGCAGGCGTCATCGTCAGTCACGTCCACTTGCACGAAGATCGTTGCAGGCTGGCGCGCGCGGATTTCGCCCTCAAAGTCCGCCTTCAGCGGGCTGCGCCCGAAGATCGCCGGGATGGCGCCTTCCGCCGCCAGTCCCAGCGAGATCGCGCCGCCGATCCCCGCTCCGCCGCCCGTTACCACAACGACCTTTCCGTTCAGTTCCAGGTCCATCAGCGCTTGTCCACCCGATAGTGCAGGATCGATTCCGGCTTCATCGTAATCGAAAAACCGGGCCGCGTCGGCGGCATGTAAGCGGCATCGCGGATCACGCAGGGATCCTCGAAATGTTCGTGCAAGTGGTCGACGTATTCGATCACGCGATCCTCCATCGTGCCTGAAAAGCAGAGGTAATCGATCATCGACAAGTGCTGCACGTATTCGCACAAACCGACACCGCCCGCATGCGGGCAGACCGGCAAACCATACTTCGCCGCCATGAGCAGCACCGCCAGGATCTCATTGACGCCGCCGATGCGACAACTGTCGATCTGCACCACATCTATCGCGCCGCGCATGATGAACTGTTTGAACAGCACGCGGTTCTGGCACATCTCTCCGGTTGCGACGCGGATCGGGTGGACGGCCTCGCGGATCGCCCGGTGCGCCTCGACGTCGTCCGGGCTGGTCGGTTCCTCGATGAACCACGGCTCTGCGAAAGCCAGTGCCTTGACCCATTTGATCGCCTGATCGGTTTCCCATATCTGGTTGGCGTCGATCATCAGCCTGCAGTCCGGCCCAACCGCTTCGCGCGCGATGCGCAAACGGCGGATATCGTCGTCCAGATCGCGCCCGACCTTTAGCTTGACGTGCCGGAATCCCGCGTCGACCGCCTCTCTCGCCAGACGCCGCAGCTTGTCGTCGGAATAGCCCAGCCAGCCCGCAGAAGTCGTGTAGCAGGGATAGCCGGAAGCCTGCAGATGCGCGATCCGTTCGGCCTTGCCTTCGGCGCGAGCCGTCAGCAGATCCAGCGCTTCTTCAGGCGTGATGCAGTCGGTGATGTAGCGGAAGTCGATCGCGCGCACGATTTCTTCGGGCGTCATCGCGGCCACCAGTTGCCATACCGGCTTGCCCTCTGCCTTCGCCCACAAGTCCCATACGGCATTGACCACGGCACCAGTCGCAAGGTGCATCGCGCCCTTGTCGGGTCCGATCCACCGCAACTGGCTGTCGCCGGTGACATGGCGCCAGAACCGACCGGGGTTTTCCCTCATCCAATCCAGTTCAATGCCTACGACAAGCGGGCGAAGCGCCTCTATCGCCGCGACGCAGATCTCGTTACCGCGCCCGATGGTGAACGTCAGGCCGTGGCCTTCCAGCCCGTCGTCGGTATCGAGGGTCACGTAAGCGGCCGAGTAGTCGGGGTCGGGGTTCATCGCATCCGATCCGTCCAGCGACTGGCTGGTGGGAAAGCGGATGTCCGCCGTGCGAAGTCCGGTAATGCGCGTCATTCTACTGTCCAGCCTCCGTCGATCACTGCCGTTGTGCCAGTGGTGAAGGCACTTTCGTCCGAGGCGAGATGCAGCGCGAGGGCCGCGATTTCTTCCGGCAAGCCAAGACGCCCCATCGGCTGCCGCGCCGAGAACGCGGCGCGGGTGCTCTCCAGACTTTCGCCACTGGCTTCGGCCTGCGCGGCCATCCGGGCGCGGAGCGAAGGGCTGTCCACGGTGCCGGGGCAGATTGCGTTGCAGCGCACGCCTTCGCCCACGAAGTCCGCAGCGACCGATTTTGTAAGCCCGATCACCGCCGCCTTGCTGGCGCCGTAAGCGAACCGGTTCCTGACGCCGATGATCGAGGACGCTACGGAGGACACGTTGACGATCGAGCCGCCGCTCTGCGCCACCATCGCGGGCAGATAGCCACGGATCAGCCGAAACATCGCGGTGACGTTCAGGTCGAGAGAGGCCGCCCACTGCTCGTCCGTGCAATCCAGCAGAGTGCCGGGAAACACGATGCCCGCACAATTCACCAGAATGTCGCAAGCACCCGTTGCTGCAACCAAGGCTGCGGCGGCATCGGGATCGGTGAGGTCCGCCAGATGCGGCGATACGCTCGCCAGCGTGGCCAATCCAGCAGCATCGCGGTCCACGGCGTGAACCTGTGCGCCCTCGGCGGCAAAGCGCTCGGCGATGGCGCGACCGATACCGGCGGCGGCCGCTGTGACCACCGCAGTTTTTCCAACAAGTCTCATCACAGCTCCTTTATGCGGTACGCAGATCGGGACCGGTCAGCACGATCGCCTTGCCCGCCGTGAAGTCGATGGTGCGGCGCACTTCGCCGCAGCGGATTTCATGCCGCCCGCCGGTGCCCGACACGATGCGCGCCTGCGCCAGCGCGCCACCCTTCCACGACAAGTCCACCATGCAGGCCCCACGCGCACGCAGGCCTCGGATAGAACCGGCCGGCCAGGCAGACGGCAGAGCCGGCAGCAGGTGCACCTGGGTGCCAATGCTCTGCATCAGCATTTCGGTGACGCCGGACGCACCGCCGAAGTTGCCGTCGATCTGGAACGGCGGGTGCGCATCGAACATGTTGGGATAGGTGCGCTCCGGCCCCAGCAGGAAGCGCAGGATCGAATGGGCATGGTCGCCGTCACGTAGCCGCGCCCACAAGTTGATGCGCCACGCCGTGGCCCAGCCGGTGGCCTTGTCACCACGGATCTCCAGCGACTTGCGCGCCGCTGCAGCAAGCTCCGGCGTCGTATCGGGGCTGATCTGCGCGTCGGGGAACAGGCCGAACAAGTGCGAGACATGGCGGTGATGGAGGTCCTTCGCGCCTGCGTCCCAATCGTCCTTCCACTCCATCAACTGGCCTTGCGCCCCAACCCGGTTGGGGATCAGTTTCGCGCGCATCGCCTCTATTTCCGCCACGAAAGGCGCATCGGTCTTCAGCACGGCGGCGGCCTGCGCGGTGACGGTGAACAGCGCCCGCAATATCTGCATGTCCATCGTCGGGCCGGCGCATAGCGATCCCTCGCCATGCCCATGGTTGTTCTCGGGCGAGAGCGAGGGGTTGGTGACCATCCAGCCGGTCTTCGGGTCCTTCACCAGCGTATCCAGGAAAAATTCGCAGGCGCCCTTCAGGATGGGGTACGTGCTGGCAAGGAACTGCGCATCGCGGCCATAATCGTAGCGGTCCCACAAGTGCAGGCACAGCCACGCGCCGCCCATTGGCCAGAGGCCGAACTGCGGCCCGTCAATCGGGCCGGTGGCGCGCCAGAGATCGGTGTTGTGATGGCAGACCCAGCCCCGCGCGCCGTACATGTCGCGCGCCATTCGGGCGCCGGTCTGCGCGATGTCGCGGATCATTGCGATCAGCGGCTCCACCATTTCCGGCATGGCCGTCGGCTCGGCGGGCCAGTAGTTCATCTGGGTATTGATGTTGATCGTGTACTTCGATCCCCAGGGCGGATTCACGCTGTCATTCCAGATGCCCTGCAGGTTTGCGGGCTGCGATCCGGGTCGCGAAGAGGTGATCAGCAGATAACGCCCATAGCGAAAATAGAGCGCCGCCAGAGCGGGATCGTTCGCGCTTTCGGACTGGCGAATGCGTTCGTCTGTCGGCTTGTCCGCCTCGGCACTGCGGCCAAGGTCTATGCTTACGCGGCGATAGATCGCGCGGTGATCCTCGGCGGCCTTGTCGGCAATGGCGCGGAACGTCTTGCGGGACGCAGCGGCAATCTGGCCGCTGGTGATGGCTTCGGGATCGCCGCTGACGTCGGCGTAATTGCGATAGCTGGTGGCCATCGCGATCAGGATCGTCGCTTCGGTCGCGCCGCGCACCGAAAGGCTGTCGGTTGCAGCTGAGACTTTGCCGCCGGTGGCAATCACTTTGACGCGACCTTGAAACTTCAACGCGCCGGCGATGCCGTGCTGGGTATTGTTCGTGCCTTCGAGCAGCAAGACGTCGCCGGGCAGAACGCGGACGGTGTGCTGCGTCTGCGGCACGCTCATCCGGGTGTCGAACGCCAGCTTACCGGGCTTCGACGCCTTTAGGTGTACCGCGATGACCTGATCCGCCGGAGAGGCGACGACAGTGCGCTCGTACGTCACGCCGTCCACGGTAAAGCGCGTTGTGTGGCGCGCCGCGTCGATGTCCAGTTCGCGGCGATAAGTGCCTGCTGCCGGTTCGCTCAGGCCGGGGAATGTCAGCATCAGGTTGCCCAGCACCTGATACGACATTTGCCGCACTGGCACTGCCATCAGCTTTTCCTTGGCAACCGCCTGAGCCTCGTCATAGCGGCCATCGAAGATCAGCTTCTGCACTTGGGGCAGCGCTGCCTTCGCCTTCGGGTTGGCGGGATGATAGGGCCCGCCGCCCCACAAGGTATCCTCGTTCAGTTGCAGCCGCTCCTCGGCCACGCCGCCGAAGATCATCGCGCCGATACGCCCGTTGCCGACCGGCAGCGCCTCGGTCCATTCTTTCGCCGGCTGGCGATACCACAGCATGTTGTCGCCGGACGGTGCG
This sequence comes from Novosphingobium gossypii, assembly GCF_050433305.1. Classification (NCBI taxonomy): domain Bacteria; kingdom Pseudomonadati; phylum Pseudomonadota; class Alphaproteobacteria; order Sphingomonadales; family Sphingomonadaceae; genus Novosphingobium; species Novosphingobium gossypii. The sequence goes on along the minus strand of NZ_JBNPXM010000009.1, from coordinate 147,245 downwards.
GCAGGCGTCGCCGCCTCTACCCCCGGCGCGCCCAGCAAGGACAATGCTGCGACCGTGGACGTTCCCGCCACGAGTTCGCGGCGCGACAGTTCAAGGTGATTGGAGTTCACTGGACTATTTCTCCCTCAATCTTGTTCAGTATCGGCGCGGCGATCCGCGCGTAGGCGCGCTGTGCATTGCCGCCCATGATGGCTTCGCGCGATGGCGCGTCGAGTTGCTCAAGCAAGCGGTCGGCCAGCGCCTTCACCCGCGCATAAGGCGCAGCGAGCAGGCACACTGGCCAATCGGAACCGTAAATCAGCCGATCCGACCCGAAGCATTCGAGAAGATGCGCCATGTAGCGCAGCACATTGTCCTCGTCCCATGCTGCAAGGTCCGCTTCGGTGACAAGACCGGAGAGCTTGCACCACACCGGATAGTCCCGCGCGATGGCGGCAATACGATCGGCCCAGGGTTGCCATTCGCCATTGATGATCGCAGGTTTGGCACCGTGATCGATGACGACTGCCCCCATGCCTGCATCTGCCGCACCGATGGCATCGAGAAAGGCGGGTACATACTCCAGTTGCGGCGCACGGACGAGCAGATCGTAAGCCAGCCCCCTTTTCAGCGCCGCTCTCACCCCATGCTGAAATGCGGGGTCGAGCAGGAAACGAGGGTCGGGTTCGTCTTGCACCACATGCCGCAGGCCGACTAGCGCCTTTTCTTGCGCCAATGCATCGAGATGGGCGGCAACATCCTCGGCGCGAAGATCAGCCCAGCCTATCACACCTGCGATCCATGGTGTACGGGAAGCGACGTCCAGCAGCCAGCGGGTTTCGTCATCACTCTGCCGCGCTTGGACGACTATGCTGCAGGAAATTCCCGCAGGCTCCAGTTCGGTGCGCAAATGTTCCGGTGCATAGTCCCGCGCCAACACGCTTTCTGGCGCGATCCATTCGAATTGGGCTGAATCATAGCGCCAGAAATGCTGGTGCGCGTCAATTCGACCTTCCATTTTCCCCGGCTCCCGCCTCACTGTCGTATTTGACAGTATCTTCTATATGTGAAAGTTAGCGCTATAGGATTTCAGGTGCAAGGAATAATCTCGCACCGGTTGTCTTCAACCGCGCACGGCTACAGGATGCGCGAAAGACATGGAGAGGATACGAATGGGTATCAGCATGCCGCCGGTTGCCGTGAAGGACCTGCCTAGAGACGATGAAGGCGACCCCACTGCGGGCAGTCCATCCGGGCGCTTCGTGACGCCCGGGTTTCGCGCCGGGTTCGTGCTGGTCACTGCGATGTTCTTCACCTGGGCTCTGGCGAACAACCTCAACGACATCCTGATCCGCCAATTCCAGAAGGCGTTGGCCCTTTCTCGCGGTGAAGCGGGCTTTATCCAGTTCGTGTTCTATCTCGCTTATTTCCTCTGGGCGATTCCGGCGGGAATGCTTATGCGCCGCTTCGGCTATCGCGCTGGCTTGCTGCTGGGCCTTGCGTTCTATGCGGTGGGAGCGCTCCTATTCTATCCCGCGGCGGAGATACATCGTTACTGGGCCTTTCTGCTGGCTCTGTTCGTACTGGCATCGGGCGCGGCGTTCCTCGAAACAGCAGCCAACCCCTTCATCGCGCGCTTCGGAGATTCCTCGCGCGCGTCGCAGCGACTGACGCTGGCGCAGGCGTTCAACGGACTGGGCGCCGTCGTCGCGCCGACGATCGGCGGCCTGTTCATCTTCTCCGGCATCGAACACAGCGCGCAGGATATTGCGGCTATGTCCACGGACCAGTTGCAAGCCTACCGGGCGTCCGAAGCCGCAATGGTACAAGGGCCATACCTAGCGCTTGCGGTATTCGTCGTCATCCTGGCGGTAGCCATCGCACGAGTGCGTTTGCCGGTTATCCGCGAAAGCGAACATGAGGGGGCGGGGGCTGTCGCTGCCGTCCTGCGAGACCGGCAACTGGTAGGCGCGGTTATTGCGCAATTCTTCTATGTTGGCGCGCAAGTGTGCATCTGGAGCTACTTCGTAGACTTCGTGAAGCACCTTGTTCCCGCAACACCGGAGCGGACGGCGGCCTATCTGCTGTCGGCCAGCCTGCTGCTGTTCATGATCGGGCGCTTCGCAGGCGCCGCGCTGATGCACCGTATCCGTCCCACGCGCCTGCTGCTTCTGTTCGGCGTAACTAACGTGCTGCTGTTGGCGCTGGCCATTATGCTGCCGGGCAGCGCCGCTGTCGCTGCGCTGGGGCTGACCAGTTTCTTCATGTCGATCATGTTCCCGACGATCTTTGCCCTCGGCATCCGCAACCTCGGCGACGGAACTGCGCTGGGCTCCTCGCTGATCATCATGGCGATCATCGGCGGCGCAATCTTCCCGCCGCTGATGGGGCTTCTCAGCGAGAGTATGGACCTGCAAACCGCTCTTGCGCTACCGCTCCTCTGCTTTGCGATCGTTGCAATGTTCGCTCGCACGGCGCGGGACTGACGTGCAATCTGCCCTTCCATTCGCGACTGCCCGCGCGTGATAAACGCCTAGACAGCCCCACGCTCCCGCACCTCTTCTTCGGGTATATCGAGGGCGGTATCCTATGTAGAGGCCGGCTTGCATTGCAACGTATCCCATCTTGGTCGACGGGCATTTCGCCAGCGTGGGCAGCGAGACGTCTACTAGACCAACTTGTCCATGCAACGGACAAGAAAGGCGTGGCGAAATGCTACGCGGCGTAGAGGCCGAGACGCGGATAGCCAGGCGCCAAGACGATTGCTGTAATCAACCGCGACTGTCTGATCGATTGCATTGCTTCCGGGGCACGTTGATCGCCGTGCCCCGGTATCTGAGGTCAGGGTACGGCTCGCTTCTGACCTTATTGCGCGCGATAATTCAGAGCAGCCGGCCGCCGGTCGGGACGGCGTTCGACGACTAGCAACGACCGCATCGGCGCCACGGTATCCGCCAACGCCTGCGCCATCATGGCGGCGATGTAATCGGCGCCTTCCTCTCCAAGATGCGTGTCGTCGTAGGACAGGCGCACGCTGGCGGTGGGCTGCACGTTCACTTCGGTTGCGGCACGCGCCGGTGCTCCCTTCGCCGGGGAGGTGCTGCGCGGGAGTTGTGCGAAGCTTTCGGACTGCTGCTGCCCCAAGGCAATCGCCGCCTGCGCACTCAGCGCATTGAGATCGATGAGCAACGCACCGGTTTCTTTCGCCACCTGACGGACGGCTTCGGCCCAGGGCGCCAGATCGTTGACCAGCTTGCCGTCCTTGAACGTGCGGCGCACCAGCGGCGTTACCAGGATCGGCGTTGCCCCCGCCGCTTTGGCATCATCGACATAACGGCGAATATAGCCCGGAAACTCCTGCGCCAGTTCGGTCGAGCGCGAATTGCCGGGCTGGTCGTTATGACCGAACTGGATCAGCACCCAGACATTGCGATAGCCCGGCACTTGTGCTTCCTTCAGCGCCAGATCCCAGGACTTCTCCTGCATGTACGTTCGCGAACTGCGCCCGCCGCGCGCTAGATCCACGCATGCTACGAACGACGTAACATGATAGGCGCAAAAGCTCGGCCCCCAACCACCGATCACCGCCGTCGTCGAATCTCCGACGAGGACGATCTTCGACGGCTCGATCGCCTTTGGAAATTCACGCGGCACTGGCGGCTTGGCCTGCTGCGCCTGTGCGGTAAGCGCTGGCGAGCACAGAGCGGCCAGCGCGACCCAGGCCGATTTACAGAATTTGGTCATCGTTATCCCTTCCTTGGCCGATGTTCAGAAAGTCAGGTGCGCGCCGACGAAGATCTGGCGACCCGTCGCCATGCAGGTCGTGGACATCGGATCGTCGGCATAAGCGAAGCGCTCGCTCTTCTGCTCCGTCAGGTTAAGCGCTTATGTTCGTACAGTGAACGTTTTGTACTAAGGCATTGCCATGCGTGACCTTTGCAACCTCAGTATATTGACGGTTGCCAATCGCCGAACGTACGTTGGCGAGAGAACTCGGATGCTTGCGCAGCGTTGAGGATACTCCCTCTGCGACCGATGGGTGCGGAGAATCTGTTTCCCGACGGCGGCGGGGCCCCGGGGCCGACACTGGCAAATTCGGAGAAACGTGCATTTTCCGGCTCGAAGAAGCGACGCTCTCCATTGTCGCCAGTGTACCACATATTGGTCCAGCCAGCCGGAGCGATATGCTCCCCCATCGCACAACGCAGGTACGTGGTCATTCCCACTGTCTGCACTCGCACGCCGCCGCGCATGGTCGTGGTTCCCCACGGGCGTCCCAGGAACACGCTGCCGTGCGGCACTCCGCCTTCGGCCGTCAGTGCGCAGGCATCGAAGACCAGACCTATGGGCTGGCTGGCCAGCGTGTTGGGCGCGGTTATGTAGCCTTCGATCGGGTCGAACCGCGGCAAAGACCGGATTTCGCAATGCTCAAACCGGGCCGCAGCGCCGCCAAAAATGAAATCATAACTTCCCGTGATTAGGCAGGCGTAAAACAACGCACGGCCATCGGCGCAGTAAAGCGTGTCCTGATGCCCGGTTATTTCGCAATCGTGCACCAGCGTGCGATCAGCCCCGAGGCCCAGCGAAAGAGCAAGCGCCTGCTGACTGCCGCCTTCGTCGGAGCGCATCCCCCCCGGTCGACGCATTTCCGCCGGAGCGTCGAAGCTGTTGGCGATGGTCAGCCCACGCAGGGTCACATCGGGTGCCGTAACGCTCAAGCACCACGTTCTGAAAGTGCCGTAGGGTTTGCCGTCCGGCGCTATGTGACCAGCCGCCGCATCGAAGAACAATACCGTTCGCCCAGAACCCCGCCCATGGATTTCGACGTTCGGTCGCTCGATACGGAATTGCCCGCGAAACCTCCCCTCTCCCAGCCATACCCGCCAGGGCTTGTCACCCGGAGCGGCATCTATGGCTTCCTGTAGCGTTGCGAACATGCGTCCGCGCACAGGTCCAGACCCAACGACTGCATCGTATGCGAGGGTATTGGCTGCAGCCGGAAGTGCAAGCTGACTCATGGCAGCCACCACAAAAGTACGGCGGTTCAGCAGGGCAACCATCGTTCTGCAAAACCTCCTAGAAGCATTCTGGCCCGACGATTACCGGCTGGTCCCGCGCCCCGCCGCCCAGCGAAGGCCACCCTTAACGTGCTGAAGCACCTTCGGATCGGCCCAGGCATCCTGCGTGTGACCCAACGCAGTATAAAAAACACGCCCGCCTTCAAAGATGTGCGCCCAGGATACCGGTTGCGGCGCGGTTTGCGCCGCGCCGATGGATGCGGGCATCAACCATAACAAAGGACGCAGTTTTGGATCGAAATCAGAAAACCAGTACCATTCATCGACGTGCGAAAATTCGCGCGGTAAATGCTTCAGGCTTGGGTGACGAACGGAGGCGCGGCGCAATGTTCCGGTGGGCGTACCCTTTGGATGTCTGGCAAAACGGGCGCCGATCATCTTGCCGTACCAGTCCCAGCCATAGTGGGCATCGGCGGCCCCATGTACAGCCAGAACACCGCCGCCCCTATGTACGAACGCCTTCAACGCTTCGCGCCGTGCGCCTGTCAGCCATTCAGTCTCAGGCTTGTTGCGCCTGGTGGTCGTGCTGACCAGCGCGATCACCTTCACTTGGTCGAGTGGCATATCGAAGCGGGCAGGATCGGCTGTGAACTCGACGTTCATCCCCTCCTCTGCAGCCATCTTCGCAAGAGCAGCAGCGCCTGCCTCGATCGAAGCATGCCGAAAACCGGTGGTATGAGTGACGATAAGCATCGTATCCCAACGACGCGTACTGGCGATGGCCCCATCGCAGAGCAAGAAAAATAGCCCTGCTAAAAAGAGGCTGACAAGATGCGAGATGGCAATAGTCGTGCGCAAGCGATCCACTCCCGAATCCAGCGTTTACCGCCCTTGTGATAGCGCTAATAACTTTGGGTAACCGGTGTCAAGGCAATTTGGTGTGTCAGTCGAGGGGGAGTGATCCGAACTTGCGCCTTTTAGGAGTTACCGCCGGGCGCCGCAGCGTCGGATTCGCGCTGAATGAAAGTGTACGGCAACATCTCATGACGCGGCGTAATGCTTGCGCTGTCGCGGCGACCCCGCATCGCATCCAGAAGAAGTCGGATTGCCCGCCGCGACATCGCTGCGATCGGCTGATGAATGGTCGTCAATTCGGGCGAAATTGCAGTCGCAAGGATCGTATCATCGAAGCCGACCACTGACAGATCGCTCGGAACACTCAGCCCTTTTTGATAAGCAACCGCGATCGAGGCGGCCGCCATATCATCGTTGCTGGCAAATATGGCGGTCGGCAAAGTTGCGTTGCTCAGCAACTTATTGGCAGCAGCAATCCCAGATTTGTATGTAAACAATCCTTCCGCAACCAAGGATTCGTCGAACGCAATTCCTTTGCTCATTAAAGCATCGCGGTAGCCTGACAATCGACGCGAACTGGAATGCTGACTTTGGTTGCCGGTTATGAAGGCTATTTTGAGATGGCCCTGTTCAAGCAGATGCTCGGTCATGCGCCGGGCAGCGGAGTAATCGTCGACCCGCAGGGCCATAAAATCGTAAGAAGGATTATCCGCTGCCGCAAGAACAGTAGGGATACCATTGTGGCGCAGAAAATCCAGCACCTCAATGTTATCACAAATAGGAGGTGGAAGGATCACTCCACCTACCCCGCCCTTCAACAATCTTCGAAGAGCGTCAAGATCGCCCTCATCGTCCTCTTTCTTCTGGATGATGAGGCGAACGGAGTGCTGGCCCGCTTCCTCGATCCCTCCAATCAAAAACTCACTCAGGTAGGCCGCGCTGGGAATACGGTAAAGGATCCCGATCTTGATTTCCTCTACCCCGGCAAGGTTTCGCGCAGCCGGATTTGGGGAGTAGTTGAGCGCCGCGATTGCTTCATTAACGACATTTTTCGTCGTCTCCCGAACGCGCGGGTGTTCGTTGATTACCCTGGAAACTGTCATCGGAGACACACCCGCATGTTCAGCAACATCTAAAATCGTAACCGTCGATGCGTTGCGGCGACGTACACGTTCACGTGGAGCAGAACCTTCAACTGCGGGCACTAACGGACCAATCCCAAAAGCCGACTTCCGCTGAATCCGCCACGCCGTCAAAGCATGGCCAGTAGCGATTATGCCGAGACAACCGTTGTCTACCCTCCCCCATCCGCAAAGCGCAAGTCACTTATGTTGCGTGCTATCATACGGCAATCGCTTCACCAGCGAGGGATAGCGAATACCGCCTATGTATCATTGGCAGATGATGGAAAGCCTAGGATGGACCTGCGATGTTATTACCACGCCCAGTCACAGCCGCTTCCGATGGTTCGTGAAGTAGGACGCGCGACTTGCGGTTTGCAAACCCCAAGTCAGGAGTCCACCGCGAATGCTCCAAGCCTCCACTCGGAAGCATCGATAGAAGGCGTTCCTGACGGTCAGCTTATTTGAATGCGCGGCACCGAAGCCGACATTCCAGCAAGTCCCAATTCAAGGCATTTCCGCGACGGAACACCGAACTTTCTACGCCTAGTCTAAAGATTAAGATCGGAGTCGAAGGCTCGAAAGCTGCTCCTGGCAGACCACTTGCACGATCCGCCCAAGCTGCTCCACACGAGAAGATAGCCATGATAAATCCTCGCTCGAGATCCGATAATGCTTGGAGTAGCGCGCCTTGACGTAAGCGTCTTTCAGCTTTTCAAAAAGGGCCCGGTCGCGACGGGTATTGCGCGGCCAAGCATCAACAAGGCGCATGTCCAAGCCTTCAGCCTGCGTGCGCAAGAAAGCCAGATTGTGATTATGAGGGGTGTAGAAGGTGCAGACCAAGAGTAGACAATGATAGAGGCTTTCTGCGGTCTGATGAAGATCGAATGCCGCTTGTTTTGTGTACTCTTTCTCCATCAGAAAATGAGCACTTTCGAACCGCTTCATGGCCGACGGAAACCATTCGTCAAAATATTCCTGCGCCAGCGCCAGCGCCTGCTCAGGCGTTTTTGGCTTAGGCTCCGGAAAAGGCCTGTCATCAGCTTCGAACAGAACGATCCCGTCCCTTGCGATGTCCATGAAGAAGAACCGACCATGCGCAAGCCCGTCGGTCACCTGCTGCCAGGAATGGACAATGAAATTCGTTGGCGTTCTCAGGTTTCCAACCAGCTTCTCCTCAATGAGGCGCTGATCCGCCGACGTCCAATAAGCTGCCCGGTCAGCGAGGTCCTGCTGGTTCACGATGACAAGCAGGTCAAAATCCGACACGTAACCTTTGGCGGTATGTGGTTCATCCACCCATCCGCCCCGCGCGTGGCTGCCGTACAGAATAACCTTCAGCATCTTGCCCCTGCTTCGCCGGGACGTTGCGTTGGCATGCGCCGCTGAAAATTCCTCAAAGAGAACCTGGACAACGCGCTCCAGTTCGCGTTGCTTGCTGGCCGGGAGATGATCAAGATCGCTACGCATTGACTGTATCCTGACGGCGGGACAGCCTGATAGCAAGCGGGCCCCAGCCCTTCAACTCCGGGCAAATCTGCGAATTCAGGCCATATAGCAGCGGCTCAGGCGATGTTCCTCCTTGCAGCGCCAGGCTTTGTCCGGTGTTTGCCTTCACTGGCTGACGCCCGAAATTCGATTAGCCCCCTTAGCGCTGCGCCGATTGCTTCATTCGCGTTCTGGACCGACCCATCGTCGAGGGGTGCATACCGTACAGTCATCGCGAGACTCGAATGGCCGAGCAGCTTGCCGATTGTCGGCAGCGTTTGGGATGTGGGGGCAGCATGACTGGCAAAGGGCGCAGATCATGAATCCGAACGTGCTCCAGCCCGGCCTCCCTGCGCGCGCGTCAAAATAACCGTCCAACCGCAATACGGCGAGTAGACGGTCGTCCATCCAGGGCCTCTCGAAGCGGGATAGTTCACATGCTGACAGCATGCATTGGTGTTTCCGCGGACGATCGCGCTTCCCCAGCACGCAAGGGTTCGACCCACCGCCAAGCACGCCCCACTCTTCTGCCTTGCTAAACACGGCGCTCAGCATTCGAAATGTCTGGTTGGCGGCACCTGGACCAGACGTAGCTGTCATGATCGCAAACCAGGCGCAGCCAAAACCTGGATGTCGGGCTCTGGGCACAGCGACCTTGCCCCAAGCAGCTTGGATGGCTCAGTCGCCGCCTTCGCGTCGACCAATACAAGCCGCAACCTGTAGCGCTAGCGCACGCTAAATGACTTCGTTCCTACGTCGATGCCGGCGAAGGTCGGACTGGTCGGCTCCTCGCGGTACAAAGCTGCAGAACTCGCCCCACGCCTTTAGGCAAACCAGATTACCGCTTCGAGGTCTTGTAAGGCGCGCCATCCATGATGGCTTGGGATGCGCTCGGGAGATCCCGGGCTCTTACGCACGGAAACCGCAAGCCGGAAGGTTTCAGGTTCCGCTTCTAACGGCTGCATACCGTCGGACCTTCCTTCCCGATCACTCAATCTGCCGTCTCCGCGCGATTACGCCCCAGCCGTTTGGCGGCGTAGAGCGGCTTGTCCGCTGCTTCCAGCCAGTCGTCAACTGACGAGAAAACCGATTTGACTTCGGCGATGCCGAAGCTGGCTGTCACTTTCAGAACCTCACCTCCGGGAAGTGCGATTGAGTGCTCTTCAAGCTTCCTGCGAAACCGCTCGACCGCCGCGCAGGCCGACGCCGCAGAGGTTTCAGGCAACAGCACGGCAAATTCCTCCCCGCCGAGCCGACCGAGAATGTCACCGTCCCGCTTCATGTCGGTCACGAGGCGGGCAACTTCGCGCAGGACGCAATCGCCGGCGATGTGGCCGTAAGTGTCATTCACGGACTTGAAGTGATCGAGGTCCGCGAGAACGAGCGTGCATTTCCGGGCATACCTGTGGAACCGATCGATCTCTGCCAGCGCCCGCTCGGCAAATGCCCTGCGTGTCAGGGCGCCTGTCAGGACATCGCGCTCGGCGATACGGCGCAGTTCCATTTCCTTTTCCACGATCTTCGCCAGGTTTTTCAGCATGGCCACTTCACTGTCCGTGAACTGCCGTGGCTGACGATCGATGGCGCACAAGGCCCCTACGTTGTACCCCTCGGGCGTTCTGAGCGGAATGCCGGCATAGCTGCGGATGTTGGGATCGCCCGTCACCAGTGCATTGTTGGCAAACCGCGTGTCATCAAGCGCGTTCTCAACCAGGAACGGCTGCGTATCCCTGATCGCATGCGAGCAGAACGACACGCTTCGCGGCGTTTCAGAGGCATCGAGACCGGCCCTCGCCTTGAACCATTGCCGATCGGCATCGATGAGCGAGACAGCCGCGATGGGTACGTTGAGAACCGAGCGCACAAGCGAAACAATGTGCTCAAACGGCTCTTCCGCCTCGGTGTCGAGAATGTCCAGGCGTTTCAGGGCTGCGAGCCGCCCCGGCTCATCCTCAAGGATCGGCACACTGTCCAAGCCCTCGTCTCCTTCACTCTTTTCGTACCGGCCTCTTACCTAGGGAATAATCCGACGAGTTCCAGCCTGCCAGGTAACATGATGTCGCCGCGCTGCGGGCGATCGCTGCTCCACAACCCGCGGACATATACCACGAATCACGGCATGGAAGGGGCCTCACGCACCCAGCAGCCGAGGGTTGCACAAGGTAGGAGAGAAAGGCTCGCGTAGAACGGCGGTGTAAAAGCGCAGCGCCGCTGCCGCCCCCACTCGCGCGCATGCGACTTTCTCATCCGGGGCAACTTGCCCACGTGACAGGCGGGCGCCCCACCGCTACTGCAGCCCTGATGCACACGCTTCGCACCTTCTTCAGGCGGCATAGCGCCTTGGCCTTCGGGCTGATCGCGCTGGCGCTGTGCCTGAAGATCGTCGTGCCGAGCGGGTATATGATGGTGCATGATACGCGCACCATCACGCTTCAGGTCTGCCATGACGCAACCGGCGAAGGTTCCGACCTTACCATCTCGGTGCCGGTCAAATCCGCCGGGCACGACGGTCCGGGCAAGCCTGCCAAAGGCGAATGTCCTTATGGCGCCTTGTCGATGGTTGCGCTGGGCGGAGCCGATCCGATCCTGCTGGCGCTCGCGCTGGCTTTCATCATGCTGCTCGGCTTCGCGCCGACCCGCCATGCGCCTGCGACACGCTTCGCCCACATTCGTCCGCCCCTGCGCGGCCCCCCGGCGCTGATCTGACAAACTAGATCGTTTTGTCGGAACGGCCGGCAGCGTCTATGCGCTGCCTGCTGCGGCCTTGCCGGAGCTTCCTTTACATGTCCGTCTTCGCGTTATGTGCCTTCAGGCGCGCAAACCTGCTTGTCGTGCGCGGCCGTCGCCCCGCATCGGCGGGAGGTGCGCCGTGTCGCTGAAAGCACGCCCCTTCATCCGCCAGATCCATCTGTGGCTTGGCCTCAGCCTTGGGCTGGTATTCGCCGTGCTCGGTCTTTCCGGCTCGGCGCTGGTCTTCTACGTGGAGATCGACAAGGCGCTTCATCCCGGGATCGAGCGTGCCGGAACCGGAAGTCCGCCCGCATGGTCATCACCTGTGTGGGACCGCGCCCTTACGACCGGCCGCGCGCGATGGAAGCATACACCGGGCAAGTGGTCGTTCGAGGCGACGGACGAAGGCGGAGCTATCCCCGCCCGCCTCTATCCGGCGTCCAGCCATGGCGACCACCATGCCGAGCGCCAGATGGTATGGTTCTCCGCTGATGGCTCGCGCGTAATCCGGGCGGAACCGTGGGGCGGGTATCTGATGACCTGGCTCTACGACCTGCACATGGACCTGCTTGCCGGCGAACCGGGCCGGCAGGTCGTGGGCTGGTCGGGATACGCGGTCCTGGGCCTCCTGCTGACGGGCATCGCCGTCTGGTGGCCGCGCGGCAGCTGGCGCAAAGCGCTCGCCTTCAAACGGGAAGCGAGTCCCCAGCGCCGCTTACGCGATCTTCACAAGCTGGGCGGCCTGTGGAGCTTCGGGCTCCTTGCCATCCTTGCCGCGACAGGGGCTCTTCTGGCGCTGCCCGAAATCCGAACGACGATCCTTTCCGCAACGATCGCCCCTCCGGACAAAGTCCCGACGCCGAAATCGGCAACGGAATCCGGTGGGCAGATTTCCATCTCGCAAGCCCTGTCGGAAGCCCATCGTGCCCTGCCGGACGCCCGGCTGGTCTTCGTGGATGTCCCGCAGCCCGGACGCGAGCCGATCCGGGTACGGGTGCAGGTTCCGGGTGATCCGCATCGCCGGTTCCCCGGCAGCTTCGTCTTCGTCGACCAGCATACCGGCCATGTCCTGGCTGTCCACGACGTCCGCCGGGGCAATGCCTCGACCAGGCTCATCGCCTGGGTCCGTGTGCTGCATGATGGGTCTGTCGGCGGTCTTGCGACCCGTATTCTTACCGTCCTTCTCGGCTTCATCCCCGCATGCCTGTTCGTCACGGGCCTTCTTCACTGGCGCCGACGCACCACCGCGCGCTCCGCGATGCATTCTTCAGGGAGCAAATCTTGAAAACTTCTCCAGTCGCCATTTCCATCGCCGCCTGCCTCACCGCCGCGCCAGCGCTTGCGGATGAAGCGCCCGACGGCGGCGCCATCACGGTCACGGCTCAGCGCGACCAGCTCAAGCTCGAACAGCGCAGCGACGCGGGCAGCCGGCTCGACCTCACGATCATGGAGACCCCCGCCAGCGTCGAGACCCTGACCCAGGCCGACCTCCAGTTCCGCGGTCTGCGCACCGCGCGGGAAGCCTTTGCCGACGTTCCCGGCGCCATCGCCGGGAACGTGCCGGGCAATCCCGCCGTCGTCAGCATGCGCGGCTTTGCCGGCAACGTCGTCTCCATCCTGCAGGACGGAGTGCGCATTTCCTCGTCCACCGTCGTCCAGCGCGACACGAACACCTGGCACTTCGACCGCATCGAGGTCATCAAGGGGCCGGCTTCGGTGCTGTTCGGCGAAGGCGCGCTGGGCGGGGTCATCAACAAGGTGACGCGCAAACCCACCTTCGACGGCAATCATATGGATGCCCTGCTGAGCTACGGCAGCTTTGACACGCTCTCGGCTGCGGGCGGCGTCAATGTCCAGGTCTCGGACACGCTGGCGCTGCGGGCCGACGCCAGCTATCTCCACTCCGACAGTCTGTACGACGTCGATGACAACCGGACCCGGTCCAGCGGCCTCACAGCCAGCCTGCTATTCCGTCCGTCTGACGATCTTTCGATCCTGCTGGCGGTAGACCATTACAACGACCGCGCCGACAGTGCCTATCAAGGCGCGGTGCTGATCCCGCTGGCTTATGCCCGCGATCCTGGAAAGGCGGTGTCGACCGCAAATGGCATGGTTGTCGACAAGGCGACCCGGCACCGAAACTACACCCCTCGTGGCGGATACTCGGGTGCCGATGACACCACCATCCGCTCGCGCATCGACCTGGCGCTTGGCGCAGGATGGTCGCTGGGCACGGACCTGCTGTGGTATACGGCAAACCGCGCTTTCGTGAACAACGGTACGCGCACGTTCGTCGCGCCCAGTGCAGGCTTTCCCAACGGCAGTATCCAGCGCGGCCTGACCCGTTTCTACCACGATCACCAGTTCTGGAACGTCCGCACGGCGCTGGGCAATGACGGCACGATCGCGGGCCTGCGCAATCGCTTCACGATCGGGGCGGAATACAACCACACCGACCTTGCCAGCCTGCGCGAGACGAGCACGAGCACCCTGGTTGCGCGGGTGGATCCCTTCGATCCGGCGGTGGGCATGTTCCCCACCGATGGGACGCAGTACCGCGCATCCAACGTCAACTTCGATTCACGGCTGCGCACCACCTCGGTCTTTGCCGAGGATGCGCTGAACCTCACGCCGCAGTGGTTGCTGGTAGGAGGCATCCGCTACGATCACATGGATTTGGACCGTGCCTCCACCGACTACCTCGTCACGCCGAACCCTGTCACGCGGGCCAATCCGAAGTTCGATCCTTTCTCCTGGCGCGTGGGCACCAGTTATGCGCTGACGCCCGCACTCACCATCTACGGCCAGTACACCACTGCGGTCAGCCCGGTATCCTCGATCCTGCTGATGCCGCTTGCCAATACGCGGTTCAAGCTGACCAAGGGGTATTCCTATGAAGGCGGCTTCAAGCTCGCCGCCTTCGACCGGCGGCTTACGATTACCGGGGCCGCTTACCGGATCGTCCAGAATGACATCATCACCCGCGATCCCACCGATCCGACCCTGACCGTCCAGGGCGGAACGCAATCGTCGCAAGGGGTGGAACTGAGCGTCGGGGCGGCGGTCACGGACGCGCTGTCGCTTGGAGCCAGCTTCGGCTACGCGGATGCGCAGTACGATGAACTGGTCGAGGCTGGCGGCATCGACCGCGCAGGCAACCGACCGGTGAACGTGCCCTCAACGACGGCCGCAGCCAACTTCGCCTACACGCTGCCCGGCGTGCCCGTGACGCTGAGCGGCTTCGTGCGCCACGTCTCCGGGTTCTACACCGACACCGCCAATACGATCCTGGTCGAAGGACGAACTATCTTCGATGCCGCCGTTTCCTGGCAGATCGCCGAACAGCTCACCATGGCCGTGCGCGGGCGCAACCTGACGGACGCGTTCTATGGCGAATATTCGGGGTACGGATCGAACGACATCTACATCGGCGCACCGCGCAGCGTCGAGGTGTCCCTCTCCACCCGGTTCTGAGCGACCGGGCATCGCCTCTCACAGCATCGTGCGTCCGGACACCTTAACCGGACGCAGGTGCACCCCGAACGCTGCCTGTCAGGGTGGAGGCAAGGGCACGACGCCAACCTGCCAGCAGCCGTCCACGGTCGGCGGCATCCAGGGTCGGCAAATACCGCTTTCGATGCGAACGAGTCGCCACGATCGCGTCCAGATCGGGCCATACGCCCACGGCAAGGCCCGCCAGGAACGCCGCGCCAAGCGCCGTCGTTTCCAGATGATCGGGGCGTTCAACCGGGATCTGCAGAATGTCGGCAAGGAACTGGCAGAGCCAGTCATTGGCCGCCATGCCGCCATCCACCGACACGGCAAGCGGCGTTTCGCCACCGTCTGCGATCATCGCCTCTATCAGGTCCAGCGTCTGGTATGCCACGGCCTCCAGCGCGGCGCGGGCCAGATGCGCGGGTTTGGTATCGAACGTCAGGCCGGTGATGGTGCCCCGCGCATCGGGATCCCAATGCGGCGCGCCCAGGCCGACGAAGGCGGGCACCATGTAGACGCCGTGGTTGCCCTCGATCCGGGTCGCCATGTCGTTCGTCTGGCTGGCATGGGTGATGATGCCGATCCCGTCACGCAGCCATTTCACCGCTGCACCAGCGGCGAAGATCGACCCTTCCAGCGCATAAGTCATCCTGCCGTCGATGCGATAGGCCGGCGTGGTCAACATCGCGTGTTCAGACGTGACGGCCTGCGTGCCCGTGTTCAGCAACAGGAAGCAGCCGGTTCCGTAAGTCGACTTGACCGTGCCGGGATCGAAGCAGGTCTGGCCGAACAGGGCCGCCTGCTGGTCGCCGGCGATCCCGGCCACTTTCACCGATGCCCCGAACAGTTCGGGAAGGCTGGAGCCGAACACGTGGCTGCTGTCCTCCACCTGCGGCAGCACGGCAACCGGGACCCGCAGCAGTGCGCAAAGGTCATCATCCCAGCGCTGTGCATGGATGTCGTACAGCAGGGTGCGGCCTGCGTTGGTGACGTCGGTGGCATGGACCTTGCCGCCGGTCAGGCGCCACAGCAGGAAGCTGTCGATCGTACCGAAGGCAAGTTCGCCACGCTCTGCCCGGTCCCGCGCACCTTCCACGTTGTCCAGGATCCAGGCGACCTTGGTGCCGGAGAAGTACGGGTCCAGCAAAAGCCCCGTCCGGACGCGCACCAGCGATTCGTGACCGGCTTCGCGCAGCTGCGCACAGACTGCCGCCGTGCGGCGGTCCTGCCATACGATGGCGCGGTGGATCGGCTCGCCCGTCTCACGATCCCAGACGACCACCGTTTCGCGCTGGTTGGTGATTCCTATGGCGTCAAGGTCGCTCGCCGAGAGCCGCGCATCGGCCAGGGCATCTCGCACGGTCGCCACGACATCGCGCCAGATGTCCTCGGGATCGTGCTCGACCCAGCCATCCTGCGGATAATGCTGGGCGAATTCGCGCTGCGCGCTGCCGACCGGCTGCCCGTTGGCATCGAACACGATGCTGCGCGTGGACGTAGTGCCCTGATCTATGGCGAGCACATAGGGGTTGGCTGACACTCGGTTACTCTCCCCGCCCAGAGGTCAGTTGACTCGGGCATGTCGATTGATGCTGGTAAGGCCACTCTGATACCCATATATGCCGTAACGTCAATCAGCGGCCCACGTAGTCGATCGAAGGAATGCTCCATGTCCCTCAGCGCCCCTATTCAAGAGTCCGCCCCCGTACACGATCTGCTGATCGTAGGCGGCGGCATCAACGGCGCGGGGATTGCACGCGACGCCACCGGGCGCGGTCTTTCGGTGCTGCTGGTGGAACAGGAAGATCTGGCCCAGCACACCTCTTCCGCCAGCACCAAGCTGATCCACGGGGGCCTTCGCTATCTGGAGTACGGCGAGTTCCGGCTGGTGCGCGAAGCCCTGATCGAACGTGAGCGCCTGCTGGCCATGGCGCCGCACATCATCTGGCCGCTGTCCTTCGTCCTGCCGCAGGTGAACAGCCCGCGCCCCGCGTGGCTCGTGCGGCTGGGGCTGTTCCTTTACGATCATCTGGGCGGTCGCAAGGTGCTGCCCGCAACTCGCACGATCGCCCGACTGGACAAGGACAGCCGCGGCAACGGCCTGAAATCGGGGGCGAAGGCCTTCGTCTATTCCGACTGCTGGGTGGAAGACAGCCGCCTTGTCGCGCTAAATGCCATGGATGCGCGCAACCGGGGCGCCGACATCCGCACCCGTACGCGCCTCATCGATGCGCAGCGCCGCGACGGCCTGTGGACTGCGCGTATCCAGGACGATGCAGGGATCATCACCGAAGTACGGGCCCGCATCCTGGTGAATGCGGCTGGGCCGTGGGTGGCTGATGTCATTTCGCGCGTACCGGGCAGTCGCAGCGACCGCGGGGTGCGTCTCATTAAGGGCAGCCACATCGTCCTGCCGCGCCTTTACGAAGGCGATCACGCCTTCCTGCTGCAGAACCCGGATAAGCGGGTCGTCTTCGCAATCCCCTACCAGGGCGACTATACCCTTGTCGGCACGACGGACGAGGCGTGGAACGAAGCCCCCGGTGCTGCCGCGATCTCCCCTGCCGAAACCGGCTACCTGCTGGATACGGTTGCGCGCTATTTCGAACGTCCGGTAAGCGAGAGCGATCTGGTGTGGAGCTATGCCGGCATCCGCCCGCTCTACGATGACCGCGCTAGCAACGCCTCTGCGGTCACGCGCGACTACGTGCTGGATCTGGATGCAGAGGACGGCAAGGCCCCGATGCTGAACATCTTCGGCGGCAAGATCACCACGTACCGCAAGCTGGCGGAGCATGCGATGGAGAAGCTGGCGCCGTTCACACACGGCGCCGGAGCGGCTTGGACCGCAGGCGCGACGCTTCCCGGCGGCGATCTGCCGGGTGGCGACTTCGACGGATTCGTGCGCAGCCTTGTGGCGGGTCGTCCGGGCCTGCCCCCTACGCTGCTGCGCAGGCTGGCCCGTGCATATGGGTCTGCCGCGCTTGCCATTCTTGGCGATGCGCAGACGCTCGAAGCGTTGGGCCGCCATTTCGGCGGCGATCTCTATGGCGCCGAGGTCGATTACCTCGCGCGCGAGGAATGGGCACGTACCGGACGCGACATATTGTTCAGGCGCTCGAAGCTGGGCCTCAAGTTGGGGTCGGAAGTCGAGGCAGCTCTGGACACTTACCTCACTTCCAGATCACCCGCCTGAGCGTCGGGAAAATTGGTTTGCCCAATTTGGCCTGCCCTCTATGGACAATCTGATGCCGACGCCCTAACCATCGCGCAAGTCTTGGGAGACATGCCTTGAATTCACGCGAAGGTCGCGCACAGCCCGGACAGGCCCTATGCGCTGGAGCCGGCCGATGAAGGCCGTGCGCCATCTGCGGTGGTGGATCGTCGTGCTGATCTGCGTCGGCACGATCCTCAACTACCTCGCGCGCAATTCGCTGGGGGCGCTGGCGCCGGAACTCACGCAAGTGCTGCACATCTCGACGCAGCAATATAGCTACATCGTCGGGGCGTTCCAGCTTGCCTATACGGTGATGCAGCCGGTCTGCGGCTGGGTGGTCGACCGCGTGGGGCTGCAACTGGGCTTCGCGCTGTTCGCCGTCGCATGGTCGCTGGCGAACATGGCCCATGCCGCAGCGGGCAGCTGGATGGGGCTGGCCTTCTTCCGCGGCCTGCTCGGCATGAGCGAGGCGGCGGCGGTTCCTTCGGGCATGAAGGCGATCGCCGAATGGTTCCCGGCCAAGGAGCGCTCTGTCGCCACCGGATGGTTCAACGCGGGCACCTCGCTGGGCGCACTGATCGCGCCGCCGCTGGTGATCGCGGTGTCGCTGGCTGCGGACTGGCGCGTCGCCTTCCTGGTGACCGGCGGCGTGGGCCTGTTCTGGGCCTTTGCCTGGTACCGCCTCTACCGCTCGCCGCAGAGCCATCCGGCGATCAGCGCAGAGGAACTCGCCTATATCGAGGCCGACCGCCCGAAGATCCCTGCCAGCCGCGCCAGCGCACGCGAAATCGTGGCCAGCGCAAAGTTCTGGTCGATCGCCATCCCGCGCTTCCTGGCAGAGCCTGCGTGGCAGACCTTCAGCTTCTGGATCCCGCTCTATCTTGCGCAGGAACGCGGCATGGACATCAAGCAGATCGCGCTGTTCGCGTGGCTGCCGTTCCTTGCGGCGGACCTTGGCGGCGTGCTGGGCGGCTACCTCTCGCCGTTCTTCATGAAGCGTTTCCGCATGCGCCTGATCCCTTCGCGCGTGACGGCGATCAGCCTTGCCGCGATCCTGATGATCGCGCCGGGCTGCATCGGTCTTGCCGCCGACCCCTACGTCGCCATCGCGCTGTTCTGCGTGGGCGGGTTCGCGCACCAGATCATCTCGGTACTCATCAACACGCTGAGCGCGGACGTCTTCTCCGCCGAGGAAGTCGGTACCGCGAACGGTTTCGTCGGCCAGGCCGGCTGGCTGGGCGGACTGCTCTTCTCGCTGATGATCGGCCAGATGGCGGACACCGTCGGCTATGCGCCGCTGTTCGCCTGCCTTTCCGTTTTCGACCTTATCGGCGCTGCCGTGCTGATCGCCATGATCGGCCGCCTTCGCCCCGCTGCCACGGAGTAAACCATGCGCCAAGCGACGCTTTCCCGCCCGCCGCTGTTCCACGTTGCCGAGCAGGCCGTGGGCCGCCTTACGCTGCACAGTGATACTGCCGCCGTCGCCCACATCTTCGTGCTGGAGGAGGACGTCGTGCGCCTGCTCCTGCTGCCCGAAGGCACCGTGAAGGGCCCGCCCAGCTGGTCCATCGCTCCCGGCGCGGAAGACGTGGCGGAACCGGGCCGCGACCGCATGAGCGTCGAGGGCTTTGCCTGCCCCGCGTTCGGGCAAACCGAGGCGGACGGCGTCCTGACGGTGGAAACCGGCAGCATCCGCCTGACCGTGGCGCTCGACGGGTTCCATTGCCGCTGGGAACAGCGCGATAGCGACGGATGGCGCCTGATGATGGCGGACCGCCCGACCCAAAGCTACGATTTCGGCTGGTGGGACGGCAAGGTCCATCACCACGTCGCGCGCCCTGCCGGAGAACGCTACTACGGCCTTGGCGAACGCTCGGGCGGGACAAACCGCGCCGGACGGCGCTTCCGCCTGACCAACCTCGACCCCATGGGCTACGATGCGCAAAGCTCGGACCCGCTCTACAAGACGATCCCGTACCTGCTGGTCGCCGATGCCGAAAACGCCTGTCACGGCGCGTTCTACGACATCATGGCCGACGTCACCGTCGATCTGGGGCAGGAACTGGACAACTACCATGGCCTGTACCGCTCGATCGTGGCGGAAAGCGGCGACCTCGACCTCTACATGATCGCGGGGCCCGATGCCCTTTCAGTGACGCGCCGCTTCACATGGCTGACGGGGCGCCCGGCCCTGATGCCGCGCTGGGCGCTGGGCTATTCCGGCTCCACCATGACCTATACCGACGCGCCCGATGCGCAGGCGCGGATGCAGGATTTCGTGGAGAAGCTGGAGGAGCACGACATCGGCTGCACCTCGTTCCACCTGTCGTCGGGCTACACTTCGATCGGGCCTAAGCGCTATGTCTTCAACTGGAACCGCGACAAGTTTCCCGATCCCGCCGCCTTCGTCTCCGGTTATCGCCAGGCGGGCATCGAACTGGTGCCCAACATCAAGCCGGCGTTCCTGCGCGATCACCCGCGCTTTGCGGAGTTGCAGGACGCAGGCCTGCTCGTCGCCGACGCCGAGGGGACGCCGATCGAGGTGCAGTTCTGGGACGAACTCGGCTCGTTCATCGACCTGACCAAGCCCGAAGGCGCTGCATGGTGGCGCGGGCAGGTGAAGTCGGCGCTGCTGGACTACGGCATTCGCGCCACCTGGAACGACAACAACGAATACGGCGTGTGGAACCAGCGCGCCCTGTTCGACTTCTTCGGCTCCCCCCGCCCCGCCGCAGAAGCGCGCCCCCTGCAGTCGCTGCTGATGATGCGCGCATCGCGCCGGGCGCAGGTGGAGAACGATCCGGCACGGCGGCCCTATGTCGTCACGCGGTCCGGCATGGCGGGCCTGCATCGCTACGCCCAGACTTGGACGGGCGACAACCGCACGGACTGGAAGACCATCCGCTACAATGCGAAGATGGCGCTGGGTCTGGCCCTGTCAGGCGTCTCGAACAGCGGGCATGACGTGGGCGGCTTTGCAGGGCGCAAGCCGGAGCCCGAACTCTTCGTGCGCTGGGTGCAGGCCGGGGTGCTGATGCCACGCTTCTCGATCCACAGCTGGAACGACGATGCCAGCGTCAACGAGCCCTGGATGTACCCGGAAACGCTGCCCGCCATCCACCGCCTGATGGCCTTGCGCCAGACTCTGGTGCCGTATCTGTCGGACCTGTTGTGGCGCTATCACCGCGACTACGAGCCGGTGGAGCGCCCGCTGTGGCTGGACTTCCCCGAAGACGCGGCAACCTGGACCGATGGCGATGCCTATCTGCTGGGCCGCGACCTGCTGGTGGTGCTGGCCTGCGAGCCGGGGATCTCCAGCGTTTCGGTGACCCTACCGCGCGGCGCGGACTGGGTGGAGGTATGGTCGGGCGTTCGTCACCGTGGAGGCGATACAGTCACTCTCCCCGCGCCGCTCGACGGGCTGCCGCCGCTGCTGCAGCGGACCGGCAGCGCCATTCCCGTCGATCTTGCACGCGGCGGCGTCAACCCTGCGCCCTTCACACGCGGTCTGTGGCTCGCTCCCCCGTCCGACGGTGACAGCGCTCAGTGGTCTTTCCACGAAGACGTCGGCGATGGCGAAAGCCATGCCCCGCCCGTCCGCTGGAGCGGCACGTGCACTGCCGATGCCGGCACCGTCACCATCACCCTCGACGCGTCGGATGGGATCGCCGGCGAATCGCTGACAGTGCTTCTCCCGCCCGGTGACGACAGGGCGCTGGTCATCGTCGGAGGCGAGACGCAAACAGCGCAAGCGGGTAACCGCCAAGGCGTGACAATCCAAGTGGCCTGACCGAATTTCAGTTTGTGATGAATGCCCTTGGCGGGCCAGTGACAGCGGTTACCGGCCCGTTTTCTTTGGCTTCCGCGCAAGGCTTCGCTCTCTGGGGCGACCGACTATCCAAAAATAGAGCAAAACATTTGTTGCAGCTGGTAAGATCAGTTGTTATCCGCTGGTCAGTCGGCAGGAATAACCTGCATGGGGTTACCTTCGATACGGAAGGGGAGGGATACAATGAAGTTCTGGAACTATCTTTGCGCCACCACGATGATTGCAGGCGCGGCAGGTTTCGCACTGCCTGCCATGGCGCAGAGTCAGCCCGCGCAGGATGTGGCCGACGCTGGCGGCGGGGACATCATCGTCACTGCCAACAAGCGCGCTGAAAGCGTTCAGGACGTCCCGCTCGCCGTTTCGGTCGTTGCCCCCACCAAGCTTCAGGCCGCCGGCGTCAGCGGCTTCCAGGATCTCTACAAGGTCGCCCCCTCGCTGCGCATCAACCCCGCGCAACAGCCGCAGAGCGCCAACATCTCGCTGCGCGGCGTCGGCACCTATGCGTTCGGCATCGGCGTAGAGCCCAGCGTCGCGGTGCTGATCGACGAAGTGCCGCTGGCCTTCCAGGCCCGCGCCTTCACCGACCTGCCCGACGTGGAACGCCTCGAAGTGCTGCGCGGTCCGCAGAGCACCCTTTACGGCAAGGCCGCGTCGGCGGGCCTCATCAACCTCATCACCCGTGGCCCCACGGACACGCTGCAGATGCGCGTCAACGGCAGGGTGACCAGCGACGACGAAGTCGCCAGCAGCTTCAGCGTCTCCGGCCCGCTGACCGATACCCTGGGGTTCATCGTCTCGGGCAGCTATTCGTGGTGGGATGGCAACGTGCGCAACATCACGCTCGACAAGGACGTCAACAGCCGCAAGGCCTCCAGCTTCCGCGGCAAGCTGAAGTGGGAACCCAGCAGCGACGTCGCCATCACGCTCGCCGCCAACTACAACGACGGCAAGACCCGTTCGGGCATGCCGTTCATCAACCTGGCCAACGGGGCGCTGTTCCGTGGTACGCCGGGCTATACCGCCGGTGTTGTGCTGCCGGGGATCACGGTTTCGCCCAACAACCAGCAGGTTGTCGACAACTTCGATTCGGGCACCGATTACCGCGGTTACGGCGGCTATCTGCGCGGTGAATTCGGCCTGGGCGACATGACGCTGACGTCGATCACGTCCTACGACCGCTTCAAGCTGCACGACTACGTCGATCAGGACCAGACCGTGGCCCCGGTGGGCGGCAACAACATAGAAGTCGGCACCTTCAATTCCGAAATGGTGACGCAGGAACTGCGCCTGCAGTCTCCGGCAGAGGACAAGTTCCGCTACACCGTGGGCGTCTATTTCGCCGACACCCGCTTCAACCGCCCGTTCTACCGTGGCCCGGCATTCTCGCTGGCGCAGTGGTACGCCACTGCCAAGCAGCGCCAGATCGCTGGCTTCGTGCAGGCGGACTGGGAACCGGTTCAGGGCCTGACGCTGACCGGCGGCGCTCGCCTGCAGAATGAGAAGGTGTCGTACACCTTCAACGACATCTACAACGGCAACGGCTACTGGTCAGGCAACGCCAGCGATACCGCCGATACCTACAAGGCGAGCATCCGCTACGAATTCACGCCCGACGTCAGCATGTTCGGCACGTTCGCCACGGGCTACAAGGGCCAGACCTACGATCTGTCCACCGGGTTCAACGCCGCCCGCGCTGCTGCCGGCGCGATCAAGCCCGAAACTTCGAAGGACTGGGAACTGGGCCTGCGCAGCCAGTTCCTGGACCGCGCCGTGACGCTCAACGTCACCTTGTTCAACACGACCTACAAGAACCTGCAGGCGCAGTCGATCGAGACCGACGGCATCACGCAGTTCTTCCGCCTCACCAACGTCGGCGGCCTGCGTACCCGAGGGATCGAGACAGAACTCTTCGTGCGCCCGGTCAGCGACCTGTCGCTGAGCGCGGCGGGCACGTACCTGGACGCGAAGTATACCGAGTTCGAGGGCGCGCCCTGCTACATCGGGCAGACTGCGGCGCAGGGTTGCACCGGCACGCCGGCACGGCAGAGCCTGACCGGCGAACGCCTGACTTCGCCCACCTGGAACCTGCAGGCCAGCGCCGACTTCACGCCCGCGCTGACAGACACCCTGCGCGGCGTCGCGCAGGTCAGCTGGCAGTACCAGAGCGAAACCCACGCCAACGACCCGGCGATCCAGATGGACGCATTCCACATCGTCAACCTTGGCGTGGGCCTGCGCGCCGAAGACAAGGCGTGGGAAGTCATCGCCTTCGTCAACAACGTCTTTGACCAGCAGTATTACGCCACCATCATCAACCGCGCGAACTTCTTCGGAAACAGTCCGGCCGCCAACGCGATCCTCCCGCGTGACTTCCGCCGCTACGGCGGGGTACGGTTCAACCTGAATTTCTGAAGAGGGATCGGGGGCGTTTGACGCCCCCGATTTTTTCGGGGATGCGGGCAGCGCAAGGTCCGCATCCCCGAGTTTATCGACCTTGGCCTGTCAGGGAGATGATGATGCGCCGCGCTATGATGCCTGTCCTCATGCTGGGCGCTGCCGCCCCCGTGGCACTTGCCGCTGCCGACGTGCCCGCGTCTCCGACCATTCCCGCGCCCGATGCCCCCGAACTTGCCGCGCCCGGCACCTTGCCGGTCGGCACCACCACCGTCGAACTGGTCCAGCCCGCACAGCTCGATCCGTTGCGAAGTGCAGACCGCGCCGTCCTCGCCGATCGCCGCCTGACCGTCCGGCTGTGGTATCCGGCTGCGGCATCCGGCCCCGCCATGACGTATTCCACCCCCCTGCCCGGCGAAGACGGCAAGGACGTGCTGTTCACGGTACCTGGCATCGCTTCGGATCGTTCGGCCCCGGCGACAGGCCACTTCCCCCTTGTCATTCTGGCCCACGGCTACAGCAACAGCCCCGAAGTTCTTGCGTGGCTGGGCGAAAACCTCGCCAGCAAGGGCTACATCGTCGCCGCGCCCGCGTTCCGGGATCCGCCGATCAGCATCCGCACCGAAGCCGCGCGCGCCGTTCCGCTGGCGCGGCGTCCGCTCGACATCGCCTTCGTCGCCTCCGAAGCGGCCAGACTGGCAAAGCGAGGCGAAGGCGCATTCGCCGCTGCCGACGTGAGCCGCACCGCCCTTATCGGCTATTCGATGGGGGGTTATGGCGTGCTTACGGCGGCAGGAGCGCCCCTGGACCCGGCGATGGCAGCCAGGACGCGCGGCGCCCTTGCCCCTTACGTGCAGGGCGCGGCACGGGCGGATGCGCTCAAGGTGCCGCACCTCAAGGCCGTCGTCGCCATCGCCCCGGCGGGCGGATCGCCTGCCCTTACCCCCTGGACTGCACCGGGCGTCGCCGCGATCACGGCGCCCACGCTCTATATCGCCGGCAATCAGGACCGCGCCGTCGGCTACGATCCGGGCGTTCGCACGCTGTTCACGCAGCAGGCCCATGCCCCGCGGTACCTCCTTACCTTGCGCGAAGCCGGGCACAGCATCGCCCTGACCGGCGCCCCGCCGGAGGCGCGCGGCAGGTTCTGGGACTACGAATGGTTCGAGGATGCCGTATGGCGCAAGGACCGGCTGCTGGCAGTGCAGGCCCACTTCATTACCGCCTTCCTCGATCGCACCGTCAAGGGCGACGAGACCAGGGCCGCGTACATGGACGGCCTGATCGTTGATTCCAACGACGGCAAGTGGCCTGACGCGCCCAGCGGGCGTTATGCCGGCTACAGCCCCGGCGCCCCCGCCGCAACCTTGTGGAAGGGCTTCCAGCCCAACAAGGCCATGGCCATGTCGCTGGAATTCAAGCCTGCATCCTGAGCACCGATCAAAACGGAGATATCAATGCGCAAAGTGACGATCACGTCAGGACTGGGGCTGCTTCTGACCCTTTCCGCGACGATGGCCCAGGCCGAAGACGTGCCCGCTCCGCAGGTCACCGTGGAAGGCGGCACGGTTTCGGGCGTCGATGCAGACGGCGTGACCGCGTTCAAGGGCATCCCGTTCGCCGCGCCGCCGGTCGGTGCCCTGCGCTGGCGCGCGCCGCAGCCTGCCGCCAAGTGGTCAGGCCTGCGCAGCGGCGCTGCCTATGGCCATGACTGCATGCAGAACTACAGCGCGGTGCCCCTGCCACCCGGTTCCGCGCCGGCGGAGGACTGCCTCTACCTCAACGTATGGCGTCCTTCGGGCGAGGCGACCAAGCTGCCGGTCATGGTGTGGATCTATGGCGGCGGCTTCGTCAACGGATCGGCCTCCCGCCTGATCTATACCGGCACGCGCCTTGCGCAGCAGGGCGTCATGGTGGTCAGCTTCAACTACCGCCTCGGACGCTTCGGCACGTTCGCGCATCCCGCCCTGACCAAAGCGAAGGAAGACGGCGGCCGGCTGGCGAACTACGGCTTCATGGATCAGATCGCTGCCATGGAGTGGATCAAGCGCAACGTCGCGGCATTCGGCGGCGATCCGGACAACATCACAATCATGGGCGAAAGCGCCGGCGGCATGTCCGTCCACAATCTGATGACGTCTCCCGAGACGCAGGGCAAGTACCTGTTCCATCGCGCGCTCGTCATGTCGGGAGGCAGCGGCACTGCGATCAAGCAGACCGGCCTGAAGGACGCCGAAGCGATCGGCGCAGCCTTTGGCAAGGCGCAGGGAATCGCCGCAAATGACCCGCAGGCGCTGGCGAAGCTGCGCGCGATCTCCGCAAAGGAGGTGACCGGCGACATCAAGCTGGGCACCGTTCTGGCGGGCGGCCCGCGCACCTTCAGTTCGCCTTTCCCGCTGGGTGAGGTATCGGTGGATGTGGGCGCAGCCTATCGCGCGGGCCGGTTCGCCAAGGTGCCTGTCGTGATCGGTGCCACCAGCGGAGACCTTGGCGGCAGGGACGGCATCATGGTCGCAGGCGCACGCGATCTGGCTGGCGCGATCGCGGCTGCCGGGGTGCCGACGTGGTACTATCGCTTCTCCTATGTCTCCGACGCTGCCGTCACGCCCAAGAGCGACGGGGCGATCCATGCCGACGACCTGCCCTACTTCTTCGATACCGTGGACATCAAGTACGGCGCCAAGACCCGGCCCGCGGATCAGGCGATGGGCCGCACGATCGCCACCTACGTCGCCAATTTCGTGAAGACCGGCGACCCGAACGGCCAGACGGTCACGCCCTGGCCCCGTTACGCGGGCGCCGGCGGCGAAATGATGGATTTCAAAGTCGATGGGTCCACCAGGGTCGGCCCGGACCCGTGGGCGACAAAGGCGCCCTGACAGTTCTCTCCCAACCTGCCCTGACGGCAGGCCTCTGCCGGGCGGTCCCAGCGACCGCCCGGTTTTTCTTGGACGCCGTAAAACGGTAGTGAATTAGCGCACGCACAAGTCATCTGATGTATTGCGCTAAGGAGGTAAGACCAATAAGAATGTCCACAAGGCGAGGGAGCGTGGGCACGAGTCCGCGATCGCCAATGGAGATCAAGCCGTGAAGATCACATCCGCCAAGGTCATCGTGACCTGCCCCGGGCGCAACTTCGTGACGCTCAAGATCATGACCGATCAGGGCGTGTACGGGATCGGGGACGCCACCATGAACGGGCGCGAAAAAGCCGTGGTGGCCTATCTCGAAGAGCACGTGATTCCCTGCATCGTTGGCATGGACCCGCGCCGGATCGAGGATATCTGGCAGTATCTCTACAAGGGTGCCTACTGGCGCCGTGGCCCGGTGACGATGCGCGCGATCGCCGCTGTCGACGTGGCGCTGTGGGACATCAAGGCCAAGATGGCCAACATGCCGCTGTATCAGCTGCTGGGCGGTCGCAGCCGGGACGGTGTGATGGTCTATGGCCATGCCAACGGCAGCGACATTGCAGAGACCGTCGATGCCGTGGGCCAGTATATCGATCTTGGCTACAAGGCGATCCGCGCGCAGACCGGCGTTCCGGGCATCAAGGATGCCTACGGCGTCGGTCGTGGAAAATTGTATTACGAACCGGCTGATGCCGCGCTGCCCTCCGTCACCGGATGGGATACGCGCAAGGCGTTGAATTATGTCCCGAAGATGTTCGAGAAGCTGCGCGAGACGTACGGTTTCGACCATCACCTGCTGCACGACGGCCACCACCGCTACACCCCGCAGGAAGCCGCGAATCTGGGCAAGATGCTGGAGCCCTACCAGCTGTTCTGGCTGGAGGACTGCACGCCTGCGGAAAATCAGGAAGCCTTCCGGCTGGTGCGCCAGCACACCGTCACCCCGCTGGCCGTGGGTGAAATCTTCAATACGATCTGGGACGCCAAGGACCTGATCCAGAATCAGCTGATCGACTATATCCGCTGCACGATCGTCAGCGCGGGCGGCGTCACGCACCTGCGGCGGATCGCCGATCTTGCCGCGCTGTACCAGATCCGCACCGGCAGCCACGGCGCCACCGACCTTTCGCCCGTCACCATGGGCACGGCGCTACACTTCGACACCTGGGTGCCCAACTTCGGCATCCAGGAATACATGCGCCACACCGAAGAGACGGACGCCGTGTTCCCGCACGATTACCATTTCGAGAAGGGCGAGCTGTTCTGCGGCGAAACCCCCGGCCATGGCGTCGACATCGACGAGGCACTGGCGGCGAAGTATCCCTACAAGCCAGCCTACCTGCCCGTCGCCCGCCTGGAAGACGGGACGATGTGGAGCTGGTGACCCATCTCGGGGGGTTCTGCTGAGATGGCCCGGATCGTCTGCGTCGGCGAGGCGATGGTGGAACTGTCGGGTGCACAGGGCGCGTGGAACGTGGGGTTCGGCGGCGACACGCTGAACACCGCGATCCATCTCGCCCGCGCCGGACACGACGTCGCCTACATGACCGCGTTGGGAACCGATGCCTTCAGCGACAGGCTGCGCGGCGCGTGGGCGGCCGAAGGGCTCGACTGCGGGCTCGTCCTCACCCACCCCGCGCGGCAGGCCGGACTCTACGCAATCACCACGGACGATGCCGGTGAGCGCAGCTTTGCCTACTGGCGCGACACGAGCGCGGCGCGGGCGCTGTTCGAGGTGGAGACTGTGAACGCTGCCATGCACGTGGCGGAAACTGCGGACCTGCTGTGTTTCTCGCTCATCTCGCTGGCCGTTCTGCCGCCTGAGGGTCGTGAACGGCTCCTTGATCTGGCGGCACGGGTGAAAGCGCGTGGTGGCAGGGTGGCGTTCGATGGCAATTACCGCCCGCGCTTGTGGGAATCTGCCGTCAGCGCTGCCTATTGGCGCGACCGGGCGATCGCCCTTGCCGCCATCGGCCTGCCCACGTTCGAGGACGAAGCGCTGATCGGCGGCGTGACCGACGCTGCGGACGTCCTTGCCCACTGGCAGGGGCTGGGCTGCGGCGAAGTCGTGGTGATGCGGGGCGCCGAAGGATGCCTGTTGCTGGACGGCCTGCCCTGCCCCGTTCCGCGCCTGCTCTCGCCCGTTGATACCAGCGGCGCAGGCGATGCGTTCAACGGCGGCTACCTTGCCGCCCGGATCTCCGGTGCATCGGCGATCGACGCGGCCGCCGCCGGCCACGCGCTGGCGGGGTGGACGGTGATGCGGCGCGGCGCGATCCCGCCACACGATCCGGAGTCGCCTTACCCCCACTTGGTCAAGTGGTAAGATATGTTGCCACCGTCATCGGCATATGACATTCAGGGGACATGGCAGAACGTCTAAAGCTCTATCAGCGCGTCGCGCAGGACATTGAACAGGCCATCCGCACCGGCATGTATCCGGTGGGGACGCGCCTGCCTGCAGAGCGGGATCTGGCCGAGAAGTTTCAGGTCAGCCGCCCGACCATACGCGAGGCGATGATCGCGCTCGAAATGCGCGAGCTGGTTGAAGTGCGGCACGGTTCGGGCGTTTACATCGCCGAAAGCCTGCCGACGGACCGCTCTACGGCGGAACTCAACGTGGGCGCCTTCGAACTGATCGAGGCGCGCATCATGTTCGAAGGCGAAGCCGCCGCACTGGCCGCCACCGTCATGTCCGACGAGGAAGTGGACCGGGTGCGCATCATCCTTGAAGGGATGGAAGCGCTCGACCCCGCTTCGGCCGAGGAACTCGCCTTCGATCGACAGTTCCACATGGCCATCGCCGAAGGCACGCAAAGCTCGCTGGTCGCGCAGACCATCGAACACTTGTGGGATTTGCGCGAACAGTCGCCGCTGTGCCGCCACATGTTCGAACAGGCCCGCAGCGAAGGCATCAACCCGCGCCCCGACGAACATCGCCGCATCTACGACGCTCTTGTCCGGCGCGACAGCGAACAGGCGCGCAGCGCCATGCGCGCGCACCTGATGCGGGTGTCGGAAGATCTCCTGGCGGTCACCGAACTCCAGCTGATCGAGAAGGCCAAGCGCGAGATCGGCGAAAAAAGGCGGCGTATCGTCGGGGCTCCGGCCCTGACGCAGCTTTAAGAGCGCAGTACCTCAGCCGCCCGATGACGCCCCGGACCGGAACGATCGGGCGGCCGGTTCAGCGTCACATCTTCATGCCGATCGTCGCGAAGACGGTGCGGGCCTGCCCCGGCACCACGCGCAGGGCGTTGCCGGCGGACTGGTCGTAGTTGCGGTCGGTCAGGTTGCGCAGGGTCAGGCGGGCGAATGCGCTGTGCCCGCCTGCCAGCCGCACCGTGTAGCCGGCATTAAGGTCGAACGTCGTGTAGCTGTCGAGGTGGAACGGCACACTCGTCGAACCGTTGGGCGCCTGCGAAAGTCCGCCGTAGCGCCGCCCGACGTGATAGGCGCGGCCGCCCAGCGACAGCCCTTCCAGCACGCCGCCCGGGCGATAGGACAGCGCGACGCTGCCGGTGTGCCGGGCCACGTTGACGACGCTGTTACGAAAGGTGCTCTGCGGATCGCTGGCATCGGTGTAGGCGTAGGACACGATGGCGCTCAGCCGGCGGGTGATTTCGCCCACCAGGTCGAACTCCACGCCGCGTGACGTCACCTTGTCGCGCGCTTCGGTGATCGTGTTGCCATCGCCTATGTCCACCGTTTCCAGAACGTTGTTCTTGCGGATGTCGTAGACCGCCAGCGTGGTCGTCACGCCCAAGAACAGCTGCGCCTTCACGCCCGCTTCGTAGCTGCGGCTGCGTTCCGGCGGGAACGGCCCGGAGGCGGGCTGGCTGCCCTCTGCGGGAACGGAGGGGTTCGGCGCGAACGCGCGCGAATAGCTGGCATAGATCGAGACGTTGGGGCGCGGCTGATAGACCAGCCCAAGGCGTGGCAGGAACGTGTCCGTTTCCGAGCGGTCGCTGACGGCGGAACCGCTGCGGGTGAAGTCCTTGAACGTTTCGTACCGCCCGCCGAACACCAGCGTCCAGGCATCGTCCAGTATGACCAGATCCTGGAAATAGAGCCCAACCGTCCTGTACCGGTCCACGGTGGAAGAATTGGGCGTGACCGTCAGGTTGGCATAATTGCCGTCAAGCAGGCCATAGACGGGGTCGAACACATTGAAGCCGCCG
The DNA here is from genome assembly GCF_050433305.1 of Novosphingobium gossypii. NCBI lineage: Bacteria > Pseudomonadati > Pseudomonadota > Alphaproteobacteria > Sphingomonadales > Sphingomonadaceae > Novosphingobium > Novosphingobium gossypii. The sequence continues at coordinate 116,029 of NZ_JBNPXM010000009.1, read as the reverse complement.
CGTCGGGGCGAGTCCACCTGAAAGCCGCGCAGGCTTTCGAACCTCTCGTAGTCGGTGCCGAACAGCAGCTTGTGCCGCGCGCCCAGCAGTTGCACATCGCCATGCAGGTTCAACGACACGTAGTCGCGGTTGTCGTGCAGGTCGCGGTTGCCATCCAGGCTGCGGATCAGTTCGCCGGTCGCCTGACCGTCCGGACCGACCACCAGGCTGCGCGGACGGACCTGCAGGTCGGAACCGGACGTCCGCTGGATCGCGTACTTCGCCTCGGCCCGCCAGCCGGGGGCGATGGCATACGTCAGCAGCACGTTGCCCGAATGCAGCCTTTGCTTGAGCGTGGTGAAGGCTTCACCGAAATACCGCGTGGACGGGGTGTCGAGCCGCTTGCCGTTGTAATAGACCCGTCCGCGATCGAACGGCTGCGTGCTGTCGGTATATTCGTATGTCGCCAGCATGGTGAAGCCGCCGCCGCTCCACGACAAGCTGGGCGCCACGAAAGTACGTTCGATGTCGTGGCCGTGCTTTCGCCAGTAATCGCTGTCCTCGCGTTCTGCGATCAGGCGAAAGGCGAAGCCGCCGCCCAGCGGCCCGGTAACGTCCGCCATCTGCCGGCTCTGCCCGCGCGTGCTGAAATTGCGGCTGACGGTGTAGTGAAAGGTGTCGAGCGGCTTCTTGGTGACCACGTTCACCAGCCCGCCCGGCTCGAAGCGTCCGTAAAGCAGCGAGGCCGGTCCCTTGAGCACTTCCACCCGTTCGGTCGAGGCGTTGAGCGCGCGCACCTGCACGCTGAGATAGCCGTCGCGCAGGACCGAGCCCTGCCCGCTCTCGAAACCGCGAATGACGAAGTTGTCGCCGGTATTCCCGAAGGAGTTCGCCTCCGTGATGCCGCTGACGTTGCGCAGGACATCAATCAGCGTTTCGGCCGACTGCTCCAGAATGACCTGACTGGAGATGGCCGTGACCGACTGCGGCGTCTTGAGCACCGGTACGTCGATCTTCATGCCCGTACTGGCCGTGGTGATGGCGTAGATGCCTTCGGACCGGCCATTGACGACGATCGCGTCGTTCTCTTCCGCTTCGGCCCGGGCTTGGGTGGACAGTATCGGCGCCGCCAGCGCCAGACATGTCAGAACTGAAAACCGTGGAATGACTTGCCCCCTTTGATAATGCTGCAGCGCGATAGCGATAATGCATATGCGACGCAATCGCATTATCAAGGTCGGGGGGGGCGTGATTTTACGGCGAGATGAGGTCAACCTGACGCCGCCCTGCGCGATGGATCGCCATCCTCTGCGTGGCCGCAGCCGGGCGCTGCTTCCTGAGGATGGCGATCGGGCGATGCCCCGAAACGTCAGAGCCGATCGATGCTGGCCTGCGGATCGGTGAACCACCGCGCGCCGCCCTCCGTCACGTACATGTGATCCTCCAGACGCACCCCGAAACGGCCGGGCACGACGATCATCGGTTCGTTCGAGAAGCACATGCCCGGCTCCAGCGGGGTCCGGTCTCCACGCACGAGATAGGCCGGTTCGTGGATCGACAGGCCGATGCCGTGCCCGGTCCGGTGCGGCAGGCCCGGCAGCGCATAGTCGGGGCCCAGGCCCGCCTTCGCGAGGACGACGCGGGCGGCGTGATCGACGTTCTCGCAAGGTTCGCCGGGCCGCACCGCGTCGAAGGCTGCCTGCTGCGCTTCCTTCTCGATAGCCCAGATGTCGCGGATGTCCTGCGCAACCGCACCGAAAGCGTAAGTGCGGGTGATGTCCGAGTGGTAGCCTTCCACGGTGCAGCCGATATCGACGAGGACGAGCTGCCCCTCTTCCAGCGCACGGTCGCCAGGCAGGCCATGGGGATAGGCGGTCGCTTCACCGAACTGGACGATGCAGAAGCTCGATCCGCTCGCGCCCAGCCGGCGATGGGCCGCATCGATGAAGCGGACGACCTCACTCTGGTGGATGCCGGGCCGCAGGATGCGGGCGGCGGCATGGTGCACGGCCAGCGTCATCGACTTCGCCTGCTGCATCAGCGCCAGCTCCGCCGCGGACTTGACCATGCGGCACTGCTTGATGACCGGCATGGCGTCCACCAGCCGCAGGGTTTCGGCGGCACGGATGCGTTCGGCGAAGTGGAACGGCAGTTCAGGGTCGATCGCCAGCGTCTTCGCGCCGATCTGCCGCAAGGCGTCGATTACCAGGGCGACAGGATCCTCGTCCTCCTGCCAGGATCGGATTTCCACTGGCATCGCAAGATCGGCTTCGAGCGTGCCGATCTCGAAGTGCGGGCAGATCATGATCGGCATGCGACCGGGCACGAGCAGCATTGAGACGAGGCGTTCGGTCTGCCCCCATGGCAGGCCGGTAAAATAGCGAAGCGACGCGCCGGCATCGACCAGCAATGCATCGGCGCCCAGCTTTTGCGTCAGGTCGCAGGCCCGGTCCATGCGAGCCGTGCGCTCCGAGGCGGTGATGGCGGGAGCACGGTCGGTCCACGGCGAAAGCGCGGCCAGTTCGGTTTCTGCGGTCGATCCGCCGATCATGTCTTTCAATTCCTTATGCAAAACGCGCGAGGTCAAAAGGCGACAGCGGCACGACCGGTGCCGTTCCCCCGATCATCGAGGCAACCAGCTGCGCGGTTACCGGTGCCAGCGTGAGGCCCAGATGCTGATGCCCGAACGCATAGAAGAGATTGTCCGCCTTCGTCGAGCGGCCAATCGCGGGCAGATAGTCGGGAAGCGTCGGGCGGCATCCCATCCAGCGCGTGAACGGTCCCGAAACCGGCAGGCCCAGTTCACGCACGTGGCGCTCCAGCCGTTTCCACTTGCGCGGGTCTGCCGGTGAATCCGGGTGGCCCAGTTCGACGAAGCTGGCGGCCTGCAGCGTGTCGCGATAGCGGGTGACGATCATGCCGCGCTCCTCGAATACCACAGGGGGCAAGTCGGCGGGCCAGTCGCTTTCGCCCGCTTGCGCGCGGATGTGGTAGCCGCGTTCGGCAATCATCGGCACGGCATGGCCCAGCCCCGCCATGATCGCGCGCGAACGCACGCCCGCGCAGACCAGTACCCGGTCCGTATCCAGCCCGGCGATCCGCGCGCGGCCATTGGTCAGCGCGACGTCGGCCTTGGCCTCCGTCAGCGTGCCCCCGGCCTCGACAAAAGCCTGCCGCAATGCCTTGCGCAAATCGCGCAGGTCGGAAATCTGCGCGGTGCCTGAAAAGCGCACGGCTCCCGCGATCGGATCGCGGCACAGCGTGGACAGCCGTGCGATCTCATCGGGGGTTGCCGGATGGACCTGCGCAGTGCCGATTTCGGCAGCTTCCCATGACGCGCGCCCTGTGCGCGCCGCGGCATCACCATACCACAGCACGAAATGGCCTTGCTCGCGCAGCAGTTCCGGCGCGCCAATGCGCTCTACCCGCGCCTTCCATGTCGGAAGGGCATTGGCCATCAGCGGGCGCATCGCGTCGCATCCGGCGTGGAAGCGCGCAGGCCGGGCCGCCGCCAGCAGCCTCAGCCCGAACGGCAGCCATTGCGTCGCTGCACCGGGCGGAAACGCAAGCGGCCCCCCGCGCATGAACAGCCGCCGGGGCAGGCTGCGCACGGTGTCAATGGAAGCAAGCGGCTCCACCTGTTCGACCGCGATATGGCCGGCATTGCCCCACGAGGCGGCCTGTCCCTCTGCGTCCTCATCGACAAGGGCCACGTCATGCCCGGCTTCGAGCAGTTCAAGCCCGGCGCAAAGCCCGACGACCCCGCCGCCGACGATACCGATCACCCCCACGAAAACTCCGTTGCATTTGCATGACTGTATCGTATACCGTATATCAATTGCTGTTCTCTCGCACAAGGCATGTCGCTCAGGATGTTGCGCTCTTCCACTCCGCTGCTTGCCGCCATGGCACTTCCCTTGGCGGAGCTATGCGCAAGCGCAATCGTTGCAAGGCGGACGAACTCGCGCATTGCTGCAGTGCGATTGCAGGCCGATCGCCGATCATCTACGGTATACGGTAACAACTGGCGGCATCGTCGCACCATGAACCGTATGGAGATCCACACGTGCCTATCGTAGTCCGCACGCTTGCCGAACGCATTTTCGACGTGATCCGCGAGAGGATCGTCGAGGGCAAGCTGCCCGTCATGGAACCGGTGCGCCAGGATGCCCTTGCCGCCGAGTTGGGCGTCAGCAAGATCCCGCTTCGTGAAGCGCTTGCACGGCTCGAACACGAAGGCCTGCTGACCAGCCAGGCTAATCGTGGCTGGTTCGTCCGCCCGATGTCGCAGGATCAGGCAGAGGAAATCTACCTCCTGCGCCTTGCCATCGAACCCGCTGCTGCCGCCTATGCCTGCGCCCACGCCGATGACCAGGACAAGGAGGCCGCGCGCCACGCCTTCGAAGTGCTCGACGCGGCAGCCACGGGCAATCCCGGCGAGGTCGCTGTGCGCAACCGCGAATTCCACGTGTCGCTGGTGCGCCCCGGCAAGCGCCTGCTGACGACCCAACTGGTCGAGCGGCTCGAAGTGCTCGCGGAACGCTATGTCATCGCGCATCTGGAGCCCGCGGGGCGTGGCGACCGGGCGCACAACGAACACAGCGAACTTCTCGAAACCTGGCTCGCGGGAGACGCGGCGAAGGTGAAGGATCTGCTTACCGCGCACATCGCCAGCACGCTGGACGACCTGCGCGCCCATTTCACAGCCAGCCAGACCGGCTGAACCATAACACTTCAGGGGACCCTATGCTCGGACCGCGAAAATCCATCGAAAGACTGTCGCAACGCGAATCCGGGCACTCCCTGGCCAAGACCCTGAGCTGGCCGCACCTGATCGCGCTGGGCGTCGGAGCGATCGTGGGGACGGGCATCTACACCCTGACCGGCGTCGGCGCCGAGCGTGCCGGCCCTGCCGTGATCCTGGCCTTTGCGATCGCCGGGGCGGTCTGCGCCTGTGCCGCCCTGGCCTATGCGGAAATGGCGACGCTGATCCCCGCCGCCGGCAGCGCTTACACCTTCAGCTATGCCGCGATGGGCGAGACGATCGCCTGGATCGTCGGCTGGAGCCTGATCCTCGAATACTCGCTGGCCTGCTCCACGGTGGCTGTCGGCTGGTCGGGGTATCTGGTCGGCTGGATCGAGTCCGCCGGGATACACCTGCCGCACATGCTGCTAGTCGGACCGCACGGCGGCGGTGTCGTCAACCTTCCCGCCGTGCTCGTGGCGCTGGGCGTCATGGGGATGCTGATCGCCGGCACGCGTGAAAGCGCGACGCTCAACATCGTGCTGGTCATCATCAAGCTGGCCGCGCTGTCCGTCTTCGTCGTCATGGCCCTGCCCGCGTTCCAGTCCGGCCACTTGGAACCCTTCATGCCCTATGGGTTCGCCAGCACCGAGATAGAGGGTCAGAAGCGCGGGGTGATGGCGGCCGCCGCCATCGTGTTCTTCGCCTTCTACGGATTCGACGCGGTCGCAACCTCGGCAGAGGAAGCCAAGAACCCCGGACGCGACCTGACCATCGGCATCATCGGATCGATGGTGGTCTGCACCCTCATCTACATGGCGGTCGCGGTCACGGCGATCGGAGCGCTGCCCTTCCAGCAGCTCGCCAACTCGCCTGAACCGCTTGCGCTGGTCCTGCGCAGCCTGAACCAGCCTGTCGCCGCCCACCTCATCGCTCTGGCCGCCGTGCTGGCCCTCCCTTCGGTCATCCTCGTCATGATGTACGGGCAAAGCCGCGTGTTCTTCGTCATGGCGCGCGACGGCCTGCTACCCCGCGCGCTCGCCAAGGTCAGCCCGCGCACCGGTGCGCCCACCCGCATCACCCTGCTGACCGGCATCTCGATCGCTATCGTTGCCGGCATCTTCCGCCTCGACGAGATCGCCGAACTCGCCAACGCGGGCACGCTCATCGCCTTCATGTCCGTGGGCGCGTGCCTGATGATCCTGCGCCGCCGCTCGCCCGAACTGCCGCGCCTGTTCCGCTGCCCCCAACCCATGGTGGTCGGCACCCTGACGATTCTGGGCTGTGCCTACCTGCTGCTCAGCCTGCCCAATGGCACGCTGATCCGGTTTGGCGCGTGGAATGTGATCGGCCTGGCGGTGTACCTGCTATACGGACGCCTGCGCAGCGAAGCCGGGCGCGAGGCCGCTGCCGGGGCCTGAGGCTTCCGCTCCACCTTTCCTTCATCCTGCCTCTCATTCCTTCAAAGGAGATCGCGATGTCGCGCGCCCTGTTTGCCGCCGCCGCCCTGGTCGGCACTTGCCTTTCGGCTACTCCCGCCCTCGCCAGGACAGCCTACGACGGTGTCTGGCTGTTCGACGACACACCGCCCAACCCCGGCGTCACAATGATGGAAGTGACCTCGAAGGGCGACAAGGTCACCGGCCGCGTCACCACCCGGTGGTACGGCCCGGTGGAGATGCAGAACCCGCGCATCGAGGAGGGCGTGCTGCACTTCACGGCGCGCAACATCAACGACCGCGAGCACCCGACCCGTGACTGGAGCGTCGCGATCGAAGGCGGTAAGGCGCACCTCAAGGGCCGGATCTGGGAGTCCGAGGTCGACGGGCTGGGCCGTCCCGGCACCGCAAAGGACGCGAAGGCGCGCGCGTTCCGGTTCGCCGATCTGCCCGCGCTTGGCGCCCCGATCCCCAACCCGCTTGCCGCCACGCCGCCCATGGGCTGGAGCAGCTGGAACAAGTTCGCCGAACATATCGACGACAGAACGGTGCGCGCCATGGCCGACGCCATGGTTGCCACGGGCCTGCGCGATGCGGGCTACACCTACGTCAACATCGACGACGGCTGGCAGGGCAAGCGCGATGCCAATGGTGTGTTGCAGCCCAACGCCAAGTTCCCTGACATGAAGGCCCTGACAGACTACGTCCATTCCAAGGGGCTGAAGATCGGCATCTACTCCTCGCAGGGGCCGCGCACCTGCGCCGGGTACGAAGGCAGCTACGGCCATGTCCAGCAGGACGCGAAGACCTATGCCGAATGGGGCTTCGACTATCTGAAGTACGATCTGTGCTCGGGCGAATGGTTCTATGCCGACGCCGACACGGTCAAGCGCAGCTACCACGAGATGGGCGCCGCATTGCAGGCCACGGGCCGCGACTTCATCTTTTCACTGTGCGAATACGGGCGCTTCGACGTGGGAAGCTGGGGGCGCGACGTAGGCGGCCAGCTGTGGCGCACCACCGGCGACATTACCGATGACTACCCGACGATGGCCAGGATCGGCTTCGACAAGAACGGCAACCCCGGCTGGGCCGGCCCCCACGGCTGGAACGATCCCGACATGCTCGAAGTCGGCAACGGCGGGATGAGCGCGGACGAATACCGGACGCACATGACGCTGTGGGCGATGTCGGCAGCGCCGCTGATGATGGGCCACGACTTGCGCGAAACCTCTGCGGAAACGCTGGCAATGCTGACCAACAGGCGCGTCATCGCCATCGACCAGGACGCCAGGGGCATTCAGGGCAAGGCCGTGCGCAAGGGGGGCACGATGGAAGTCTGGGCCAAGCCGCTGGCCGACGGGCGCGTCGCGCTGGCACTGTTCAACCGGGGCGACGCTGCGGGCTCTCTGGAACTGACTACGGCGGACGCCGGCATGGCCACCGTCACCAACGTTGAGGATGCATGGTCGGGTCAGAGTACAGCCCGCCTGCCCGCCGCCTACGCCGTCCCGGCGCGCGGCGCAGTCATGGTCGTGCTCACCGGAAAATGACATGGGAATGCCGCGCCGGGGGTGATCCTTGGCGCGGCATGGCGCGGAAATCCGCCAGTCCATCTTAATTCTACGATATTTAGTATACGATATTTGACTTGGCACTCAAGTTGACGCATCCTCCCCTCATCAAAAACAGGGAGTCACGTTCATGAGGGGTCACCAACGCAAACTCTATTGTGCGGTCGCGCTCGCGGCGCTCACAGCCGGGACCGTGCAGGCGCAGGATCTGCCGGCAGATGGCGCAGACGCCGCACCGGCCAACGACATCGTCGTCACCGGCACCCGCATCAAGCGCGCCGACCTGCAGAGCAACAGCCCACAGACGATCGTCGGTTCCGAAGAGTTCCGCTACCAGGGCGCAACTTCGGTGGAACAGGTGCTCAACCGCCTTCCACAGTTCACCGCCGACGCCAACGAGAACGTCTCCAACGGCTCGGACGGCACGTCCAAGATCAACTTGCGCAACCTCGGCTCTAACCGCGTGCTGGTTCTGCTCGACGGGCAGCGCCTGATGCCGTCGCAGGCGGTCAACCTCAGCTTCGTGCCCAGCAGCCTGGTGGAGCGCGTAGACGTCATGTCCGGCGGCGCATCGGCCGTCTATGGTTCGGACGCGCTTTCGGGCGTCGTCAACTTCGTGCTGAAAAAGGATCTGGACGGCGTGCGCGTCGATGCACAGACCAGTTTCGCGCAGCATGACAACAACAACACCGCGATGCGCAACCTGCTTCGCACCCGCGGATACGACCTTGCGCCCAGTTCCGTGGTGGACGGCGGCAAGCAGGACATCACCGTGTCGGCTGGCAAGAATTTCGCCGATGGCCGCGCCAACATCACCGTCTACGGTGGCTATCGCAGCTTCAGCCCGGTCCGCCAGTCCAGCCGCGACGTCTCCTCCTGCGCGCTGCAGGACCAGAACAACGGTACCGAGCTCTTCTGCGGCGGCTCGAGCAACTCGCCGTTCGGCTCCTTCGTGCCCCTGTCGGACAGGAGCGCGTTCCAGGGCCAGACCCTGGTCAACAACCGCAACGGCGATGGCACCCTTGTCCCCTACGACAATTCCTACGCCTACAACTACGCGCCCGACAGCTACCTCCAGCGCTCGGACCAGCGCATCACGGCGGGCGGTTTCGCGCACTTCGAATTCAGCAAGGCCGCCGAGCTTTACGGCAGCGTCATGTACATGCACGACCAGACCTTCTCGCAGGTCGCGCCTTCGGCGATCTGGCTGGGCACTGCGTTTCCGATCTCGTGCAACCACCCCTACGCCAGCGAGGCACAGCTGACCGCGATCTGCGGCAGCGCCGCGGGCACCAACACCACGGAAGACGCGCTGGTCGCCTACCGCACCGATGTGGCGCCGCGACGGGACAACCTGCGGTTCAACGACTATCGCTATACGGCCGGGCTGCGCGGCGACCTTGGCAGCGGGTTCACTTATGACGTCAACTACATGTACTCGCTGGTCAAGTACAAGGAGACGTACCTCAACGACGTGAACCAGGTGAAGGCGGGCCGCGCGCTCAACGTCATCGACGTTAACGGCGTTGCCACCTGCCGCTCGGTGATCGACGGCACCGATCCCGACTGCATCCCCGTCAACGTCTTCCGCCCCGGCGGCGTGACGGCGGAACAGGCAGCGTACCTATTCGGCGAAAGCAACACCGCCTCGCGCAATTCGCTGAGCGTCTTCTCCGGCACTCTCAGCGGCGACCTTGGCAAGCTGGGAGTCAGCCTTCCCTGGGCCACCAACGGCGTTGCCATCGCGCTCGGCGCCGAGCGCCGCCGCGAGACCCTGCGCTTCACGGCCGACGAAGTGGCGCAGCAGAACGGCACGACAAATGCGGACGGCATCATCAGCGTAACCGAGCTTTACGGCGAAATCGAAGTCCCGCTGATCGAGGACAAGCCGTTCTTCCGCTCGCTGACGATCAATGGCGGCCTGCGCTACTCGTCCTACGACAACAAGCAGGACTCGACCGGCTTCGGTTCGGGATACAACGTGTGGACCTACAAGGGCGAACTGAGCTGGCAGCCGGTCGACGACCTGCGGGTGCGCGCCAGCTACAACCGTGCCATCCGCGCGCCCAACGTTGCCGAACTGTTTGCCTCGCAGACGGTCGGCAACGTCGCCGCGCAGGATCCGTGCGCGGGCGCCAGCCCCATCGCATCGCTGGAAATCTGCCAACTGACCGGCGTCACCGCCGCGCAGTACGGGCGCATCGTGGAATGCCCGGCGGACACGTGCTCTGCACTGGGCGGCGGCAACATCGCGCTGAAACCGGAAACCGCCGACACCTGGACCGCAGGCCTGGTCATCACGCCCAAGTGGCTGCGCCGCTTCTCGCTGTCGATCGACTATTACAACATCAAGGTGAAGGACTACATCGGTTCGATCGCGCCCTCCTACATCATCGACCAGTGCGCGGCGAGCGGTGACCCTTACTTCTGCGGACTGTTCAGGCGCGATGCCCGTTCGGGTGCGCTGTTCGGGCAGAATGCGGGCTACATCGTCTCGACCACGATGAACACCGGCTATCTCAAGACCTCGGGCATCGACGTCAACGCCGATTACACGTTCGACGTCGGCAACGCCGGCAGCGTCAATATCGGCGTCGTCGGTACCTACCTGATCGAGCAGGTGGCCCAGCCGGTGCCGGGCGCGGGATCCTACGACTGCAAGGGCCTGTTCGGCTTCACCTGCGGCCAGCCCTCGCCCGAATGGCGCCATGTGGCACGGTTCTCCTGGATGCTGCCCAGCGACACGACGGTGTCGGTATCCTGGCGCCACATCGGCGGCACGAAGCTGAGCGAGGAAGATCCCGTCGTGAACAGCCGGATCGGTGCATACAACTATATCGACCTGTCGCTGACGCAGGTAATCGACAAGCGCATGACCCTGCGCGCGGGCGTCAACAACCTGTTCGACAAGGATCCGCCGGCGCTGTCCGCAGGGCTGCTGCAGACTTTCGGCAACGGCAACACCTATCCGGGTGTCTACGATTCGCTGGGCCGCACGATCTTCGTGGGCGCGACGGTCAACTTCTGATCCGCGGAACGGGCGGCGGCCTTATCACCCATCGAGTGCCGCCGCCTGCGGAGCGACCCGCCCGTTCTGGAACCGGGCGGGTCTTTTTTATTTCAGGGCCTTCTTTTTGTTTCAGGGCCGGCCGATGGTGAAGGACCACGTCACCGGCTGCAGCGCGACGCGATAGGGCATGTGCGGCCGCCCATCGAGGTTCCAGCCGGTGTCTCCGCCCACCCCGGCCTGCGCGGCGTCGATCAGCAGGGTGCCGTTGCCATGCGGGCGAACGTCCGAGCTGTGCGCCTTGCGTGGCGGCTTCAGGGCCAGGTCCGCATAAGGGAACGCCAGCGCGTTGACGGAAAGCGGCTGGGCGCCGGTCACGCGCAGACCGGTCTTTGCGCCGGTCAGCTCGATCCAGCGCACGTCGGTCTTGTTGCCGCTTTCCTGCGGGCGGGCATAGTCGTGGAACTGATCCGCCAGTTTTCCACTCCAGCGCGCAATCATGCCCCCGCTCTGGCGATCGGCGTACGTCTCCTGCGGGCCACGTCCGTACCAGCGCACGGTGTCCAGAACGGGCGGCGTCTCGAACGCGAGGCCGACGCGCAGTGGATCCGGCAGGGTGTCGCGCAGCGGCTCGAACCGCGCCGCGACGCCAACGGTGCCGTCCGCCGCCATCGTCCAGCGCGTCTCCACCGTGACCGAGCCCACGCCCATGTCATGGCGCACGACGATGGCATTGTCCGTGCTCGTAACCGATACCACGCGCCGGTTCTGGGAGAAGTGCTGCCACATCGCATGGCTCTTGGGCACGCCCGCACCCACGTCGTTGTCAGTCGGCGCCCGCCAGAAGTTGGGCGCGCCGCCGGTCAGCAGCACCGTCCCACCCCGCGCATAGCGCCGCACTACACCGGTGGCGCGGTCGATCTCCAGCACCGCGTCGGCCGTAGCAAGGCGTAGTGTTCCCTCGCCTTCCTGCGGCGCAACCGCGCCTGCCGGGATCGCTGCCGGGGCTGCTGGAGACAGCGCGAACTGCTCCCACCCCACCACATGCCCCGCAGGCTGCGTCGGCACCGTGCCCGCCCGAGCCCGCGCGCGCAGGGTCAGCAGGCGCTCTGCCGAAGGGACCTTTGCCGCCGGGACCGGCACGTTCACAGGCGCGCTTTCCCCCGCGGCGGCGGCAGGGGCGGCCAGCACGCCGCGGGCCGTCTCCACCCCGTCCTCCGTCACGGCCCAGTCCAGCGTGAAGCCTGCAAGATCGATGTGATCATGGCGGTTGACCACGCGGTAGCCGCCTGCATCGCGCGTGAACGTCACCGGCGACTGGACATGGGCCAGTTCGTAGTATTCAGGATCGGGGGTGCGATCCGACTGGATGACGCCGTCGCCCACGGGGCTATCGTCGCCATGGACGCCGGGTGCGGTGGGATCAGGATCGAAATCCGGCCCCTGCGCCCAGTATTCCCGGCCGTGCTTGTCCTTGCGCAGCATGGTCTGGTCCACCCAGTCCCACACGAAGCCGCCCTGCAGCTTGGGATGGCTGCGCATTGTCTTCCAGTAACCGGCGATGTCGCCCAGGCTGTTGCCCATGGCATGCGCATATTCGCAAAGGATCAGCGGCTGGGTGAATGCCGGATCGTTCGCGTAGTCGATCATCTTGGGCACGTCGTCATACATCGGCGCGAAGATGTCGACGTAGGAATTGGTCGGATGCCGCCAGTTGCTCATGCTCCAGCCCAGGAAGCTGACGAGGCGGGTGGGATCGCTGGCCTTCACCCATTTCGCCGCCGCCTCGAAGCTGTCGCCGATGCCGGTCTCGTTGCCCAGCGACCAGAAGATGATCGAGGGGTGGTTGCGGTCCCGCTCCACCATGCGGCTGACACGGTCGAGATGGGTCGCGCGCCACTTCGGGTCGTTGCCCAGGAGGTACGACGGGTCGTTGTCATGCTCCTGCGACAGCGCAAGGTAGCCGTGGCTCTCGATGTTGGCCTCGTCCATGACGTAGAGGCCGTACTCGTCGGCAAGATCGTACCAGCGCGGGTCGTTGGGATAATGGCTAGTGCGCACGGCATTGACGTTGGCCGCCTTCATCAGTTCGATGTCCCGCCGCATGGTCGCTTCGGACAGGACGCGGAAGGTATGCGGATCGTGCTCGTGCCGGTTGACGCCGCGGATCATGATGCGCCTGCCGTTGACCCGCACTTCGCCGCCCGCGATCTCCACCGTGCGGAAGCCGATGCGGCGGCTGGTCGCTTCCACCAGCCGGCCTTTGCCGTCCAGCAGTTCGACCAGCAGCGTGTAGAGGTTGGGCGCCTCCGCCGTCCAGGAGCGCACCCCCGGCAGCGCGGCAGCCAGCGTCAAAATGCCCTGCCCCGCCGTCTCCCGCGTCATGATCGCACGCCTGCCGTCCAGCACGGTGGCGCGTAGGCGCATGGCCGCATCGCGTCCGCCAAGCTCCACTTTCACGCCCAGTCTGCCGTCGCGGTAGCCATTCTCCAGCCCGGCATCGACCACGAGATCGCGGATGTGGGTGGGCGGCGCGGCATACAGCGTCACGCTGCGCTCTATCCCGTTGACGCGCCAGAAGTCCTGGTCCTCCAGATAGCTGCCGTCCGCGAACCGGTACAGTTCGATCGCCACGGTGTTGGTGCCCGCATGGGTGTAGGCGGTGACGTCGAACTCGGCGGGGAGCTTGGAATCCTCTGAATAGCCCACCCGCTGCCCGTTGACCCACAGGTAGTAGGCGGCCCCCGCCGCCCCGACCGTCAGCAGCAGCCGGCGTCCGGCAAAGTGTGCGGGAACGGTGAAGTCCCGCCGATAGGAGCCGACCTCGTTCAGCGCATGATCGATCCGGGGCTGGTCGCGCGGGAAGGGATAGCCGCTGCCCACGAAGACCGCGCGACCATGTCCTTCGGCCTGGAGAATGCCGGGCACCTTCATCGTGCCCCAGCCGCTTACGTCGTAACCGGGCCGGAAGAAGTCCGCCGGGCGGCTTTCCGGCGTTGCGGACAGCCTGAACTTCCAGTCCCCGTCCAGCGAGAGGTGATAGCGCGACCGGCCCACATCGCGCGACAAGGCGCCTGCGCGTGTTTCGAAGCCGTCGAAGGTCGTGTGCATGGGCTCTGCGCCCTGCCGGACGACTTCGGGCTGTTCCCATTCGGCCACGGGTGTCTCGGCAAGCGTCGGACTGGCAAGGAGGCTTGCGGCAAGCGCCGCCATGCTGGTGTAGACGGTGCGCATGTCGTTATCCTCTCAAGACGGTTCTCTGTGAGTGGCGGGCCTTACTGCAGGACACGTACGAAGAAGTCGAACTGCCGCCGCGTCACGTAGTCGATCGGCCCGCTGGAACGGCCCACGCTGTGCTCTCCGCCCGGCACGACAAGGAGGTCGAAGTCCTTGTCCGCCTTGATGAGCGCATCCACCACCTGCATGGTGGAGGCAGGATCGACGTTGCTGTCCTGCTCACCCACGATCAGGAACAGCTTGCCGTTCAGCAGCCCCGCGTGATCCACCCCCGAAGCGGCTGCATAGCTGGCATCGACCGGCCAGCCGAGCCACTGTTCGTTCCAGCTGATCTTGTCCATGCGGTTATCGTAGCAGCCCGCCATGGCAACGCCGGCCTTGTAGAAATCGCCGTGGAACAGGAGCGCGTTCAGCGTGCTCTGCCCGCCCGCCGAAGCACCGTAGATGCCGACGCGGCTGATGTCGTAGGCGGGATCGCGCGCGGCCATGGCCTTGTGCCAGGCGATACGGTCGGGAAACCCGGAGTCCTGGAGGTTCTTCCACGCCACGTCCTGAAACGCCTTGGACCGGTTCGCCGTCCCCATCCCGTCGATCTGGACCACGATGAACCCGAGATCGGCCAGCGCCTGCATCCCGATCACCTTGTCGCCGCCCGAATGATAGCCGAAAGGCCAGAACTGCTTGGGAACGAAGCTGTCGTGCGGCCCGGCGTAGATGTTCTCGATCACCGGGTACTTCTTGGCAGGATCGTAATCGCGCGGACGCACGACAAGGCCCCAGATGTCGGTCCGGCCATCGCGCCCCTTTGCGGTGAACACTTCGGGGGGGCGGAAGCCCGCAGCGGCAAGCCGGGTGACGTCCCCCTTCGTCACCGTGGCGATCGCGGTTCCGTCTGCGGCACGGCGAAGGACGCTGACAGTGGGCAGGTCCACGCGCGAATAGGTATCGACCAGCAGGCGCCCGTCGGGCGAGAGGCTGGCCGCATGATCCGCCTTCTCCGGCGTCAGCGCCACAAGATTGCGCCCGTCAAAGTCGACGCGGTAGTAATGGCGGAAATAGGGATCCTCGCCCGCGGTCATGCCGCTTGCGGCGAACCAGATCCGGCGTTGGTCCTCATCCACCTTCAGAACCTCGCGCACCACCCAGTCGCCGGTGGTGATGCGGTTCTTCACCCGGCCGCTGCGCCCGTCGATCAGGTAAAGATGGTTCCAGCCGTCCCGCTCGGACGCCCAGACGATCTCGTTGCCGCTGCTCCCCAGTTCGCGGGCAAAGCGACGGTCGGCATAGACGATGGTGCGCGCGTCCTCGGTTACGGCGGCGTGGGCCTTGCCGGTGGCGGCATCGACCGCGACGATGCGCGCCTGCCCGAAGCCTCTCCGCACGTAGTCGAACGCAACGCTGCGCCCGTCGGGGCGCCAGCGCGGGGCCGACAGTTCATAGGCATTGGGAAACAGCGCCGGATCGATGATGGTCTGCCGTCCGGTCGCCACGTCGAACAGCACAGGCTGCTCGATGTCCACCGCATCGCCGGGTTTGGGATAAAGCTGGCTTCGCAGCGCGGGCTGTAGCTGCCCGTCCGGCGCCGCCTCCACGCGCAGCACGTGGCGCGCGTATCCGGGACGCACCCGGTAGATCATCAGATAGCGCCCATCCGGCGACCACGCGATCGTCTCCGGATCGTAGAAGTCCCCCGCCGATCCATCCATGCTGAGCCGTACAGGGTCGGCCCCGCCCTTGCGCCGCACCACGAGGTTGTCACCTTCGATAAGCGCCTCGCGGCTGCCATCGGGCGAAAGGCGTGGGTGATTGTCCGCCGGGACCGACAAGTCGCGCACGACCCCGAACCCGCGCGGACGGCCCGGTTCCGCCTGCGCCTCGCAGCGATAGTCGACGAGGGTGCATCGCCAGCCCCGTTCGTCGAGACCGAAGGCGATCGTCTGCCGGTTCTCAGTGTAATCGAACTCGGCGAAGGGCAGCCGCAGCGGCTGCACCGGACGGCCCAGCGCGCGGGTCAGTTCATCGGCAAGGCGCTGGTGATCGAAGGCGGGGGACTTGGTCAGCGTTGCGGCATCGACAGTCTCGAACGCGAAACCGCCCGCTACGGTTTTCCGGTACGTGAAGGCGGAAGAGTCCGGCGTCCAGTGCGCAGGCCAGGCGATCTCGCGCGTCAGGTATTGCCAGTCCTCGCGCAAGGCCACCGAGCGGTCGATCTCCTCGCGCGTGGGCGTCGCCAGCGCCGGCGTGCAAAGCAGCAGCCCCGCAACAACGCCGAACAGGGACAGGCGGCGTGGCAAACGGGACATGACAGACCTCTTTCGACGGAAGAACAACGCCGCCGGGCCGCACTTGCATGCGACCCGGCAGCGGCAGGTTACGTGACCTGGAAGCCCGCCCAGAAGGGGTCTTCGCGGTCGATCCAGATCGTGTTGAAGCCGGTCGCCACCGCCGACCCTTCGATGGAGGGGATGATCGCGGGCTGGTCGCCCAGCGTCACCGCCTGTTCCACGCGGCCGATGAAGCGGCTGCAGATGTAGCTTTCGTGGACGAAGCTGTCGCCCGGCGAAAGCTGCCCCCTTCCCGCCAGATGCGCCAGGCGCGCGGACGTGCCGGTGCCGCAGGGGCTGCGGTCTATCGCCTTGTCGCCATAGAAAACGGCGTTGCGCCCATCCGAACCGTCATGCCTGGGCTTGTCCGCCCACAGCACATGGCTAACGCCGCGAATGGTCGGGTCCAGCGGATGGACCGGCTCGAACTTCGCGCGCACCGCTTCGCGGATGCGGCCGCTCAGATCGACGATCCGCGCCGCGCCAAGGTCGTCAAGGCCGGTATAGGCGCCCTGCGGCTCGACGATGGCGTAGTAATTGCCGCCATAGGACACGTCGATCGACAATGGCCCGATGCCCTCCACGTCCACTTCGATGCCGCGCGCCGCGACATAGGCGGGAACATTGGTGATCCGCACCGAAGTGATCTTTGCGCCTTCCGTCTCATAGGCGATGTCGATGGTGCCGGCAGGCACCTCCACCTTCAGGCGACCCGGAACGGAGGGCTGGATCAGCCCGTGCTCAAGGCCGAAGGTGACGATGCCGATCGTGCCATGCCCGCACATCGGCAGGCAGCCGCTGGTCTCGATGAACAGGATGCCGATGTCGTTCGCAGGGTCCACCGGGGGATAGAGGAACCCGCCCGACATCATGTCATGCCCGCGCGGCTCGAAGCACAGGCCGGTGCGGATCCAGTCGAAACGCGCTAGGAAATCCTGCCGCCGCTCGGACATCGACGCGCCCTTCAACAGCGGCGCCCCGCCCGCCACAAGGCGGACGGGGTTACCTGCCGTATGACCGTCGATGCAGAAGAACGTATGCCGCATCGATGCTCCTTCAGGCTGCCGTGAGGGCGGCGGGTGCCGAGGGGGTGAGGTCCGGGCGGGTCGCGGCGGCCTTCTCGACCATCGCGATCACTTCGGCGCGGCGTTCGCCCTGCAGCACGTAACGCGGCGGCAGCACGCGCTCCGAACCACGGCCCATGACTTCCTCGGCCAGCTTGATCGACTGGACCAGATCGTGCTCGGCGTCGAGGTGGAGGAGCGGCATGAACCAGCGATAGATTTCCAGCGCCTTGGCATGGTCGCCACGCGCAAAGGCGTTGACCAGTTCCACGGATTCCTTGGGGAAGGCGTTGGTGAGACCGGAAACCCAGCCCTGCGCACCCAGATAGAGCCCTTCGAGCGCCACGTCGTCGAGGCCTGCAAAGAGCACGTAGCGGTCGCCGAACTCGTTCTTGAAGTCGGTGAAGCGGCGCGTGTCCGGCGCGGATTCCTTGACTGCGACGATGTTGGCCACATCGACCAGCGCGGCCAGCACGTCCCTGTCGATGACGGTGCGGTAGGCGGGCGGATTGTTGTAGAGCATGATCGGCAGGCCGGTGCTCTCGGCCACGCCCTTGAAATGCGCGACCAGTTCGTGCGCCTTGGGTACATAGACCATCGGCGGCAGCAGCATGAGGCCGTCCGCCCCCGCCTTTTCCGCAGCCTGCGCATAGCGAGAGGCGCGGCGGGTATCGTATTCGGAACAGCCGGTGATGACCGGCACTCGTCCGTCCACCACCTCAACGATGGCCGAGAGAACCTGAACCTTTTCCTCGAATTCCAGCGAGTTGTTCTCACCCACGGTGCCCAGGGCGATCACGCCCGTGACACCATCGCGAACCAGATCGTCGACGACGCGCTGGGTATCCGCCAGATCGATCGACAGGTCTGCGCGAAGCTGCGTGGTGACTGCCGGGAAAACACCCTTCCAACCGATTGCCATGTATGTCGTTCCTGCTGCGTGTTACCTTGAAATATCGTATACGATATTATTTTTCGTACCGCAATTGCTCTTTTCGCATTTGCACATCGGTTTGGCGCGATTGCGATCGTGCGCATGTTGAGGGGCGTACATGCGAAAACAGCCGCGCCAGAACGGGCGCGGCTGTTCGGTTTATGGCGCCGGGGCGGGATCGCGCGCCATGGACGGTGTCACAGACGGAAGCGGACGCTGCCCTGAACTGTGCGCGCCAAGGTGCGCACGCCCAGCGGCAGAAGCGCCTGCTGGCCGTGATAGCGATAAACGTCGTTGCCCAGGATGTTCGAGGCTTCCAACGACAGCGTCATGAACGGAACCGGCGTATAGTTTACCGCTGCATCGAGCTTGAACGTATCGTCCTGGTAGGGCGAATATTCAGGGTTCTGCTGCCAGATCCCCATGCGATACGAGGAGCGCCAGTTGTAAGCGACACGCGCGCTGAACTTGGGCGTATCGTAGAACAGGGTGGCGTTTGCCGTCCACTTGGAGGTGTTCGGCGAATCGAAGGCGCCGGGGAAGTCCTCCGGATAGGGATATTCGATACGGGCCTTGAAGATGTGGCTGGCGTTCAGGCTGACGCCGAAGTTGCTGAGCGCGCCGGGCAGGAAGTCGAAGAACGACTGGACCGTGCCTTCCATGCCCACGAACGTTCCGTCACCGGCATTGCGCTGCTGCTCGATGAAGCCTTGCCCGGACGGATAGTCAGACAGGTCGATCCCGTAAGCCAGCAACTGCTCCGCCGTCGCACTCTCGCGGCTGTAGTAGAGGAAGCCGGTGGCCTTCTTGTAGTACCCCGCCAGCGAGATCTGACCGCCACGACCGAAGTAGTATTCGGCGCTGACGTCGAAGGCGCGTTCGCGCTGCGCCTTCAGCTGCGGGTTGCCTGCAAAGACGATGGGCGACGTGCCACGGGTTTCGGCAAAGTAGAACGGGCGCGAATCGTAGAAGCTGGGGCGGCTGACATTGGTGGTGTAGGAAAGCCGCACCTGCGCCTTGGGCGAAAAGTGGATGGTCGAGGTGAAGCTGGGCAGCAGGCTGTAGTAATTGCCCCTGCCCGGCGAGGCCTGCACGATGTCCTCGAAACCGTTGGTCGCATCGCCCGGACGGAAGTTGAAGCTTTCCGACGAGCCCCAGGTGTTGGTGTAACGCACACCGGCAAGACCGTCGATGGTGACGCTGCCAACGTCGAACGCATAGTTGGCCTGTACGTAGGCTGCGAAGTTGTTTTCGATCGACCTGAAGGTCTGGCCGCTGTCACTCGGCGGAAATTCGCTGGAGAAGCGTTCGGCGTTGGCTGGATCGTATTGCTGGATGTATTCGCGGATCGACGCGATATTGGACAGAACGTCAGCGCCGGGGATCCGATACCATTGCGTGTTCGATCCGCCGATGTTCGGGCCGATCAGCGAAGCCATATCCGCGCCGGGGAACGTGCTGAACGGCGCATAGGCCCCGTTCACCTTCGGGAAGCCGTCACGATAGCCGTAGTAACGGCTGGTATTACGCCGGTTGTAGCGGCTGCCGACCTGGATGTTGCGCAGGAAACCGGTGGACGACACGTCAAGCGTCAGGTCGAGCTGCGCCGCAAACTCGCGGTTCTTCGAGCCGCCGCGATTGTCCTGAAAACGTTCAACCACGTACCTGGACAGGTCATTCAGATCCACGCCGTTGAACGAGATCGATGGGGCGCCCTTGCCATAGACGTCAGAGGCAAAGTCGATGTTCGCGGACGTCAGCGTGCCCGGACGCAGGATCGTCTCCACGAAGTAATTGCCTTCGTTCGACTGATTGTATTGCGCGCTCGCGTTCAGATGAACGATACCCGAATTGTAATGGGCTTCCAGGTTGGAGGTATAGAGGTTGGAATGGAAGGTGTTGTACTGCGTGTCGATGCCCGCCGGGATACCCGCCGGGGCGCTGATCGTAGCAGACTTCACGGTACGGCCATCGGGCATCAGCACGACGTCGCTGAGAGAGCCAGCTACGTTCATGTCCTGCACGTAGAGACGCTCTACGGAACGCTTTTCACGCGATCCCAGGTAGCCGCCTTCGAGGACCAGATCGAGCGTGTCGCTGGCCTGCCATTGCAGCACGGCATTGACCGACGGGCGCTTAACGCTGCCCTGCTCGATGCCATAATAGGCGCGGTAGGGGATGACGACGGTGGAACCATCGGTCAACGTCCGCTCTAACGGGGATTCGCTTTCGATGTAGTTTTCACGGTAGTTGGTCTTGGTCCACGATGCGTTGACCAGGAACCCGATCTCGCCGATCCCGGTTTCGAAGCGGTTGGCTACCAGAAGGCTGCCGTAGGGGCTGACCTTCTCGGAAATATCATCATAGGAACCGCGCACGCTGCCCGCGATCGTCCAGCCCTTCTTGAGGTCGAAAGGACGGCGCAGTTCCACGTTCACGGTGCCCGCGATGCCGCCTTCGACCTGGTCAGCGGTCCGCGTCTTGTAGACGTCCACCTGCTTAAGAAGCTCTGCCGGGACATCCGACAGGTTCAGCGAGCGACCTTCGCCCAGGTTGGTGTTGTTGCCGTTGATCGTGGTCTGCACTTCGGCCAGGCCGCGAATAGTGACGCTCTGCCCCTGACCGCGTGCGCGTTCGATCTGAACGCCGGTTACGCGGGCAAGCGCTTCTGGCACGTTATTGTCCGGCAATTTACCGACGTCCTCGGCAACGACCGAATCTACTATCTGCTTTGAGTTCTTCTTTTTGGTTGCCGCAGCCTCTACACTTCCGCGAACGCCGGTCACGACAATGTCCGTCTTGCCCGTGTCGTCAGAGGATGCGGCCCCCTCCGCAACTTGCGCAAAGGCTGGAGCGCCTGTCGCGGCGATCAAAACTGACGACAACGCAGTCGAGAACTTCAAGGCTTTTAGGAACATCATCGCAAACCCCCTGTCAGATCGCCCGGCACCTTGCTGCGGCACCTTCAATTTATATCGTATACTTCTTATGGTATCTGAAGAGAGTCAAGCCGATTGTGGCTGTTTCGTGAATTTTTAGTCGGACAATTGGGCGCTCGCTTGAACGCCCTGCCAATACGAAAAAGGCGTGGGCCATAACCCACGCCTTTTCCTTATTATTCGCCGGGGTTACGGTTAGTCGCAGGGCGGTGGCGGTGCCTCGGACCCGCGTAAATCGACGGGGCGGATGCCGGGCGCCAGCACCTCCCATTCCTGAACGGCAAGCGCGGCGTTGTGTGCGCCATCGCTCGATGCGTCCATCACGGCACGCAGACAACGGGTGGTGAGCGCCTTGAACGCAACCTGCTGCCAGGCCCCGGCGGCAACGCCATAGCCACGCGCGTGCGGCACTGGCTTCCACCCTCGCGGGCTCCAGTATTCCAGATGCCATGCCTTGGGCGGCGCAACGCCCACGCCCGATCCGGCGGGCTGGTCGTTCCAGAACCATATACGCGAACCGTCGATCGTGACCGGCCTGTCCCAGCGGTATTCGATCCACTGCCGCGGTGGATTTTCCGGCATCCAGCTGCCCCACATGTCGGGCGGCAGAGGCGCGGCCCTGACGATCCCGTCGTTGAGCGCCTTGATCCAGAACTGCACCGGCACCGGATCGTTGGACGCCGTCGCCCAGGCGGCGCGCGCGATGTTCCGGCTGGACGGCGGCGGCGGCACCGGCCTGCGAGTGGGAACGACAGTGCGGATACGCGCAGGCGTCACGCTGTCGTCCCATTCCATGGGATCGACTGCGACACTGCGGCGAAAGTGCCCGCCGCCCGCGCCGTCCGCGGTGTGATAGGCAAGGTACCACTTCCCCTTGAACTCCACCGCACCGGGATGCGACGTGGTCGAGGAAACCGGTTTCAGCACGATGCCGCGATAGGTCCACGGCCCGGTGGGCGACGGCGCGGTGCCATAGGCGATGCAGGCATGATATACCGCAGGAGTGCAGTCGGACGTGGGGCCGGCCTTGTTGCCCGCATAAAGCATGTAATAGGCGCCCTTGCGCTTCATGATCCACGGCGCCTCGAAGAAGCCGTCCAGCCCATCGACCTTCCATTGCAAGCCCCTGGGTGTCACCATGTCGCGGGCCAGTTCCATGCCGCGCAGCTTCCCGAAGGTGCCCCAGTAGATGTAGACCCGCCCGTCATCGTCGATCAGCACGGTGGGATCGATGTTCTGGATGTCGTTCGGCTCAGGTACCCGCTGCGATATGATCGGCCCCGAAGGGTGCGCGTCGCGCCAGGGGCCGGTGGGGCTTTCCGCCACCGCCACGCCGATCGCGAAGCGGTCCTGCGCGTCGCTGCCTTTCTCCAGCACCGGGGCGTAGAGGTAGTAGCGCTTGTCCGGCCCCTGCACGATCTGGCCGGCATAGGCGCGCGCCGGCTCGGCCCAGGCGAAGACGTTCTCGGGCTTGATGATCGCGGGATAATGCGTCCACTTGCCCGATGCGGGATCGGCGGTCTTCAGCAATTGCCATTCGGGCATGATGAAGTCGTTGACGTCCGGCGCGGCTTCGTCACGCCCCGCCAGGATCCACAAGGCACCGTCCGCCACTAAGGGCGCGGGGTCGGTCGAATAGTAATCCCCGTCCGCCAGGATCGGATTACCCGGTACGGTCAGTTCGCGCGCGTCCTGCGCGACCGCCGGAGCCGCGAGGGCTCCGGCGGCGAGGCCGGCAAGGAGGACGCAGACCTTGCGATCATTCCTCATCGGGATAAGGCCCCTTGCCCTCGTCCTTTATCAGCGTGTCGATGCGCTGGTCGATCAGCGGCAGCGGAACGCCGCCCAGTTCGAGCACCGCATCGTGGAACGCGCGGATGTTGAACTTTGGACCCAGCGCCTTTTCCGCCTTGTGGCGCGCATCCACGAAGGCAAGCTGGCCCATGTAGTACGACAGCGCCTGACCCGGCCAGGAGATGTAGCGGTCCACCTCGGTCTCGATCTCGTGGTCGGACAGCGCGGTGTTGTCGCGCAGGTACTGCTGCGCCTGTTCGCGCGACCAGCCCATTGCATGGATGCCGGTATCCACCACGAGACGCGATGCGCGCCATGCCTGATAGCTGAGCATGCCGAACCGGTCGTAGGGCGTCTCGTACATGTCCATGTCCTCTCCCAGCGCTTCGCAGTACAGCGCCCAGCCTTCCCCATAGGCGGGAAGGTAGGTGTCGCGGCGGAAGGCAGGCAAGTCGGCGTTCTCGGCGGCCAGCGGCATCTGCCATGCATGGCCGGGCGCGCTTTCGTGCAGCGTCAGCGCGATTTGCGAGTAGAACGGACGCGATGGCAGATCGTAAGTGTTGACCGAGTAGATGCCCGGACCGCCGCGCCCGCCGGTATAGAACGGGGCGATGTCGTCCGGCACCGGCTTGATCGCGAACCGGCTGCGCGGCATCCGCCCGAAGAACTGCGCGGCCTTGCCATCGAAGGTCTTGGCGATCCATGCGGCGCGATAGAGCAGTTCGTTCGGAGTCTTGGGATAGAACTGCGGGTCGGTGCGCAGG
The DNA here is from genome assembly GCF_050433305.1 of Novosphingobium gossypii. Taxonomy (NCBI): domain Bacteria; kingdom Pseudomonadati; phylum Pseudomonadota; class Alphaproteobacteria; order Sphingomonadales; family Sphingomonadaceae; genus Novosphingobium; species Novosphingobium gossypii. Next base: position 92,230 of record NZ_JBNPXM010000009.1, on the reverse strand, counting down.
AAGTGCAGGAAGGCCTTCAGGTCGCCCTTGAACGCAACCTGGGCCATGACCTCGTTCATCTGCGTGCGGATGCGGGCCATTTCGGAAAGGCCGATCCGGTGGATCTCGTCCGGGCTCTTGTCCAGCGTGACGAACTCGCGGATCTTCGATCGGTAGTACGCCTTACCATCGGGCAGGGCATAGGCTGCCAGCGACTTGCGCGCGCCCGCTTCGTACTCGCCGCGCATGAAGGCCAGCAGCTTTGCGTGGGCCGGGACGACGCCCTCGGTGATCGCCTTGCGGGCCTCTGCACGCAGTTTTTCCTGTTCATCCGCCGGGATGGTGGCGGGCAGGCGCACGAACGGCTCGTAGAAGGGCGAGGTTTCCGGCGTCTTCGCCTGCAGCACCAGTTCGATGCCCTTATCGCGTCCGGCGAGCGTCACCTGCGGCGCGGTGAAGCCGCGCGCCAGGCCGGCACGCATGTTGACGATCTGCTGGTCGTAGTACCGCGGAATGCCGCGCAGCATCTCGAGATAGTCGTCCGCCGCGGCCTTGTCCTTCAGCGGATTACGCGCCCAGTCGGCCAGATCGCCCCAGAAGCTGGTGTCGGCATTGAACGGCTTCTCGTAATCACGGTATCGCTGCGACGCCAGCAGCGCATCGATCTGGCTCTTGTAGACCGCAAGATTGATGCGGTTGGCGGGCGACAGCCGGTCCTGCCGGATCGCCGCAAGCTGCTTTTCCACCTTTTCCCAGCACGCCAGCCGCTGCGCCTGCGCTTCGGGTCCGACGTCGGGCAGCGCGACCTTGGCATCCCTTGGCGTGTCTTCGCAGGGGCCGAACTGCTTCTGGCGCCATTCGTATTCCGCGGTGTAGATCGCCTCGAACGCCTTGTCCGCCTCGCTGGCCCCGGAAGTCTTCGCCGCAGCCTCAACTTTCGCCGTCGCAGGCGCGGCGACGAAGGCCGCAGGCGTCGCCGCAAGAGCCGCGCCCGCCATCAGCAGGGTCCGCCCGACCGTTCCGTTCACGTCATTTCCCCTTTCGAGAACTTCCAGAATATCCTGATGCAGCCGGGCCGGGATGCGCAGTCCCTCCGCGTCCGAACGCGCCCGCGCGACCAGCCGCCGCGATCCGGGAAGGCGCGCGCCCTGCCCCTCGATCGCTTCAAACATCGCTTCTGCGCGGCGCAGGTGGTCCTGCACCCCGGCGCCAAGGAACCCTGCCGGATCGATCGCCACGATCAGCTCGCCGCCCAGCGGAGAGCCGCCGCGTCCCTTATCCGCCGCCAGCGATTCCGCGCTGGTCATGTCGCCGATCAGCGGACCTGCGACCAGTTCCACCAGTGCCGCCAGCGCCGATCCCTTGTGCGCGCCGAACGTGCGCATCGCGCCGTCCAGCACTGCCTTGGCATCGGTCGAAGGGTTGCCCTGCGCGTCATAGCCCCAGTCCGGCGGGATGGCCTTGCCCGCCCGGCGGTGCAGCTCGATCTCGCCGCGCGCTACCGCGCTCGTCGCAAAGTCGAATACGAAGGGCGCGCCGCCCGGACGCGGCCAGCCGAAGGCGATAGGGTTGGTGCCGAACACCGGCTGCGTGCCCCCTTCGGGCGCGACCCAGGCGTGGCTGGGGGTGAAGGCCAGCGCCACCAGTCCCTGCTCCGCCAGCGCCTCCACCTCCGGCCACAGCGCGGCGAAGTGCACCACGTTGTTGAGCGCCATCGCCGCAATGCCGTAGCGGCGGGCCTTCTCCACCAGCAGCGGCATGCCCTGCGCGAAGGGAAGCTGGGCAAAGCCGCCCTTCCCGTCCACCCGCACCAGCGCGGGGGCGGGTTCGCTCACCTGCGGCACGGCATCGGGTACTACCACCCCACGCTCGACCGAGTTCGCCGCCACCAGCAGGCGGTACAGCCCGTGGGACGTGCACCCATCGCGCTCGCCCGCCACCATGGTCTGCGCCACGGCAGCGGCATGGTCCGGCGCCAGCCCCCACGCCTGCAGCACCGTGCGCGCCAGCGCGTCAGCCTCCTCCAGCGTCAGTACGATTTGATCGGTCTCGCTCACTTTGCGGTATCGGCCTTTGCAGTGAACAGGCGCACGCCGAAAACCGGCCCGGCGGAACTGCGGTCGGCGGGTACGAAGCGCACCTTGACGCTGCTCTTGGCCCTAGTCAGCGCCTCGGGCAGCGGATAATCAACGTCGAAGAACTTGCCCGGACGGTCGTTGTCCAGTTTCTGCGTCGCGATCTTCACGTCATCGACCAGAATGTCGAACGTGCGCGAACGCTCGCTGCCCCAGTAGCTTGCCTGAAGCAGCAGCGGGCCAGGCTTCACCTTCATCGTGAACTCGAAGTAGCCGCCCGAACGCGCATCGCGTCCGTTCCGCCCGCGGTACGAAGCCGGGTAGGAGAGCTCGGAGGTCAGGCCGTGGTCGCGCTCGGGCTGCATTTCGCCCAGGTGCATGATGTCGATCGAGCGGGCGACGATGTCCTTCTGGCGGGCCTGCTCGGCCAGGAAGGCGGCTTCCTCGGTCTTCCAGCCGCTTTCGGTGAAGCGCTTGAAGTAGACCGCGCTACGGCGCTCATACTGGCTGTAGAACGGCACGAAGTTGAGGTTCGCGGGACGGATGATGCCGGTGGTCTGGAAGCGCGGCTTGTCCGATACCATCGGCACGAAAGCCGCCAGCGGGTTCTCGCCGACCATCGCCGGTTCCACGCCGGTCCACTCCGTCTCGGTCGGGCCGAGATCGGCGGCCAGCACCATCGGCCCGCGCACCACGGCTACCACGTCTGCCGATCCCGGCGCCGCTTCAAGCCGCAGGTCGAGCGGCAGGTTCAGCGCCACCACATCGCCCTTCTTCCAGCGCCGGTCAATGAAGGCATAGCCGTTGGTAGGCGTCGCGGGCACGGCTGCGCCGTTGACGGTCACCGTCGCCCGGCCGTTCGTCCATGCGGGAATGCGCAGCGCCAGCGTGAACTTGCCCTGCTTCACCGCATCCAGTGTGAAGCGGACCTCCGGCTTGAAGGGATATTCGGTGTCGATGCTGGCGGCAACGCCCTTGGCCCGCCACTGCACGGTGGACGGGATGTAGAGGTTGACGAACAGCGTATCGCCGCCTGTCTTGTCATTCCCGGCCCAGTAGATGGAATCGCCGTGCTTGGCGTGGCTCTCCATGCCGGAACCCACGCAGCACCAGAACGCCTCCTCGCCCGGTCCCGAATAGCCGCGCGCGGCGCCGCTCATCATCGGCGTCATGTACGTGAAGCCGCCGGTCGCCGGGTTCTGCGCCGACAGCACATGGTTCAGGTGCGCGCGTTCGTAATAGTCGAACAATGCACCGTCAGGCTGCCACCCATAGAGCTGACGCGTCAGCTTGAGCATGTTGTAGGTGTTGCAGTGCTCGCACGTCGATTCCGTCAGGTGCAGCGCCACGGTGTCCGGTTCGAAGAAGTATTCGCGGTCCGCATTGCCGCCGATCACGTAGCTGTGATGCTGCGTCACCCGTTCCCAGAAAAAGCGCGCGGCCCGGCCGGGGTCTTCCCTGCCGGTCAGTTCGTGGATGCGACCCAGGCCGATCAGCTTGGGCACCTGCGTGTTGGCGTGGAAGTTCGCAAGCTTGTCCTCCTGCGCCACCAGCGGGCCGAGCACCTTGTTGTCGAAGATGCGCTCCGCCACCTTGAGCCAGCGCAAGTCGCCGGTCCGGGCATAGAGTTCGGCATAGCTTTCGTTCAGACCGCCGTATTCGCAGCCCAGCAGTTCCTGCATCTGTGCATCGTCGAGCGCGGCGAAGACCTTCTCGAAATAGCCGCCAAGGCCGATCACGACCCCCAGTGCGCGCGCGTTGCCCCAGGCGGCATGGACATCCAGCAGGCCTGCGAAATACTTGTGCACGGTGTAGAGCGGCGACCACGAACCGTTGAGGTCGAACCCGCCTGACTTGATCTGCCCCTTCATGACTTCGGGGAAGATCGCCTCGCCATCCACGATCTTGCCGTCCTTGGTCTTGCGACCCAGCGCGCCGATATAGCCGTCGCTGCGCTTCGACTGGCACAGCGCCAGTTCATCGACGATGTAATCGGCCCGGCGGCGGCATTCGGGGTTGCCGGTCTGCTGCCAGCCAAGCACCAGCGCGGTCATGTAGTGGCCCAGCGTGTGGCCCGCGATTGTATCGGATTCCCACCCGCCATAGATCGGCGCCTTGGGCTCAAGCCCCGCATACTTGCGGAAGTTGTGCAGGAAGCGGTCCGGGCTGAGCGACATCAGGTAGTCGATGTTGACTTCCACTGCCGTCGCGAACGCGGAGGGGCGCAGTCGCACGTCGGTCAGCGGCAGCGGCGTGGCACGCAGCGGCACCTTGGGTGCGACGATCGCCGCGAAGCCCTTCAGGGGAACAGAGCAGATCGCCAGCGCGGCAACGCCCGCCATCCATTCGCGCCGATTGGCCTTCATGCCCTCATAACTCCTATCGAATATCGTATACGTTATTGATAGAAGGCGGGTCGGCAGAGTCAAGCCCGCTTGGCCCGTCGATGGCGCGGTCCGCCTGTCAGCGGCGCAGCGCGATCCGGGTGTCGGCGTGAGCCAGTTCGATCAGCGTTATCATCGCCTTGCGTGCCTGCTTCGGGTTCGCGTCGGCGATATGGGTATAAAGTGCGCGATGCTCGGGCATGGCGTCGCGCGGGGAACCGTCGAGTGCCTGCTTGATTGCGGTGGTGGAGGCGATCGCGGTCGAAATCGAGTTCGACAGGGCCAGCAGCATCTCGTTGCGGGTGGCCTCCATCAGCAGTTCGTGGAAGCGAATGTCTGCGGCCCGCCCCTTTGGCGTGGAGAGGGTAAAACGCTCCATCGTGTCGAGGGCATTGGCCATATCGATAAGCTGCCCCTCGTCCCGGCGCAGCGCGGCCATTTCCGCCGCCTGCGGCTCTACCATCAGGCGCAGTTCGAACAGGTCGCGCAGGAATTCGTCGCTGGCCCCGCACTGGATCTGCCATGCCAGCACATCGGGATCGAGCAGGTTCCACTTGCGCCGCTCGTTGATCCGCGTGCCCGCCTTGGGACGGCTGCTGACCAGCCCCTTGGCAGTGAGCATCCGGAATGCCTCGCGCAGTACGGAGCGCGATACGCCCAGCAATTCGGCGTGTTCGACTTCGGGAGGAAAGACCTGACCGGGGATCGCGTCGCCGCTGACGATCTGCGTCGCAAGCCGCTGCGCCACCACATGGTGCAATCGGCCGCTCGGTAGCGGAAGCCCGCCTGTTTCCTCTCCTGCGTCGCGATCGGCCATGCTGTTCGCCTTCTTCATTCGTAACGCTTCCTAACACGCATCGCGAATAAGAACAGGCGTTAAAGATCAGATCATATATCGTATAATGTTCTTGACGCTGGTGCAACTGGCGGTCATGAACAGTCCGCAGTTCAACAGGGCGACGGGCTTCAGCGGTGACCTTTGTTTCTTCCAGAATGTCCCGGTCGATCAGCCTCATGGCGCTGGCGTGGGCCTATGCGCCCATGGCGGCGCAGGCACGACCAGAAGCACAGGTCGGGCAACCCGCCACCAGCATCGCACAGCGCTATGCGGCGGCGGACGCCTTCATGGGCAACGCGCTGGGTGATCTTGTCGACAATGCCGACATCGCGCCGCGCTTTGTCGAAGGCGGGCTGTTCTACCGCACCGGCAACCGTCAGGACCAGCATTATCGCCTGCTGGATCTGACGACGCGCAAAGAGCGGGAAATCGCCACCACCGCAGGCCTCCTGGCGGCGCTGTCTGCGGCCAGGGGAACCGCGGTAACGCTTGATGCGGCGCGGCTCGCCGAAGTCGTATATGATCCCGGTGAGGATACGCTGAAATTCCGCGCCTTCGACGGTGCATTGTGGAGCATGGACGCCGCCGGCAAGGCGGTAGAGGTCGAGAAGCCCGATCACCGCGAACTCGACCTGCTCTCTCCCGACGGCAGGACGCGGATCGTCGCACGCGATTTCAACCTTGTGGCCGTGGACGTTGCCAGCGGACGCGAAGTGCCGCTCACCACTGACGGCACGCGCGAACAGCCCTATGGCCGCTCGATCCCCGAACTGTCCGATATCCTGCGCGAAGGGACCGAGGAACCGGCGATGCCGGTGTCGGCGCAATGGTCGCCAGATGGGCGCTATCTGCTGAGCTGGCGCCTCGATACGCGCGGTGTCCGCAAGCTGTCGATCACACAGCAAAACCCGCCCGGCAGCTTCTATCCGCGCAGCTTCTCCTACGTCTATCCGCTGGCCGGGGCGGAGAAACTGCCGCAGGCGACGCGCTTCGTGATAGACATGAAAGCGGCGATGAAGACCGGCAAGGCACGCATCGTGCCCATCGCCATGCCGGCGGAATCGATCCTCTACCCCGCGCCGCCCGACATGGGCTGGGTGGATGGCCAGCCGCGGATGCTGTGGACCGAGCGGGGCTATGCGCAGCAGGCGGTCTACCGCGCCGATCCGGTCACCGGCAAGGCGCGGATCGTTGCGCACGAGGCCATCAAGCCGGTGGTCACTGTCACTTCCAGCATGTTGATGCCCGCGCCCGAACTGGGCGGCGAACTGGCGATCTCCGAGCGCAGCGGCTGGGCGCAGCTCTATCTGGTGAAGCCGGACGCGCCGGACGGCGGCAACGCGCTCACACAGGGGCAGTGGGAAGTGCTCTCGGTCGATCATGTGGCCGCTGACAAGTCCTCCCTCATCGTCACCGGCGTGGGGCGCGAGGCGGATCGCAACCCGTACTGGCGCGCGCTCTACAAGGTGCCCGTCGCTGGCGGCGCCCCCACCGAACTGACGCCTGAGCCGCTCGACCACGACGCGCAGGTTTCGCCCGACGGCAAGTGGATCGTCGATCAGATGTCCAGCCCCGTCTCCGCCACCCGCGCCGTACTGCGGGACGGCGCAACGGGGCGCATCGTGATGGACCTTGCCAAGGCCGACGACAGCCGCCTGCGCGCAAGGGGCTACACCGCGCCCGAACCGTTCCAGGGCCTTGCCGCGGACGGCAAGACGCCGATCTACGGCATGATCCTGCGCCCCGCGAACTTCGACCCCGGCCGCAGCTATCCGGTGATCGACAACGTCTACACCGGCCCGACCACCACCGACGTGCCCGCAACGTGGAACGAGGCGCGCCGCGTTGGCGGCAACAGTCTGGCGCAGATCGGCGCGATCGTGGTGATGATCGACGGCACCGGCACATCGCGTCGCGGGCAGGCTTTCCGGCTTCCCGCGTTCCAGAACCTGGGCGAAGTGGGTCTTGACGATCACATCGCCCTGATCCGCCAGATGGCCGCCAGATACCCCTACATGGACACCAGCCGGGTGGGCGTGTTCGGCGGCTCGGCCGGAGGCTACGACACCGCACGCTTCGTGCTGCGGCGTCCGGACTTCTTCAAGGTTGGCGTCGCCTCGTCCGGCAACCACGACCTGAGGCTGGACAAAACGTGGTGGCCGGAGGTTTCCATGGGCAATCCGGATGCGGCAACGTGGGAACGCAATTCCAACATGTCCGTGGCAAGTCAACTGAAGGGCCATCTGCTGCTGATCCACGGCGACATCGACGACAACGTGCCCGTCACCGAAAGCTTCCGCCTTGCCAAGGCGCTGATGGACGCGGGGCGCGATGTGGACCTTGTGGTGCTGCTCAACACCACGCACAGGGTCAACCAGCCGTTCTTCTTCAAGAAGCTGCGCGACTACTTCACCCAACACCTGCTGGGCGAAAGCCCGCCACCGCTGGGCCCGGTCAAGCCGGTCGCCAGCCAATAATCATACGCGAGGACAAGACATGAAGCATCTCCTGAAGCCCCTGCCCTACGTGGCACTGATGCTGGCTGCCGTTCCCGCGATGCTGCCCGCTTTCGCCGCCCATGCAGAGGAAGGCGAGCAGAAGCCGAAGCCGGTCTTCCCGCCGATCCGGACGAATGCGCTGCAGACGCCTGCCTTCGACCTTGCCCTGCGCGCGGATACGCAGACGCTTGCGCACTTGTCCCCCACCGGCGAGGCGGCGTTCGATTTCGTTCCCGCCGGGCGCGAGGCGGAGAGGGCGGGTGACGGCTACGTCCACATCGGTGACATCCATGTCCGCCTGAAAACCGCCGGATCGGACTGGCAGGACTACTCCTCCGCCCATGCGCGCAAGCAGATTACCGCCCTGGCAGGCGGCGCGGGCGTCCTTGCCGCGGCGGACATCACCGCATCGATGGGCGCGGGAATGCCGCTGCGGATCGAACGACGCTGGGTGAACGATGGCGGCGTGCTGGCGATGCGCTTCACGCTGGTGAACACCAGCCAGGCTCCGGTGGAGATCGGCGGCCTTGGCCTGCCGATGGTGTTCGACAACATCATCCTCGACCGCGATCTGGACCAGGCCCATGCGCAGGCCAGCTTCGTCGATCCCTACATCGGGCGCGACGCGGGCTACCTGCAGGTGACCCGCCTCAACGGGCAGGGTCCGGCGCTGCTGGTGCTGCCGGAAAAGGGCACCCCGCTGGAGGCCTATCGCCCCGTGCTGGAGGCGCGCGCCGCGCCCAAGGGCGACATTTTCACCGACCGCAGCCCGCGTTCGCAGGTGTCCGAAGGGTTCTACGACTGGACCGTTGCCAGCAAGGGCTTCGCGGAAAAGGAATGGGCCAAGGCGGGGCCGCAGTGGAACGAGGCCAGCAGCTTCACCCTTGCGCCGGGCGAAAGCCGCACCATTGGCCTGCGCTTCGTCACCTCGCCCAGCGTGCGCGCGATCGAGGATACGCTGGTTGCCCACAGGCGCCCCGTAGCCGTCGGCATTCCGGGCTACGTCGTACCCACCGACCAGACAGCCAGCCTGTTCCTCAAGGCTCCGGCCAAAGTCACCGGCATTGAATCCTGGCCCGCCGGTGCATTGACGGCAACGGCAGACAAGACCGGAAAGGACGGAGCCGGGAAGAACTGGGCGCGCTACAGCATCAAGGCCAGCGGCTGGGGACAGGCGCGGCTGACGGTGACCTATGCCGACGGCCAGAAGCAGACCGTCAGCTATTACATCACCAAACCGCTGGACAAGGTGATGGCCGACATCGGCAACTTCACCACGACAAAGCAGTGGTTCGAAGGGAAAGGCGACCCGTTCCACCGCTCTCCCGCGATCCTGTCCTATGATCGTGAGGACAACCGGATCCTGACGCAGGATGGCCGCGTCTGGGTGGCAGGCATGAGCGACGAGGGCGGCGCCGGATCGTGGGTCGCGGCCGCGATCAAGCAACTGGACAACCCGAACGCCGAGGAAGTCGCCAAGCTGGAGCGGCTGGTCAACGAGACCGTCCTCGGCACGCTTCAGGTCGCCGAGGGGCCACAGGCCGGCGCGGTCAAGAAGAGCATTTTCTACTACGACCCCAAGGAATTCCCGGACTACTACGACCCGAAGATCAACTGGAAGTCCTGGACCGCGTGGTCGAAGAAGGACTCCGACGACCTTGGCCGGTCCTACAACTATCCCCACGTAGCGATCGGCCACTGGGTGCTCTACCGCCTTGCCCGCGACAATCACGGGCTGGTGAAGCAGCACGACTGGAAGTTCTACCTCGACTGGGCCTACCGCACGAGCGTGGCGATGATGCGCGATGCGCCCTATTACGCACAGTTCGGCCAGATGGAGGGAGACGTCTTCGTCGACATCCTGAAAGACCTCAAGCGTGAAGGGCTTACCGCCGAGGCAACCGAGATGGAGGGCCTGATGAAGGCCCGTGCCGATCACTGGCGCACGCTGAAATTCCCGTTCGGCAGCGAGATGGCATGGGATTCCACTGGCCAGCCCGAAGTCTACGCCTGGATGCGGTATTTCGGCTATCAGCCGCAGGCCGACGTCACCCGCGAAGTCATCCTGGGCTACGATCCGACGATCCCGAGCTGGGGCTACAACGGCAACGCGCGCCGCTACTGGGACTTCCTGTACGGCGGCAAGGTATCGCGCATCGAGCGGCAGATCCACCATTACGGCTCAGCGCTGAACGCCGTCCCGCTGTTCGACGCCTATCGCCAGAACCCGGCGGACCTGCACCTGCTGCGCGTCGCCTACGGCGGCATGATGGGCGGCATCACCAACATCGACCAGGAGGGTTTCGGCTCGGCCGCGTTCCATTCCTGGCCCGACATGATGAAGTGGGACGTCATCACCGGCGACTACGGAATGGGCTTCTACGGCCATGCGATCACGTCGGCCAGCTACATCGTCAACGACCCGCAGCTGGGCTGGCTGGGCTTCGGCGGCGATCTGGAGAGCGAGAGCGGTCAGGTGCACCTGACGCCGAAGGACGGCGCCCGTCGCCGCCTGTTCGTGGCGCCCGCCGGCCTGTGGATCACGCTGGAGGCCGGGCGCATCCAGAGCGCGACGTACGACACGAAGTCGGGCAAGGTCGTGCTCGCGCTCGACCCTGCAAGCGCCACCGCACCCGCTGCGCGCCTGCTACTCGAGACAACGACCGCAAAGGGGCGCACCTATGCCACGTCCACCGGCACCGCCGATCGCGGCGGCTATGCGATCCCGCTGGGCGATGCGGCCACCACCGTAACGCTGGCTCCGCGCTGACATGAAAGCGCTGCTTCAGGCATCGGTGCTGGCACTGGCCGTCCTTCCCGGCACGGTGAGCGCCGGGCCGGTTCCAGAAGCGTCCCATGTGCCGGCCTGCGCGGCCGGCGCATGGAAGGTCGCTGCAACCGACCCGTCCGACACCGCCAATTCCGCGCTGCCGCTGCAAATGCAGAGCGCGCACTTCGCGCTGTACTGGAAGCCGGGCACGGTAGCCGACGCCGACGCACAAGGGGCGGCGAAGCATCTTGAATACGCGTGGGACTACTTCACCCGCACCCTGCACTTTCCCGAGCCGCATTGCGGATCGAGCGAGAAGCTGAAGGTCAATGCCTATATCGGCGTCGATTACGGCCTGACCGGAGGCGCGGACTCGCTGGGACATCCGGGCATGTGGATTGGTCCCGGCGCGTTGCGGGACCGGTTCGGACTGGCGCATGAGCTGACCCATGCCCTGCAGGCCGCGACCGGGCACCTGATGGATTCGCCCTATACCGGCTGGCTGTTCGAGAGCCATGCCAACTGGATGACCGTCCAGTTGCCCGAGTTCCGTGGCAACACGCACTGCTCCGTCCTGCTCAAGCGGTATCCGCACCTCTACTACGGCTCCACGCGGACGCGGTACTGCAACTGGCAATTCCTTGAATACATCAAGGACCGGCATGGCTTCGAGGCGGTCAACGACATCTGGCGGAAGTCGCCCGGCACCGACGACCCGGCGCACCTGACCACCGATCCGTTCAGCGTCCTGAAGGCGAACATGGGCTGGACCCAGTCCCAGCTCAACGACACTTTCGGCGACTGGGCGCTGCACAATGCCAACTGGGATTACACCAACCCGGACGGCACCGATCAGGGCGCTGTGCTGCGCCGCAACTACGGCAGCTACGATCAGTCAACCGGCCCCGACATACTGGCGGCAACGCTGCTCGATCCGATAGACCTTGCCAGGCGGCGCTTTGCCGTGCCCGACATGTGGGCGCCTCAGCGCTGGGGCTACAACATGGTCAAGCTGTACCCCGACAAGGGTGCCCGCCGCGTGACCGTATCGTTCCAGGGCATCGTTCAGGACGCAAGCGCAACCGCAGCCCTTCCCGGCCTGGCCGACGAGCCTGCCACGATCCCGTCGCCCGCATCGGACTGGCGCTGGGGCCTCGTCGCCGTTGGTGCCGATGGCCGCAGCCGTTACGCTCCGCTTCAACGGGGTGCATCCGCGACCGCCTCGGTCGAGGTCCGGGCCGACGACGCCGGCCTGTTCCTGATGGTCATGGCCACCCCGTCGCAGATGCAGCAGATCCGCTGGGACCAGCCGTGGTATTCGATCTACCGCTATCCGTGGACCGCCTCTTTCAAGGGCGCAATGCCCGAAGGCCATCAGCCCGATGCCCCTCCGCGCATTCCCGGCGGCCACCGCCACCCGAACGGCGGCGGCTGGGTGGGTCCCCAGGCACAGGTCGCACCCGGCGCTTATGTCGGTCCCTACGCCCGCGTCATCTCCGGCACGGTTGGCGACAAGGCCCGCATCGAGGACCATGCCGTCGTGATGGACCAGGCGTCGGTTCGCGATGCCGCGGTGGTCGGCGGCCTTACCGTCCTGCGAGGCGACACCGTGCTGCGCGACCGCGCCTCGGCCCGTACCGCCATGCTTGGCATCGGAGAGTACGAGAAGGGCATCGTCCTGTCAGGAACCGCGCAGGTGATCGGCGACGTCGAGCATCGGGGCGGCACTGCCTCGAAGGGCGTGTTCTACGGATATGTCGATCCCCAGACCCTGCAGGATTCACTTCATGGCGCAGACCTCGCGCAGCCCGTTCAGGAGGTCACAGCGGCGTCCCGCAATCACTGACCCGGCGGCCAGGGTTTGTCGTGCCGACGGATGCGGGCCAGCAGGCGTTGCCGGGCCTGTTGCTCCTCGGGCGAGGTGAGCTTCAGGTCTTCGTAGATGCCGCGAGCGGGCACCGTGCCGCGATCGTCCGCCGCCCAGGGGTCCGCGCCGGCTTCTATCATCGCTTCGGCAACGCGCATGGAATCCATGTCCACGGCGGTCTGGAGGATGGAGGTGCCGCTGCTGTCCTTCCAGGCCGGATCCGCGCCATGGCGCAGCAACAGGCGGGTGGCCTCTACATTGCCGCGGCGCGCGGCGGACAGCAGCGGAACGTCCACCGCATCCGCAGCCGCCGGTTCCGGCCGCGCACCGGCGTTCAGCAAACGCTCTGCCAGTGCCAGCCGGTCAAGGTCGATGGCAAGGTCCAGCGCCTTGCCGGGAATGGCACCGTCGGGAGCGACGCCGGCTGCGAGCAAGGCGTCCAGCATGGCCCCATCGCCGCGCGCCACGGCGAACGTCAGCAGATCACCGAACTGCCCGTCCGGCGCGAAATCCGGGTAGCGGACCGGCGGCACATGCGTGTCGCCCAGCGCCGGATCGGCCGCCAGCATCCGCCGCACGGCATCGGCATCGCCTTCGAACACCGCATCGACGAGCGCGCGTCCCGACCCGGCGTGGTTCACCGACTGGCGGACTTTGGCAGGATCGGGAAGCATGACGCGCGCTTGTCCTTCGTGACCGCTGGAGGACGGGCCGCAGGCCGCCAGCATCGCCAGTGCGACGATCATGGCACCCCGCAGCGGCCCTGCCTTCATGGCGTCACCCAGGAAGGCTGCTCAGAACCCAGTCCATACCATGGCGGGCAACCGGATTGAAGCGGCCGAAGAAGCCGGTTCCATCCGGCGCCACCGCATCCAGCACGTGGCGCTCTCCATAAGCTTCGGGCAGGTCGAGAAGCGGGTTGAGCACCCGGTCGCCTCCGTCCTGGATGAGCGAGAGGATCTCGCCCTGCACCTGCCAACTGTCGACCTGCGCCTGGCCGGGCACGGCGCTGGCCTGATGGATCGCGCGGGCGTCAGCGATCGTGTCTTCATGCAGGCCGGCCGCGTTGAAGGTATCCGCCGGTCGCCCCGAAGCGATGGCCGCCGCGGACGCCAGTCCTCCCCCCAGCGAGTGCCCGGTGAAACGCACCTGCCCCGCCAGGTCGGATCGGGCAATGCGCTCTCCGATCGCCAGGGCGGAGCGGTAATGCGCCGAATCCAGCCCCAGCCCCTGCTGCGCGTTGTTCACCCAGTCGGACGCGCTTTGCGATCCGCGAAAGGCGATCGTGTATTCTGCCGAAGCCCCTTCGCCCGTCACGTATACGCGGGCGCGAAACTCCCCCTCGCTCAGCAGGGACGGGGACAGCCCCAGTGCCGACAGGTCATCGGCATCGGCCACGCGGAAGCCTTCCGGCGGTTGCGCTTGGTCGTTGTAGACGTCCTGCGCCAGCAGGCCCTGCGTGGCCACGGCGCCGGAGGAAGTGGACGCCACCCCCGCATCGTTCGCTGCGACGAGCCGCAGGGGCTCGGGGCGGTTGGACGCGGGGTTCGCTGCGCCCGGCATCGGCACAGGCTCTGCCGCAGGAGCCTTGAACGCAAGGGCGGTATTCTGGTCGATCCGCATCCGTCTATCCCTTCGTCATGTCGAGCAGCTTGCGGTTGCGCAGGATCACGACCGGGGTCACCGGCGCTCCTTCCGGTTCCACCAACAACGCGGCGAAGAACCTGCCTCCCGACGAGAAGCCGTAGAGCCGGGTTCCCTTCGGTGCGACACCGTCCAGTGGTTCGATCTGCCAGTCGGTGGGCAAGGCCTTGCGCAGTTCCGCACCCAGCCGGTCGCGGTTTTCCGGCGCCACGGTGAGGATGCGGGGCTGCACGTCACCCCAGCGTGGCTCAAGCCTCACCGCAACCTCGCGCGAAGCGCGCACGACGCGGTGGTTGAGCGCGCTGCCGATCGGCGGATCGTCATGCGTGACGAGGATCGCCGGCAGTTCCGGCATCGTCCCTGCCGCGCCGCTCCCACCAGCGGCGGCCGGGTTTTCATCGCACCCCGCAAGGGCGCCGATCATCAGCAGCGACGTCACGGCAGCACGGATCACGGCTTGGCGAACTGGCTGGTGAACGTCAGCGTATCCTCGAAGTCGCTCATCACCCCGGAACCTACTCCGGTTTCCCCGGTCGCCGGATTGACCGGCATGGCCGCGTGAGCAAGCGTGGTCGCGGCATCGGCGTGTGGGTTCTTGATGGCGGCGCTGACGCCGAACTGCACCCATTCCTTGGCCACGCTGGCCGCCGTGCCGACCGCCAGGGCCGCGGGGCCGCCGACTTTCGCCTTGTCCACCACGGTAAGCGCGGACTTGAGCACCGCTGTGGTCATCGCCTGCTGCTGCGCCACGTCGGCGTCGAGCGATTTGACCCCCGCCGCCACGCCGCCCACGAAATATCCCAGCGACCCGGCATTGGGCAGGCGCGTCTGCCGGCCGCTGTCGGGCACGACTTCGGTCTGGGCCAGCCGCTCGACAGGGTTTTCGTTCATGCCGTTGCCCAACTGCAGCCGCGCCATTTGCTCACCCAGCCCGCCCTCGCGGTTCTGGCTGAGCATCTCCTTGGCATAAGCAGCGAAATCACTGCCGTCGCGGGTGGAGGCATTGAAGGTCAGTTCCCGCATGACACCCGTGGTGTCGCTGTCGACGATGGCGGAAAGCCCGTCCGCGATCTGGCCAAGCGCCGCGTCCTTGCCAACCACGGTCAGGCCGCCGATCACGCTGTTCGTGTCGCGCACCGATCGCATGGTATCCACGCCGGCATCGAACACCTGCGCCTTCAGATCGGCGTCGGACGTGGTGGCCGCCGCGCCCATGATCGCCTCGAACCGGCTGGCGTCCCAGGTCATGGACGTGGAACCGCCGGGGTACGACGTCACCGTGGTCATCCGCGCGTCCACGGCAGAGCTGAGAACATCGGGCAGGTGGCTGCCGATGCGGCTGAAACCTTCCTGCGCATTCGCGCCCTGAAGGCTGCCCAGCACTTCGCCCGCAGCGCTGGCCTCGGCATCGGCGAACGTGGTGCTGGAATAGCCGAACCCGAAATCCGACTGGTGCCCCTGCTCCACTCCCGGCGTGATCGCGGAGAGGTAATCCAGCTTCGCGTCCGGTCCCGCATGGGTGGCAACGGCAGCGCCAAGTTCGGTGACGGGGGTGAAGCCGCCCGATCGCTCGTCCGTCTTCGCGAAGGCTGCGCTCAGTGCGCCCAGACTGTCGCCGTCGAGCTTGCCTGCCATGTCCGCGAAGAACGCCTGCCGCTCGTTCCCGCTCAGGCCGCCGAGGCCCAGGATCGAGCCGTCCATGATCTCTGCGGCAACGCGATCCAGCATCCCGTCCGCCGCCAGCGCATCGACCACCTCGTCCGCCTGCGCAGACGGAAGCGCAGTGATTTCACGCACCACGTCCTTGATGTCGGAATTGGTGACGGGGTTCAGGAACCCGCTTTCCATGCGGTTGTGGATCGTCGCCGTGGCGCTCTGGACGGGATCGGTCATCAGGGCTTCTCGCTTGCTGGCTGCTTCGATACCGGAAGGATGGCGGGGCGGGACGCCGATGCCACTGCGCGATCCGATTATCCGCCTAGTCGTTTCGACTAGGCGGATAGATGCTTTCAGAGGCGGCGCTGCAGCAGGCTTTCCAGCCCCTGCGCGACGGTCTCGAACAGTTCGTTCACGTCGCTGGAAACCTTATCGCGCAGGACCGGGCCGGTTCCGTCAGGCGCGACGGTGAACAGGTCCATGTCGGTTTCGCCAAGGACGATGTAGGATTCGTGCCCCGGCCCGTCGCGCCATTGCGCATTCGCCGCGACCAGACCCTGCCAGAACCCGCCCGGCCCCGGCTTGTCCGCATTCTGCGAGGTTCCGTAAAGGACCAGGCCGTTATAGGCCAAGCCATTGGTCCGGCTCAGGAACGTGGCATAATCATCCGGCAGCGTGGCGCTGAACCGGGCGCGCAGTTCCGCACGCGTGGCGGCGATCTGCTCTGCGGATGCAGCGCCCTGACGGGCTTCGCCGTGGGTAACCTGATCCGTTTCGACCTGCTCGATTTCGACCTGCATGCTCGCTCCGTCTCACTTTTGGGCGGGATAGATGTTGCCCTGCGGTACAGGGAAATCCACTTCGCGACTGCCGCCCACCGGCAGGTCGCCGACCAGCTCGCGCTGGGCGTTGGTCAGGGCGGTATGGTATGGGCTGTTCTGGATCAGCACAAGGTTGTCGAAGTCGTTCGTGCCGCCATCGTCGAGCGGCAGTTTGTGATGCACCTGATAGCCCTGCGGGATCTTGCCATCCTGAAGGCGCGCGATCGCGGTGTCGTCCAGCCCGGCGCGCTTCGCAGCCGCGATGCCTTCGGGCGTGGACACCAGGTCTCTGGCGAAATCGGCGCGGGTGCCGTTGTCGAAGTCCTTGCGCAGCTGCGTGTACTCTGCGCGGTCGCGCTTCACGTAGTTCACGTTCACGCTGTCGACATGCGGCAGCTCCACCGGCTTGCCGCCCACCGTGCCCCGATAGACCGGTACGTCGGCGGCCTGTTCGGCCACGTCGTCCGCCGCACGGGTCCCGGTGGAGCTGCCCGCGCCGAAGAACTCGTCCAGCTGCCGCTTCATGCCCTCGATCGAGGCGCGGGCGTCCGCAGGCAGCGCGTCAAGGGCGCCCTGTGGGATCTTGTCCACGGCATCGGCGATGGCGCGCAGTCCCGGTTCAAGGCTTTCACGCAAAGCGGGGTTGTGCGCGATGGCGCTGACGCTGTCGGCCACGGTCTGCGCCCACTTGCCGATCTTGCCCGCCTTGGCCAGATCGCCAAGGCCGGGAAGCACGCCCACGGTCGAAATGCCCGCGTTCAGCAGGTGACCCCCGGCGCTGCCCCACTCACCCGAAACCGCCGAGCCGATCGAGCGGCCCAGCGAAATCAGCGCGTTGCTGCCGTCAGCGAACGGCGTCGGCTCGAAGATCCCGGCGATGTCGAGGCCCATCTGCGTCAGGTCCAGACCCAGCTGCACCGGGTCCGGCCCCTGCCCCGCCGCCGCGCTGGCGGATAAGGGGGCACCGTACAGTTCGGTTTCGAGCGCGGCCGTAACCGCCGCCGGATCGTTCGATCCGATGCGCGCCGCAGTGTCGTTCCACGCGGTGCGATAGCTGCTGCCATCCGGCTGGCTGCCCCAGTCAACCACAGCCGGTGCATCGGGATGGCCGATCTCGAACGTCTGGCCGGCAGCCGTGGCAAGTGCGGTCGCGTTGTCGTTGGCCGCCCCGGCCCCGTCCAGCGCAGCAGCGAACTCGCCGCGCTGGACCGGGGTCATCATGCCTTCCAGCTCGGCAACGACTTTTGTCGCCCCTTGCGGATCCTGCTGCTGGCGGCCTGCCACGTCACTGGCCAGCGCCGTCATGTCGAGGTTGTTGATGCCTCCGTGCGCAGCGGCGATCGATGCCGCCTCGCTGGCCGGGCTGGTCGAAGTCGTGGACGTCGAACCGGACGAGCCGGTCTGCGCTACGGAGTTCATCGGAAAACCTCGCGGTTGAAGGAGTGGAGCCGGGGCGTTGCCGCTCAGGCCAGGCTGGCCAGCAACTGCACTTGCGCCCGCGTCGAAGCACTGGCGCTGGCGTCGATCATCGCGCCGACGACGCCGAAGAACAGGAAGCTCGAAAGCGCCTGGTTCAGCTCGCCAAGGCTGGGCATGGTGCTGTCGGGGCCATAAAGGGCGCCGGGCCGGGTCAGGTCGAGATCGGCCTGCGTGGCGACCTCGCCGGTCAGTTCCGACCGCCAGCCCGAACCGGTGGCGTTCTCGTTCAGGACGAAACCGTCACGGGTGAACGCGTCAAGCAGTTCGCCGTTGTTCGACATGGACAGCGAAAGGTCGCCCTTCGTCAGCTCGCTGACGCCGTCCACCACGATCGCCTGGTCGCCCTTGGTGATGGTCAGCTTTTCCGCGTAGAACACGTTCGGATTGTCTGCCGCCGCTTCGGTGTTGATGGTGATCTTGGTGCCGTTCTCCAGCGTGAACGTCGTGGTGCCCCAGAAGTCGTATTCGTGGCGGCCGTCGATGGAGACGTGCGGATCGCCCCAGATGCGTGTGACTTCGCCGGTCTCGGCGTTGGTGATGACCACTTCGGAGGCGTTCTCGTCGATGTCGAGGGTGTAGCCGTCGCCAAGGTCGATGGACGCCTTGTCGCCGCCCTTCATCTGCGCGGTCCATTCCGCGCCGGGGGTGGGAACGAAGCTTTCCGTCGCGCCCGAACCCTGCTGGCAGGTGCCGCCGGTCACGTTCACGAAAGTCGGCAGGGCCGGCATCGCCAGCGGGCCTGCCGGCAGCGGCGACTGGAACAGCGCCAGGATGCCGCGGCCGATTTGCATGGCGATCCCTTCGAGTGCACGGTTCGCCGTTGCGCCCGGGTTCAGGTAGGCATTGAGGGTCAGGCTGGTGTTGGACACGATATTGGTCATCGCTTGAGTCCTTTCTGGCGGGTTCAGGAAGCGGCGGCGATATGGGCCGCGATGGTGTCGATATGTTCGGCGACGGCGAGCGGCGTTGCGGGTGCATCCGCCGGCTCGATCGCGGCAATGGCATTGTCCAGACGCTCCAGCGTCCGCCCGTCGGCCAGCGCCACCAGATCGGCGGCGACGGCTCCGGCAAGGCCCAGCAGCGCGCGCTCGATGTCCATGACGTCCATCGGCGTCGCGTCCAGCGACCGGCCGAGCACCTCGGCCAGCGCCGCCACCTCGTAAGGTCTGGGCTGCGGGGCGCCCTGTCCGGACAGGGGGGCGAGCAGTTGAGAGCCCACCTCGCTCGCGACGCCAAGCGCCAGCGAACGCGCACCCGCCGCCGCCACCGCGCCGGCCGTGGGCGATACGCCCGACAGCGACGACAGCGCGCTCGATGTGGAGGAGAGGGGGTTGAGGGTCATGCGGGTCGGGTCCATTGCGTCCTTGTCGGGAGCATAGAACCATATTCGGCCCGGCTGATCCTTCCGCGATCCGACTAGTCAGGTAATCGGATCGACTAGGAAGGTGGAGGCCTGATTCCGGTCAGGCCGGAGATCGACGCCGCGTGCAGGTCAGTAGCCCGCGCGCGAACACAAGTTGAGCAGCTGGCGCAGCTGAACGCCGTCGCGGCCATTGTCCGCCGCTCGGCGGGCATTGGCGCACGATGCACGGGCCCGAGCGCTCTGCGACGATACCGCCGGTCCGCGACCGGACCGCGCCCGCTTCTGTGCCTGACGTCGTGCCGCATCCTGCGACAGCGTATTGGTCAGCGCCCCCATGTCGAAGGCGCCCTGCGCCCGCGCCACGGGCATAAGCGGGGCGGCGGTGGAGCCGAGCAGGACCGCAGCGGCGATCCCCAACGTCTTCTTCATCATCAGCACACCTTTTCGAAGTTCCTTGCCGGACAAGCCCGTCAGGACCGGGCTGCGAGGTCATCCCTGCTGCCGAAATCCGTCGTCGGTCAGTTGGATGGTGGTGGGGTCCATCGTGAAGAGGATCTTTCCGCCCTGCCGGGCCAGATCGGCATAGCGGCGCAGCGCCTGCGTATCGCCGCTGCGCACGGCGGCTTCATGCGTGCCGGCCATGATCGCCCCCTGGATGACCAGCATCTCGGCGAATTCCTGCCGCAGGGCATCGGTGCCGAGCTGGCCCGTCACTTCGGCATAGGCGTTGGCCGCCTGCCGTCGCACCGCCGCCGCCTGGACGCGGGTGACGTCGGCGCGATGGTCGTTCGCGACGCCCCACTGCGCCAGCATGTAGAACGCCAGCGCGTCCACTGCATCGTCGGCCCGGTATCCCAGCGAAGGCGCGACACGGACATACTGGTTGAGCGCGGCCTTCGACAGGACCAGCTTGCGCATCTCGGCCGCTTCCGCCGCACCCTGCTTCGCCGCTGCATCGCTCATGATCCCGGCCAGCTTTTCGCGCACGGCCTGCGTTGCGGTGTAGCGGGAATCGACATCGGGCGCGGTGTGGCTGGGCGCGCGGGCCTGCAGCGAGAGCGCCTGCGAAAGCTGCCGCATTCCCGACACGCCTGCCGCAGGGCTGGCCTGCGGCGCGCGCACGCGCGATCGCTGCGAGCGGGTGACGTGGTCCTGCGCCAGCGTATTGGTCAGCATTCCCATGTCGAATGCGCCGTAAGTCTGCGCCTGCGCCGAGCCCTGCATTGAAAGAGGCAATTGCGCGATGGCGAATAGTCCGACCACGAAGAGACTGCGCATGGCTTTGCTCCTGTAACGGGTCTCGCACCACCTGTGCGAGGTCGATGGAAGTTCTGTCCCGGCAAGGTGCCGCGTCTTCCGTGAACGTTCGATATCTATTTGAATGTCTTGCGACGTCCCACCGATTCATCCACGCACCGTGCCGTTTTTGGGGCAGGCCGGAGACTGTCGCCGAATACCGACCCAAAACGGGAAAGACCCGGGGGAGCATGTCCCCCGGGTCCGTCCTTGTGCGAGAGGCGCAGCTTACTGCTTGCGCGCCATGCCTGCCATCGCTTCGCCGATCGCCTTGATCGCGGTGCTGGTGGCGTTGAACATCATGCCGAATTCCTGCGACTTGGCACCGAACTTGGCGGTGAGGCTCGGGCTGTCGTCGCTCAGCTGGTCGGCCATGCCGTTGAGTTCCTCGGCCATCGCGTCGAGCTTCTTGCCCAGGCTTTCGGCGATCGCCATCAGCCAGCCGCCAGCGCCGCCGGCACCGCCCGCACGTGCTTCCTTGGCTTCGGGGCTTTCGCTGAGGCCCGACACGAAGTCGTTGATGACGCTGTCGAGGTCGCCCTGCGCCTGGCCGATGTCCAGCGGGCTGGCGCCGAACTGCGCACCGAACTGCTCGACCGCTTCCTGCAGGTTGTGCTGCGCGCCCTGATAATCACCGACCGAGCCGGCGAACGCACCCTGCGCAAGGTCGATGGTCGACTGCGGCAGACCTAGCTGGGTGCCGAGCTGCTGGATAATCTGCTGGCCGATCGACGACGCGAGCTGCGAGATGATCTGCGAAGCGATGCCGCCCATCGGGCCGAGCGCGGCGGTGGCGAGGAGGCTGACAGGGTTGAGGTCGATACCGAACATGGCTGTTTCTCCGTTATGAAACTGTTGTGCTGCCGATCGCCTGGCGATGGGCGGGAGCCGATCCGGTTCGGAACCGAACACCGTCGACAAGAAGTGTTATCGATGATCCCGGCGGCCGCTGCTCTATCCGATCCGATTAGCCGCCTAGTCGGATCGCTTAGGTCACGGGGTAGAACAGCAGGCCTGCAAAGGCGTTGAGCTGCCGCACGCCGTCCAGTTCCAGCTTGTTGCACATGTTGTTGAGGTGGACGCGCACCGTGTTCTCGCTGATCGCCAGCAGGGTGGCGATGTCGCCGTTGGCGCGCCCCCAGCCTAGAAACCGCAGGACGGCGATCTCCGTCTTGGTCAGCGCCGCCATCGTCTCGGCGTGGCGCTGCGGGATGCGGGCAGCGGGGATGCGGAACTCTCCCAGCGTATGCTCGGCGCCGGTCTGTTCGTCCGCCTTGCGCAGCAGCCGCATCAGTTCGCGCAGGCGCG
Source organism: Novosphingobium gossypii (assembly GCF_050433305.1). Classification (NCBI taxonomy): domain Bacteria; kingdom Pseudomonadati; phylum Pseudomonadota; class Alphaproteobacteria; order Sphingomonadales; family Sphingomonadaceae; genus Novosphingobium; species Novosphingobium gossypii. The sequence goes on along the minus strand of NZ_JBNPXM010000009.1, from coordinate 70,252 downwards.
CTTCCTCGTCGGTGTCGATCTGCAGCGGATCGGTTGCGGCATTCATCGCGCCATGGCCTCTATCACATGCTCCACCAGCCCGGCGCGCGTGCCCAGTTCGCTGAGCACCGCCTGCGCGAACACCGGCAACAGCATCACCAGCATCAGCGTCGCCGCCCAGTTCTTGATCGACAGCGAAAGCGAGAAGACGTTCAGTTGCTGCGCGAACCGGTTCAGCAGCCCCAGGCTGGCATCGATGACGTAGAGCAGCACCAGCACCGGTGCCGCGAACAGGGTCAGCAGTGCCACCAGTCGCCCGAATTCGTTCTCGAAGACGACCAGTTCGCTGGCGTCCAGCGTCGGCCAGTCGGCGGTCATCGGCCAGAGCGCGAAGCTGCCCATGATGGTGCTGACCAGCAGCAGGATGCCGCCACCGCTGGCAAAGACGACATTGGCCAGCCTGCCCAGCAGCGCGCCGTTAAGCGATGTGGAGTTGCCGCCGAGCGGCTCCGTCAGCTGGCCAATGGTGGCGCCGATCTTGGCATCGATCACTTCGCCCGCCGCCTCCAGCGCCCACAGGATGGTGCCGAAGAAGAACCCGATGACAAGGCCGGTGGCCGCTTCCTTGAACAGCAGCCGGGCCCAGCCGAAAGCGCCGATCACGGCGGGGTCAATCGCCGGCTGCATCGAATAGGCGGCCCAGCCCAGCGTCAGGATCACGCTGTTGCGCACCATTGCCGGAATCGTCTCGTGCGAGAAGATCGGCACGAGGACGAACGCAAAGCCGAACCGCGCCGACGATAGGCCGACGAGCAGCAGCTGGCTCATCCATGTGCCTTGGTCGGCATCCATCGTCAGCTTCTTACCATGCCGGGGAACTGGGTGAATATCTGATGCGCGAACTGGTACAGCGTGCTGCCGAGGAGCGATGCGGTGATGAACAGCGTCAGCACGATCGCGAAGAACTTCAGCGTGTACTGCAGCGTCTGCTCCTGAAGCTGCGTCGCAGCCTGCAGGATCGCCACCACCAGCCCGGTCGCGGACGCGGCGACGATCGGCGGGGCGGATAGCAGCAGTACCAGCCATAGCGCTTCGTTGGTGATGCCGACGATGTCCTGCATGGCTCGGCCTCCCCTACAGGTAACTCAGCACGAGACCGTGGCTGAGGTTCACCCAGCCATCGACCAGCACGAACAGCAACAGCTTGAACGGCAGGGATATCGTCACCGGCGACAGCATCATCATGCCCATCGCCAGCAGGATATTGGATATGACAAGGTCGATGACGAGAAAGGGCAGGAAGATCAGAAAGCCGATCTGGAATGCGGCGGTCAGTTCCTTGACCACGAAGGCCGGGATGATGACCACGAAATCGGTAGCCGTCGCCGCCGCGGTGCCCGACTTCTGCGCCACGCGGGCCTGCGTGCGCTGAAAGAACGCCCGCTCACCCGGCTCGCTGTGCTCCAGAAGGAACTTGCGCAGTGGCTCCTTGGCCTTGTCCGCCGTGGCGAAAAGGGTTGCGTTGCTCCCCTGTTCGACCGCAACAGGCGCGGTGCCCGGTGCGGCTGCGGCAGCCTGCATGTTCTGGATTGTCGGATACATGACATAGACCGACAGGATCAGGGCCAGCCCGTTGAGCACGATGTTAGGCGGCACCTGCTGCAGCCCCAGCGCGTTGCGCACCAGGCTGAGCACGACGACGATCTTGGTGAAGCTGGTCACCATGACGGCGAAGAACGGCGCCAGCGCGATCAGCACTACGGTGACAAGGGCCGAACTCGGCGTGAAGCTTGACAGGTCCATCGTTCACTCCGTCCCGGAAACCAGCACGCCGTAACCCGGGCCCACCGACACCAGCGTGCCCGTGGCGATCTGTCGCGCGCCCACGATCAGGCGCACCGGGATCGGTCCTTCGGCGACTTCGAGCGGCAGCACGGCGCCTTCGCTCAGGGCCTGCAGCCGCCCCAGCGGCACCTCCATGCGGTCCAGTTCGACCTGCAACTGGACGGTGAACGCACTGGTGGCGCCAGTGGCCGTGGCTTCGACGGCGGCGTCTTCGGGAGGGCCGCTCACGGGTGCTTGGGTATCGGCAAGCGTGTCGGTCATAGGGGATGCTCCTGGAGCGCGGTGGGGACTTGCGCGGTGGGAATTTTGGCAGTGTCCTGCGGCGGGACTGGCTGCGCCGGGGCCGGCGCATCTGCGGCAGGGCGATGGGGGTGGAACGAGGCCGCTGCGGGATCGTAGCGACCTTCAAGGCGGGACCGCCCCGGCACATCGAGCATGGCCTGCAGCGGACCAGGGCCCAGCAGGACAAGATCACCGGGCTCTATGTCCGCAGCTTCAACCGGCGAAAGGCGCGGGCCCACGATCCGCATCGTCACCGGCAGCGGGACGTGGTGCAGCAGGCCCGGCGAGAACGGCGCGGGTCTGGGTGCCAGCCGCAGCCCCGTTGGCAGCGCAAGGTAGAAACACGTCTCCTTGCCCGGCATGAGCCGCAGGATTCGTTCGGCGCCCGGCGGGGCTGCCTGTTCCAGCGCTTCGGGTTCAAGCTCGATGCCGAGCGCCGCTTCGAGCGCGCAGAGCATCGGCTCGGCTGTGTCGAGCACCTCGACGCCCCGCGCGGTGTCGGCGGGGGAAAGGTGCAGCGGAACGCCATCCAGCCGATCGAACGCGAATGCCGCCCCGTTGCGGCAGACGAACCACGCGAGCGCGGCGGGCGCCGCATCGACGATGCCCGCCTGCAGGATCTCACGGCCAAACACGCAGCCGTTCAGCGCCGCCAGCAGCTCCGTTCGCGCCTCGGCTTCCAGCGGCGGCACCTGCGGAAGGCCCAGCAGGGGCGCAGGGGTCATTTCCATGATCCGCTCTCCCGATTGTCGAACGAGACGGGCGGTTCGGACCCTTCCGGCCAACGCGCCAAAAGGCTGATCCCGCCGGGGGTGACGCCCACCAGCATGACCTCGCCCTGCGCCTCGATCAGCACCACGCGTTCGCTCTGCCCAAGCGGCATCGCGCGCAGAAAGCGGATGGGTTGTCCCGCATCCTCGATGCCCTGCTGGAAGCGGTCCTGCCAGCGGCGCAGCAGCTTGATCGCCGCCCACGCCAGCGCCAGCACCACGACCAGCGCCAGCACCACCGCCAGCAGGCTGGAAAACACCGCGCCAAAGCTCATGCCACGTCCTCCCTTTCCATCGGCGACTGGCCCGCGCGTGCACGCCGGGCCCACAGGATGATCTCTGCAATCGCGTCGAAGTGATCCGCCGGCACCAGTTCATTGACGTTGGCGGTGGCAAAGATGGTGCGCGCAAGCGGGACATTGCGCACGATCGGCACGCCTTCTTCCTCTGCCCGGCGGCGCATGGCGGCGGCCAGCGGTCCTTCGCCCTTGGCGGCGATCACCGGGACCGGGCAGGTATCAGGATCGTAGTTGAGCGCTATGGCAAGATGGGTCGGATTGGTGAGCAGCACGTTGGCCGCACCCGCCGCGCCCACCGCGTTCTGGTTCGCCCATTCCTCGTGCATCTGGCGGCGCTGTCCCTTGACGTGCGGGTCGCCCTCGTTGTCCTTGTGCTCCTGCTTGATGTCGCGGCGGCTCATCATCATCTTCTTGATGTAGCGGTGGCGCGACCACGCGAAGTCGGCGGCGCCGACCAGCAGGAACACGCCCATCGTGCCCAGGATCAGCTGTATCGTCAGCGACCGCGTCAGGTCGAAGGCCTCGGCGGCCACGATCGGCCCCATCCCGCCCAGCGGGCGCCAGCTGGCAGCGTTGAGGATTTCCGCATAGCGGTCCTGCGCGCCCAGCAGCACCAGGCCGCCCACCGCAAGGATCATCGCCGCCTTCACCAGCGTCTTGGCCAGTTCGAACAGGCTGTCCATACTGAACATCTTCTTGAAACCGGACATCGGGTTCAGCTTGTCGAGGCTCGGCTTGAGCTTCTCGGTGGTGACGAGCACGCCGACCTGCATGAACTCCCCTGCAAGCCCGACCACCGCCGCAGGCACCAGCGTAAACCCGGCGGCGATCAGCGTGAGCCATGCCGCTTCCGCGCCGAAAGCGCCCACGGCTGAGTGGAATTCTCCCCTGGCGGCGCCAGTCACGACATGGCGCATCAACTCGGCGATTCGGGTGCCGACGTAGCCGGTCGCGCCCATGGCTAGCACCAGCCAGGCGATCATGCCGATGGCGGTTCCGAAATCCTTGGACTTGGCGACGTCGCCTTTCTGCCGCGCATCGCGCAAGCGCTTGGCTGTGGGCTTTTCGGTCTTGTCGCCGCCGTCGTTCTTCTCTGCCATTCCACGCTCCAGCAACGGCAATTCTGCCGGGAGGACGAAATGACGATGACTTGAGTTGGGCCTTGAAGGTTCACCTGAGGAATAATCCCAGGATCAACTTCGAGGTAGAGCGGGCGACTCCGACCAGAGCCCCAATATAGGGCTATGGCTCCACATTCTGTCAACCGCGTCGGAAATTTTTACAGCCTTTGTCAAAGTGTTACTTTGGAACACTTCAGGTCGAGTGGTAGCAGCGCTGTCACAATGAGGCCGCGTAACTGCCAAAATACTGAAACGTTTCCACGTTCACCCACGTGTTTGCACGGTTCATCGCAAACCGGGTTTTCAACTCACCGCAACACGAGACAGGAAACGCCGCGACTACACAGCGCCCATCTGGCGCAACCTTAAATACAGACGATGACGATCAAGGTTGGGCGAACCGACTTCACCCGCTGACTAGTTCAGCATGTGAGGGGATATTTTGTCATGTCTTGCATAAAGAATTGGCCGTCGCTGTTTTCAGCGACCGCTCTTGCATTATTGACGTATCCTGCGAGCGATTCGCAGGCGAAGGACTTGAAGGACAAATCGTATTTCGCGGATTGTCCGGTCAACAATGCCGTGCGTGTGTCGAACGCACAGTCTGCCCAGCGCTTCGAAGCGCTGAGCAACTGCTCCGATCGCATCGTGCAGGCGCGGACACCCAGCGTCGATCAGCTGCCCCCGGTCGCACGTATCATCGGCGTTAAGTCCAAGGACGATGCCGGTGCGAAGAAGAAGAAATTACGCACCGCGCCGAATACTGATGCCATCCCCGAAGAAGAGATCACGTACAACCGCACCCGGCGCAAGCTGATCGTGCAGCCCGCTTACGACGGGCAGATCCGTCAGGTGGCGGCGCGCTACAGGATCGATCCGCTGTTCCTGCATGCCATGGTCGCGCAGGAAAGCTCGGCGCGGCCCCAGGCCCGGTCCCATAAGGGGGCGCTTGGCCTCATGCAGATCATGCCGTCGACCGGCGCGATGCTGGGCGTCACGCCCGCCGCACTGTTCGACCCGGCGACGAACCTCGATGCCGGGGCGCGCTATCTCAAAAAACTGCAGAAGCGTTTCGGCACCGACTTTGCGCTTATCCTATCCGCGTACAACGCCGGCGAGGGCGCGGTGCAACGCTACGGCAACCGCATCCCGCCTTTCGCCGAAACGCAGGCCTACGTCACCAACGTGATGGGCCGCTACGGCGACCTGCGTCTGGCGAGCACGGGCCGGTGACAGCCCGCGCCTTCCTCTCGCGCCTGCCGCTGGGCAAGCTGCGGCCAGCGGACACGCTGCTGGTCGGCGTGGTCGTCGCCGTCGTCGGCCTGCTCATCCTGCCGCTGCCGCCGCTGGTCCTCGACATCCTGATCGCCACGAACATGACGCTGGGCGTGCTGCTGCTGCTGAGCACGCTTTACGTGTCCAAGCCGCTCGACTTTTCCACGTTCCCCACGGTGCTGCTGCTCAGCACCCTTTTCCGCCTTTCGCTCTCGATCGCGACGACGCGCATGATCCTGGCCCATGCCGAGGCTGGGCACATCGTCGAGCAGTTCGGGCAGATGGTGGCGGCCGGGAACCTCGTCGTCGGGCTGGTGGTGTTCCTCATCATCACCATCGTGCAGTTCGTGGTGATCTCCAAGGGCGCCGAGCGCGTCGCCGAAGTGGCCGCGCGCTTCAGCTTGGACGCGATGCCGGGCAAGCAGCTTTCCATCGACAGCGACTTGCGTTCGGGCCTCATCGGCAAGGACGAGGCGCGCCAGCGCCGCCGTACGCTGGAACTGGAAAGCAAGCTCCACGGCAGCCTCGACGGTGCGATGAAGTTCGTGAAGGGCGATGCCATCGCCTCGATCATCATCGTGCTGGTCAACCTGATCGGCGGGCTGGCGGTGGGCGTGATGTACCACGGCATGTCGGCGGGCGAAGCGGCGACCACGTATTCCATCCTGACCATCGGCGATGGCCTCGTCGCCCAGCTTCCGGCGCTGCTGAGCGCGATGGCGGCGGGCCTGCTGGTCACCCGCACGACCGACGACGAACGCGAGGCCGACCTTGGCCCCGCCATCGCCGCGCAGATCGCCAGCAAGCCGCGGGTGCTGTTCACCGGCGCCGCGCTCTGCGTGCTGCTGGGCCTGATCCCTGGCTTCCCCACGCTGGTGTTCCTGGGGCTTGCGCTGGCGCTTGCCGGTGGCGGGGCGTGGCAGCATCCGCTCTCCCGCACGTGGATCGACGGCAAGCTGGCCCCCCTGTGCGCGGTCGAGACCACGGCGCCCGACGTGCTGGCCGCGGAGCCGGAACAGCTGCGCCCGGTGCGCCCCCTCGTTCTTGAAATCGCCTGCGACGGCCTTAGCGCGCCGCAGATGCGCGCCCTTCACGCCGGGGTCGTACGGGTGCTGAGCACGCTGCAGCACCGCCTTGGCGTCGCCCTGCCGTCCGCCGAGATCGTTCAGGTGCAGGCCCCCGCCAGAGCCTGGGCGCTGTACCTTTACGATGCCTGCGCAGGGTCGGGTGTACTGGACGAGGACGGGTTCGAGGATCGCGTGTGCCTTGAGATCGAAGGCATCCTGCGCCGCAACGTGGGCCGGTTCCTGGGCCTTCAGGAAGTCACCACGATGCTCAATCAGCTGGGCGCCACGCACCCCGACGTCGTCAAGGAAGTGGTGCGCGCGGTTTCGGCGCCCAAGATCGCGGAAGTCATGCGCCTCCTTGCCGAAGAGGAAGTGCCGATGCGCAACATGCGCGACGTGATGGAAGCGCTGGCCGAGGCCGGACAGTCCGAGCGTGCCGCCCTGCCCCTCGCCGACCGTACCCGCGTCGCCCTCAAGCGCTATCTGACGCCGCCGCACTGCGTCGATGGCCGGCTGAAAGTGCTTGTCGTCGGGCTGGAGCTGGAACGGTTCCTGCAAGACAACGTGCGCCAGGTCGACGGCATAGCCCGCCTTGCGATGGAGCCGGAGCATGGACGCATCCTGATCGGCATGATCGCCGACGAGGTGCGGGGCAGCGGCGCGCGCGCCGTGGTCGTCGCCTACGACCTGCGGCGCGTGCTGCGCCGCCTTACCGGGGGTGAGCTGTTCGACGTGCCCATCCTCGCCTTCAACGAACTTTCGCCGACGATGCCGCTGGATGTCGTGGGTCAGCTCGACCGCACGCCTCTGGCCGTCGCAGACAACCGCATGGAGCCCGCCGAGTGAAACTGCGCAGCACCCTTGCTTCCTTTGCCCTGCTTTCCCAGCCCCTCCCCTCGTTCGCGGCTGAGCCGGCCTTCAGCACCCGCACGGTGACGCTGACCGCGCGCAACCGGGACATTGGAGAATTCCTGCGCGAATTCTTCGCCGCATCCGGCCAGAACGTGACGATCGACCCGCAAGTAACGGGTAAGGTCAACGGCAAGTTCGATGGCGAACCGGACCAGATCTGGAAGCGCCTGGCGCAGGCCTTCAACCTCGTCGCCTACAGCGATGGGGCGAGCACCACGGTCTACAGCGCCACGCAAGTGCAGAGCCGCTCCGTTTCGGTGCCGGCGGGCCGGTCGGACGAACTGGCGACCAAGGTACGCGGTGCCGGGCTGATGGACGCCAACAACCGCCTGCGCCGGGCCGCGCCCGACCTTGTGATGGCGTCGGGTGTGCCGCGCTATCTCGATCAGGTGGAGCAGATGGCGAATTCGCTCACCCGCCTGCAGCCGACCATGGGCACCCGCCAGATCGCGCCGCCGGGCACCGCCTATCCCCGGCTTGTCGAAAGCGGCGTCGGCACGATAGAGCCTTACGAACTGCGCGTGTTCTATTTGCGCTATGCCCGCGCAGACGACACGACGCTGAACGCCGGAGGGCGCCAGATCCGGGTGCCGGGCGTCGGCGCAACGCTGTCGCGCGTGATGGGTGACGGCGCCGTTGCGGGGGGCATAACCGCAGGTTACAGCGACGTTGCCATCCGCCAGTCGCAGCCGCGCCTGCTTGGCAAGGGGCTGGATTCGGTCGCGCCCGATGCCAGCCGCTCCACCCCGTACGACGATGACGAATACCTGGGCATCCCCCCGCGTCCGGCAGTGGAGGACGCCCGCGGTGAGCCGCGCAACCTGCCGCAGCAGGGGCCGCGCATCGCCATCGATCCGGCGCTCAACGCCGTCATCGTCCGCGACCGGCCCGAGAACATGCCCGCTTACGAAGGACTCGTGCAGGCGCTGGATGTCAGGCCCCAGATCGTCGAGCTCGAAGCCACGATCATCGACCTGAACGTGGACCGCCTTCAGGAACTGGGCATCAACTGGCGCTTCCGTTCGGAGGGCTTCAACTCCGTGTTCGGCGGCGACATCGTGCGGCGCACCGGCAATCCGCTGACCGATATCGCCAACACCGGCGCGGCCAATTCCGGCCTGTCGCTGGGCGGCGTGATCGGTTCCAACCGCGAATTCATCGGCCGCATCTCGGCGCTGGCGGAAAAGGGCGCGGCGCGTGTGGTATCCCGGCCGCAGCTAGTCACCCTGTCCAACGTGGAGGCGGTATTCGATCGGTCGCGGACGTTCTACGTGCGCGTGGCCGGCGACCGGCAGGTGGACCTCTTCAACGTCACCGCAGGCACGGTGCTGCGCGTCAATCCCCACGTCCTTTCGGAAAACGGGCGCCCGCGCATCCGCATGGTGATCGGCGTGGAGGACGGCTCTGTGCTTGACAGCCGGGTTGATCGCATTCCCGTGGTCGAACGCGCCAGCGTCAACACCCAGGCCCTCATCAACGAGGGCGAGGGCCTGTTGCTGGGCGGCATGACGGTCAATTCCGACTACGACGCCGAAAGCGGCATCCCGCTGCTCAAGGACATTCCGGTGCTGGGCAACCTGTTCAAGTCCACCACCAAGCGCCGCCAGCGCATAGAGCGCCTGTTCCTCATCACCCCGCGTCTGATCGACCTCGACGCCGCTGCTCCCGCGACGGCCTCTGCGGGCGGCGCAGCGTTCGGCGTATCGCACCAGGGGTCCACTCCCCTGTCCGCCGCGCCGTCTCCCGCTCTGCCCACGCCGAACTTCGGAGAGGTGAAGTAATGGCCACCCTTGCGCAAGACAGCTTCACCTCCATCGGCGTCGCCGAGGACACGCCGCAGCCGCTTGCCGTGATGGACGCGCATGTCGTGCGTGTGGTGGCGGGGCGGCTTGCGGGCAAGGACTATCCCCTGCGCGCGGGCGAGCGGCTGTGCATCGGCCATGCCCTTGCCAACGACGTGGTCCTGCGCGGCGCGGGAACGCGCGGCACGGTGGTCGAACTGCGCCGCGATGGCGACACCGCCATGCTGCGGGTCGTGGAAGGCCGGGTGGAATTGCTGGGCCGCTGCCTGGAAAACGGCGAGGAAGCGCAGCTGCCCAGCTTCCTGCCGTTCCGCCTTGGCGAATTCGTACTGGCCCACGGCACGCGCGAAAGCACCCGGTGGGACGAGGCCGAGCGGGTGGCCACATCGCGCGCCGCCGCCCCGGTGGAGCCGCTGCCCGCCCCCGGTCTGGCCGATCGCATCGCCCGCATGAGCCGCGAGAGGTGGCGCGACCTGGAAGTGCAGGTGCGTGGACCGCGACTGGCGCTGGCCGCCGTCTCGGGCCTGCTGGTCATCGCCGCCGCCGCGCTGCTTCACGCCGATTTCGCCGCCAGCAGTCAGGAGCCTGCCAGCTTCGAGGACCAGCTTGCGGATGCAGGCATCACCGGCCTTGCCGTCGCCCGCAACGGCGCCGGAGGGCTGGTGGTCAGCGGGCTGGTATCCAGCAAGGCGGACCTTGAGCGGCTGCGCCTTCTCGCCTCCGACGCCGCCGTTCCGGTGACGCTGGACGTCGATACCAGCGCCGGTCTGGCTTCGGCGGCCAGCGAGATTTTGCAGGCGCAGGGCATCGATGCCGCGATCGAACCGGTTCCCTCCGCACCCCGTGCGTTGAGCGTGGCGACTGCGTTCATGCCCGCCGACAAGCAGGCGGAGTTGACCCAGCTGCTCAAGCGCGATCTTCCGGGGCTGGAGCGGGTCACCTACCGGATCGACGACAGCCGCGGCGGCAATGCGCTGCAGGCGTTCTTCGGAGCGGGCACCACCGGCATGGCCACGCTGGTGCCGGACCCCGGCTACATCGTTACCGCCGACGGCGCGCGCTGGTTCCCCGGCGCCGTGCTGCCCACCGGGCACACGCTGGTGTCCGTCGGCAAGGATTCCGTCCGCTTTCAGAAGGACGGCCGCATGGAAGACCTGAAGCTCTGAAATTCAAGGAAAGGATCTGAAATCATGGCCAATCTCTCCGTCAATGCCGACACTTCGATGCTCGCCGCGACGCCGCTGACCGGCAACCGCATGCAGCAGGGCGATTCTCCCGACAACTGGTTCGAAGCCTTCGCCGCCGCCTGGGGCAAGGCGCTCGACAGCCAGGCCGCGCAGATCGAGCAGCGGTCCGACATGGTCGCCAACGCCGGCGGCGACAACCCGTCGCAGATCACCGAGCTGACGGCGGAATCGCTCAAGATGAGCTTCCTCTCGAACAGCTCGCACAGTTCGCTCGACAGCGTCGGCAAGGCGCTTGAGACGATGGCGCGCAAGAGCTGACCATGGCGGTGGAAAGCATCGCGGCGGCCAGCGCCGCCCCGCCGCCGCGCATCAGCGAACTGGGGCCTGCGGTGACGCCGGAGCCGGCTCCGCAGGCCAGTGGCGACCTTGCCGGCCGCTTCGACGCCGCGCTGACGAATGCCGTCGGCGGGGCGGGCGACGTGCCCCCGGCCCTGCGCGACATGATGGGCATGCTCGACAAGGTGAACGGCGAGGCCAAAAGCGTCACCGAATATGCCCGCACCGCCCAAAGCTCGGGCAGTGAAATGACGCCGGGCGAAGTGGTCCAGCTGACCATGCGCTGCCAGGAATTCATGTTCCACTGCCAGCTCACCTCCAACATCGCCAACCGCAGCGCGGAAGGCGTCCAGCAGCTGTTCCGGCAGCAGGGTTGAGGATACAAGCAATGCCCGCAAGTCGCCCATGGTTGGCGGTCACGACCGCGATGTCGCTCATGCTCGCCCTGTCGGCCTGCGGGTCTCAGGAAGTCTACGGCAAGTTGCAGGAAGGTGAGGCCAACGAGGCCGTCGCTGTTCTGCAGCAGGCCGACATTCCCGCCACCAAGACGTCCGGTGGCGAAGGCGAATGGAGCATTTCGGTCGATCCCGAAAACTTCGCCCACGCCGTCGAGGTGCTCAAGGCCAAGGGCCTGCCGCGCGGCGATTTCGCCTCGCTTGGTCAGGTTTTCGAGAAGAAGGGTTTCGTTTCCTCACCCACCGAGGAACGCGCGCGTCTGGTCTACGGCCTTTCGCAGGAACTGAGCCACACGGTCAGCGAGATCGATGGCGTGGTCCAGGCGCGCGTCCATCTTGCCATCCCGGAAGCAGACCCGCTGTCCGACAAACTGAAGCCATCGTCGGCGGCGGTGTTCGTCAAGTATCAGCCGGGCTACGACCTGCGCGACCAGACCGGGGCGATCAAGTCGCTGGTCACCAACTCAATCGAAGGACTGGCTTACGAGCGGGTATCGGTGGTGATGGTCCCCAGCCAGGCCGCGCCCGAGGAAGCTGCCGGGCCGATGATGAAGCTCGGGACGCCCGTGGTGGCCGGCGCGCTGGGTCTGGCCGGCATCGGCGGGCTGATCTTCGCCCTGTTCATGCGCCGCCGCGCGCCGCGACCCGCGGCCAGCCGCGAACTGGCGGAGACGACGCAATGAAGCGCGGGCGCGCAGCCCGGACCCGCGCGACCCTTCTGCGCACGGCACGGTACGCCCGGTCGCAGGGGCTTGTCCGATCCCGCGCCGAACGCTTCGCCGCACGTCTGAATGGTGCCGCGGCCGATGCCACGCCGCGCCTGTCCGAGGTGGCGCGGTGGCCAGCATGGCCGGCATCGGACGTTTCGGACCAGCACCGTGTCTTCGCGCTCACCGCCTTGCTGTCCGCCCGCGATGCGCTGGGGCAGGTGATTTCCGGGAATGCGCTGCGCCTCTACGCCGCTTCCGTCGGCGACGACGTGTTCGAACGGGCGCTGGCATTGGGCGGCAGCGGCACCTGCACCCTGCCCTCTCCACAGGATCTGACCGGCGAAGGCGAACGGCTGGCCCTTCACGGCCTTCCCCAGCCGCTTGCCCGCAGCCTTGGCCAGAGCCCTGCGGGAGACGCCGAGGCCGCTCGCCATGTCGCCGAAGCGGAAGGGTTGCTGCGGCTGTGACCTTCCACCTCATCCACGACGACGGCCGTGCGCTGATCGCCACTTCGCGCAAGGTGGTGAAGGCCCGCGACACGCAGGCCCTGCGCGAAGCGGGCGCGCTTCTGGCTCACCTTCATGCGCTTCACGATCAGGTCGCACTGCGCTGTGCGGAGGCCGAGCGCTCTGCCCGCGCCGAGGGATTGCGGCAGGGAGAGGAGCAGGGCCGCGCCGCCTTCGCCGCTGCCGTGGCCGGGATCGCGGTCCAGGCCGCCGACGATCGCCTGTCGCAGGAGCACCAGATCGCCGACCTTGCGCTGGCCGCACTGCGCCGCATGGTCGATGACATCGGCGAGGAGGCGATGCTGGTCGGCGCGGCCAGGCGCGCGGTCGCCTCGGTGCTTCCAGCAGACGACATTCAGGTCCACGTCGCGCCGGAGATGGCGGACACGGTGGCCCACGCCCTCGCCCAGACCGAACGCGCGGTGCCGGTCACGCTGCGGCCGGACCCCGAACTGCTGCCGCACCAGTGCCGGGTCGTCACCGCGTCCGGACGGGTGATCGCCGACATCGACCGCCAGATCGCCGCAATAGAACATCGGTGGAGCGCCGCCCATGTCGATTGACAGTCAGGTCCGCAGCCTGTTCGACCAGCTGGCCGAGGCGCCCCCCTACGAACAGCGGGGCCGCGTCAAGGGCGCCATCGGAACCGCCATCCGCGTCGGCGGCATCACCGCGCGGATTGGCCAGACATGCGCGCTGCTGGACGGCGCGGGCGAACCGACGCTGCTGGCCGAAGTGGTCGGCCTTGCCGACGGCGACGTGCTGCTGGCACCAATGGGCGACTTGCGCGGGCTGTCCAGCGAAACCGAAGTGATCCTGCGCGTGGGCGAGGATCAGGTACCAGTGGCGCAGGCCCTTCTGGGGCGCGTAGTCGACGCGCGGTTCAACCCGCTAGATGCCGGCCCGCCGATCGTCACGGACATGCGCCAGCCCCTTCACGCCCCGGCGCCCAATCCGATGGACCGTGCGCGCATCGACACGATGCTGGAAACCGGCATCCGCGCCGTGGACGGCCTGCTGCCCATCGGACGCGGCCAGCGCATGGGCGTTTTCGCGGCGGCGGGCGGCGGCAAGAGCACTCTGCTTGGGATGCTGGCCCGACAGTCGCGCGCCGATGTGACCGTCATCGCCCTGATCGGGGAACGTGGCCGCGAGGTGCGCGAATTCGTAGAGGACACGCTGGGGCCGGAAGGGCTTGCGCGCTCGGTCGTCATCGTCGCCACGTCCGACCGCCCGGCGCTGGAACGCGCCCGCGCGGCCCATGCGGCGACGGCGATGGCGGAGGGCTTTCGCCGCGAAGGGCTGCACGTGCTGCTGCTGATGGATTCGGTGACCCGCTTTTCCCGCGCCCTGCGCGAGATCGGCCTTGCCGCCGGCGAACCGCCGGTGCGGCGCGGCTTCCCGCCTTCGGTCTTCGCCGAACTTCCCCGCCTGTTCGAACGCGCGGGGGCCGATGCGCAGGGCGCGATCACCGGCATCTACACCGTCCTGCTGGAAGACGAGGAAGACGATCCGGTGGGCGAGGAAGTGCGTTCGCTGCTGGACGGACACATCTACCTGTCGCGCAAGCTGGCTGCCAAGGGCCACTATCCCGCCATCGACGTGCTCTCCAGCCAGAGCCGCCTGTTCGGCCAGATCGCACCGCCTGCGCAGCAAAGGGCCGCACAGGCCCTGCGCGCCATGCTGGCCAAGCTGGACGACATCGAACTCCTGCTGCAGCTGGGAGACTACAGGCCGGGGCAGGATGCGCTGGCGGACAAGGCCCTCGCCGCGCGTGCGGGGATCGAAGCCCTGCTGCGCCAGTCCAGCCACGACCGAACACCCTTCGAAAAGACCCTGACACTGTTGAGAGGAATTGAAGCATGAGCCAGCCCCCGGCAGGTGACATCGACCAGCTCGGCATCCTCGTGCGGGTGCGCGGTCGCGAGCGGGAGCGGCAGGAGCAGGCGTTCATCGCCTGTGCCCGCGACCACCAACTGCGCCAGGCCGAACTGGAGCTTTGCCGCAATGAGCTGATGTCGGAAGAGCAGCGTCACGAAGCAGCCCTCAGGCTGCGCGCCTCGGCGCCCGTCGATGCGCTGCTGCACGATTACCTGATAACGCGGCACAGCGCGATCGAGGCCCTCTCCCGTCAGGAACTGGACGCCACCGACGCGGTCCGGCGCACCAGTGAAGATCTTGCGAAAGCCCGAAGCGATCATCATCGCGCCAACCTGCGGCTGGATGTGGCAGAGAACCAGCTGGATCTCGCGCGCAAACACAAAGTCAAGCAGCGCGCCCGCAAGAGCGACGATGTCAGCCAGAATGGCGCACTTTCCGCCAGGGGAGCGCTCCTGTGATCGAGACTGCGCGTTCATCGGCGGCCTCGGGGCACGTTTCACGCCCGGACCTGCCGCCTCCTCGCCAGCAAGGCCTTCCGGACCAGTCGCGTACCGGCCTTGACCCTGCCGAGCAGTTCGCCCTGTCGCTGGCCCGAAATCGCAAGGGCAAGGACGAAAAAGGCATCGTTGCGGATGTGGAGGCCACGCTCGCGCAGCCATCAGACGGATGGACAAGCCCCGCTCCGCTGGATCGGACGAAGCCCGGGCAGCAGGCGAGTGACGACACCCCAGTCGCGGCAATGTCCGCTCAGGATGCGA
The DNA here is from genome assembly GCF_050433305.1 of Novosphingobium gossypii. Classification (NCBI taxonomy): domain Bacteria; kingdom Pseudomonadati; phylum Pseudomonadota; class Alphaproteobacteria; order Sphingomonadales; family Sphingomonadaceae; genus Novosphingobium; species Novosphingobium gossypii. Next base: position 55,067 of record NZ_JBNPXM010000009.1, on the reverse strand, counting down.
AAGCCGGCGCGCATATGCCGCAGGATGCCGCCCCCCTGACATCGCCACCCATCGCGAGCTCGGACATGATGGCCGAGTTCGCCGCGCGCCTTGGCTTGCCTCAGGCGGGTTCCGCGCAGAGCCATGTCCAGTTCGACCCCCGCCACTACACGGTCGAGAACGTCATTATCGACGGCGGCACGAACGGCGGGATGACGCTATCTTACGAAACGTCCGACGATGCGGGCGCCAATTCGGAGCAGGATTTACGCGCGCGTCTGGAAGCGCGGGGTCTGGCTGTTGAATCGGTAGTCGATCTTGGGGCCGGCTTCCCCCCGATTTCGCCAGATAACTGACGATCCACCGGCTGCCATGGCCTGCCCGGGCGGGCCCGTGAACCAGGGCCGGGCCAATATCCGCGGCATGCCCGGTCGGTACTGACTGGACGGGCGGCGCGAGGGCATTATTCCGTGTCGGATGGCAGCATTCAGCACATCTCGCCCCCGATCGCAGTCGCGGGAAATCACCGGCATCGCCGACGCTGCACGCAGCGTCATCGCCTTGAAGGGGCTGGCCGGAATGAGCTTGCGCGGCGTCGCGGAAGAAGCCGGGAAGTCGGTGGGGTCCATCAGCCATCGCATCGGGGATCGCGGATCGCTGATCATCGCCGTGCTTGAACGAGAGATCGAATTGCTGTCGAACACCCGCGCCGAATGGCGAGACCGGACGGCAGGGCACGATCCACTAGCTCTGGGCGCACTTCCCGACCTTGTCTGTGAATGGCTGGATGAGGGCGCAGGAACGAGGCGCACGTCGGCGATCGTGACGTGCGAACTTGCGCTGCTTGCAAGTCGCCAACCCGATACGCTCCCCAGAATGGCGGCGCTCATGGAGGGCATGGAAGCGCTCTGGTGCGATCTGTTGCCGGCGACGCCGGAAGGCAGGGGGCTGGCCCATCTGATCGCCTGTTACTGCCAGGACGAACAGATCTTCACGATCCTCTTGAGTACGCAAACGGATTACCGGCTGCTGCGTCATTCGACGATCCGGGGCCTGTTGCGTGGCGACAAGCCGCTTGCAGACCGTGCGCCGACGAACTGGCACATGGCCCTAGTCGATCGCCTTGCCGCCCCGGCCTCTGCCGCCCATGATGCCACGGCCCGTCCGCCAGAAGGCGCAAAGGGCGTTCTGGCGGATCATATCGCCGACGTCATCGTCAGCCAGGGAGTTGGCGCGCTTTCCCATCGCACAGTGGCCCAGGCTGCAGGGGTGGCAAGCTCCAGCGTGGCGCATCATTTTCCTTCCCAGCGCGACGTCCTTTTCGCCGGAGTGGAGGCGGTCTATCGCCGGATGCGCAGCCGCATTCTGGACAGCGGCGCCCGGCTCGCCAGCAGCGACATCGTTCGATTGACGCACGAGTGCGCGCTTGCCGCATTGTCCGACCCGGCGTTTGTTCCGTTCGCCATAGATATGCGGCGCCGGCGCGCCGAGAACGTCCACGAACAGATCGCGCAGTGGCTGGAAATTTCCGAGAATTCCGACCGGGCAAAAGTGCAGGCAATCGTCATGGCATCAATCGGTCGCAACCTTCAGAGCCTTGCCGCCGGGGATGGATTGCTGAATTCATTCGACCTTGTTCAAATCTTCAAGAACCGCACATCCGTTTTATAATCACCTTTTCGACAGCGTAGAATACCGCACTAACGCCTCAAAAGAGTCATGAAACGCCCCTAGAGGCTGCGTCCCGAAGACCATCGGTCAACAGGACGGAGCCCTCCCATGTCTGCTTTCCACCGCACGCGTACCATCCACCTTCTCTCGACGTTCATGGCCGGCGCGCTGATGCCCTGCTGGGCCACGACCGCCCGTGCCGAAGAGGTGGGCGCCGATGATGCGTTGCCCGAAATCACGGTGACCGCAGAGCGCCGCGCCGAAAGCAGCCAGAAGGTGCCGCTTGCAATCCAGTCCATCGATGGCGAGGCGCTGGCAAAGACCGGCTATACGTCGGTCACGGACCTGCAGTACACGATGCCGGGCGTGCAGTACGATCCGACGCAGGGCGCGGCATTCCAGATCCGCGGCGTGGGCAGCACGTCGTTCGATTTCTCCAACGCCAAATCGGTCAGCGTCGTCGTCGATGACGTGGTCATGGACGGCCAGCGCGCGAACGGCCTGACCGGCCTTGTCGACATCCAGCGCATCGACGTGCTGATGGGGCCGCAGGGCACCCTGTTCGGCAAGAACGCCACTTCGGGCGTGATCGCGGTCTCGACCGTGAAGCCCAAGCTGGACGAATGGTCGTTGCGCGCCAGTGCCAGCTTCGGCGAACACGATGAACGCATTCTCAATGCGACCGCCAACGTGCCGCTTGGCCCGATCGCCGCTCTGCGCATCTCCGGCTTCGACCAGGCATTCGATGGCTTTGGACGCAACGTGACGCTTGATCGCAAGGTCGGATCGCAGCACGAATACGGCGGTCGTGCAAAGCTCTACCTTGAGCCATCGGACAGCTTCAACCTGACGCTTTCGGGCGATTACGCCTATCACTGGGACAGCAGCGTGCGTACGCCGGTTTCAGGGCAACCCGCTGCCGTCACCGCGATCCTCAACGAACTGGGCGTCTATCCCGGCCCCAAAAGCGCCGACACCGCAGACTCCTCGTTCGGCGAGATCATCACCGAGGAGTGGGGCACCTCGCTGCGTGCCAGCGCGAAGATCGGCGACCATGACCTGACTTCGATCACTGCCTATCGCGCCACCCGCTACGACAACTCGACCCCTGCCAGCCTGACGCCTTACGACCGCTACGCCTACATCCCCTTCAACCTGGGCGAACTGGATACCGACAAGTTCAGCCAGGAAATCCATCTGGCATCGCCCACCGGCGGCTTCGTCGAGTACTTGGTGGGTGCGTTCTACAACCGGCTCCATGCGCGCCAGACGCAATTGCAGTGGTCGACCGGCGGCGCGCCGCTCTATGACGCGAACGGTACGCCGCTGCCTACGCTGATCGCATTGACCGGCGCCATCGGCAGGCCGGGCAATGCCTCGCTGTTCGATTCGGTGAACGAGACGATGGCGGTGTTCGGCCAGCTCAAGTTCAACCTCACGCCGCAGTTCAGCGTGGCGCTGGGGGGGCGTTATACCCATGACAACAACTCGCAGAGCCTCGATTATGTCACCATCCACCCGCTGAAGGTAGCAGGCTACAACCCCAACTTCGTCGCATCCAGCGCGGCCCCGGCATTCGATTTTGGCCGCGTGAAAGGGGATAACTTCTCGTTCCGCATCGCGCCGCAGTACCAGTTGGCCGACAACCTGATGGTCTATGCCAGCTACTCCACGGGCTACAAGCCCGCCGGGATCGCCTTCGTCGGCAACAAGTATGCGCCTTATGAGGACGAGACGGTGAAGGCTTGGGAGGCCGGCATCAAGTCCGAATGGTTCGGCCGCCGGCTGCGCCTGAACCTCGACGTGTTCCGTTCCGACTTCAAGGACTTCCAGGCCACCATCCTGACCAACATCCCTGATGGCGCGGGCGGCACCATCAACGCCACCGTGATCGGCAATGCCGGGGGGCTGCGCACGCAGGGCGTGGAAGGCAATCTGGTGGTCCAGCCGATGCGCGGTCTGCAACTGTCGGGCGCGCTGACCTATACCGATGCCAAGTTCACAGATTACGTTTACAACGCGACCACCAACTACACCGGATCGCGCCTGACCAACTCTCCCGAATGGTCGGGTACTGCCGCCATCGATTACGACCATGAATTCGGATCGGGCATGGGCCTTCGCGCCCATGCCGACTACGCCTATCGCAGCGAATACTGGACCGTCGTGGGCCAGCCCGACTATTCGAACGTTCCGGGCTACGGCCTGGTCAACGCACGCCTCAGCGTGACCCTGCCCGACCGTAAGGTCGAGGTCGGCGTCTATGCGCGCAACCTGTTCGACAAGTACTTCTCCACTGGCTGGCAGCAGTACGGCGTCCTCGGCCTTCTGCACTACACCTCGCCCAATGCGCGCCACACCGTGGGCGGCTTCGTGAACGTGAACTTCTGATCGCTCCATCCAGCCCTTCGGGACGCAAACCATGAAAAGAACGATAGTTGGAATGGCGATGACGGCGATGGCCGCGCTCCTTGCGAGCGCGGCCTGGGGCGACGCGCGCGATGTGCGGGAAGATCTGCCTATCAATGAAATCCAGGTCGTGGGCACGCACAACAGCTATGCGCTGCCTGCGGATCCCCGCGCCATGGCGTTCATGGCGCCGCGGCTGAGCGCGCTGATGGCGGAGATGACCTCTGCCATGACGCCCGAGCAGACGGCTGCCATGCAGGACGAACATCCCAGCGGCATCACCGACATGGCGAAGGCTCTGGACTACGTCCAGATGCCGCTGCAGGCCCAGTTGCGCAGCGGTGTGCGCAGCGTGGAGATCGATCTCCAGCCCGATCCAACCGGCGGCGCCTACGCCGACCCGCTGCCCTACCGCGAACTGCGCGCGAAAGGCGAGACGGACCTGGCCCCGATCTATCGGGATGAGCTGACAAAGCCGGGGCTCAAGGTGTTTCATGTCGCCGATCTCGACTTTCGCAGCCAGTGTCCGACCTTCCGGTCATGTCTGACGCTGCTGCGGCAGTGGTCGGATACAGAACCCGGCCACAGTCCGGTGTTCGTGCTGCTGGAGCCGAAACTCTCGGGCTTGGACCGGGTAATCCCCGGCGCCACCCCCGTTCCGCCGTTCGATGCTGCGCAGTTTGAGGAAGTGGACGCCACGATCCGCGAGATCCTGGGCCGCGACAAAGTCATCACCCCCGACGATCTGCGTGGCACGATGCCCACGCTGGAGTCTGCCGCGCTTGCCAGGCGCTGGCCCACGCTGGGTCAGGCACGCGGCAAGTTCGTGTTCCTGTTCCTGGTACCGGCAATGAACCTGAAGGCTTTTGCTCCTTACCTTGAAGGCCGCCCGTCGCTCCAAGGGCGCATGGCCTTCGTGCAGGGAAGGCCCGGCATGGCCCACACCGCGTTCATGCTCTTCGACAATGCGCTGAGCCATGGGCAGGAAATCCGCGATGCCGTGCGCAAGGGCTATCTGGTACGCAGCCGCGCCGATATCGATACCGCAGACGCCCGGCAGGACAATGCCGCCCGCCGCGACGCGGCGCTGGCCAGCGGGGCGCAGATCGTCTCGACCGACTATCTCAGCGCGCCCAACATCTACGCGAACGGTTACCACCTCGCGCCGTCCGCGCGAGGGTGGCAATGCAATCCCGTCCTGACCAGATGTTCGGACGCGGCCAAGTGACGACGCGTCGCGGGGTTCTGATCGGCGGGACGGCCAGCCTGCTTGGGGGTCGTTCCGCCATCGCGGGCACGTTGACCAGTGGCGGCTCTGCAGCGGTCGATGTGGACCCTCTGGAGCAGCTCATGGCAAGGACGCTGGAACGCGAACTTGCTGACGCGGACACGGCCCGCACACTGGCATCCTGTATCCGGGAGGCGGGCTTTCGCTGGAGCTATCCGCAGTTTTCGGCGAAAGATGCCGACAGCGTCGTGGCTTACAGCTTCGGCTACCGATCGGCGACCGGGGCGGTCAATCCGGATACCGGTTTAGCGGACGGCGAAGAAGCACCTGAACCCGGCCCGATCAACGCGCTGCTGGCCGATGCGGTTCACGCCATCCGCAGGGTCCGACCCGTGCGGATCTACGCGCAATGGGAAATAGCCGAGTGCCTGCGCAGCCAGCATGGAATGGTCGACGTCGTGTCGATCTCTCCGAGCAGGGGCGATGATGGCAGGACGATCTACCTCAGCACCGACGGTGTTGCCAAAGCCGTCCTCGCCCACGCCGGAAGCGCTGCCGCACTCGGCCGTGTCGCGGTGGTCGGGCACCGCGATCATGTGAAGCGCTGCATTCTGGTCTCGCGCGACAACGGAATGGACGCCGCCGTGGTACGGCAGGTGCGCCTGCCTGTGCAATATGACCCGCAATCGGCTCAACCCTGGACCCGAAAACGCGACGCATACCTGCTCAGCGACGTGATCGGCCAACTGACGATGGCACGGGCACGCTATCTGTAGCAGGGCGGCTGCTCAGTAACGGAAGATGTCAGGGCTCTGCACCAGAGCACCGATGATGTGACGACATTCGACCCGCTTCTGCAGGCGGGATACGGCTTGCTTCCCTGACCCCATAGCTGGCCATCACATTGCAAGCGGCGCGTTCGGCGATAGATTGACGCTGGAAGAAAAAGCCTCTCCTGTTTCGGGTGCACCCGGTGTCACCAGGGACAGCGTCAATGCTGAGCGGACCTGTGCGGGGGGACGTCGGTCCCGACGGGAGTAAGTGCGTGGCGCGCAGCAGGTAACTGCAGCCGCCGGGCAAATATTGGTTCTTCCCAATGTGACACCGGCGGTCTGTCATTCGCGCGCAGGCACCGCAATAGCGCTCCGGTGAATTCGTCGGGCTACCGGCCCTGATCTGGAGATTGTCCTTTGACGCGTCCCATTCGCGTAGTTCTGGCTGCCTTTTTCCTGCTGTCGTCGACCGCCCCGGCGATGGCGCGCGACTATCCCGACGTCCCGGAACCGATGGTCTTCGACATGGTACGCCCGCTGGGCGCGCGCGCCGGAGAACTGGAGGTCAATGCCCTGGCGCAGACCCGCCTGTCAGGGCCACACAAAGCGGTCGAGTGGGCTCCGGAGATAGAGCTGGCGCTCGTTGACGGCTTCGCGGTCGAACTGGAGCTTCCCCTGGAAGACACGCGGGTCACCGATTACAAGATGGGCCTGCAGGGCACGTTCGGTACATTCGCCGACGGAAAGGGCGTGCACGGAGTCCAGTACCTTGGCCTCTATAATCGCGAGAATGCACGATGGGAGAGCAGCGCCCTTTATCTTGTGGGATTTCGCTTCAACGAACGGTGGAGCATGATGGCGATGGCCGGGGCTGGCGATATCAGCTCCGGCGACGACGGGCACGGACGGTTGCTGCTCAACCATTCGACCTTCTATGACCTGTCACCGGCAAGCCGGGTGGGCGTCGAGGTGAACTTCAAGTCCGGAGCCGGCAAGGAAGCGCTGATCATGCCGCAACTGCACCAGAAGCTTGGTGGCAGCCTGTCGCTTCAGGCTGGCGTGGGTGCCGCACATGAAGTGGGCCTCGGCTGGCGGCCCCGCGCGGGCCTGCGCCTCATTCGCGAACTATGAAGAAGGCGTGGTGGCCTGGGATTGGCATCCGGCGCTCACCAGCGGGAAATCGATGACCACCTGAAGCCCCGGGCAAGCATCCGCGAACCGAAGCCGACCACCATGTACCTTGGCGACCGCCTCGACCAGATTCAGCCCCAGCCCGTAGCCGGGACTGGTGCGCGACGGGTCTCCCCGCGCAAAACGCTGCGTCAGCAGTTGCCATTGGCTGGCCGGGACGCCGGGTCCATCATCTGTGACGCCAAGCTGCGCACGATCTCTCCACAGATCGAGGCTCACCCGGATATGCGATCCTGTCGGGGTGTATCGAATCGCGTTTTCCAACAGGTTGACCAGCGCTTGCGATACCAGTTCCTCATCGCCGAGAAGGCAGACGCCCGGCGCGATGCTGCAAGTGAGCGATTTTGCGCTGTCTTCGGCAACCGCTGCATAGCTCTCGCAGACGCTTGCGACTGCACCTGACAAGTCGAACGGCCTGAAATACTGTCGCAGAGCACCGGCTTCGACCTCTGCTATGCGCAGCAGGGCACTGAATAGGGAGAGCGTTCCATCGATCTCGGCTATGGAATGCTCGACCTCTTCGCGCAGGGGATCGTCCTCGGACACGAATGACGTCATGCGTTCCAGACGCTGGCGTACTTTGGCAAGCGGCGTCCTGAGATCGTGGGCGATGCCGCTGGATACCTGCCGCAGATTCTCGATCAGCGCACTGTTGCGATCCAGCATGGCATTGAGCTTGCCCGCCAGTTGACCGAATTCGTCTTCTGGCTGCGGCACGGGCATGCGCAACTGCATGTCGCCTGAAATGATGCCCTGTGCCGTCGCATTCATCGCCTTCAACCGTGAACGGATTGCCCGCGTCAGCAATGCACCGCCAACGATACCGCCAAGAAGAGTCGCTCCCAGGCCTGCGAGCAGAAGCAGAGCCGTGGTATGACGCAGCGCACGCTGCGGTGCCAGCTCCATTGCAACGGTCAGACTGCCGCCATCCGGCAACACAACCGTCAGTGCGCGGGCGATATTGCGTTGCCCCTCCTGATCCTGAAACTCGATCTGGTTCCAGCCGACTGGTGGAACTCTTGTCGTGAGCTCTCCGCCAATCCTCCTGCCTTCATGATCGGCCAGCAGGTAGCCCAGGGTATTGACGCCGCGATCGTCACGCCTTTGCAGGGTGTTTCGCAGCGTCGCCACGCCGCGTCGCCTGCGAACATCCAGAAGATAGTCGCTTTCCGCCACGATGCGATCGTCGAGCTGTTCGCGCAAGGCGCTTTCACCGATCACGTATATGGCCGCACCAAGGCTCAGCGTCGCGATCGTGTAAAATCCGGCGAACCAGACGGCGATGCGCGTCATGGTTCCCAGCCGTCGGCGTCTCACTTCAGACATCGCTGCGCAGCTTGTATCCCACCCCGCGCACGGTGACGATGGGGTCCACTTCGAAGCCGGCGTTCATCTTCTGACGCAGCCGGCTCATGTGCGTTTCCACGATATTGGTCTGCGGATCGAAATGGAAATGCCAGACCTGTTCCAGCAGCATCGCGCGTGAGACTACCTGATCCTGCTGGCGAACCAGCTGCTCAAGAAGCTCGAACTCCCGAGGCTGGAGCACGATCCGTTGTCCCTCGCGCCATACTTCGCGCCGTACCCTGTCGAGTTTGATGGTGCCGCAAGCGGCCGTGTCGCCAAGCCCGCCCCGGCCACGCCGCCCAAGTGCATCAATGCGTGCAGACAGTTCCGCCATGGCGAAGGGCTTTACGAGATAATCGTCCGCCCCGCTTCCCAGGCCCTTGACCCGGTCTTCTATCGCGCCCAGCGAGGTGAGCAGCAGGATCGGCTCGGAAAGGCCAAGATTGCGCATCTGCAAGACGAGATCCGCGCCGTCCATGTCCGGCAGCATTCGGTCCACGATCAGAACATCGCAGTTCTCACTCTGGGCGCGGCGAAGACCTTCTCTGCCCTCCGACGCGATCAACGCCGTGTGGCCCTGTGCAGCTAACCCCTCGGCAATGAAGCCAGCCATCTCCAGGTCGTCTTCTATCAGCAATATGCGCATCGCAGCCTTCAGGAATCCTTCTCGCCGCAGCATTAACGCGAAACGCCGTGCACCCCAACCTTGGGAATGTGCCATTTCACGCCGGCACCGAACCTCCCGCGATTATGCATCGCGCTTGCGGGGACTATGTCGGCTACCCGGCACTCAACAGTTTCTTCATCCCGAGAGTCCCTGCAGAACTCATCGCGATGGCAAGAACAACGAACAGCGCCACCTTGCCCGTGGAACCCACAGAGACGTTTTCGAGGGCCGTAGCCGATGTGCTTCCGATCCAGAACAGGATCGATACCCAGAAAATCGCGGCGACCGTATCGACCAGCACAAAGGGCCTGGACTTCATTTTCATCATGCCCGCCAGCAGCGGAACTGTCGCGCGGGCAGGAGCGTAAAAACGCGCAACGAAGATCAGCAGGAGCCCGAATCTTCGAAAGAGGTTCTCCGAGCGAAGGACGACGGCCCGATGCCGCTGTAGGCGTTCCCAGCGATGGACATGCGGTCCGGCAAAGCGCCCCATTGCGAATGACAGAGTGCCGCCAAGTGCAGCTCCGGTCACAGCTACTGACGAGGCGACAATCGGGTCAAGCAGGCCAGCACCTATCAAGCCGCCTACGCCAATCATCGTGATGGTTGCCGGGAACAGGAGACCGACCAACGCAGTACACTCAGCAAAGATCAACGCCCCCAGGATCCAACTCGATATGTCACTATAATGAATGAGCAATTCAGTGGGCGATGACCAGCTTTGCAGCATTCCTAAAATAGTCCCGTCAGAGCAATTGCTGCATGGAAGCTGCCGAGAGACGTTCGGAACGCGACGTTTGTTTTACGTCGCGGATATACGTGCAAGCCGTCGAGCTACCTTTGCAGAAGGTAATCAACTTCCGCTCGTGCAACAAGGACAAGGGCTGAACATTGGGGAATCGCAATGTTTCATTCGGACATCTGCGACGGCCCGGTTTCCGGCAATTATCCGATCGGGGACATCATCCGACAGGCGCGAGAGCGACCATGCCTCAATCGGCGGTCCAGCCGCCATCCACGACAAGGCTGGTCCCGGTCATCAGCGCCGAAGCCTCCGACGCCAGGAACAGCACCGCTCCCATCAGGTCTTCCACCCGACCCAGCCGTCCAAGCTTGATCTTGGCCAGGACGCTGGCCTTGAACACCGGATCCTCGAAGTATGGCCGGGTGAGCGGCGTCTCTATAAAGGTCGGCGCAATCGTATTGGAGCGGATGCCGTGCGGCGCAAGGTCGAGCGCCATGGCCTTGCTCATGCCCTCCAGCGCCCATTTGGAAGCGCAGTAAAGCGAGCGGTTCGGCCCGCCGACATGGCCCATCTGCGACCCCATGTGGATCAGGCTGCCGGTTTCCCCCGCCGCCATCATCCGCCGCGCGCAGGCCTGCGCCACAAAGAAGGCGCTCTTGACGTTGAGGTTGAGCACCGCATCGTAATCCTCGGCGCTCACCTCCCACATCGGCTTGGGCCGGTTGGTCCCGGCATTGTTGACGAGAACGTGGAATGGCTCTCGCCCGGCAAAGAAGGCGTCGACGGCGGCAAGGTCCGACACGTCGAGCGTTGCGGCCTGCGCGGTGCCGCCCTGCGCGGCGACTCGCGCCGCAGCCGCCTCGATCTCGCCTGCGGTACGCGCCACCAGCGTGACATCCGCCCCTGCTTCGGCCAGCGCGGCGGCGGCGGCAAGACCGATGCCGCGGCCCGCGCCGGTCACGACCGCGCGCCGCCCATCAAGGCGCAGGCTGGGAGTTCTGGGCAGGGTCATCGCATCGTCCTCGTGTGTTCCAGATCGCCGCAACGCCGAACGGGGCCAACAGAGACGGCCAAAGCCACCTTGTCCACCCCGTTCATGACCGGTCAGGCCGCCGTTGCCGGGGTCGGTTCTGCCTGCCCGGCATAAGGCACGTCACGCCCGCCGAAGCGGCGCACGCGAATGTTCGCCTGCTCGCCGTGTCCGGCGAAACCTTCCAGCGCGCAGAGGCGGCTGCAGTATTCGCCGATCATCGCCGAAGCCTCGTCGGTGAGGACGCGCTGGTAGGTGCAGGTCTTGATGAATTTGCCGACCCACAACCCGCCGGTATAGCGCGCCGCTTTCCTGGTAGGCAGCGTGTGATTGGTGCCGATCACCTTGTCCCCGAAACTGACATTGGTGCGATTGCCCAGGAACAGCGCGCCGTAGTTGGTCATGTGCTTCAGGAAATAGTCCGGGTCGGCGGTCATGACTTGCACGTGTTCGGAGGCGATCTCGTCAGCGACGCGGACCATCTCTTCGTAGCTGTCTGCCACGATCACCTCGCCGAAGGTCTCCCACGCCTTGCGGGCGTGATCGGCGGTGGGCAGGATCTGCAGCAGACGTTCGATTTCGGCCATCGTCTCACGCGCGAACCTCTCCGAATTGGTGAGCAGGACGCCGGGGCTGTCCGGGCCATGCTCGACTTGCCCGAGGATATCGGTGGCCGCCATCTCGGGATCGCAGCCGATCTCGTCGGCGATGATAAGCGTTTCGGTCGGCCCTGCGAACAAGTCGATGCCGACACGGCCGTAGAGTTGACGCTTGGCCTCGGCCACGAAGGCGTTGCCGGGGCCAACGAGGATATCGACCGGGTCGATCGTCTCGGTGCCCAGAGCCATTGCGCCTACCGCCTGGATGCCGCCCAGCGCATAGATCGCATCGGCACCCGCCATCGCCTGCGCCGCGACGATCGCACGCGCGGGCTTGCCCTGGAACGGGGGCGCACAGGTGATCACCCGTTTCACGCCAGCAACTTTCGCGGTAATGACCGACATGTGTGCGCTGGCCAACAGCGGATACTTGCCGCCCGGCACATAGCAGCCCGCCGAATTCAGCGGCAGGTTCTTGTGGCCAAGCACGACGCCGGGCAGCGTCTCGACCTCGACGTCCTTCATGCTGTCACGCTGAATCTGCGCGAAATTGCGAACCTGCGCCTGCGCGAATTCGATGTCTTTGCGCTCTTGGGCTGAGAGGGACTCCACGCAGGCGTCGATCTCGGCTTGCGAGAGGCGGTAATCCTCGCGGTCCCAGTTGTCGAACCGGTTGCTCATCTCACGCACGGCAGCGTCACCGCGGGCCTCGATGTCGGCCAGAGCCGCTTCCACGATGTCACGCACCTTTCGATCCGCGTCCGCCTTCGCCTCTGCGGTCGCGCCGCGCTTGAGATAGATCGCCATTCGTCCTGCTCCTGCTCGGGCGGTCTGCCCGCTTCCCGTGCGGCGCCACGAATCGAACACCGACCTACGATGCATACATGTGCAACTGCTCCCAAGCAATATGCAACTCCTGCAGCTATATCTTCTTTTATCGTGTGCTGAAATCCATGCACATGCATTCAAAAACCGTACCGCGTGCCTGCGCAACGTCGTTGACCTCCCCCTCCCCCACTCGATAGGGAGCGGCATGGAGATCGAAAAAGAGGGGATCACGTCCCTGGACGTCGCACGCAGGGCCGGCGTGTCTCAATCGGCGGTGTCGCGCGCTTTCACGCCGGGCGCGAGCATCGCCGCCGATAAGCGCGAGCGGATCATTGCCGCCGCCGAAGAACTGGGTTACCGACCCAATCCGCTGGCCCGCTCCCTGCTGCGCGGCCGCTCGAACATCGTCGGCGTGGGCGTCGGGCATCTTACCAATCCGTTCTTCACCCACACCCTGCAACTGCTGTCCGATGCGCTTGACGGCGCCGGGCTGCGCCTGATGCTGTTCCCCGCGCAAGGCAGCACCCGGCCCGAGCCCTCCATCCACGAAATTCTGCATTACCGGATTGATGCGCTGGTGCTGCTGTCCGTCAGCCCCTCCTCCACCCTGACCGAGCAGTGCCGCCGCGCGCAGGTGCCGGTGATCCATTACAACCGAACCACCCCTGCGCAGGATGCCTCCTGCGTGGTGGGCGACAACGAGACAGGCGCAAGGGCGATCGCTGCGCACCTGCTGGCCGGACGTCACCGCAGTTTCGCCTTCATGGCGGGGACTGCGGATTCCTCCACCAACGCCCAGCGCGAGGCGGGATTTGCAGAATACCTTGCCGAGAAGGGCGCACCGGCCCTGGTCCGGGAGGAGGGCGCCTTCGATTTCAATACCGCGATGACCGCCACCCGCCGCCTGCTGCTGCGCAAGGAACGGCCCGAGGCGATCTTCTGCGCCAACGACACCATGGCGCTGGCTGCGATCACCGTCGCCCGCCACGAATTCGGGCTGGACGTGGGCCGCGAGATTTCGATCGCCGGGTACGACGACGTGCCTATGGCGGGATGGCCCGGCTTCTCGCTCACCAGCTATTCGCAGCCGGCCGCTTTCATGGTGGCGCAGACTATGCGCTTGATCCTGTCCCTGCGCACCGATGCCGACCGGCACGAGCAGGTCGTCGCGCAAGGTTCCCTCGTCGTGCGCGGCAGCACCCGTCCGGTAGGCTCCTGACCGGAAATCCGATTGACCGCGCAAACGCTAGTGCCTATCGATGCATTCGAATTCATCGGAGGATGATCCTATGGGAACTGCAACGCCGCACTGCGAATGCCGTCAGGCTCTGTCTTGAGCATGCCCGTATTCCGTGAACAGCTGGCCTCGGGCGAACTGCTAGTCGGCACATTCGTCAAGACGCCCTCGCCGGTCGTTGCCGAAGTGCTTTCGCTGACCGGCCTCGACTGCCTGTGCCTTGATGCCGAGCATGCGCCGTTCGACCGCTTGGCCATCGACGGCTGCGTGGCGATGACCCGCGCCATCGGCATGCCCAGCCTCGTGCGGATTCCGGTGGCGACGCCGGAGCACGTGCTCAATGCGCTGGACTGCGGCGCCACCGGCGTCGTTGCGCCGCATATTCGCAATGCGGCAGAGGCTACTGCTTTCGCCCGTGCATGCCGCTTCGGCCCCGGGGGGCGCGGATATGCCGGCTCCACTCGCGCGGCCTGCTATACGACGCGCGCCATGCCCGACCACTTGCGCCTGAGCGAGCGCGAAACCGTGGCCATCGCCCAGATCGAAGACCCCGTGGCGGTCGATGCCATTGAAGAAATCGCCCGCGTCGCGGGCATCGACTGCCTGTTTGTCGGCCGCGTGGACTTGACGGTGGGCTACGGCCTCGCCAGCCAGGACCATGAGCGCGTCGTTGGCGCCGTTGAGCGCATCTGCGACGCGGGCCGCAGAAATGGCCGGGCGGTCGGCATGTTTCTCAGCCGGATCGAGGACGTCCCCTTTTGGCACGAACGCGGCGCCAGCCTGTTCCTGCTTGGCTCCGATCATGGCTTCCTTTTGCAAGGCGCCGCGGACCTTCTCGACAAGGCGCGCAGGTCCGTTGCTGCCTGATCGCCCAACCGCCAGCGTGGAGGCAAGGCTGGACGCCTGCCTCGACCTTATCGCCACCGAGGATCATCGCTGGAACGCGATGCTGGCGCTGAACCCGCGCGCCCGCATGGCGGCGCGCGAAGCGGACGCGGCCAGGGGCCGACGGACGCCGGCGGGGTCGCTCCATGGCATGGTGCTGGCGATCAAGGACAATATCGACATCTCGGGCATGGCGACCAGTTCGGGATGCCTCGCGCTCGAAGCCGCGATGCCGCTCACCAATGCAACGGTGATTGACCGACTGATCGCTGCCGGGGCCATCATCGTGGGCAAGACCAACTTGTCCGAGTTCTCCTTCGAAGTGCGTTCGCGCAGTTCGCTCGGGGGCGACGTTCTCAGCCCCTTTTTCCCGGCCACGACGGCGGGTGGATCGAGCGGCGGTTCGGGGGTCGCGGTTGCGCGCGGTTTTGCAACCGCCGCGATCGGCACCGATACCGGTGGCTCGGTCCGCGTTCCGGCGGCCTGCAACGGCCTTGTCGGACTTCGCCCCGCGCACGGCATTTTGCCGCTGGACGGTGTCGCGCCGCTGGCCCCGTCCACCGACACCATCGGCCCGATCGCCCGAACCGTCGAGGATGCCCGCAGGATCTATCTTGCCATGGGCGGCAGAATCGCTGGGGGAGAATCGCGCGAGCCGCCGCGTATCGGCGTACTGCGCGCCGCCTTCGGTACCGACCCGAGGGTAATTGCCGCCTGTGAGCGCGCCTTGCGGAAACTGGCGGACGGAGGGGCCGAAATCGTCGATCCGTTCGTGATCCCCGATATCGCGCAATTGCTGGCAGGCCCTCATATCGTCGATGTCGAATTCGCGGCCGCGTTCGGCGCTTATCTCGCCCGGAATTTTGTGACAGGAACCGCACCTCAAAGCCTCGCTGCCCTGCTCGAAGGGGGCCGGTTCCTGCCGGAATACCGCCCGGTGATCCTTAATCGCCTGTCGCGCGACGTGGAGGAGGCGCGGGCAGTCCTTGCCGCTCATCGCCGGCTGACTGACACCTTGGTGCGGGCCATGGCGGAACGCCGTCTCGACGGGCTGTTCCACCCGACCCTGCGCGTCATTCCCGAGGGTCTGGGCAATCCCAGCGTCGGTTGGGCTCCCGAACTGGCGCCGCGTACCGGCTGGCCCGCGATCAGCGTACCGGCCGGCGCGCAGAGTTGCCCTGTCGGTGTCGAACTGCTGGCTCCGACGGGTCGCGAACAGATGCTGTTCGACCTCGCGCGCATCATCGAGCAGGCCTGAACGCCTTCTGCCCACGAGAACGGCCCCCTCCGCAAGGAAGAGGCCGTTCATCTTCAACTTCATCCCGTGATCCCCGCGCAGGGGGGAGCCCAAGTGATGCCCGCGCGATACGAGAAGTCGGGAAACAGGCTCCCGCGTTCGCCGGAATTTCAACTGTTGTTTCAAACGGGGAAGATCGCCGTCCGGGCCTAGGGGGGGGCGAGGCCCCCGCCCCTGCCCTGCCCTCGTCAGAACTTGGTGCCGACGCGGATGCCATAAGTGCGCGGTGCCGCGTAGGATACCTGAATACGCTGGCGGCGACCAATCACGCCGCTTAGCAGCACGGCCTGATTGGTCAGGTTGTCGCCGTAGGCTTCGACGTATGTGCGATCGTCCGGGCTGCTCCAGCGCAGCGAGGCGTCAAACTTGTCGTAGCTGCCCTGGCGGTCCAGCACGGTGTTGCGGTCTGTGGTGTAGTAGCTGCTCGAATGCAGCCACGACCCCATTGGCGACAGCATGCCCGCGGTGCCCAGATCGATGTCGTAGGATACCGCCAGCGTCGTCTTGAGCTTGGGCGACTGCGGAATGCGGTTGCCCTTCAGGTTCAGCGACACCGGATCGGTACCATCGGAAAGACCGTAGAAATTGTTGCCGCTGATGTAACTGGTGTACTCGGCGTTCATCAGCGCCGCAGTGGCATCGATATGCAGCGCCTGTACCGGGTTCAGCCGCAGCGCCATCTCGGCCCCATAGCTGCGCGCCTTGCCCGCCGAGCCGAAGTACGAGACCAGCGGCGTGTAGATGTTGATCTGCAGATTGCTGAACTTGTTGTAGAACACCGAGGCCTCGAACTGGCCAAGCCCACCCAGGATGCGGCTCTTGAAGCCCGCTTCGTAGGCGTCCACCTTCTGCGGCGCGTAGGATTGCGGGATCAGGGGATTGCCGCCGCTGTCATTGACCCCGCCCGATGCGAAGCCGGTTGATGCCGTCGCGTAGATCATCGTGTTGCGATCGACGGTGTACTGCAGGCCAGCGCGCCAGGTCCAGCTGTTGAAGCTGGGCGAACCACGGGTGACAACATAAGGCGTCGTGAAATCGTAGGTGTTCGGCGGTGCATCTGCGAAGTCTGAGAAGACGAAGCTCTTCTTCTCGTGCGAATAGCGGATCCCGCCGATCAGCTTCAGCTTGTCAGGCACGATCGCGTAGCTGGCCTGGCCGTAGAACGCCAGCGCCTCGACGCTGATATCGGAATCCGCACGGAAGCCATTGGTCGTGGCGCCGGGCGCGGTAACTTTCTGCTGGTACGTCTCGAAGATGTCGTCCTTGAGATAGTAGGCGCCAACGATCCACTCAAGCGGTGTGCGGCTGCTCGAAGCCAACTGCAACTCCTGCGAGAACGCTTTTGATCGGGTTTTCGGCTCCTGGATGCCCGAGCCGTAGCCATAGGCTTCAAAGACCTTGCTCGACTGATCATTGTCGGCGCTGCGGTGGGCGGTGAAGTGCGTGTAGCCAGTGATCGAACTGATCGTCGCAAAGCCCAGGTCATAGGCGATCTTGCCAGAAACGTAGTCTTCGGCGACATGCTCGAACGGCTGGTAATCCCAATCGTTGGTCCAGGCTCCGCCGGTCACAGGAACGCCGACGTCAAGACCCGCAACGTTCGGGCTGCCGTTGGGGACTGAAGGGTTCACTGCCACACCCGATCCGTCGATCGACTGGTAGCCGGTCGTGGTGTTTATCAGCGTACCGGCTGTCTTGTATCCGTAGGAGCCCGCCCCCGCGTCGTCGCGGCGCCAACTGCCCGCGTGAATGATCACCTCAAGGCGATCATCGGGCGTCCACTTGAGCGAGGCACGCTGCGCATTCTCGTTCAGGTCGTTGAGGACGATGCCCGGTGTCGTCGACTTGACGTAGCCGTCATGGCGCTGGAAAACCCCGGCGACGCGCAGTTGCAGGGTGTCGCTTACGGGGATGTTGACGAAACCGTCGATGCGGGCGGAATCGAAGTTCCCCTTGTCGAGGTTGATCCCGGCCGCGAATTCGTCAGTGGGCTCGGCGGTGACGACGCTGATGTTGCCGCCGAAGGTGTTGCGTCCGTAGAGCGTGCCCTGAGGGCCGCGCAAGACCTCGACGCGGGCGACGTCGAACAGCGGTATGCTCTGCTGCTGGGTACGGCTCTGATAGACGCCGTCCAGGTAGAAGCCGATGACCGGGTCGGTCTGCGCGCTGACGAGGCTCGTGCGCACGCCGCGGATCGCGGGGAACGAGTCCGACCCCTGCGACCCCCAGGTGAAGCCCGGCGTTGCCAATTCTACCTTTGACACGTTCTGCGCGCCGAGCCGCTGCAGCGCATCCCCTGAAAGAGCAGTGACGGCGACGGGAACGTCGAGCAACCGCTCGCTGCGCCGCTGTGCGGTAACCACGATATCTGCTGCCGAATTTGCGGATTCCTCCGCCGCAGGCACGGAAGTGGTGGTGGTGGCATCCTGCGCCATGGCGGGCGCCGCCGCGAAAATCAGCGCCACCAACGAAACTCCCTGGATCAAACGAGTGTGCATGTTCATCCCTCAAATGCCCTCGAACTCCAGGAAACGTATCTGCGACCCGCCCCGCTGTCCACGAATTTTTGCATTCGAAGTCACAACTTCGTTAAATGGATGACCTGTTAAAAACGACTAATTATAAAGCGAAATTATCATTACATCCGATGATGCTGAGCGACAATCTAGGGCAATTTTAGACAGTACCGCCGAAATGTCCAAATATTGTGGAATTGTAATGATAATTTTTTCAAGAACCTTCTAAAGAAATGACCGCGCTTCTTCCCACTTCCAGCTGACCACTAAACAATCGCTGTTCAGGCGGAGAAGAAGCATCTTCAATACGCTTTATTAGAAGCTCGATGGCTGCTTCGGTCATCCGGCGCACCGGCTGGCGCACCGTGGTGAGGTCGTATGCACCAAGTCTTGATGCACCTGAACCATCGAAACCGACAATGGACAGGTCCTGCGGCACCGAAAGGCCAAGATCGATTCGCGCCGCGTCCATTGCGCCGATAGCCATCATGTCGTTGACCGCAATGATAGCCTCGCACCCCCTGCCGTGGAGTTCTGCCATCGCCGCATGGCCGCTCTCGTATGTAAAGTCGCCGCGCACCTCGGGCACGTCGGCGATACCGGCCCCGGACAGCGCCGCCAACGCAGCGCTGCGGCGCTCCTCTCCGACATAGTTGTCCAAAGGACCGGAGATCAGACCGAAGCGCCGATGCCCCGCCGCGAGCAGGCGGCCGACCAGATCCCGCTCCCCTTCCCCTGAATCGCACCGCACAGATGCCGCGCCGCTGGCGACGCGGTTATAGAGGACCACCGGAACACGATGCTCGCAGAACTGCGCGATTTGCGATGTGGACAGTCGCGCTGCCGAGATCACGCCATCGACCGAATGCCGCCAGATCTGCTCCAGCACGCCGTCGACCTCGCTCTCCTGGGACAATGCAAAGAGAAGTACGCGAAAGTTCTTCTCGCTCAGCCGCGCGCCCAGTTCGGCTAGCACTTCGGGATAATAAAGGTTCGTGCGCGCAGCAATGATGACCGCCACGATGTTGGTCCGCTTCGAGATCAGAGCCTGTGCCAGCGCATTAGGCCTGTACCCGATTTCCGCAGCGACCTTGAGAATCAGTTCGCGCTTGGCGGGAGCGATCGACGCATTTGGGGCGAAGCAGCGCGATACCGCTGACTGCGACACCCCGGCGATACGTGCCACGTCGTAGGACGTGGGACGGCGACCGTCTTCCATTCCTGTGGACTTGAGCTTCTTGGTCGATCGAGGCTTTGGCATGAAAACGTCCGTAACTTGGCGCGAAAGCCCGGTCTAGCGGCGTAAACGCGCCGCCGCAAATGCAACGCAACAGCGCCCGCCGTTTGTCACGTGACATTTGACTTCGAATGCAATAATCTTTGGTACGTCGTGTAAACCGACCCACCCAAACCCAACCCAACGGGAGCCCTTCCATGACCGATGCGCCGCACGGATTTTCCGAGACCACAACCTACATCAAGGCGCCCGTGCGCGACCAAATCACGGATAGTGGTGACGTCGCCGGTTTGGTCGCCCGCATTCTTGCCGACGTGCGCGCTGAGGGCGACGCCGCGTTGCGCCGCTACTCTGCCGAGTTCGACAAGGCTGAACTGGACCGCTTCGAGGTGACCCCTGCCGAGCGGCAGGCCGCGCTCGAAGAACTCGATCCGCAGACTCGCGCCGACACCGAATTCGCGATCGACAACGTGCGTCGCTTCGCTGAAGCCCAGCTCGGCACCATCCTCCCGCTGGAGTTGGAGCCGATCCCCGGCCTGCACCTGGGTCACCGGGTGATCCCGATCGACCGCGTCGGCGCCTACGTGCCCGGCGGACGCTTTCCGCTGCTCTCCGCGCCGATCATGACGATCGTGCCAGGCAAAGTCGCGGGCTGCGCCGAAGTCGTTGCCTGCCTGCCGCCCAATGCTCACCGCGCGATGATCGCGGGTTGCCACCTCTCCGGTGCCGATCGCATCTTCCGCATCGGCGGGGCGCAGGCGATCGCGGCGATGGCCTACGGCACCGAAAGCGTGCCGCAAGTCAACAAGATCATGGGCCCGGGAAATGCCTTCGTGAACGAGGCCAAGCGACAGGTCTTCGGCCCGGTCGGCATCGACCAGCTCGCCGGCCCTTCGGAAATCTTCGTCGTCGCCGACGCCTCCGGCGACCCTGAACTGATCGCGTGCGACCTGCTTGGACAGGCCGAGCACGACGTGCGCACCCGCGTCGGCCTCATCACCACCGACCGCGCGCTGGCCGAAGCCACCGTGCGCGAGGTCGAGCGCCAGCTCCAGACCCTTGCCACCGCCAAGGTCGCAGCGGAATCTTGGGAGAATTACGGCGAAGTCGTGCTCTGCGCCGACGAGGCGGCGATGATCGCCTATTCCGATTACGTCGCGGCCGAGCACCTGCAGGTCCACACCGCCGACCCCCACGGTTTCGCGAAGAAGCTGCGCAACTACGGCTCGCTGTTCATCGGCGAGAACGCCAGCGTCGTCTATTCGGACAAGAACGTAGGCACCAATCACACCCTGCCGACGATGGGCGCAGGGCGCTATACCGGCGGTTTGTGGGTGGGCTCCTACGTCAAGATCGCCACGCATCAGTGGCTGGAAGACAAAGCCGTCGCCGCCGTCGCCCCGCCTGCGATCCGGCAGAGCGGCAGCGAGGGTCTCGAAGGCCACCAGAAGGCCGCCGCGATCCGCTTCGACCGGCTGAAGCAGCCCGCCTGACCCCCCGTCGCAGCGTGAGGGGGCGGCTTCGGGAGCCCGAAGCCGCCCCCTCACGTTTCCGGCTGCGCCAAGTGCACAGGTTTGGACGGTTCTGAAGGAAAATGTCTCCGCGCGGCCCCTAAGCGGTCGCCTTGGAAGGCATAGCTTGACGGCTGCTCGCTCGGGCGGGCGGAAAACGGTATCCCTCTCCAGTCATTGACAGCGCCCCGCTGCCGGCCTGCGGAGTTCCCATTCACGCTTAAGTCCATCGACCTTGACGCCCGACGGCTACCTTGTTGATCGCCGTAGCAGGTCTGGCAGGTCTGTGGCGCGAAACGCCCGCCAGTTCCGGAAAAGACGATCGTTGCCGGCCGAAGCCGCCAGGGGCCGGGCAACAAGGAGCCTGCTCGGCGCGGATGGGGCGCCGGGCAGGCCAGAAAATGTCGCCCGGCCAATCAGATGTGCCGGACGACGTGGGTGTTCGCAGAAAATCAGGCTGTGGCGCCGGCCTCGAACAGCGGCCGCGCGATGTCCTCGCCGCCGCGCACCACGTAGGCCACGCAGGGCACCGAAGCGGTGTTGCGCAGCGCGCGGGACAGGCCGACCGGAACTGTCAGGGTGTCGCCAGCGCCCATGACAATCTCGTCGCCGTCCCAGCTCACTTCAAGCGTGCCGGAATGGACGAAGATCACTTCCACTTCACGCCGGCTGTGGCGCGGGACGTAGGCGCCGGTCTGGAGCGTCAGCAGGCGCAAGTTGAAGCCGTGCGGCCACCAGCCGCTGATCGGGCCGGGGGCAAAGCCATCTGCGGTCGGCTGCGGGACGATCAGCCCCGCCTCCTCGACACCGGGCGCGGCCAGAGGCGAGGCGGGGTTGGCCGAGACGTCGGCGAAGCGCACCACGCATTCAGCCAACTTTTCGAGGGGCGGGGTGCGCAGCTGCGCCATGTCGTCCTCGCCCAGCGGGGCTTCCAGTTCGGCCTCACGTAAGGTGTAGTCGCCGTCGCTGGTGTCGATCAGAATGCCGCCCTTTGTCAGCTTGAGGCCGAAGTCGGCGGCGGATTCGAACACGGCGGGCGCCCAGGTCACCTTGCCAGGATCATCCTGACCGAGCAGCACCCAAAGGAAGCCCACCCCTTCATCGAGTTTCTCGAACCCGCGGAACATGCGGGTGGGAACCGAGCAGACGTCCCCCGGCGCGATGTCGAGCGTCCCGTCCTCGCGGTTGGGGCCGAAGATCAGGCGCCAGTGGCCGGAGTGCACGACGAAGACCTCCGCCGTCTCGTGGCTGTGCTGCGAGTTCACGCAGCCTTCGGGTTGGCGGGCAGCGCCGACGTTGAAGCCGTGCGGCTCGGTGATGTGGACGAACTGGTCGGCGCTTTCGGACACGCCGGCACCGATGATCGTGAAGTTCTCCTTCTCGGTCGAGCCCGGCGTGCGGGTATCGATGAAGGCGGTGCGGCAAGGCACGAGGTCTGCGTAGCGCACGAGGCGCTGGGCCATCGCTTCGCGAGTCCACTCGGTCACGTCATACTCCTCAATAGGGTCTTCGATGCGGGGTGCTTTCCTGTACCTTTTCAGATTTCATGAATCACACTTGCATTCGAATTCAATGGTGGTACTTCATGGACACCGCCGGCGCAAGCTATGACACGTCGGTTGGACGATAATTGATCGAGAGGACCAGATACACGGTCCCGCGGGGAGCTGTGCGTGACGATGGCCGTTAATGAACGAAACTGTGCTGACGACCCGCCGCTTCTCCTGCTTGCGGGAACGCTGTGCGACGCCCGGCTTTTCGAGCCGATGCTGCGGAATGCAGCGCTGACCGGACGTCCGGTGGTGCATTGCGACATGACCGGCCTAGCATCGGCGCACGGGCTCGCCGAGCGGGCGCTTTCGAGGGTTTCCGGGCCTTTCATTGCGGTCGGGTTCTCGCTGGGCGCCATCGTCGCGCTGGAAATGGCGGTGCTCGCGCCCGAGCGGGTCGCCGCCATGGCGCTGATCGCCGCCAGCGGACGCGACGTTCCTGATGCCGATCACGCGGCCCGCCGCGCCGCCGCCATGATCGATCCGGGGGTGCTCGTGGGCGAGGTGTTGTGGGAGCGCTCGGTCGCCGCCGCAGCGCAGGGCGACAATGCGCTGAAGGAGACGATCGTGGCGATGGCGCGAAGCCAGCCACCCGGCACGCTGGCACTGCAGGTCGAAGTGGCCCTCACCCGCTCCGACAAGCGCCCGCTGCTGCTGGCAATGCAAATGCCCGCAGTTGTGTTGGGCGGGGCTGAAGACCGCATCGCTCCGCCTGAACTGCAGCGTGAACTGGCCGAGGGCCTGCCCGACGCCGAGTTAGTGATCGCACCGGGCGCAGGGCACTTCCTGCCGCTCGAATGTCCTGATTTGTGTGCCCGCACGCTGGCCGACTGGCTGGCGCACGTGCGGACGCTCGCATAGCATCATCAAGATCATCCCACGGAGGTCACGTGACTGATACCCAAGCCCCCAAGAAGCCCACGCCGCCGCGCACCGACATTTCTCCCAGCGACGGCGAGACGGGCCGCGTCCTGCAGGTCGAGCGGCGCGACTTCACCCAGCTTGTGCCCGAGGGGCGCAAGCGCGTACAGTCGATGCGCGGCTTTGACGAATGCTACACCGACATCGTCGATTACATCATCCGCTGCACCCACCGCATATGGGACGAGCGCGACGTCGGGCTGATTTACTCGCACTACACGCATAACTGCGTCGCTTATACGACGATGGGCACGATGTACGACCGCGAGACGCACATCCGCGACACCATCCAGCGCCTCGTCGAGTTCCCTGACCGGCGCGGCATGGCGCAGCAGGTGATCTGGAATGGCGATGACGTGAAAGGCTTCTACACCAGCCACATGACACACGGCCTGGGCCGCCACACCGAGCCGGGTTCCTGGGGCAAGCCGACGGGCCGCACGTACTGCACCCGCACCGTCGCCGACTGCATGATCCTGGAGAACAAGATCTACAAGGAGTGGATCGTGCGCGACAACATGGGGCCCCTGATCCAGGTCGGCCTCGATCCGCACGTCTTTGCGCAGAGCATCGCGCAGAAGAAGTTCGATCTGGGTGAAACGGTGCTCGACCTCACCGAAAACCGCCGTCTGCTCGGCCAGTACCCCCCGGAGAGTGAGGCCGACCTTTCGATCGCGCACAATGCGGGTGAGGAGCAGCTGCTCGAATGGCTGCACCACATCTACAACAAGCGCATGTTCGGCAAGATCCACGAGATCTACGCGCCAAACTGCCAGTGGCACGGGCCGCTGATGCGCGAGCTGTATGGCGTCGCCTCCGTGCTGCAGCAGACCATGCGCCTCGTTGCGCTGCTGCCCGACTGCTCGTTCGTACCGCAGCATATCGCCTCGGTCGACAGCGAAGAAGGCGGCACCAAATACGCGGTCCGTTGGGTGATGGACGGCCACCACCTTGGCTACGGCTCGCTCGGCGCGCCGACCGGACATCACCTGTTCGTGATGGGCGTGACGCACTTCCACGTGAAGGACGGCAAGATCGTCGACGAATGGGTTGTCTACGACGAGCTGTCGATGCTCGTGCAGCTGAAGCTGGCGGCAATCCAGGCCGCTGCCTGACGCACATTTTCGGGGTCGCGAGCAAGTCGCGGCCCCGACCCTGCTTCCGCCACACTCCAACCATGACCGGAGCCGTGCATGCCCATAATCGCCCCCCTCGCGCCTGACGTTGCCCCTGACGGCGCCATCGAAGCCGAGCCGGTCGATGGGGCCGCACGTTCCCTCATGCCAGGCATGGGGCGGCAAGTCACGATTTTCGCGCTGCTGCTCGCCTGCGAATTTCTCTATGGCTGGGCGTGGAACACGGTGGACGTGCTGCGCCCGTTCATTCGCGCGTCCCTGAATCTCTCGCTGCTGGAGGCAGGATCGGCCTATTCGGCGCAAGGCGCGGGTGCGCTGGTAGGCGCGGTGCTGATCGGGCAGGTCGCCGACCGCTTCGGGCGTCGCCGGATCTTCGCGCTGGTCGTGCTCGGCTATGGCACGATGCTGATCGCCGGCACGGCGGTCAACAGCTATCCAATGCTGCTGGTCCAGCGGTTCCTGCTTGGCGCTTTCGCGGGCGCGAGCTTTCCGGTGGGCGTGGGCATCTACGTGAACCTCTTTCGCCCCTCGCTGCGCGGGAGACTTGCAGGCACGATGAACGCGTTCTTCAGCTTCTCCATCGTCGCGCTCGGCCTATCGATGGGCGCGGTGGCGCCCGGAGACTGGAAGCTGTTGCTGTGGATCGGGGGCCTGCCCACGTTCGCACTGGCACTCATGGTGCTGTGGCTGATCCCGGCACGGTCGCGGATCGACATGGCTACCGAACGCGCGGCGAAGCTGCCCATCGGCGAACTCTTCGCGCCCGCGGTGCGCCGCCAGACACTGATGCTGGCGGCGATGACCGGCCTCAACTTCTTCGGCTACGCCGCTTACAGCGGCTGGCTGACCACCTACCTTTCGGGTGAACGCGGGTTTGACGCTGCGACGGTCGGAAAGCTGGTGGCCTGGCAGTTTGCGGGCAACATCGCCGGCGGCTTCTTTTGGGGCTGGACGGCCGATCGCTTCGGCCGTCGCTTCAACGCGATCGGCTTCCTGATCGCTGCCGCCGCCATCATCGCCTACCTGCTGGCGCCCACCGACGTGCTGACGCTGCAGTTGATCGGGCTGGTCTATGGCGCTGCATTGTGTTCGAGCGTGACCTGGGGACCGTGGCTGGCCGAATTGTACCCGCCGCATCTGCAGTCTACCGCCGCCTCGATCTTCAACTGGGGCCGGATTATCAGCTTCTTCGCGCCGCTGATCACCGCGACGCTTGCGCAGAAGCTCGGCATGACCATCGCCATGGCCTCTGCAAGCCTGGCGTTCTCGCTGGCTGCAGTGCTGTGGCTCGCACAGCGCGAGACGCTGGAGCGCCGCTGAGGCGGCGGCCAGCCAAGATCCTGCAGTCAGGCAAAACCCCAACTGCCAAGCTCAAGGGCCCGCATGACGGACAGGGCGTATCCTTCGCCGGAGCGTGACCGGGTCTGGCCATAGGACGATTGATCGGTTTCTGACCGCAGCAGGGTTCAATGCCCCTCGAAGGATCTCAGACTTCGCGATCGAGATCACGTCGATGGCTGCTTCTAGTTGAAGTCAACGCTCCATCGCCCCGCGCCCACCGCCACGATCTGCATCAGCCCACCCGCGATGGCCAGATTTTTCCAGAACATCGCAAATTGGGTGCTCTCGGTCAGATTACCATGCGACATGGCTGCGGTCATCAATGTGAACCCTGCCAGCACGCCCGCCGCCAAACGCGTCCTATAGCCGATGACGAGCAGCGAGCCGCAGATCATCTCGGTCAGGATTGCCGCCCCCAGCGCAACCGCAGGAGCGGGAAGGCTGGACGACGCAATGAACTTCTGCGGATCGCTGATCGCGGCTATACCGGTCAGGAGAAACATCGGTGCGATCACCAATCTCCCTATCAGTTGCGTCCCGTCGGCTATCGCCGTCGAGAACGGGTCGATGCGCCGCTCCCTATCCGTCGGACTAGCGTTCATCGAAATCTCTCCCCACGGCCCTCGGAGGCCCGCCATCGTGGCCGAGGGAAAACCCTCGGTATGCGAGCAAGCCCCCCGGCACCGATCTTCAATCGTGTCGGCACAAGCGAAACCTGTATATGACAACCTGAAAGTCTGCGCGCTTCGCAGAATTGAACATACCCATGCGGGTAATGTCGAAATTATAAATCTGTCGCGCTATGAACGCGCCATAGCTACAAGGCGTGGCCCAAAAGAAAGGTGGGCAGATGTGATGGCAGCCCTGAAGATCCCAATCAAAGTCCTCGTGGTGGACGACCATCCACTACTTCGCGACGGCATTTCCGCTTTGATCGGTAGTCAGGGCGACATCATTCTGTGCGGCGAGGCCTCCAGTGGCACCGAAGCTGTGGAGCGCTTCCGTGAGCTGCGTCCCGACGTCACGCTCATGGACCTCCAGATGCCCGGCATGAACGGCTTCGACGCCTTGGTGGCAATTCGTGCCGAATGCCCAGACGCGCGCATTATCGTCCTTACAAACTACAAAGGCGACGTGCCGGCCCGTGCACTCCTTCGATCCGGCGCCAGTGGTTATCTCCTGAAGAGCGGCGTGCGCAACCAGCTGCTCGACGCCGTCCGTAAGGTCCACGACGGCGGCACCTACGTGCAGAGCGAGATCCTGGAGGAGTTCGATCAGCACCCGGTCAGCGAGCATCTGAGCGGCCGCGAGATCACGATCATGCGGATGGTGGCGCGCGGCCTTACGAACAAGGAGATCGCCAACGGTATCGGAGTGTCGGCCGAAACGGTAAAGGTCGCGCTCAAGAACATCTTCTTCAAGCTCGACGCAACCGACCGTACGCAGGCAGCCATAACTGCGACCCGTCGGGGCTTCCTAGAACTCTAGAGAGTCCGTCGAGGCCAGAGCCTCGCAGCCCATTCACCAAACCGGAACCCATGTCCGTAAGCGACCCCGCCCGGCACATCGAGGACGACCTCCGTCCCCTCCTCCTTCACGCTCCGCACTACGACGGAGCCACCGATCACTTGCGCGCGCTCACGCATTCCCACCAAGCCGAAATGTCCTTCCCGACACCCGCTGTCGAGCACGTCCACCGGAATTCCTCGGCCATCGTCCTGCACCCTCAGTCTGAGTGTCCTGCGGCCGTAGGACACAACCAGTTCAACCTGCGTGGCGTCGGCGTGTCTCCCGACGTTGAAAAGCGCTTCGCCGACGATTGCTTTGATCTCGGCGAGAGCGAGAGGATGGATCGACCGCGGCGAGCCGCGCTCTACGATCTGGACGTCGATAGTGTCATCGAGGAGCGCGTCGTCAACAGCGTCGCGAAGCGTGCGGTGCAGGTCGCCGGCCATGTCGCTGACGCGCAGGTTGCGTACGCTCTCTCTGCCCTGCATGACCAGGTCGTCAGCCCGTTCAAGCGCCTGCTCGAGCGACTGGCGCTCCTGACTTCCCGAGGTGAGCCGGTTGGCTACTGCCTGAATGCGGAACATCAGGCCCTGCACGCCCTGAAGCAGCGTATCATGCAGATCGCGCGCGATGGTCTCGCGCTCCATCAGGCGCTGCTCCAGCCGGCTTCGCATCTGCGCCGCGACCTGAGCTGCGCGAAGTCGCAGAAGAAGCCAGATGATCAGCACCGTCGCCGTGGCAAGAGCGATAAGAAACCAGATCGACTGCACGAACGTCGGCACGACCTCGATGTCGACCGAGGCCCCATCGCTGTTCTCGATCCCGTCCTCGTTGGCGGCCACCACCCTGAAGCGATACCGGCCGGGTGCGAGGTTCGTGTAGAAGGCCTCGCGCCGGTGCCCGCTGGACGTCCAGCGGTCATCCTGCCCCTCGAGCATGTATCGAGCCCGCGTCTGTTCCGGGTTTGAGAGGCTCAGAACCGAAAAGTCGATCTCAATATCGGATTCCCCCGCGTTCAATCGGACCGACGTCGGATCCCGATAGTATCGATTGTCCACTTTCACATTCGACACCCGCAGCTTCGGCGGGTGCGGATTGCGGGTCAGCCTCGCCGGATCGATCCAGGCCGCGCCCGACTGGGTCGCTATCCAGATGCGGCCGTCCCCGCCCTGCACGATTGATCTGCGACTGTGGTCGTGAGGCATGCTTGCAAGCCCGGAATCCTCGTCGAACCGTTCATATTCGGGCCGCCGGTCCGGGTTCTTGAAGGCAGCCTCCGCCTCTGAGGCGGCGATCCGGACGATGCCGGCACTTCCAGCAAACCAATGCTCTCCGCCTGGGGTGACCACTATCCCGTTGACGTTCACCAGTCCCGGCACCCTGTCCTTGCCGAGCCGCTGCCAGCGGCCTTCTACCAGACGGGCGACACCATCGGGTCCTCCCACATAGAGATAGGGGACTCGAACTTCTTTCGGCGGACTATACAGCGTGACCGGCTGAGGATCCTGAATCTGGAACGGGACCCTGATCGCGCGGTGGCCTGACGGCTCCGCATATCGCAGCGTCCGGTAGCTCCACTGGGTGACCAGCCTCCCGTTCCGATCTGCAATCATGGAACGCGGACGAAAGTCGGGGCTGGTTTGGCCGAACACCCGCTCCCAGCGATTGCCCCGCAGCCGGTAGAGCCCGGCACGGGCCACGCTGATCCAATAGTCGCCGCTTGCATCGAAAGCACAATCATAAACAGTGATATCGGTGGGCAACGTCGGCTTTCTGCCCACCACCCGTCCGTCCCGCCAGACGAGCACCGTGCGGAAGAGCGTGATCCAGATATCCCCATCGGGTGCCTGGCAGATTGTGCTCGGGCGGTCCGAAGCAACGAGTATCTGCTCTGGTTTGCCGCCCGGGGGCACGCGATAGATCCGCCCCGCTTCGGAGATGAACACGCTTCCGTCGCGCGCGACCAGGAGTTGGTCGCCAAAGACATGCGGATCGTCAAGCTGCGGCACATCAACTACCGATGCTCGACGAAATCGGTCGAGGCCCTTCTCCGTCCCGACCCAGACGTTGCCCTCTGCATCCTGCATCAGGCGTTCGGTGATGTTCGACGTCAGTCCGTCTTGCACCGTGAATCGTTCCACCGCAAACGCCGCCTCAGCCTTGGTTGCCGCCCCCCGGGGGTTGGGCCGCTGAACCCGCTGGATCCCGCGATATTCGGTGGCCATCCACAGGTTCCCTTCCCTGTCGAACATGGTGTAGCCCCTGATCTGAGGGCGATCGGTAGCGTAGGCATGTCGTAACGCCGGGGGGGAGCCGCGTCCGTGGGGGCCGGTGACCGGATAGCTGCCGTGATCCGTACTAATCCACATCCTGCCGTCAGGATCGAGGGCCATCCGCGCCACGGTGTAATTCCAGACGCTGAAACGCGAGAAGCGACGGGCGCCAGCGTCGAGCCTGAGGATCGAACTCGCATGGGTCAGCCAGACGGCGCCGCTCGCGTCGATTACCATGTCGAACGGGTTTCCGGACGGTATTCCCTGTGCCCGGCCGTAGTTCGTCCATCGACCGTCCTTCAGCCGAAACAAAGGGTCGTCCTCGGCGTCGCTAAGAACCCAGACCGAACCGTCCGGCCCTTCCCGCATGGAGGACACTCGGTGGGTCACCGGAGAGACCGGCAACATCGAGATACGTCCACCGCGATAAATTGCAAAGCGGTGTGATCCCGAAAAGCTGACCCACACGTCACCATTGCGGGTGACCAGGACAGCGGATGGCGCACCCTGATTGGGTGCTTCCGGCGCCGGAATGCGTTCAAAGCGAATGCCGTCGAAGCGGTAGACGCCTTCTCCGGTCGCCAACCAGAGGAAACCGTCCCTTCCCTGTGAAATGGAGTAGATCTGCTTGGGAGCATCGCGCTCGCGGCCCCATTTCTGATGGGTATAGGCCGCAAATCCAGGGGACGACCAAACTGCTCTTTGGTCAACCGAGGGCGCTGCACCACTGAGGGCAATCATGAGCATCGTCGACAATACTTTTGCCCACAACTTTGCCAGCCACCCGACCATCGTCCGCCGCTCACCCCTCCTGTCGCCCCGCAGCAAGCGCCGGGTGAAATGCTGGAAGCAACAGTTTCTAAGCCGGATTGCAGTCGCTGCCAGAGAATAACGCAAATTTCCTCGATTGATTGAAAGATTTGTCATTCTGTTATGTTGGCGTGGCGAGCGCCCTGCCAGGCACCGACTTGCCGAACGCGGGCTGATTTCCACTTCCGCTCGCTAGCATGAGGACCCCAACCGGATCGCCGGGTTGAATGGCAAGCATGCTGAAACACTAGCGTCCGGCGGCTCACTACCCGGCATCTGGAGGTCCATCATCACGACATCCCGGCGCCGAGAGCCGATTGGCATAAGCGCGTTTCCGAAGACTATGTCTTCTTTCCGATCTTCAAGCACCGATGCGCACGTCGCGCGCATAAGCGGATGATCATCGACGATCAGCTCGCGGGTCACGTACGGCGACGCAGCCCCTCGTTCGTCCTTCTGCGCCATCCGCAGACATTTCCCAGTTCCAGCAGCGCGGCCATATCGGGGCCACGGCACCGGCTTACCCACCCAGGCTCGGAGGTGAATACCCATGTGGGTATGGTCCCGACTGCGCCGTCGCGCCACGGAAGCTGAGGCGAATGGTCGCCGGCAAGACGCCGCAGGGAGCGTGATATGACAAGTAGAGGATCGAGCGCGGACGCTGCCGTCACCTCTCTCGTGGTCGACCTGCCACAGGTGCGAGGCCAGCCTGACATAAGTGCAAAAACGAGCCCCTGATGACGGTCTTCGACTTCATCGACGGACAGTTTGCGCGGAGAACCGCGAAAGCTCGCTTGGCACCGGCACCCACATTTGTCTCGATCGTCCGGATGGCATGTCTTTGGCAAGTAACGCTCACAGCAGTTCCCATTACGTGGCGGGTGCGCGGGGACGGCTTATCTGGACGACCGTATTACATGGCCTCGCCAAGCACCTGATCGCGCGCCCAGCGTGCCTGCGGCATCAACTACGGAAACGTTCGGCTTCATCCCACGAGATGACGAAGGGCGGATCTGCGAAATTTAGAGGAAAGGAAAAAAGCATGAACCGACTGAACTGGCCCGACGTCGCCCCCGCCGGAGCCAAGGCCCTTTACGGGATGCACCACTACATCATGACGGGGACCAACCTCCCCGAGGAGATGATCCACCTCATTTTCCTGCGCGTCTCACAGATCAACGGCTGCGCGCACTGTATCGACATTCACACCCGCGATCTCCTAAAGACCATGCCCATCGACAAGGTCGCTCTGGTGCCCGTGTGGCAGGAGGTGCCACACCTCTTTGCGGACCAGTATCGCGCCGCACTTGCATGGGCCGAAGAGGTCACGAACGTCAGCGAGACACATGCTTCGGACGAGGCGTATGCGGCGGTCGCTGAGGCTTTCGAACCGAAAGATCTCGTCGACCTGACGATTACCATCGCGGCCATGAACGCCTTCAACCGGCTGGGCGCCCCATTCCGCCTTCCGGTGGCCGCAAGACCCTGACTGACTTTGGGCGCGGCCCAGCCGCGTCCAAGCCGTCCATCACCAAATTCGAAGAGAGCCATGCAGCGGATCATCTTGGCCTCCGCCGCCTCCTCGGCGTGGACGCGATCGGCCACGGCATCATCATATTCATCGATCCGGTCGCGTAATAATTGCGGGTCCCGGCATCGCGACTAGCGGCGCCTTTGCATCTCGGATGCTTCTCGGTAGATCCGATTCGAACTGGTCAATAAGCGCGGACGCGCGCCGGCACTGCACGAGCAAATTCGTGGAGAACCTGGGCCGGCACCGTCGCCGATTGCACCTTGGCAGAACCGAAAGAGATCGCGCGCCGCAGCCCTCAGCGCTTCGCCGCTGTCGGTGTCGATCACACCCGTTCGGGGCTCGAACTTGCCATCGCGCAACCCGATGGGAATGGCTTGGCAGCGTGGGTCCGCATACGCCGAAAGGTGAGCCTGGCCCAACAAAAGTCAGTTCGCCATGCCTTTCCATCCCCGTTCCGGATCGATGATCAGACGGTCCGGCCGGTCCAGTCTACGGAAAGCTGCCACAACCGCTCCGCAGCCGCATCGTCGGCCGCCCATTCCGCTACACCCTTCCGGCCGATTTCGCAGTGGTTGATCCCGGCCACGTCGCAATCCTCGCAATAGAGGCCGCCCAGTCCCTTCAGGGCCGGACTGGTCGCGCACCAAAGGCTCGTTGCCGCACCTTGTTCCACCGTCTTCATCCCTGCCGCAGGGTCGATCTTCGGCCTACCGTCCGCATCGAAGGCGTCGAAGCCGTTCAGCTCGTCCTTGGAGAGGTGACGCGCCAGGTCCGTGATGATCTGTCCTGGATGTAGGGAGAACGCGCGCACGCCATGACCCGTACCCCGGCGGTCCAACGCACGTGCGAAGAGTGCATTTGCAGTCTTCGACTGTCCATATGCCTGCCACTTGTCGTATTCGCGATCGAGGAAATCGACATCTTCGAAGTCCACCGGCGCGATCTGATGTCCCCGCGACGAGACGCACACCACGCGCGCCCCCTCCGATACAAGCGCAGGCCACAGGGCGCATACGAGCCGATAGTGGCCGAGGTGGTTCGTCGCGAACTGTCCCTCGTGCCCATCCGCATCCCGGAACAGAGTACTCGCCATCACGCCCGCACTGTTTATGAGGATGGGCAAGGACCGGCCGCTATCCAGAAAGCGTCTAGCGAATGCCTCGACCGAACTTGCGTCAATCAGGTCCATCTCCGTGATCTTGACGCCGGCAAGGCCGCCGAGCGCTGACTCCGCTTTCTTCAAATCGCGGGCGGGAACGACGACCTCCGCCCCGGCCTGGGCAAGTGCGCGCGTCGTGACCAGCCCAATACCGGAATAACCGCCCGTGACGATTGCGGTCGTGCCGACGAGGTCGACACCCTTCATCACTTCGTCGGCGGTCGAGGAGGGCCCAAAGCCCGAATGAATTGGTGCTTGTGCTGTTGTCATGCGGTAACTCTGGCCCATATCTGTCGGACGAAACATCGCGCGTCGTCGGAAAATCTGTCGTGATCATCCAGAATCCCCCCATAGATCCTTTGTCGGACATCCTCGCGATGGTGCAGGCGCGACCGGCGTGTTCGGTCAGGTTGGAAGCCGGGGGTTCCTGGTCGCTCCGGTTTCGACCGGCCACTTGCAAGTTCAACTTAGTGCGGCGCGGCGAATGCTGGCTGGTGCTCGGAAACGAGCGGCATCGACTGCGCCCGGGTTACTGCGTGGTGATCAAGGACCGCTCGGAATTCGTGCTGACGAGCGATCCGGATCTCGATCCCGTCGATGCGGCGGTGGCATTCTCAGACGATGCGCTGGCCGGTCGATACGGCGTCGGCTCCGAAGTCGAGATCCTCGGCGGCAGTGTCACGTTCGAAGCGGTAGGTGCAGCCCAGGTGCTCGACCTTCTGCCGGCCACGATGGTGATCCGTGCTGATGACACCGGAGCCCGGCCTCTCGCCTGGCTCCTCGACCAGTTGGACGCGGAGTGGCGCAGCGGTCTCGCCGGATCGCGCGCCGCATGCGACGATCTGCTCCGGCTCATGTTCGTCCATGCCCTGCGAGCCCACTTCGAGACGCTCGGGAATGAGGCACCCGGCTGGATCGGTGCGTTGAGCGATCCCCCGCTTGCGTCCGCCATCCGGGCAATACACGCGAAGCCCGCGCACCCGTGGCGGCTGGAGGAGCTTGCCGACCTCGCTCACCAGTCCCGCTCCACGTTTGCTGCCCGCTTTCGCGAGCGGGTCGGCACCACTCCCGTAGAATACGCATCCGGCTGGAGGCTGACCATTGCCGCCTCTCGCCTCAGGGCAGGCGGGGAATCGGCCTCGTCCATCGCCGGATCTCTCGGCTTCCTGTCCGACAGCGCCTTCGGTGCCGCGTTCAAGCGGCGCTTCGGCGTGTCACCGGGGCAATATCGCGCTGCGGCGGCATCCAAGCCGGCTCCCGACTGATCCATGCCTGATGCATCTCAGCTGCCCGCGACGTTCGACTGGACCGCGTGCGCGAACTCCTTTGGAGCCTAATGCGGGACGTCGTGACCAATGCCGCCTCGAATGAGACGATGCTGGTACGAGCCGATGAACCTCGTCCATTTCGTCGCTCCCCCGCGAGCCGCTGCCCCGCCGGCGTCACCCTCCGCGGAAAATCCGCCCGATCAAAGGCCCATGAACCGTCGAAGCTCGATAGAAGACATTGGGAATGACGCCGATCCGGCTCCGGGAGCGATCAATCCTTCGGTGCGGCGCAGCAAGAATTACCGGGTCCGACGGCTCCGATACCCGGATGGGTATGGTCAAAGGAGAGGCTGCAGAGGATCTTCGCAGCATGTCGCCTAACGATCCCGACGGCGTCACGACCTCGCCCTCCGATGACGGGATCCAGCGCTACCAACGCCTGATCACGCGCCTCAACGCATGCCTCGAGGTCGATGCTCTCGAAGCAGGAGAACTTGCTTTAGCCTCTGGCCTGACGGTGCGTTGGGCGTCGCCGTCCGCATGCACGCTCTTTGGCTCGCTTTCCCCGAGCGACCTTGTGGGTCGCAAGCTGGGCGAGCTGTTCCCCGAGGATAGCTGCGGGCTCATTGATCGAATGATCCGCGCTGCGTCGGAGGGGGTCGACCTTGAGCCTGACACTGTCCTAGCGCGCAGCCTCGCTGGTAAGCGTATCGGTGTTCGCGTCATGGCTACGCGCTGGGCAATCCAGTCGATCTGCCTGGTCCTCGCATCCGACGAATTGAAGGTGACGCCGTCCCCGCGCCTCCAGATCATCGAGCAGCGCTATGGGCGGCTCTTCAACGATGTACCGATAGCGCTGATGCGCGTGGACTCCCGAGGCGCTCTGGGCCTTTTCACAATCGCCCGCGAAGCTGGCTACCATGACCTCATCGCCTACCTTGACGATCATCCAGCCGCGTTCGAGGCGGCGTTGGACGGCACAGTCATAGTGGAGGCCAACAACCAGGCGGTGAAGATGTTCGGGGACGGCACCAGAGAGTCGGTGCTATGCCCGGTGCGATCCTACTACCGCCTCGCGCCCGAAGCCTTCAAACGCAACATGGCCGCAGCCTTCGCCGGCGCACGTCACTATTCCGAGGAGGTCGTCATGTGCGGGGCGGCCGGACAGCAGATCAACGTCCTCTTCACCATCGCCTACCCGGACGGTGAGGAAATCGAAGGGAACAGCTTCGTCGGAATGGTGGACATCAGTGACCGCCTGCGCGCAGAAGCCAAGCTGCAACGAACACAGGCCGAATTCGCCCGGGTCGCCAGGATGTCCCTCATGGGCGAGTTCGCGGCCTCGATCGCGCACGAGATCACGCAGCCGCTCTCGTCGATAAACGTGAACAGCAGCACCGCGCGCAAGTGGCTGGAAAAGGAGCCGCCCGACATCGAACGCGCCGCGCGACGGCTCGAGCGCGTTGCGTCGGAAGCCGAGCGAGCCGCGACCATCGTGCACGGAATGCGCAAGATGGCGAAGGGCGGTAGCGGTGAACGGGTCTGCGTAGATCTCGGCGAACTCGCAAGGGAAGCACTCACCCTAGTCGAGGACGAGGCGCGATCGAACGGAGTACAACTTCGAATTGATCGTCGCGGCACCCTGCAATGCGTCTGGGTGGACCCGGTCCAGATCCAGCAGGTGGTGGTCAACCTCGTGCTTAACGCCGTACAAGCCATGACACAGTCGATATGCGGGAGCCGGGACGTCGTGCTCCGTGTGGTGGATGGACCTGACGACCTCGTTGAACTCGCCATCAGCGATACCGGTCCCGGGATCGCCGAAGAGCACCTTCCCCGACTCTTCGAGAGCTTCTTCACGACCAAGGCGCAGGGCATCGGAATGGGCCTCGCCATCAGCAGGTCCATCGTCGAAAACCACCTCGGAACGCTGACAATCGAGAACGCCGAAGGCGGCGGGGCAATCGCGCATGTCCGGATCCCTCGATGCGCTGCTCCATCCATCAGCCAAGACGGTTTGTTCGGCAGCGGATGGCCGCCCCCCGTTCTTCCTCGACCTTCGTATGAGCGGAACGGGACCAAGCTATGATCCAGCGGCGTTGACCGAAAGGCTATTGAAATCCCGTGCAGTCAGATCGCTGGGAGAAAGCACATGCGCATAGTCGTCATCGGAGGCACCGGGCAGATTGGCTCGAAAGTCGTAACAGGGCTCAACGATCGTGGACATGAAGCGATCTCCGCCTCGCCTGACAACGGCGTCGACATCATTTCCGGCAACGGATTGAAGGAAGCGTTGCAGGGTGCTGACGTCGTCGTGGACGTGACAAACATGATCACAATGGACCGCGATGCATCCGTCGGCTTCTTCAAGACTGCCGCTCGCAACATCATGGAGGCGGAGATCGCCACGGATGTGCGGCACCACGTGGCGCTCTCGGTACTGCGTAGCGACCGCCTCGTCGATAGCGGCTACATCGCGGGGAAGGTGGCGCAGGAGAAGCTTATCGAGCAAGGGCCGGTCCCCTACACGCTCGTCCGCGCGGCCCAGTTCTTTGAACTCGTGCCAATGATGGTCCAAATGGGCACAGTGGATGGCATCGCAAGGCTGGCGGACGTCAAGTTCCAGCCGATCTCGGCGGCGGACGTCGCAGAGACCTTGATAGAGCGCGTGCTCGCGACACCTGTCAACGGCTCTTACGAGATCGCAGGTCCGGAGGTGTTCCGCATCGACGAACTTGCGCGACGCTGGGTGCAAGAGACTGGTGGTGCCGTGCAGATCGAGGTTGATCCCGAAGGCACCTACTTCGGAGCGCCGCTGGAAGACGAGACGCTGCTTCCCGGTTTCGACATCCACCTGAGGGCAACTACGTTCGAGCAATGGCTCGCCGGTCAGAGGACGCCGGCAGCATCCTGAGCGGTGATCACTTATGCCTTCATCACCAAGCACAACGAGAGGTAAAATCATGCGCTACCCCATTGCGACACTGCTCGCCGCCGGGCTGCTGGGAGCAGCTTCGGCTAACGCCCAGACCGCCAAGAACGCACCCGTGCTGTCGTCGATCAAGCCCGACTTCTCTCATCCAATCACCAACATCCCGGGCAAAACGATCAGGACGGTGCTTGTCACCTATGCACCCGGCGACAGCTCGCCCGCGCATACACACGCGAAATCCGCGTTCATCACCGCGTATGTACTGGAGGGTGCAATCGTCAGTGCCGTCAACGGCGATGCACCGAAAACCTACAAGGCGGGCGAATACTGGACCGAGAGTCCCGGCGATCAGCACGGCGTGAGCGCAAACGCCAGCAAGACCCAGCCGGCCAAGCTCCTGGCGATCTTCATCCTTGACGACAACGACGGACCGCTGACCACATTCGACAAGCCCCACTGATCCGCACGGCGCCGGTCATCACCGTCGCAGGAACTGTGGAGCCGCCTTCGACCTCACGAAAAACCTGCCATGACGGGGGCAACCGGCGCCGAGTTCCCGCTCTAGGCCGCCGTGGAGGTGATTAAGGGCACAACCGCGTCGGCTCAGCGGTGTCGCTAGAGACGCCGCAACCTCGCTTCGCTGCTGACGGGCCGTGTTCAAGAGCGCGCGACCTTCAAAGCCGCCGGAGGAACCAATGCATACCACCGTGCTACCGCCGGTCGACGCCATGGCTCAGATAGAGGCAGACCACAGGATTGCGAACAACCTCGGCCTTCTGGCAGCCCTGCTCGAACTGGACAGCGGATTGGCCGAGGACGCAGGGGCGGTGGGTCTTGCCGAAATCCTCCACATCACTCGCCGACGTATCTACGCCATCGCGAACATCCACCGACGCCTCCACAGCTCTAATCAGCCCGGGCGGATCGATTTGGCCAGTTATCTTGACGATCTTGGTGCCGATCTGCGGCTGGTATGCCAGGACGCGGGTCGCAGAAGACACCTCTCAATCCACGCCGAAACGGTCCATCTCCCCGCAGAGGAAGCCACCAGCATCGGCATCCTCGTGGCGGAGTTGGTCAGTAACGCATGCAAGCACGCCTATCCGGACGACAAGCCGGGCGAGGTGCGAATAGCGCTGTTGACGAATGCGACCGGGTGGCAGCTGACGGTCGAAGACGACGGCATCGGGTTCGCACATTCGCCCTCCCGGACAGAAGCGCGGCTGGGCGCACACCTGATAGACGCGGCGGCAGCGAAGCTGGGCGCGTTCTATGTCTGGCAGGATACGGCCCCGGGCACGCGGTTCACACTGTGGATGAAGGCAGGCGATCTTCCCCAACAGAACCAACCCAACCCGCTCCGCCGCTTTCCGGCTGCAGAGGCGAAGTTCGAGCTTCAACCGCTTTCGGGCGCTCGTCGCGGTACCCGGACCAAGCGACGTGGCATCACGCGCCCCGGTGCATCGCGAGGTTAGCGAGTTGCCGCACATTCCCGACTTCGAAGCATGGGCGATCTTCGCGAGAGTGGCCGAACTCGGCTCGTTCAGCCGCGCCGCCGAAGACCTCGGCTTGGCCAGCACCACCGTGTCGAAGGCTATCACCCGCCTCGAGCAGCGGATGCAGACAACGCTCTTCCACCGCACGACCCGCAAGCTCTCGCTTACCGAAAGTGGCCGCCTGACCGTCGACCGGGCGGCACGCATCCTCTCCGACGGCCGCGCAATCGAGGCGGACATCGTGGAGGAGGCCGCCATCCCGCGGGGCAAGATCAGGGTGGCATGCGGGACGGCATTCGGCCTTGCTACCATCGTCCCCATCATCCCGATGTTCCTGTCGGACTACGCGGACATAGAGATGGATTTATGCCTGACCGAGGAGGAGGTAGATCCGATCGGTTCGAGCTACGACATATGCATAAGACCGGGCCAACCGCCGGACAGCACGTTGCGCACGGTGAAGCTGATCTCATTCAACCGACCTCTGGTCGCCGCTCCATCCCTCATTGAGTGTTATGGGCTGCCCGAGCACCCCGAAGAGCTGGCGCGGTTCCCCGCGATCATTCCTACAAACGTCCCTTGGGGTCTGGACTGGGAGTTCGAACACCCCGACCATGGCTCCGTGTCCGTGCGGATGTCCGGGCGCTTCCACGTCAACCATGCAGTGGCGGTCGTCCCCGCAGCCGTGGCGGGGATCGGCGTGGCGCTTCTGCCCGACTTCTTCATGACCAGGGAGTTGCAAGACGGCAGCCTCGTGCCGCTGCTGCCCGAGTGGTCGGCCGCGAAAGTATCGGCCTACATGGTGACGCCGCCGGGTGTGGCCCGCCCCGCCCGCGTCCGCGTCTTCATCGAATGGCTGAGGGACTACTATGCACGGCGGAACCTCCAACGGAGAAGCGGGTCGGGATGAGCCGTCAGCCGACATGGACGACGGAAGAAACCTGCTCGCCCGTCGCACGTGCGATCGGGCAGATGCCCATCGCCTCCTCGACGATGGAGTTCGCCTCTGAGATGTCGATGCAAGGAATGTCGACCGCAAGCGCCACGTTCAGGGTCATGACATTCGCGCCATCAGGACCGATCGCGACCGTGGCGGTTACGTTGCTGTCGGCAGGCACCCGGACGCCCCTGCCAGCGGCCACCTGACGGATCGCCGCAAGCAGGGATGCCGCGCGCGCTGCGGCGAAGAGCTGTTCGGGGTTGGTACCCGGACCGTCATCGCCGCCCAGGATGGCAGGGGTCGAAAGCTCGACCCTCAATCGTCCATCACTGCTGGACGCGAAACCCGATCTGCCTCCGACCGCAGTGGCGGAGGCCTTGTAGAACCTACTCATGATGCACGTCCTCTTTGAGGGTTGCGAAAGCTCAATCCGGGAAGCTTCGAGCGCCCGCAGCCTATGTCTAGACGTTCCCGCAGGGGCGGATAACGGGCAAGGTGCCACATCATCGGTGCCGATCGCGGCGCAATGGGGCTTCAGCGCAAGCGTAAGGCGGCTTCTGATCGGCGGGTGCGGGCAAGATCTTCTCCCTCGGATGCCTGCAGAACACGAGGAAGATAGCCGCATCCATTCCGTCGATTATCGGGCTTGTCGTCAGGCCCGCGAAGCTGACGGGGGAGGAATGATCATCCGTTGGTCTCGGCTTCCATCATTTAGAGTTGGTCACGGGATCGCGGCCATGGACGGCCTCGGGCAACTCGCTCTTCGTATGATGGCATGTTGCCTGGGCAGCGGCTAAGATGGTTGCGACCAGGCCGGTCTTCGGATCGGCTCGTTCGCCGCCAGCACTGGAGAGAACGATGGAAGCACAGTTCATCCTGAGCGAAGTGATCGTACACATCGTGGATGATGACGAGGGTGTGCGCGAAGCACTGGAGGACCTATTTCTATCGGTAGGGCTGCAGGCACGCACTTACGCGACTGCTCTTGAATTCCTCGATCAGGCTGACCCTGTCTCTCCCGGATGCCTGTTGTGCGACGTGCGACTTCCGCAGCTGGGCGGTCTGGAGCTTCAGGTGCGACTGTCTGCGCACGGCTTCCTCCTGCCCGTCGTCTTCATGAGCGGATACGCTGACATTCCCATGGCGGTCCGCGGCTTGAAGGCGGGCGCCAAGGACTTCCTGCTCAAGCCCCTGCGCGATCAGGAAGTGCTGGATGCAGCGAACGCGGCGATCGAGTTCGACAACCTCGCCCGGTCGGCTGCCCTCGAGGGTGGGCAGGTTCGGCTGAAGTTCGCTACGCTGACCTGCCGAGAGAAACAGGTCGCGTCGCTCGTACTGTCCGGCAGGAAGAACCGGGAAATCGCCGACGCGCTTTCGCTGAGCGAGATCACGGTCAAGATCCACCGCAGCAACGCCATGCACAAGCTCGGAGCCCATAACGTGCAGCACCTGGTGCGTATGGACCGGCTGATCAACTTCGCGATCAGCAACACCACTCCCCACTTCCAGGTCCATCAGGCCTGATTTCGATTCGCCCGCTCCAGAGACAGATCGATCTGGAGCTTGAACTCGTCGGCATCGAGCGGCTTGCGCAGAAACGCGTAGCCGCCTGCGCGCGATGCGCGCACACGCCCCAGCTCATCCTCGCTCGA
This sequence comes from Novosphingobium gossypii, assembly GCF_050433305.1. Classification (NCBI taxonomy): domain Bacteria; kingdom Pseudomonadati; phylum Pseudomonadota; class Alphaproteobacteria; order Sphingomonadales; family Sphingomonadaceae; genus Novosphingobium; species Novosphingobium gossypii. Next base: position 13,396 of record NZ_JBNPXM010000009.1, on the reverse strand, counting down.
ACTCACGAATATTATAGGCAGTTCAGGCACCAGCGCGGTGACGCGGCGTCCAAGCTCGCACCCGTCCATCCCCGGCATCCTGACATCGGAAACGAGGCAGTCAAAGCGGCGTTTTTCGAGGTCTGACAGGAACTCCGAGCCGGACGAGAAGCGCACGCTTTCATATTCGAGAAGCTCGAGAAGCTCTGCGATGGCATCGCACATGCCTGCATCGTCATCGACGACCGCAATCAGTGGATTACGCTGCAAACGGAGTTCCTTAACAAGGGGAACCAGACCGCTACCAATCGGACATTCCGGCGTGGCGCGGTAGCCATACGCAAGTCTATGCAGCATCGCCCTGACGGATTGTGAGCGGGATGTGATCCCACACCCGCACCAGCTCCGCCACCGATCGCACCTCCATCTTCTTCATGACGCTGCCGCGGTGCAGCTTGATCGTAGCCGAGGTCACCCCCAGCTCATACGCGATCTGCTTGTTGAGAAGGCCCCCGACGATGAACTCCAGCACCTGACGCTCGCGCGGTGACAGGCTGTTGAACCTGCCGACGCTTTCATGCGCCACTTGGTCGATCGCCCGTCGCGCCCGGTCCGCGTCTATGGCTGCGGCGACGGCGTCCAGCAGATCTTGGTCCCGGATCGGCTTCGTCCTGAAGTCGAATGCCCCTCCCTTGATGGCCCGGATGCTCATCGGCACGTCCCCATGACCCGTCAGGAAGATGATGGGCATCAGGTGCCCACGTTCGACCAGCTGCGTTTGCAGATCAAGGCCGCTAAGGCCGGGCATGCGCACGTCCAGGATAAAGCAGCCCGGTCGATCCGGGAGTCCGCCTTCGAGAAGCGATTTCGCATTCTCGAAGCTTCGCGTCTCGATCTCGACGGACAGGAACAGTTCCTCCAGCGCCTCACGCAGCTTGGCACTGTCGTCGGCGATCACCACCAGCGGGCGGTCGTCCTCTGCGACGGTCAACCCTGCGGGTTGCCTCGTCGCCCGTGTGCCATTCTCGATCAACGTGTCGGCCTCCTCGGCCAGAAGGTAGCAGAGCGCTCCAGCCTCACCAAGGATGAAGCCCCCACATAGCCCTTCGTATGATGCCGGCCCGAGCGTGATCTAGACGCCCCGCGAAACATAGTCCCTCTCTCGTCGACGCCATGCCTATTCAGAACTGCGTCGCGCGCTGGCTGTGCAGGTACCTTTGCCGCCTCAGCCTTCAGTCCCTCAATCGCGCGGCGCAGGTTGGTACGCGAAGGAACTTTCCAGTGCGGTCGATAGCTGAAAATCCTCGCTGGCCAATCCTCAAGCGGGTATTGCGCGGTTTCCGGCATCAATCTCATGTCCTTCACCTAGCTAATCGTATGAAATACGGCGCCGTATCTTCGCGCTACCAAGAAACACGAAGGAGTTCGGAGAAATGACCCAGCGTATTGACCATCTCAAGCAAGTGCCCGCCCTCACCCAGAAGCTGATGGACCTGACCTTCGCCGCGAAGAAGGGGACCGTCGAGGAGGCGATCCTTGGCCTGGTCGAGATGCGGGCCTCTCAGCTCAACGGCTGCGCCTTCTGTCTCGACATGCACATCAAGCAGGCGAAGATCCACGGTGAGCGGGAACTGCGAATCCACCACATCGCGATCTGGCGTGAATCGACGTTGTTCAACGTCCGCGAACGAGCCGCCCTCGAGTGGACCGAGGCTTTGACCAAGCTGGCGCCGCACGGCGTGCCGGACGAAATCTACAATGCAGTCCGCGCCGAGTTCTCCGAAGAGGAGACAGTCTACCTGACTTACATGGTGATGGTGATCAACGCCTGGAACCGCGCGTCCATCGCCTTCCAGTCCGTTCCGGGCTCGCAGGACAAGGCCTTCGGTCTCGACAAGGCAAACCTGTCCTGATCCTCAGGATCGCATGATAGTCTCGGCTGTCCGCGCCCTGCCCCGCACATCCAGGGCTGCCGACGATTCCCTGTCACGACAAGAATGGACGACCCTGTGGCATCCATCCTCCTCATCACGGCGAGCCCTTACGGCCGTGCATCGCGCGGCGCCATCCTCGCGATGCAGGCGGTGAAGAATCTCCAGCGCAAGGACCCGTCGCTCGAACTCGTCGAGCGCGACCTATCAGTGCTCGCCGATGCAACAGTCCATTCCGTATACGCCGATGCCATTGTTGGTGGCCACTCGCATGACAGCGAGGTGTTCACGCTCTCCGAGCAGTTGATCCGCGAACTCGAAGATGCTGCCTTCGTCGTCATCGCAACACCGATGCACAACTACACCGTTCCCGCGTCGCTGAAGATGTGGATCGACTTCGTGCTCCGATACGGACGCAGCTTCGCAACCATTGATGGGATCAAGAAGGGTTTCATCGAAAACCGTCCTACATTGGTCGTCGTGACGGCTGGCGGCATCGTCGCCGGTGAAGGCAAATTCCAACCTGATCATCTCACCGGGTATCTAGGTGACGTCCTCACGACGATAGGCATCACAGGACTAAAGTTCGTCTACCTCGACGGCCTCGCCAGCCCAGCACGTGCCGAGCAGGTCACGATCGAGGGAGCCAAGACCATCGCGCGGGACGAGGTGTTTGGTGTCGGCGAGCCGACACCCGCCTTCGCCTGAAGTCGTCGAACAGGGCTGCGCTCCAGACGAGTGCGTGTCATGCGCGAAAATCTCGAACTGGCGCCAACCTATACACAAGGATGACGGCCACTGACGCCTGTCTGATAGTCGCACTCACCTCCTTGATGCAATCCAACCATGCTCGGACTTCCCCCCGTCCGCAATCCGAGCATGCCACCGTGCCATTGCCCCCCGCACGCGTGGCCAAGGGCGGGCCGGCCTTTAACGCCGGTCCGCCCGCAAGGGGCAAAATCAGAGCCCGATCGAGAATCCGACTTCGCGGGCCGCTACCCCATCCTGTACCAACGCAGACCGCCGCCTACCCGTTCGTATGAGCGCCTCTCAACCTTGCGCCTGTGGTTACCGACACCTGCCGGGGCTATTCTGATCCCTGACCGGCCAATGATCTCGCTCAATCGCACTGCGTCCGGTCGTCTTGCTCGTTCAACCGCCGCGTCCCGCTTCCGAGAGATCGGGACCGTCGAGGGCGGGTTCGGATTTTCCGGCCTGCCATTGCGGCCTGCCTTTCGGAAAGGGGACCGGATCAATGACAACTCCCTCTGGCTCAAACGACACCGCATCTTTCCGATCGACCCGGCGCGAAGTGCTGGGCGGAATGACTGCTGCCGGGATAATCCTGTCGACGCCGATCACAGCGGCCGGGTCGGCGCCAACCACCTCGCACACCGGAGAAATGAAGATGGACAACTTCACCACGAAGAACGGTACCCGAATCTTCTACAAGGACTGGGGGCCCAAGAGCCTACAGCCGATAGTCTTCCACCACGGTTGGCCACTAAGCTCGGATGACTGGGACGCGCAGATGCTCTTCTTCCGTGAGAAGGGTTTTCGTGTCGTAGCGCATGACCGGCGCGGCCACGGGCGCTCCACCCAGACCGACGCAGGCAATGACATGGACACCTACGCCCAGGACGTCGTCGAACTCGCCGCACATCTCGATCTAAACCGGGCGATCCACGTCGGCCATTCCACGGGTGGCGGCGAGGTCGCCCGCTACGTCGCCAGGGCGCAGGCCGGTCGCGTCGCAAAGGCCGTACTGGTCGGCGCAGTGCCACCGATCATGCTCAAGACCGACAACAACCCCGGAGGCCTGCCGCTTTCGGTGTTCGACGGTTTCCGCGCTGCGCTGGCGACTAACCGCGCCCAGTTCTACATCGACGTCCCGTCGGGGCCGTTCTACGGCTTCAACCGCCCGGGAGCCAAGGTCATCCAGGGAACCATAAACAACTGGTGGCGCCAGGGAATGATGGGCGGAGCAAAAGCCCAATATGATTGCATAAAGGCGTTCTCCGAAACTGACTTCACTGAGGACCTGAGAGCCATCGATGTCCCGGTCCTCGTGATGCATGGCGACGACGACCAGATAGTTCCGATCGCGAACTCCGCCCAACTCGCGGTCAAGCTGCTCAAGAACGGCGAGCTCAAGGTCTACAAGGGATACCCGCACGGCATGCTTACTGTGCATGCCGACGTCCTGAATACCGATATCCTCGCGTTCATCCGCAAGTAAAAGTCGCCGTCGCGGCGGGATCAGACGATCCCGCCGCGACTGCACCGCTGCCATTGAGGCGACCATGGCGACCCGTGGACCATCCGGTGCCCGCACGCGACCTCTAATGCCTGCCGGCTACTCTCCGAAGAGATGGAATATCTCGACGATCGTTTAGCCATTCCTCGCATCTCAGCATGAATGACATGGCATTGTGCCCGATAATACTTTCCCGCTACCCGGGCTACCTAGAGTGCGTCTAGCGACGCTCTCGCAGGATACAGGACAAGGCCGAAGCAGACCGTCGGAACCACAATAACGCGGTTCCGAGAACGACGGCCTTCGTCCCCCCAACCCGAAGCGCGTCACGCCTGACGACAACCGCCGACCAAAGCCAACGGGCCGAGGCGGCATGAACGAAAGGTAAGTGCCATGAAGAAGCTGATCGCCTCCATCTCGCTCGCCCTCGCCGCCGCCGTCGCGGCAGGCACCCCCGCTGCCGCTCAGGAAGCCTTCCAAGGCCCGTATGCTGGCATTGAGGCCGGCTGGAACAAGAACAAGGTCGAGCGCGCCGAGACCGATATCGGTCGTGCCGACATTGGCCGGTCGCGGGATTCCGCCACCGCAGGAATCTTCGCCGGCTACAATTACAAGGTCTCGGACAGCGTCGTTCTGTCAGCCGAAGGCGGCTTCAGCATGGGCTTCGACGATGCCATCACCCGCTCGGGTGCTGGCACACTCGCCAGCATTGATCCGGAGTACAGCTTCAATCTAGGTGCGCGCGCCGGCTACCTCGCTGACAACAAGACGCTGCTGTACGTCCGTGGAGGCTACGAGAACCTGCGCGGTTCGGTACGCGTCACCGACGCCGCAGACTCACGCTACGGGAAGAACACCTTCGACGGCTGGTCGATCGGCGGAGGCGTTGAGCGCATGCTGACCGAGAAGGTTTCGGCCCGTATCGAGTATCGCTACAGCGATCTCGGAGGCAACGACACGAAGTTCCAGCGCCACCAGGCCTTGGTCGGCGTGGCCTACCACTTCTGAACGTGACGGGGCCAAACGCCCCTTCCCCGAGGAACCTCCCGGCCGCTCCGGCGGCTGGGGTTCCCTGACGAAGCAGGAGCTTCAAGATGGGCTACGCCGTCACTGCACTCCGGGAGTTCGACGCGGTCGAGCACTGTGCCGCAGAAGTTTCAGTCGCTCAGAAGTCCAAGCGCACATCGCTCACGCAGAGGGAGCGCATCGTCGTCGAACTCTCGGTTCGCGACACCGCCAAGTCGATCGCCGACATCCCCCCGTGGCGGCGAACCCTCGCCCACTTCTTCAAACACGAGCACCCGAACCGCCTTGCTAACGAACGTCTGGAGGAACTGCGCCGCTTCGCGATCCTCGCACGTGTAGATCAGGCCATCGATCCCGAGACGCTCGACCGCTTCATTCGCGCCGGGTACTCTTTGGAACAGGCCTCGGTGGTTATCCGGATCGTCAAGTGCCTCGCTCCCAAGCGTTTGGATCGGCACCATGAGCTGACAGCCTGGCTCGTTCTCGCGGCCGTCACTGCAGCCATCTACTTCTTGGTGGAATCCGTGGTCGAGGAAGCCCTGATGAGCATAATCATCACCGGCTTTATCTTTGCGACGATGGCCTCGATCATGATCCCGCGCGACCCTCGCCCCCACTAACGGTCGAGGCGCTGTATCAGATGATAGGCCACCGTTTCGTAGCCGGCGCGATGGTAGACGCGCTGGGCACCGGTATTGGTCAGCGCGGTGTCCAGCGCAAGAACGTCCAGTCCGGAGGTGATCGCGATCTCGCGGACGGCAGCAAGCAGCGTCTCGGCATGACCCTGCTTGCGCGCATCGATAGCGACCACAAGGTCGTCGAGGTACAGGAAGCGACCAAAGACAAGGTTTTCCTGGATGCGGAACCCGGCAAGAGCCAGGATGTCGGTGCCGCGCCTAAGCGCGAGCAATCGATAGCCCTGCTCCATCTGGCACCTTAGCCGCCTTACAATCGCCTCGTCGGACGGTTCGAGATGCGGGCGCAGAACCCGCATAACCGGAACCGCTGCTGAGAGCTGGTCCGCGGTCGTAAGCTCTTTGCATTCCAGTTCCTGCCCCGATCCAACAGTATCCATGTTCTACCGCTCCCATCCATGCGTCAAAGGCCGTCGCTCCTCATGAGCCCTGGTCGCGACGGCAGGTTTTCCGATCCTACCCATGAAGTATGTGCGTCACGACCGGACGGAGGGCAGCTCTTCTCATACCAAGGGAGAGATCGACCATCGTATCGACGAAATGCGCCCTGAAACGTGGCAACCCCGCCCTGTACCAGGAGCCTTTAAAGAGCGATGCACAGCCATCGACAGTGGTCGAACGGTTGTTGCACTACGAGAACTTCACGGCCGCCGGTGCAAGGGCTACGGCGGTGCCGACACCTTCCTCTCAACGTATGAGATCGGCATTTGCGACTGCCTAGTATCGAACGTTCGGATGCCAGGATCAAGGGAGTCTAGGTGCTGCATAAGGCGGTAGCAGAAGCGGTAATGTCCGCAGCGCTACGATCGGTTCTGAGTCCCCACGATTGCAGGGCTGTGCACGCATCAATCTCGGGCTGGTGCTAAGGGACATCTTCCTCGGGCGGCTCCGAATAATCGGCAACGGGAAGACTGCAGGTGAATTTGGCGCCGCCATCCACGCGGTTCTCGGCACGGATTTCGCCATCATGCGATCGCATGATGCTGCTGCATATCGTGAGGCCCATCCCCATCCCCTCCGGCTTTGTCGAGAAGAAGCCGTCGAACAGATTTTCCAGATTTTCGTCAGCGATTCCAGGCCCGGTATCTGCGACCACCAGCGTGACCCGGCTGTTGCCATGCCGCTCCGTCGAAACGAACACCTGACGCGGCCCCGGCCCGTCGCGATGGTCGATTGCATGCATGGCGTTTACCAGTAGGTTCACGATGACCTGCTGGAGCTGGATGCGATCGCCTTCGATCTCCGGAATGTCGGGATCGAGGTTGGCCCGGATGGCCACCCTCCGCTCGATGCTCTCATGGTGCACGAAGCGCAGCGCGACGTCGACAATCTCGTTCAGCTTGAGGCGTGATCGAACCGGTACGCGCTTGGAGGCCATGCCCTGGATCCGGTCGATGATCTCAGTCGCCTGGGTCGCGGCCTCGATCATCCGCGTTACGAGCTGGCGGGCCTTAGGCAAGTTCGGCTCTGCCTTGTCGAGCCAACGCAGACTCGTGTTGCCGTTCAGCACTATCGCCCCAAGCGGCTGTCGCACCTCGTGCGCAATCGAAGTCGCCAGCTCACCTAGCGTCGATACGCGCGAAGCGTGTGCAAGATCCGCCTGCAGCTGCCGAAGGTGCGCTTCCGTTGCCAGCCTGTCCGTGATCTCCAGCATCATGATGAAGGTGACGTCGAGGCGCTCGGGCGGACGTGGAAAGGTCACGAGGAAAAGCACGTCGACGGTACGTCCGTCTGAACAGTGTATGCGAAGCTCTTCGACGTGAGTCCTGCGGCCATGGAAATGCGCTACTATGACACGAACGGCGGCCTGCGGCGTCGCCTCGAAGATGTGCCGCACCGACTTGGGATAGAACCCCTCGTCGGTCTGCCCGATCAGGGCAAGGGCGGCGTTGTTCGCGCGGGTCACCATCACCGTATCGCAGGCATATTCGACAAGTTCGGGGTTCTGAAGAAGATGGGCCTCTATATCCTGCACGCCCTGCGCCTTCAGCTTCTCAAAGGCGTCAGCCGGGCTGGTCGAATCCACCTGCCAAAGCGCGATGGGCATGTGCATCAACAGGCGCGAGAAGGTCTCCCCCTCGTCAGCCTGTATCACGGGGGGCTCTTGCCGCGCCGCAAGCGAAAATACGGTGGCTTCGGCCATTGGCAACAAGCTGCTCATATTCGCCCCCTGATCCGCAGCCGGTGTCGGCCGACACATCGAACCAGCCCCATTTCCTGATCGATCCCGCTGCGCGCGATCCTCTTCATCACGCCCTTCAAGGACCAACCGCAGCGCTACCCGACCGTCCGCCGATCGAGCCCCGCGTCCGCAGGTGCACATTGATTCCAACTCATCAACGACACAATCCCCGAACGGGTAAAGGTCGTCGCCGACTCGATGCTTGCGCCACGGACGTCCATCGCGGTGGCGGGCATCCAGGTCGTAATGCTCGATCCGAAGAGCATGGCCCATCAGGATGCATCTTCCGGCTTGCCACGAAGGGCAATGGCGGATGTCATGCTCCTTCGATTAAAGATCGCAGAACCTGATTGAAAAAACCAAATCAAGAGCTGGGGCGGATCCCCTCAATAATGAATTGAAAAACCAGTTGCTCAGGCAAAAGAATCGCTTGCGATTTCAAAAGCAGTGCTTGCCATCGTCAGCCCATTGACAATGAGCTCCACCTCATGCCGGCCGGGATAATGACGACGCGTACTGAAGTCACGAATAGCCTGGCGAATTTTGAGATTGGCAGTTTGTCCGGCAGGGAGTTCAAAGGTCTTGAGTTTGAAAACTTTGGCCGCAGTCTTTCCGCCGGCACGCGCATAATAGATGCGATAATCGACGACTAGGCGTTGATCGTTGTGGGAGGTGGAGGCCAGTTCGGCATCGATAACGACTGTTTCGCCCAGACGCACGACGTGAGGCTCGATCGAAAAACGGCGCACTTTCACCGAGGCACCGTGTGTGACGCCGATGAGAGCAAGGGCGCGAGGTTTGCCCTTCTTGATCAATGTCCGCAGCGCATGACGGATGATCCAGACCGTATCAGGATTGTCAGTCGGCCACTCGGTAAGACGATCCAGCAGCCAGTCCGGATGGTTCTTCGCGATATCGTTGAGATGATTGCCGACAGACTTGCGAACATAGGCGCTCGGATCGGCCTTGAGCGCTTCGAGGATCGGGGCAGCGAGCGTCGGATCATCCTTTAGTGCCGGGATGCGCGATGCCCACGGCAGCATCGGCCTGCTACCTTCGCTGGCGAGCCTGCGAACATGCTCATCAGCGCTGCTGGTCCATTGTTTCATCATGGCAAGCGTCCGTTCAGTATCCTGGACCAGAAACGGGCGAATGGCGAACTCGGCGGACCCAAAGCGGGTCAGATCGGCAATCGCGACCATTGATTTGTCGAAATCGCCAAGCCCGTATCGCGCAACGAACTCGATGACTGCGACTGCCTGGAAGCCATGCGTGAGTTGGGGCGCCATGCCACGGATGATCTCAAGCGCATCCACATATCGCGCCGGTAGCGCGCAATGGAGAGCGTCGGCGACATGGCGGACGCGCTCCATAATCGACAGCCCATCGAGCCCCTCCGACGCGGCGCTGAGAAAGCTGGCGCGATCGAAGCGCGCCGATACTGAGCTGCCGGCATCGGCGATGATGGTCAGCGCCTGCGGACCGAGAATGTCCTTAAGCAAGACAGGTGTGGTCATGTCCGTCATCGCGAAGCCATTTTCAATTTGAGTAGCGCTGAATGGCGCAATGCCAAGAGTCAGGGAAAGAACGCTGCACCAGCCCTCGATCTATGCGAGCCGTCCAGCGGCGAAATCGCGCGCGAGAGCAATGAAGGCTTGGAACGCTGCGGAGGAATTGCGCCGATTGGAATAATAGAGGCACAAAGGCGCAAGCGGCGGCGTCCAGTCTTCAAGAATGCGCACAAGCCGGCCTGCCGCGATGTCTTCGCGAATATCGGTCTCCATGAAATACCCAATCCCTACACCCCGTGTCACCGCGATGCGTGCCAGGGAAGCTTCGTCCAGGGTCATCGGTCCGTCAACGTCGAGCAGAAGTTCTTCTCCAGCCTTCTCGAACCGCCATCTGAGCAATGCACCATTGGGGAGCCGCCCGCGAACGCAGGGGTAAGCGAGCAGATCCTGCGGCACCTGCGGGATAGCTCTTCCTTCGAAAAAGTCGGGTGATGCGGCAACTGCCATGCGTCGTATCTGGCCCAGCGGAATGGCGATCGCGTCACTTGGCACCAGATCCGCACTTCGCAAACCCAAGTCGAATCCCCCCGCTACGACGTCTACCAGCCGCCCTTCAGTGACAAGGTCGATATGAACCTGCGGGTAACGCTGCATATAGCGCAGGACCAACGGAGCCATGATCTCGCGCGCCGCCGTTGCAAAGGCATTGATCCGCAAGGTGCCGGATGGCGTCTCCTGCTGCGACCGCGCCGTATCCATTGCCTTCTGGATGCCTTCGAACGCTGGTTTGATCTGCCCGACAAAGATCCGTCCCGCATAGGTGAGCGAGACGCTGCGCGTCGTGCGATTGAACAGGCGAACGGCAAGCTCCCGTTCGAGCTTGCCTACCGCGTTGCTGATCGCAGTGGTTGACATGCCAAGATCCAGCGCCGCTGCTCGAAACGAGCCGCATCGAACTATCGCCAGGACCGCTTCGAGCTCGATGAGCGAATGGCGAATCATTATCCCGATCTCCGTGATACTCTATGGCATTTTGTCTCGATTATCAGCTGGAAAGTCTACCGCTAAATAGGTCTCATCAGCTGCGAGGAGATTAGCTATGACAATAGATCTACCAGAACCGATCGCTGTTTTTGTCGAGGCAAACGCCCGTCTCGATGTCGATGGCATGTTGAAGCCGTTCGTTCACGACGCCGTTTTCATCGACAACGGCAAACGCTTCGAAGGCCATGCAGAAATCCGTGAGCTGCTCGAAGAAGAAGTGGTTCCCGTGACGGCCATATTCGCACCCGATACTGTTCGACAGGAAGACGGCACCGTCGTTGTCGAGGGTCCAGCCCATGGCGACTTTCCGGGCAGCCCGCTCCGCTTCACCTATCGATTTACGCTGGCAAACGGCGCCATCAAAACCCTGGAGGTCACGGTATGAGTATCAAGGCAGATCCCACCGGTTTCGCGGGCAAGCGCGTGCTCATCAGCGGTGGCACCAAGGGCTTGGGCCGCGCAACGGTCGAGCGCTTCGTGGCCGGAGGAGCCCATGTCGTCACGGGAGCTCGCACGATCAAAAACCCGGTTGAGGGCGTCGAATATGTGCAGGCGGACCTGACGACGGCGGAAGGTAGCGAAGCGCTGGCCAAGGTGGCACTTGAGCGACTGGGCGGCATAGACATCATTGCTCATGTCGTTGGCGGTTCGGCTTCGCCAGCCGGTGGCTTCGCCGCGCTAACGGACGACCACTGGCTCGCGGAGTTGAACCTGAACCTTATGGCGAGCGTCCGGCTCGATCGTCTGCTGATCCCGCAGATGCTTGAGCGTGGCGCGGGCGTCGTTGTTCATGTCACGTCGATCCAGTCCGTTCTGCCGCTGCCCGAGTCCACGACAGCCTATGCCGCTGCCAAAGCTGCCCTGAGGACCTACAGCAAATCGATTTCGAAAGAGATTGGTCCTCAGGGTGTTCGTGTCAACGCCGTCTCGCCCGGCTGGATCATGACGGAAGCCACCGACGACTTTCTTGAAATGCTTCGGACTGCCAATGGCGGGACAATCGAGGACGCGCGCCAATTCGTGCTGGACGCATTGGGAGGGATTTCGATTGGACGCGGCGCCGAACCCGAAGAGGTGGCCGACCTCATCGCCTATCTTGCCTCCGATCGTGCATCAGCGATCCACGGGGCCGAGTTTGTGATTGACGGTGGGACAATGCCGACCGTTTGAGCAACCAGGACGATCGCCGGCCGCGAGCAGGAAACTCAGTCCGCTTCGGCCGGCGTCTCCGCTACCACCCAGCCACCAATATGCCAATAGGCCGGGTTACGCAGTGCGTTGATCTCGTCGTTCAACTTGGCGAGCGCGGCGGGTGTCTGCCCCGATGCCTCAAGCAATGTGTCACCCAGGCATCCCGTGCGAAAACGAAGCGCGTCGCCCTCTTTCGCGAGCGCGATGACGACCTGTCGCGCATTGGCCAGGTTTCGCGTTCGGCGGACCGAGCCGGCGCGAGCGCCAACTAACGAAAGACCCAGGACATGACAGTTACCTTCCTCTCCGGCGAAGCCGGGGAAATGCATCGTCGCGCGCGCGAAAATCAGGCAGGACGCCGCACCGATCTCAGGTCGGCCTACGATTTCATCGTGTGCGGCGCCGGGGCTGCCGGATCGGTGATCGCCAGGCGCCTCGCCGAAAAGACGCATGCACCGTGCTTCTGATCGAAGCGGGCGGCAGCGACGAAGCCGAAGCCGTGCTGGACCCGGCGCTATGGCCCACCAATCTCGGAAGCGAACGCGACTGGGGCTTCCAGGCCGAACCCAATCCGCATCTCGATGGCCGCGCCCTGTCCATGGCGATGGGCAAGGGGCTCGGCGGCGGGTCCAGCGTCAACGTCATGGCGTGGGCACGGGGGCATCGAAGCGACTGGGACCATTTCGCGGCGGTATCGGGGGATCTTGGTTGGGGGTATGATGCCGTGCTCGATATCTTCCGCCGGATCGAGAACTGGCAGGCGCGCCCGATCCGCAGTATCGGGGCACCACAGGGCCGGTCTGGGTCGCGCCAGCGCGTGATCCGAGCCCGGTGGCAGGCGCGTTGCTCGACGCGGCCAAAGCGTTCGGCATCCCACGCTTTGATCATCCCAATGGCGCGATGATGGAGGGTGCGGGCGGCGCGGCCTATACCGACATGCTCGTTCGCGATGGGCGGCGTCACTCGCTCTACAGGGCATATGTCCAGCCCGTGGCCGATCGTCTCAATTTGACCATTCTCATCGACACGCTGGTTCGCCGAAAGGATGGATCGCTTCAAACTCAGCATGAACGATGGCCAACTGGACCAAGCGGTCAGGCGATTCGGAATGAATATACTCTTCCCATCCGGCCATAGCCGCTTTGAACGGTCCGCGCCCGGGGGGACGAACCGCGCTTGCTCTATGGTGCATCCTTCCGCACCGATCCAGTTGGGAATGCCCCGATATTGCCCGGGGTCCTTGTTGCGACCTCGAACACCGTCCATCAGCACCTGATGCGCCGCCTTGATGAGACGTTGCGACAGCGGCAGATTTTCCATAAGCCGCGTGGCCGCATGAAGGGCGGCTCGATAATTGAGTACCTCGCGGGCGCCAGCCTTCTTGGGGCTGCTTTCGTCGAAAAGGTGCCTGCGCTTCAAATTCTAGGACTTCGCCGAGTGTGACCTGGGTGCCTTCGATTTTACTGGAAAGGACAGCTTCGCGGGTGACCTGCCCCCCGAAAGGTCCCTCATTTTGATGTAGAGTCTGCCACTGTAAGGAGCAGACGCATGAGGAAGAGCCGTTTTACCGAGGCGCAGAT
>NZ_JBNPXM010000008.1:0-226638 GCF_050433305.1 Novosphingobium gossypii | reverse complement strand
GCTGTTTTAAACTGGTATCCACGACCCGAAGATCCGCAGAACCAGGCGCCGTCGCCCACATGTCCCTTCATCAAAAACCAACAATGTCAAAGACCAGCCAAGACAACAAACCCGGACAACTCCTCGTCCCCGGCTTTAACCTCGGAGAGCAAGTTGCCCGTCAGTGCTTGGCGACCCCAGAAGAAGCAGTGTTCCGCTGCGGTGAAAGCGCCTCTAAGCGCCGTTCGTGAGTCGGTCAAACACTAATTTCAAAAATACGTCATTTTCTTGCGGTACAGTCCCGATCCTGCGGAAATCGGGGCTTCTCACCGCTCCGGCGCATAGAGAGTAACCCGCCCATGCAGGCCTCCCTGGGACGACTGACCCACCCAGATGTCGAAGACGCCCGGTTCGGCGATCCAGCGATTCCCTTGGCCGACGAAACGCAGGTCGTCCCTCGCAAGGGTGAAGCGCACGGTGCGGCTTTCGCCCGGCTCCAGCGTCACCCGTTCCATCTTCTTCAGTTCGCGGATCGGGCGCGTCCGACTGGCCACGCGGTCATGTATATAAAGCTGGACGATTTCGCTGCCGCGCCGCTTGCCGATGTTCTTAAGCCGTGCCGTGACCGTCACCGACTGATCCCAGCGCATCGCACTGTCCGACAGCTTCAGGTTGTCGAGCACAAAGCGGGTGTAGCTGAGGCCGTGTCCGAAGGGATAGCGCGCGCTGTTGTCCGTAGTGGCATAGCGCGCCTTGTATTCGGTACTGCCGTTTGGAACGGTGGGCCGCCCGGTGGACTTGCGATCGTAGAAGAAAGGCTCCTGCCCCGATTCCCACGGGAAGCTGACCGGCAGCTTGCCTGACGGATCGACTTTGCCGAAGACGATGTCGGCGATGGCATTGCCCGCTTCCGACCCGAGGAACCACGTCGCCAGCACGGCATTAGCATTGGCGACGCCATCATGCAGCGCCAGCGCACGCCCATGGCGCAGCAGGACTACGGTGGGTTTCTTCACCGCTGCCACGGCATCGGCAAGCGCCTGCTGCGCGGCGGGGATTTCTATGACCGTGCGCGACTGCGCTTCGCCAGACATGTCCTGCGATTCGCCGAGCGCAAGAATAACGACGTCGGCGGCCCTCGCGGCCTTCACGGCAGCATCGATGCCACCGTCGATGGGCTGGTGGATCGCGCAGCCGGCCACGATCGTCAGGCGGTCGGGATCGTTCATCGCACCGCGCAGGCCGGTGGCGACGTCCACGCCCTGCCCGGGGTCGCCGTAGAAAGCCCATGGCCCATAAAGATTGGCCTTGTCTTCAGTGAACGGGCCGATCAGCGCGATCTTCTGTTTTCCAGCCGGGTCAAGCGGCAGCACTCCGTCGTTCTGCAGCAAGACCACCGAACGCGCGCCCGCTTCCCGCGCAAGGGCCCGGTGCGCGGGCGTGGCAATGCGGCTCTTCTCCGCCGCCTCGTCCAGCGAGCGCCAGGGATTGTCGAACAGGCCCATTGCCATCTTGACGTAGAGGATGCGACGCACCGCGACGTCTATCGTCGCCATGGGCACCGCCCCGGTCTTTACCAGGTCAGGAAGGTAGCGGATATAAAGCCCGCTCTGCATCGACATATCGACGCCTGCCAGCACCGCCAGCCGGGCCGCATCGCGGTCGTCCTCTGCATAACCATGCGCCACCAGTTCCTCGTCCGCGGTATAATCCGAAAAGACGAAGCCGTGGAAACCCATCTCGTCGCGCAGCATGTCGGTGAGGAGGGTGCGATCCGCAGTGGCGGGCACGCCGTTGATCTCGCTGAAGGCGGCCATCGTCGTCAGAGCGCCCGCGCCGAAGCCGGCGGTGAAGGGCGGCAGGTGCGTTTCCCGCAGCGTTTCTTCGCTGATGTCGACGCTGCCGTACTCAAGCCCCCCTGCCACCGCACCGTAGGCGGTGAAATGCTTGGGGCAGGCAAGCAGCGAATCGTCGCGGCGCAGGTCACGGCCCTGGAAGCCGCGCACCCGCGCCGCCGTCAGCAACGCGGTAAGCGTCACGTCCTCTCCGGCGCCTTCGACCACGCGGCCCCAACGCTGGTCACGCGCGACGTCGGCCATCGGCGCGAAAGTCAGGTGCAGGCCCGCCGCCGTCGCCTCTACCGCCATGGCGCGTGCCGTGCGCTGGCACAGCACGGGGTCGAAGCTGGACGCTTCGCCAAGCGGCACGGGGAAGATGGTCTTGAGCCCGTGGATCACGTCGCCCGCCAGCAGCAGCGGGATGCCAAGGCGGCTCTGCCTGACGGCGATCTCCTGCGCCTTGCGCGCGCCCGCCACGCCGATGCCGTTGAACAGGCAGCCGACGCGCCCCTTGCGGATTTCCTCGGCCAGACGCTTCTCGTCCTGGATGCCGGCTGCCGGGTTGGGCGGGTTGAAGGGACGAAAACTGTCGGCAAGACAGGTCATCTGCCCGGCCTTCTCCTCGATCGTCATGCGCCTGATGAGATCGTCCACGCGCGCCACTTCTTCAGCGGCCAAGGCTCTGAGGGGCAGGCCCGATGCGATAGCGCTGGCGATGAGGCCGGAAAGAACGGTGCGGCGGTCTAGATCCATGAACTCGCAGATTGGCTGATGCGTCGACTTGTCTCGAAGAATGCGCGGTAAGGTATTTTGTTGCGGTGCGGCAAGGAAGTCGTGGTTCGGCCTGCCCTGACGGTCGGTCGGATCGTCGAGAGGACTGGTCGGGGGTTGACGCGGAGCCCTCCAAAGCGCAGATGGTTTATGCGACTAATTCGCAATAGCGGATTTCATTTGCCATTTTCGAGGGACAGGCGCGATGTACGATTTCCTGGACCGCCCGGTCACCGAACTCGACGGCGATGGGCGCTTTCTCCTGTGGGCCATGCGGGGATGGGCTCATGCCTCAGCGCAGGGCAACTGTCCGCCGCAGTCGCTTGGCCGCGCATTCGCGGGGCACAATGCCACCGCTGTGCTTCCCGACTTCCACCTTGCGATGGCGCTGATCGCCTGCCGCGCTGCAGAGCGGGTGATGCTGGCACCGATGGGCCACCCCCGCATCTGCGAGCACGAGGCCTTGCTCCTTGCACTTTGGCGCGATGTCGGTATAGGCCGCCGCGAAAACGTGCGCGCGACTCTGGCGCATGTCGTGCCATGCGATACGGTCGCCGCGGTCGCTCAGGCGATGAGCCGCGCCAGCGCCGCAATGACCATCGCGGGCTTCGGCATTGCACTGATAAACCCGCATGCGTGACCATTCGATGAACCCGACGCGATGAACCAAGGACTGACGTTGATGAGCGATAGCAAGGCAGAAGCCGCCACCCTGGACACTTCGGCGGTTGCCGGGGCGACTCCTGCGGCTGCTTCCGCGCCCGTCCTGGAACCCACCGGCGCGCTGAGCGTGGAGACGGTGCTTTCGGTCCAGCACTGGAACGAACACCTGTTCAGCTTCAAGATCACGCGCCCGGCATCGTTCCGCTTCCGCTCGGGCGAGTTCATCATGATCGGCCTTCAGGGTGACAACGGCAAGCCGCTGCTGCGCGCCTATTCCATCGCCAGTCCTTCGTGGGCCGAAGAGATCGAATTCCTGTCGATCAAGGTGGAGGACGGCCCGCTGACCTCCAAGCTGCAGCTGATCCAGCCGGGCGACCAGATCTATCTGGGCCGCAAGCCCACCGGCACACTCGTCACCGATGCTCTGACGCCGGGCAAGCGGTTGTTCCTGTTCGGATCGGGCACGGGCCTTGCGCCGTTCCTGTCGCTGATCCGCGACCCTGACGTCTACGAGATGTTCGAGCAGGTGATCGTGGTCCACTCGGTCCGCCGCGTCTCGGACCTGGCCTTCCGCGAAGAGCTGGAAAGCCAGCTGGCGGGCGATCCGCTGGTGGAGGATCAGGCGCTGGTGCAGCTGACCTACGTGCCGACCGTCACCCGCGAGGAATTCCACACCACCGGCCGCATCAACACCCTGATGGAGAACGGCCGCCTGTTCCAGGGCCTGAAGGGCGAGCCGCGCATGGATCCTGAGACGGACCGCGTCATGCTGTGCGGTTCGATGGCCATGAACAAGGACATCGCCGCGATCCTCGAAGGGATGGGCTTCACCGAAGGGTCGAACAACAAGCCTGCCGATTTCGTGATCGAACGCGCGTTTGTGGGATAATCGGCGTAGGGTGATCCACCTGCCCTGAATGCAACACGGCGCAAATGAAGAGCGGCCTGCCCAAAAGGGCGGGCCGTTTTCATTTGTGCGGTCTAAGCTGGAACCACCCGCGCCGGAAAGCTGTTCCTGCGGGGCTGCGCGAAAG
The DNA here is from genome assembly GCF_050433305.1 of Novosphingobium gossypii. Classification (NCBI taxonomy): domain Bacteria; kingdom Pseudomonadati; phylum Pseudomonadota; class Alphaproteobacteria; order Sphingomonadales; family Sphingomonadaceae; genus Novosphingobium; species Novosphingobium gossypii. The sequence goes on along the minus strand of NZ_JBNPXM010000008.1, from coordinate 222,353 downwards.
CGCATGACAGGCAATCCGCAGGTGCCGTCCTGCCAACCGTATGCCCAAAATAGCCCGAGAACTCTTCCGGGCATGCTGCGAAAATATCGCCGCCAATAAAGATGACCGCCACTGAATCTCCGACGTCGGCAGGCGCGTGTTTGCCGTCGCGCAGTAGTGTGCGTACAGCTTCAACAATCGGTTCGCCGCACGATTTGCTCCTACCAACGGCACAACCACCTTTGCGACGAACCGTGTTCATGTGTCTGAAAGGTTACTCTGAACAGGCAGAAGGTCCATGGCGTTCAGGTGCAGTGTTCTGCTGCATGTCTTACGAAGCTGAATGGAGGGGTTCCGATATCCGAATGCGCCATTGCGCAGTCGGAAAACGGACGAGAAGCTGCGGCAACGCAGGCCCGATTGGTCGAGTTTGAAGGAGTAGCGCAATGACTGTCATTTCCAAAACCCCCCGCATTCTTCTCATGGCTGCCCTGATCGGCAGCACCGCGTCGGTCGCCGTGACCGCGCAAGCGCAGGGCGAAGACGGCCTGGCCGTACAGGTCACCGACGACCGTTCGCACATGGCCGAAGGGCCCGACGTCGAAGGCATCATCTCGGCCCGCAGCGGTGCCCGGATGCAAGTGACCAGCGCCGACGGCAACAAGTCCGTCGTCACCATCGACGATGCCACCAAGATCAAGGCCAGCAAGGGCCTGTTCGGACTGGGCAGCCAGAAGCTGATCCCGACCCAGCTGATCAACGGCATCCCCGTCAAGGTGAAGACGCTGCAGGCCGGCGGCGGCGAACTGCTGGCCAGCCAGATCACCATGACCGCCCGTGATGTGAAGACCGCGTCGATGATCCACAACGGCACCGACCAGCGCTTTGCCTCCAACGAAGCCGCGACCGAGGGCCTGAAGGCACGCATGGGCGACATCGACAAGTACAACATCAAGGGCACCACCAACGTCAACTTCGACACCGGCAAGTACGCGCTTTCGCCCGAAGCGAAGCAAAACCTGTGCCAGGCTGCGACGCAGGCCGAGGGTCAGGAAAATGCGCTGTTGCTGGTCGTCGGCTACACCGACTCGACCGGTTCGGAAGAAGTGAACCAGCGCCTCAGCGAAAAGCGCGCGAGCGCCGTGGTGAACTATCTGCAGCAGGCCTGCCACTGGAAGCCCTACCGCATGCTGACGCCGACCGGCATGGCCATGGCCGACCCGGTTGCCGACAACAGCACCGAGGAAGGCAAGGCGCAGAACCGCCGCGTGGCCGTGAACATCATGGTCAGCAAGGCCGTCGACGGCATCTGAGCCGCCGCGCTGCACAACGCAAAGGGGGCGGGCCTTGCCTGCCCCCTTTTTCGTGTCTGCGCCTCCTGCCTTGTCCCAGATGAGCCTGCGGGAACGCGCCGCCCATCCGCGTGTTAGCCGATGCAGCATCATGCAGGAGGCAGCAGACCGTGACGCAGGGGTCCATTCCGTCCGAACAGGGTATTTCGTCTCAGCAATCCGGCGACCATTCCGCCGACGTTTCCTTTTCCCGTCCCGAACGGATGATCCACGAACTCGGCGCCGAATATACCGGTGAAGGGACGCACTTCGGGGTCTTTTCCGAGAATGCCGAAGCGATCGAACTGTGCCTGTTCTCGGAGGACGGCAGCGAGGAGACGGCGCGCCTTGAACTGCCCTCGCGCGAAGGTTCGGTATTTTCCGGCTACCTCCCCGGCGTGAAGCCCGGCCAGCTTTACGGCCTGCGCGCCCACGGTCCCTACGACCCGGCGCAGGGGCACCGGTTCAACCCCAACAAGCTGCTGCTCGATCCCTATGCCCGCGAAGTGTCGGGCGCGATCACCTGGGACGATGCGCTGTGGGGTTATGACCTGACCACCGGCGACGACACCACCTTCGACACCCGCGATTCCGCGCCGTTCATGGTCAAAAGCGTGGTGCAGGATCCGGACTTCGACTGGGAGGGCGACAAGGCCCTGTCGCGCCCCTGGACCGAGACGGTGATCTACGAAGCGCACGTCCGCGGCCTGACCATGACGCATCCCGACGTGCCCGAAGCGCTTCGCGGCACTTACGAAGGCATGGCCAGCGAACCGATCCTGGACCACTTGCGCAAGCTGGGCGTCAGCGCCATCGAACTGCTGCCCAGCCAGTTCTTCCTCGACGACCGGATGCTGCTGGACAAGGGGCTGTCGAACTACTGGGGGTACCAGACGCTGGGCTTCTTCGCCCCCGAACCGCGCTTCCTGCGCGGCGGTGACGTTGCGCCCCGCGCCATCCGCCAGTTCAAGGACATGGTGAAGCGGTTCCACAAGGCCGGCATCGAAGTCATCATGGACGTGGTCTACAACCACACCGCCGAAGGGTCTGAAAAGGGCCCGACGCTCAGCTTCCGCGGCCTCGACAACGCGGCCTACTACATGCTGTCGCCGGAAAACCCGCGTTTCAGCTTCGACAACACCGGCACCGGCAACACGCTGGCGGTGGCGCATCCCATGGTGATGCGCATGGTGCTCGATTCGCTGCGGTACTGGGTGCAGGTGATGCACGTCGACGGGTTCCGCTTCGACCTTGCATCTACCCTGGGGCGAGAGGAAACCGGCTTCGACCGCGAAGGCGGCTTCTTCGACGCCATCCGGCAGGATCCGATCCTGGCGGGCGTCAAGCTGATCGCAGAGCCGTGGGACATCGGCATGGGCGGCTATCAGGTCGGCGGCTTCCCCCATCCTTTCCGCGAATGGAACGACAAGTTCCGCGACGACGTGCGCGCCTTCTGGCGCGGCGACGAGGGGCTGGTGGGCGACATGGCGCAGCGCCTGATCGGCTCTCCGGTGCAGTTCAACCATTCGGACCGGGGCGCGACCAGTTCGATCAACTTCCTTGCCGCGCATGACGGCTTCACGCTGATGGACACCGTCTCGTTCAACGACCGCCATAACGAAGCCAACGGCGAAGGCGGCGCGGACGGGCATGACAACAACATCTCGGACAACATGGGGGCCGAAGGGGCCACGGACGACGACGCCATCGTCGCCGCCCGCGCCCGCCGCCGCCGCGCCATGGTGGCGACGCTGATGGTCAGCCAGGGCGTGCCGATGCTGCTGTCCGGGGACGAGATCGGCAACAGCCAGCAGGGCAACAACAACGTCTATTGCCAGGACAACGAACTCAGCTGGCTGGACTGGCAGGCGAAGGACGACGATTTCCTCGATTTCTGCAGCCGGATGATCGCGCTGCGCCGCCAGTACCCGGTGCTGGCGCAGGAAAACTTCCTGCTGGGCGATACCGGCGACAACGAACGGGTGGAGATCGCGTGGTTCCAGCCCGACGGGCGCGCCATGGACGATGAACTGTGGAGTCAGCAGGGCCTGCGCGTGCTGGGCATGTTGCTGGACTATTCCACGCGTGAGGTGTTCCTGGACGGCGGGCGCCCGCTGTTCGCGGTCATCAACGCGGGTGACGGGCTGGACTTCGCGCTGCCTGAAGGGGACTGGGTGCGGATCCTCGACACCGCGCGGGACGATCCGTTCACCGAGGAAGCCGTTGCGCGCGAAGCGGCGGCGGTTTCCCCCGCCAGCCTCTGCCTGTTCCGTCCCGCCTGATGGCCACGCAATGGGGAGCCCGCCCGATCGGTGGCGGCCAGTGGCGCTTCGGCCTGTGGGCGCCCGACGCCGAAGAGACGCGGGTGGAGATCGGCGGCGTGGCGCTGCCCGCGCTTGCCGCCGGTGACGGCTGGTGGCTGTTCGAGGGGGAGGCGCAGGCCGGCGATGCCTATCGCTGGCTGCTGGAAGGCACGCCTTACCCGGACCCGGCGGCCCGCGCGCAGGTGGGCGACGTCCACGGTCCTTCCATGCTGGTCGATCCGGGCAGCTATGCCTGGCGCAGCGACTGGAAGGGGCGCCCGTGGCATGAAGCGGTGATCTACGAACTGCACGTCGGCACCTTTACCGACGCAGGCACGTTCGCCGCCGCCATCGAACGCCTGCCGGACATCGCGGCGCTGGGCGCGACGATGGTGGAGATCATGCCCGTCGCCCAGTTCGAAGGCGCACGCGGATGGGGCTACGACGGCGTCCTGCCTTACGCCCCGCACCCCGCCTACGGCAGCCCGGACGATCTGCGCGCGCTGGTCGATGCGGCACACGGGCTGGGTCTCGGCGTGATGATGGACGTGGTCTACAACCACTTCGGGCCATCGGGGAACTACCTTGGCGCGTGGTGTCCCTCGTTCTTCCACCCGGAACGCGCCTCTCCCTGGGGCGCAGGCATCGCGTTCGAGACGGCGGCGGTGCGCGAATACTTCATCGCCAATGCGCTCCACTGGCTGGACGAATACCGCCTCGACGGTCTTCGTTTCGATGCGGTGCACGCGATAGAGGACCACTCCGCAACGCACTTCCTCGACGAACTGGGCCAGCGCATCCGCGCCACCGACCGGGGCCGCCCGATCCACCTCGTCACCGAGGACGAACGCAACCTCGCCCGCTATTTCACCCCCGATGCGCCCTACGACGGCACATGGAACGACGACTGGCATCACGCCGCCCACTGCCTGCTGACCGGCGAGGACGAAAGCTACTACGCCCCCTTCGCGGTCGACCCCGTGGCCGACCTCGCCACCGCCCTCGCCGACGGCTACGTCGAACAGGGCCAGCCGCGCGCAAATGGCGACGAGCAGCCCCGGGGCGAACCTTCGGCAACCCTCCCCCGCACGTGTTTCATCAACTTCCTGGGCAATCACGACCAGGTCGGCAACCGAGCGCAAGGCGAACGCCTGCACCATCTCGCCACCGACCGCCACGCTTACCGCGTCCTTACCGCAATGACCCTGCTGGCCCCGTTCACGCCGATGCTGTTCATGGGCGACGAATTCCTGACCGACGCACCCTTCCAGTTCTTCGTCGATTTCGACGGCGAACTGGGCGAAGCCGTGCGCAAGGGCCGCGCAAAGGAATTCGCCCGCTTCAGCAGCTTCGGCGGCACGGTCCCCGATCCGGTGGCGCAGGCGACCTTCGACGTATCGAAGATCGGCTTCCCCGACCGGGCAGACCAGCGTGAACACGAACCCTTCGTCCGCGAACTGCTGGCTTTGCGACGCGATCATATCTGGCCGCTGCTTGCCCAGACCGCCCTTCCCCAGGCCGACGTCACGCGCGACGGAGCCCATATCACCGCCCGCTGGCGCTTCCCCATGGCCACTCTGGAGATGCAGGCGCAGCTGGGGCCGGCTGCCAGTACGTTCCGCCCCCACCCCGCCCCGATTTTCCAGCTGACCGACCGGGAAAGCCCCTTCGCCCTGTCGCTGACCATCATTCAGGAGTGACCTTCATGCCCGATACCACTCCGCCCCTGATCGCCACGTACCGGCTGCAACTGCGCGAGGGCACAGACCTTGCCGCAGCGCAGGCCCTGCTGCCCCGTCTGGTCGATCTGGGGATCAGCCACCTTTACCTCTCCCCCCCGTTCGAGGCCGCGCCCGGATCGACGCACGGGTACGACGTGACCGACCCCACCCGCATCGATCCTGCGCTGGGCGGCGACGCCGCGTTCGAAGCGCTGGCCGACGCCGCGCAGGAGGCCGGCATCGGCATCGTCGTCGATATCGTGCCCAACCACATGGCGTTCGTGCCCGAGAACCCCTTCCTTGCCGACGTCATGCGCCATGGCCGCGAAAGCGTTCATGCGCCCGTCTTCGACATCGACTGGGATGCCGGGCCGCTGCACTTCCCGGTGCTGGATGGAGAGCCGGACGACCTGCTGGCAGCGGGCCAGATCGCCATCGCGGGCAGCGCCGAAGACCCCTGCCTTTCAGTGTATGGCCGCAGGTATCCCCTGAGGCAGACCGAACTGTCCAGCGCCCTTGCGGACGGCGATAAGCCGCTGGACCGGGAAGCGCTGACGGCATTACTGGCCGAACAGCACTGGTCGCTGGGGCACTGGCAGTCCAGCGCAGACCGCATCGTCCACCGCCGCTTCTTCAACATCACCGACCTGATCGGCGTGCGGCAGGAAGACCCTGCGGTCTTCGCACTGACGCACGGCTGGATTCTGGCGCAAGTGGAGGCAGGCCGCATCCAGGGCCTGCGCGTCGATCATGTCGATGGACTGGCGCGGCCCGGCAGCTACCTCAACCGCCTGCGCGGCGCCGTGGGGGATACGCCAATCTGGGTGGAAAAGATCGTCAAGGCCGATGAGGCGCTCCCCGCCGCGTGGCCGGTGGAAGGCATGAGCGGCTACGAGTTCATGACCCCGGTGACGCGCCTCATGACTCATGAAGAAGGCCTTGCCGCATTGCGCGAAGCAGCGGAAGGCGCGGTGCCGCGCGACTATGCGCAGGAAGTGCGCAAAGTCCGCCGCGAACTGCTGGACCAGGTGTTCGTCCCCGAACTGCGCCGCGTCGCCAATGCGGCCATGGTCGCGCTGGCCGCGAAGGAAGAGGCACTTGGCGACGTGCACGAGGCGGTCTGCGTCATGGCCACCGCCTGGCCGGTCTACCGCAGCTACGCCGCCGACCTGCTGCCGCCCGCGACAGTGCCGACGCTGGGCGACACCCCCTATGTCTCGGACCTGCTCGCCCTGCTGCGCGCGCCGGACGATCCAGCCGCCCGCGCCTTTGCCGCCCGGTTCGAGCAGCTGACCGGCGCCCTCACCGCCAAGTCCGAAGAGGACACGGTGTTCTTCCGCAGCTTCGCCTATCCGCCACTGTGCGAAGTGGGCGCGGAACCCGACCTCGGCGTCATCGACGCCGAAGCCTTTTTATCGGCCATGGCGGCACGGGCGGCTCAGACTCCGATGGCGCTTAATGCCCTGTCCACTCACGATACCAAGCGGTCCGCAGACGCACGCGCGGTGCTCATCGCGCTCACCCACTTTCCCGATCTGTGCCGTAGCGTCTACGCCGAGGCGCGCCGCCGTGCGATCGAAGAGGGCTTAGCGGAAGGTTGGGGCATCTACGCCCTGCAGACGGCGCTGATGCTGCAGGGGCAGCCCGATGCGGAGGCCCGCATCGAGGACCATGTCGCCAAGGCGATGCGTGAAGGGAAGGAATATTCGCGCCACGAAGAGCCCGATGAACAGGCCGAGGCCGCCGTCGCACGGCTGTCGCAGGCGCTGCATCATCAGCTTTCCATCGGTGGTCTGCTGCCGAGAAATCGCCGCCAGGCCTTCACGGACGCGGTCGAGACGATCGTGCTGGCGCAGGCCACGCTGCAACTGACCGCCCCTGGTCTTCCCGACATCTATCAGGGCACGGAAAAGCTGGCCGTAGGGCTGACCGACCCGGACAATCGCCGCCCCGTCGATCACAGCGACACGACCGCTGGCTCAGGTACGACGTCGCTGTCGTCGCGCAAGCTGGCACTCACCCGCTCGCTGCTGGCACGGCGGCGCGAAAATCCCGACCTGTTTACGCGCGGCGAGTATGTGCTGTCGCAGGACGAAGACGCCTGGACCGTGCATAGAAGCTGGCAGGGACAGACGTTCAACCTGCGCATTCCCCGCGTGTCGGTAATGGAGCCTGTTCCTCAGCAGCATTGACATGAGCTTGCCCGCCGCCTAGCGAAATTTGCGAGTGCGTCGCAATACTACTCGCGGAATCAGGCGGCAGAGGGCTTCTCGTGACTACGTTCAACATCCGGAACCGTCAGCGCCGCACCGGCGCCGCTCACCGGTGGCAACATGGCTGCGCGTAGTACGGGACGGGGCGAAGTCATCGCCCGCCTGTTTGCGGCCATTCCGGCCAACTACCTGCTGACCTCGCTCGTCACTGCGGGTCTGGCGCGTCTGCTCTGGCTGGGGTTCGGCGTGGATGCCGCAAACGCATCCGCCACTGCCACGCTGGCCTCTTTCGCGCTGTTCGCAGTCCTGGCGCTGACGGCCTTCGGAATGCGCTCGGTCGGCAGGGTCTGGCTGGGGATGAGCGTGGCCGCGATCGTCATCGGCGCTGCACTCTGGCTGTCGTTCATGACAGGAGGCCGTCTGTGAAGGACGGTCTGCGCCAATCGATGGCCCTGTTCCACACCTGGAGCGGCCTGCTGCTGGGCTGGCTGCTGTTCGCCATGTTCGCGACCGGCACCGCAGCCTATTTCCAGGACGAGATTACCCGGTGGATGCAGCCGGAGATCACCGGCAAGGCAGACCCGTCCGCGGCGGCCCAGGGCGCGGTGCGCTATCTCGACACCGTCGCGCCGGATGCCGCCAGCTGGTACATATCCCTGCCCAACAGCCGCAGCGCGACGACGCAGGTCTACTGGCAACCTGCCGAAGGCCGCCCCGCCAGGCGCGGCGAAACCAGCGCCCTGCTGGACAGCGATGGCCACGAAGTGAAACTGCGCGAAACGCGCGGCGGCTTCTTCCTCTATCGCTTCCATTTCGACCTCCACTACATGCCGGTGCTGTGGGCGCGTTATCTGGTCGGTATCGCGGCGATGTTAATGCTGACCGCGATCCTCTCGGGCGTCATCACGCACAAGAAGATATTTGCCGACTTCTTCATGCTCCGCTTCGGCAAGGGGCAGCGTAGCTGGCTGGACGCGCACAACGTGACGGCGGTGCTGGCGCTGCCGTTTCATCTGATGATCACCTTCACCGGGCTGGTGACGCTGGCGGTCATGTACATGCCATGGGGTATCGCTGCGAACTATGCCGGGCAGGACAAGTTCTACGAAGCCGTCTTCGGCAGGACCGCCCCCGTAGCGGCAACCGGCAAGACCGTACCGCTTGCCGATCTGGGTTCGCTGGTCAACCAGGCATCGGCAAGCTGGGGCGGCCGCGGCGTCGGCTACATCAGCATCGCCAATCCAAACGACGCTGCAGCCCGGATCGACATGACTCGCTCACCCGAAGCGGCTTTCGGATCGCGCGGTGAAACGATCACGTTCGATGGCGCCACCGGGCGCATCCTTGCGCGTCACGACGCCAAGGGGGCCGCGCTGGCTACCGAAAGCGTGATGATCGGGCTGCACACCGGGCGTTTCGCGCAATGGGGCCTGCGCTGGCTCTATTTCCTGAGCGGCGTTGGCGGCACCATCATGGTCGGAACCGGTCTCGTGCTGTGGACGGTCAAGCGCCGGACCCGCCTGCCCGACCCCGCCCGGCCCCATATCGGTTTCCTCCTGGTCGAGCGGCTGAACATTGCCGCCATCGCAGGGTTGGCGACCGGCATCGCCGTCTATTTCCTCGCCAACCGTTTGCTCCCGCTAGCTATGGCCGATCGCGCCGAGCGCGAGATCGACTGCATGTTCCTGGCCTGGCTGGGTGTGGGGCTGTGGGGCATGATAAGGCCATCCAGCCGCGCCTGGAAGGAGGCGCTGGCACTGGCGGGCGCCTGTTTCGCCGCCGTGCCCGTGGTCAATGCGGTGACGACCCCGCGCGGGCTGCTGACCAGCCTGCTGGCAGGAGACTGGACTTTCGCCGGCTTCGATCTTGTCATGCTGCTGCTTGCCGCCGGGTTCATCCTGGCATCCGCAAAGGCCGGCAAGGCGCGGGCGAAATCCCGGACCCCCGCACGGGGAGCCGTCCGGCCGGTGGCGCAGTCGTGATCCATCTTCTTTCAGTCGCGATCGCGTTCGCTGCATTCCTGGCACTGGCCGTGTCGATGAAGCGCCATCAGCGCGATCTGGCCGGGCGCACGGTACCGCCTGCACAAGCGCGCACGGCAAGGATCACCGGATGGCTGCTGCTGGCGTTGGCGTGGATCATCGAAGCGATGCTGATCGGCCCGGCGATGGGCACGATCGTGTGGCTGGGCGAATTGAGCCTTGCCGCCGCGCTGACCGTCTGCACGATCAACTGGCAGACGCGCGCCGCGCGGTGACAATCCTGTAATTTATGTTGCAACGCCGGGGCATTTGATCAAGGGCTACGACTTTCCGCACTACGGAGATTCCCTTGGTCGGATCCTTGTCGCGTCGCATCGTCATCCTGTGCGCTCTGCTGTGCCTGCTGCTGGCGTTGCTGGCGGGTCTTTTGCTGGAAGGGTCGGCACAGACCCGCGCCAGCCTCGCGTGGGTGACGCACTCTGCCCAGGTCTTGAAAACTGCCAACCGCGCGATCGGCCACCTGCAACGGGCGGAATCCGGCGAACGTGGCTTTGCGCTGACTCACCAGCCTGAATTCGGCGAAACGGTCGAGAGCGCGATCGGCGATGCGCGATCCGCCGCTGCAGAACTGGTGGTACTGACCAAGGACAACCCCGTCCAGAACGAACGCGCAGCGCAGATCCGCGCCTTGATAACCCAGCGCGCAGACCTGCTGGAGCAGATTTCACGCCAGACCCGCGCCGGTGATTTCGGCGGCGCGCAAAAGGCGGTGGCTTCCGGGCAGGGGCGCTACCTCATGCAGATCGTCGATGCGCGCGTGAGCGATCTGGTGAACGAAGAGCGCGCTTTGTCCAAGGAGCGGACCGAGACTGTGGAACGCAGGCTGGGCTACATCACCTGGCTCGTGCTGGCAGGGGTGCCGCTGACGATGGCGGCCATCGCCTATACCGCCGGCTCCCTGATTCGCCGCATTCGCCGTCCGGTGGACGAGATGATGACCGTGATGGGCCTGCTGGGAGCCGGCGACCGCAGCGCGCGCGTTGCCACCCGCATGGAATCCAGCGAGTTCGAGCGGCTTGCCAACGGCTACAACGCCATGGCCGACGAGCTGGAAACCGCCGTCGCCGACCAGCACGAAAGCCAGAAGCGCCTGCACGGCGCCAACGCCGAACTCAGCCGCAACACCGAAATCCTGCGGGAGCGTGGCGAGGTCATCGAACTGCTCGGCGGCATGGCGCATCGCATGCAGGCGGCCCGCACGGACGAGGAACTGGCCGCGATCATCCGCGTCTTCGTCCCGCGCGTCCTGCCCGAGATCCCCGGCGCGCTTTATGCCCACAACAATTCGCGCAACCTGCTGGTGCCGATCGCCGCGTGGGGTGGCCTGGACGTATCCGCTGCCGGATTCGCCCCGGACCAGTGCTGGGCGCTTCGACGTGGCCAGAGCCACTTCGTTATCGAGGCCGATTCCGACATAGTCTGCACCCATGTCGGCGAACAGACCGACCACTACCATTGCGAACCGCTGCTGGCGGGCGGGGAGGTGATCGGCGTACTCTACCTCAAGGGAGTGGTCGGAACAGAGAACCGCTTCCGCCTGACGGTGCTGACCGAAAATATCGCCTCTGCGCTGGTCAATCACCGGCTGCAACGCGGCTTGCGCGAACAGACCATTCGCGACCCGCTCACCAGCCTGTTCAACCGGCGCTACATGGAAGAGACGCTGGCGCTGGAAATCGCGCGCGCGTCGCGCTCGGCCAGCCCGCTCAGCCTGGTCATGTGCGACGTCGATCACTTCAAGCGGTTCAACGACGAATTCGGCCACGATGCCGGAGACGCGGTGTTGCAGGCCGTGGCTGCCGAGATGCGCGCGCGGTTCCGCGATGGTGACGTGGTATGCCGGTTTGGCGGAGAGGAGTTCACGATCATCGCGCCCGGCACTTCTGCCGCGACCCTTGCAGCGCGCGTCGATGCGGTCCGTCGGGCGATCAGCGAGCTGACCGTCAACCAGGGCGGCCGCACCCTGGGGTCGATGACGATGTCGTTCGGCATCGCCACCTGGGAAGAAAGCATGGAACGCGACGGCTCCACCTTGATCAAGGCTGCGGATGCCGCGCTTTATCGCTCCAAGCGCGAAGGCCGCAATCGGGTGACCGTGGACGCCAGATCCGAAGCGCTTGCCGCCTGAGGAGCCTACAGGCCCTGCTGCCGCAACTGGTCGGTCAGGTAATCCATGAGCGGCTGTTCGAACTTGGGATTGATCGCCAGGAAGTGCCGGCGGCGATCCTGTTCGTCCGGCAGGCGGCGCAGCACACCTTCATCCACCAGCCGCCGTACCAGCCGCAGCGCGGTGCTCATCGGTGCGCCCGACGCGATGCAGGCGCTGGATACGGAAACCCGGCGACCCTCGATCTTGGCGAGCAGCAAGTCCAGCAGCATGGCCCAGGTGGGATCGCCGAACAGTTCGCCGCCGCCGATCGCCCGGCGCTTCATTTCGCGTCTGAGCAGGTCGCGGATGAGCGACGTCAACTGCATTGTGCCGATCGGCTCGCGCTCGGCGGACGGGATTGGAGCCGCTATGACAGGTTCCGGTTCGGACGTCGGCAGAGACGTCACCGAAGCGGCCCCCGGTTCGTCGATCAGGTGCGCCAGCCGCTGCAGTTCGGTGCTGAGCGTGGACATCCGGTCAAGCAGCACCCTGCGCGGCCCCGTGGCCTCGGGCAGCCCCTGAACACGCTGAAGGGCACGGCGCAGATCGGCCTGGCTGATCGGCTTTTCGAGGAAATCCACCGCCGAGGCGCGCATGGCATCGATGGCGACATCCTTCGTGGCATGCCCCGTCGCCATGATGAAGCGTAACTGGCGCCCCATCTCATCGGCGTGCCGCGCCATTTCGCCCACAAGGGTGATGCCGTGCAAGCCGGGCAGGTTGTAATCGACGATCGCGATCGAGATGGCGTGCGCCCGAAAGAGTTCCAGCGCTTCTTCTCCGCTGGCGGCCACAAAGGGCTCGTAACCCATTTGCCGCAGCGCGAAAGCGCATTCCATGCCCCAGTCCGTGTCGTCATCGACGACCAGCACCGGCTCCACCTGCCTGAAAAGGCCAGCCTCCATCGCTTTTGGTATTTCCGCCATCCGCGCTCTCTCCTCCGCGCTTGTTGCAGTGAGGTCTTCGGATTCGATAGGCTGTGGGCCAAGTAGAGAGCCCAGGCGTGTTCGCCAACTTTTAGGCATCGCATCTTCCCATCGTATCTTGTGCGAATGCCTTTATCACATTCCCGGCAGATGTTGTTGCACGGCGACTGACAGAATAGCCACTGCCAGCACCGCCGATGCGTCCGGGCGCCGTCGGACCGCCCCGGCGCGCTGGATCGCCACAAGGATGACGAGGACGACAGCGGCCACCACTACCATCGCCAGCGCTCCGTGGATGCCAAGCCATGTAGCGCCCGCGCCGATGAGCTTGATCTGGCCGCCAGTCAAAATGCGCGTGCGGGTCCTTTTCCGCAGCGCCGTAACCGCCAGGCTGGCCAGTCCCAGGAAGCCCAGTCCCGCTGCACAGGACAGCATCAGGCCTGAAACACCACCCACGACCGTCGCTCCGGCAAGGCCGGATCCGGCGAGCAGCATGTAAAGCCAGTCCGGTGTGGACTTTCCTTCCCACGGCAGGATCACAATCGGAATTAGAACGAGTATCAGAAGGGCAAGATAAAAGTATCCTGCAGCTTCCATGTCAATATCCCCCGTTGGTGACCGTTACACTTGCCTGGATATTACTGTTAGGCAACGGGACGAACGACCCGTATCGCATGATTGCGCTGCCACTCATGTCATAGCTGACTTGGACCCGAAAGGTGCCGGAAACAAGTCCCGGTCCTGCAGTGATCTGTGGCACTGCCCGACCGCCCAGAAGTGACCCGTAGTTGTCGATGACCGTTTGTGCACGGCTGCGAGCCAGTGTCACGCGCTCGGCGCTGGACAGGCCCGCAACCGCCGCCCTCGCCCCCTCTGCCGCTGCCTGCCTCACGCCGATTACGGCCGTGAAGTAGATGGAGTAGACGATGATCGAGAACGCAAGGGCAAGCAGCGCCGGAGCCAGCAAGGCAAACTCCAGCGCCGCAATACCTTTTTCGCATTTCAGCAATCGGACCACTGGCCCCGCTGTCCTGCGCATGGTGCCGGACTCCTCTTAGCCGGGGGTCCGGTCAAACAGGCTGGTGAATGCGCCCGAGAGGTCGCTCTGGAAGGTGCTGCCGATCGCCACGATGGCTGCAACGACGATCCCGCCAAGTACTGCATACTCCACGGCGGTCAGGCCGCGTTCATCGCTCCGGACACGCGAGACGAAATTGCGAATGGAATGCATCATGATAACTTCCCCATCTAGCTCCCATTAAATACACGACCCCGTCGGGAGACCGAAGCCGTCGCAGAAAGCCAATCATAATCCCGCATTTTGCGGAGATTTTATCTTTCTAATATCCGAATCATATAGAGTGTACTTGGTGTGAATTTCGTTAACTTGAGTATATATACTTATTAGGTTCGACAAACTTGTCATTATATCAGCACCGGAGCGCCGCAGCGCACACCAGTCGTCCATACTGTCGCATGGCCCAACTGTACGCCGAGAGCAGCCAGAAGGTTGTCCAGCAGTGGGTCCGTCGTTGATCCCAGGAGGCCGCCCACTGCGCCAACCACGCCCAGCACGGTCGATCCTACAGGCGAACTGTTGTCGACAGGGAGGCAAAGCAAACCTGCTGCACAGGTCTGCACCTTCACATTGCTGGCCAACCCCTGCAGGGTAGCGCCAACTTGAAGACGATTGCCGACCACGACCCCCTGCCCCTGAGAAGCAGCGTTCCCGATCGTTCCGGCGCCGCCCGGTCCGAACACAACCGAAGCGCTTCGCCTTCCGAGGACCGGCTTGACGATCGCCTTGCCGTGCACGCTCACCACGCTCAGCCCGCCCAACAGATCCAGCACCCGGAGATCGAGAATCTTGCCGTATTCAAAGTCGCTGTCGCTGAGCGGCGGCACCGGCTTGGTCATCGCACTGGCTTTGACCAGCCTGCCCAGATAGACGTTCACCAGCCCCGAATTGACGGTGGTGGTCACACGGGTGCGGCTGCTCTGCTCGGTCTCTCCGGCACAGTCGATCGCGGATACCGTGGCGTCCGCCGCATCGACGTCGACGACCAGCGGCACCGTGGCCTCGCTGCCCACCAGGTTGAGCACGTTGAGGTTGACCAACCGCACATCGACCTGCAGCCGCAGCATCGATGTGCCCACCATCGTCTCGCCCGCAGGTCCGAAGGCGAAGCGCGGGCGGTCCATCAGACCCGTGCCCACGGCCTTCACCACGACCGTGCTGTTGGGCACCACAAGGCTGACCAGATGCGATGCGTCGATCACGCCAGGCCCTGACTGGACCGCATAGGACACAAGCTGATAGGCGTTAAGGCCCGCACGAAGCGCCGGCTGCACGTCTGCCTCGCCTACGGGCATGTTCTTCCAAACGCCCAGCCCGAACAGGCCTCCCATCGGCACGCGATAACCGTTGCCTGCCGCCGCTGCGAAGGTGCGCAAGGCCGTGGCGGTAGCCGGGCTGTAGGCGGCATCTGCAGCGGCATTGGCGATGTCGCTGATGCCGTAAGTACCCTGCACCAGTTGCTGGTACGTTCCGGATTGGCCCGTCCGCCGTGCCAGAGCATCGAAGAATCGCCCGGCATCGACGTTGCCGCCCATCAGCGCCTCGATGTCGGCGCTGGTCAGACGCAGCTGGATTCCCAGCAGCGTGCCAAGCAGGTTGTTGACCGACAGCACCAGCGTGTTGGTCACGGTCAGCAGCCCGGTCGTCACCGACACGCCCGCCTCGTCGATGCGCGCCGCAGCAGCGGTGTCGGCAAGGTCGGGGATCGGACTGAGGTTGCCCAGGGTGCCGGTCAGGAAGCGCTTGCTGGGCCGGCCTGTGGTCAGCCGCACGGCATTGACCACCGAACTGCCCGGACAGCTCGCACTGTCCGGCGTCAGCGAAAAACGCGATCCCGAGGCGCGACCGACATCGGCACAGTAATAGCCCACCTCGACACGCTTCAGGACGGACGCATCCGAATATCCGTTCGCAGCGAGATAGCTGCGCGCGCGCGCTTCGGCCTGAGCGGGATTCATGGCCGCTGCCAGCGCAGCGGCTTCGGTCGCCACCCGCAGTTCGCGGTTGCCACTGTAATAGAGCGCTACGTCCAGCGCCAACCCGGCGGACAGCAGCAGCGGCACGCCCAGCACGGCCACGGCGGGCGCGATCGCGCCGCGCTCGTTGCGCCGCAGCCGGCGGGCCTGCCGCATGACTGCCGCCACGACGGTCATGATCCGGCACGCATCATGGCGCCTCCTGCAGCGGCAATGCGCGCCGCTTCCCGTGCGATCTGTCCGCGAAGCCGGGCCTTGGCCTTGGCGTCGGGAATGCGGGCGAGCAGGGCGTCCGCCTCTCCCAGTCGACCGTTCAGCGTCAGCGCCAGAATCAGGTTGTTGCGCACTGTCCCGTCATCCGGCACAAGGTCGTGCGCAGAACGCAGCGTCTCGACAGCCTGCGCCGTCAGGCCGGAGCGCAGGCGGGCATAGCCCAGCGCGTTGGCGATGAAAGGATCGGCAGGGCTGGCCTGAAGCGCCGCCGCGTATTGCACCGCCGCCTGCGGCCACTGCTCCTCTGCCGCCAGCACATGGCCGCGCACTGCCAGGGCCGCACCGCTGCGGTCGTTCGCGGCGATCCGACCCAGCGCTGTGCGCGCGGCCTCGACTTGGCCGAGGTCCAGGAGGCAGTTGACCCGCAGCACCCGCGCGTCACGGTCATCCGGATGCTGGCGGTCGAAATCGTCGAGATAGGCCAGCGCCGCCCGCGCCCGGCCATCGTCGCGTGCCTGCCGGATCAGTGTGAGGTAAAGCGTGCGCGTGGAGTTCTCTTCCTGCACCGCAGCCGTGCGATCGACGGCGAATGCAGGAACTGCGGCGACGCTCGCCAGAAGCAGGACGCCGAGGGGCAGAAGGTGTCGCGTCACTTTCCGGTACTCCGCAGGGAATCGAGGATCGCGGCCACCGGCGGACCGGCCAGCACGATGAACAGAGCGGGCATGAAGAACACCAGCATCAGCACCACCATCCGCACGGTGATCTTGCCGATCGCCTCACGCGCGCGGGCGACGCGGCGCTGGGAAAATTCGCGGATGAACTCACGCAGGGCGGGCACCAGTTCCATGCCCTGAAACAGCGACTGGCGGAGCAGCGCGGCCAATTCGCGCGATCCCTGCACGTTCACGCGGGTTGCCCAGCGATCGAAGGCGACCTGATAGTCCTGCCCGCGATCCAGATCCTCCACCAGCATCGCCACCAGCCGGGCGTGGTTGGGCACGGCCACCCGCTCGTCGCGCGCGATGCCGCGAAAGCACTGATCCAGCGACACGCCGCTTTCCAGCATCATCAGCATCAGATCGAGGAGGAAGGGAAACTCTGCCGTCAGCACCCGCTCGCGAGAGGCAGCGCGCATCTGCAGGACGTACTTCGCGCCGATGTAGGTCAGCCCTGTCAGCGCAAAGGTCGGGAAGATCGGGCGCAGCGGATTGCCGGTGACGAGGAAGCAGGTGACCAGCGAGGCGACCATCACCGCCAGTGTCGCGGCCAGCCGCAGGGCGACGAAGACGTCCATCGCGCCGGGTTCGAAGTACCCGGCGGCACGAAGGCGCTTCTCGATCTCGTCCCGGTCCCGCCCTCGCGCCAGCAGCGCGCGCGGCGCGCGCAGATTCTTCCAGCCGCGTGGCGCACCCGTTCCGATCGCCGCCTGCCCGTCGATCCGCGCGCCCAGTCGCGCGTCTACCTGCAGCCAGCGCAGCCCCACCAGCGCGACCGCGATTCCCGCGAGCGCGGCCATGAACGAAAGGAGGGCGAGCAAGCCGGACATCAGAACGCCAGCCTCAGCATGCGGCGGATGATCGCGATGCCCAGCACTTCCATGACGATCGCCACCAGCGCCATCGTGCGTCCGCGCGGATCGTCGAAGAAGAACTCGATATAGGCGCGGTTCATTGCGACCAGCAGGGTCATCGCCAGCAGCGGCATGGCGATCAGCACGCGGGCGCTGACCTTGGCCTCGGACGTTGCGGCCTGCAATTCGCGCCGGATCCGCACGCGTTCGCGCAGGATGTTGGCAAGGTTGCTGAAAACTGTCGCGATCGACCCGCCATAACGCAGGTTGGTGCGGATGGCGGCGGCGATCATGGATACCTCGGGCACCTGCAGCCGGTCCGCCAACTGCTGCAGCGTTTCCGCAACCGGCGCACCCATCGCCAGGCGGCGGCCGACCGGCGCAAAGTAGCTGCGCACGGCGTCAGGCGCATCGGCCAGCGCGCGTGTCAGCGCCTGCGACAGCGAATTGCCCACCGCCTGGAGCTGGCGCACACCGTCGAGATAGAGCGGCAACGCCTCGGTCAGGGCATCGATCCGCTTGCGCGCGCGACCCTGCAACCACGACAGCGCTGCCAGCGGCAGCCCGACGACCAGCACCAGCGCAGCGGCGGGGCCGAACAGCAGCAGCACCGCCAGCGTCGCCAGCAGCATCACGCCGATCAGTGTCTGGAGAGCGGAGACGGTCAGTTCGACCTGCGCCTGCGCCAGCAGCGGTGCCATGCGTTCCGGCACGGTGACGGCGATGATCGGGCGCACCGGCGCGGCATCGGGCGCGGCGATCGCCTCCAGCCGCCGGTCCAGCACCACCCGGTCGCGCTTGCGTTCCGAAAGCCAGTGCCATGCCATGGCGCCGATGATGAGCAGCGCCAGCAGAAGGTAGGCGCCCCCTTTCACCATCCCGTGGCCTCCCCGGAACCGGCAACGCTGCCGGATGCCTCGTCCAGCACCGGCATCACGTAATCCTTGAGCCGGGCAGCGTGATAGGGCCGCGGCGACATGGTTCGATGCAGCCCTTCGCCCGACATCGGCGGATGTTCCTCGAAGTGGAACAGTTCGTTCAGCGTATAGGCCTCGCCCTCCACCCCCGTCACTTCCGCGACGGACGTGATGCGGCGGGCGCCGTTGGCCAGTCGCTGGATGTTGACGATGACGTGGATCGAATTTGCCACAAAGCGGCGCACCGCGCGCACGTCGTTCTGCTGCCCGGCAAAGCCCAGCAGCATCTCTATGCGCGACAGGGCATCGCGCGGAGTGTTGGCGTGCAACGTCGCCATGGAACCGTCGTGGCCGGTGGACATGGCCTGAAGCATCTCCACCGCCTCCACGCCGCGAACTTCGCCCAGGATGATCCGGTCGGGCCGCATGCGCAGGGCGTTGCGCACGAGATCGCGGGCGCTGACTTCGCGGCTGCCGTCGACATTGGGCGGGCGCGTTTCAAGGCGAACGACGTGCTCCTGCCGCAGTTGCAGTTCGGCGGCGTCCTCGATCGTGACGAGGCGTTCCTTGTTGCTGATGCAGCTGGAAAGCACGTTGAGCAGCGTGGACTTGCCCGCCCCGGTGCCGCCGCAGATCAGGATGTTCAGGCGCGAGCGCACCGCGCTGGTCAGGTAGGCGGCCATCGCCTGGCTCATGACACCGCCGGCCACGCAGTCCTCGACGCTCAGCGCCTGAAGGCGGAACTTGCGGATCGACACCAGCGGCCCGTCCAGCGCGATGGGCGGGATGACGATGTTGACGCGCGATCCGTCAGGCAGGCGGGCATCGACGTAAGGCGTAGCCTCGTCCACGCGGCGGCCGATGGGGCCGACGATGCGCTGAATGATGTTCATCAGGTGCGCGTCGTCGCGAAAGCGCATCTCCACCCGTTCCAGCAGCCCGCCGCGCTCTGCGTAGATGGTGCCGGGGCCGTTGACGATGATGTCGTCGATGGTCCCGTCGCGCAGCAGCGGCGCCAGCGGGCCAAGGCCGACGACCTCGTCCTCCACATCCTCGATCAGCAGCAGCCGTTCCGCGCTGTTGAGCGCCAGCTGTCCGCGGCGGCTGCGGCTGTTGATGACCTGCTCGATCTCGTTGCGCAGCGCGCGACGGTCCAGCGCCTCAGCCGTGGCGCCCTGCGCCTCAAGCTGCTCAATCACCTGTGCGCAGGTGATCGCCTTGACCGCCTGGTAGCTGTCGCTCATCCGCTGGGCGGCGGGCTGGGCGATGGCGGCCTTGCGCCGGGGTTCAGGGCCGCCTTCGCCGGGAATGAAATCGTTGGTGAGCAGGCTCATGCAGTGCGCTCCACGGAACGCAGGATCGCACGGCGCATCTTGTCGATGCCGAAGGTCGATGGCTTGGCCTGCGCGGAAATCCCGCACGCGCGGCGGATGGCCTGTGCATAGGCCCCGCCATCGCGCTCGATCATCATCGGTCGCCCGGCGTTCAGCGCATTGCGTTGGCGCACGCGGTCGACGGGGATGCCCAGCAGCGTGTCGATGTCCAGTGCATCGGCCATGCGCCGCCCGTCGAGCAGGATGCGCGGATCGTGTTCCCACACCAGCAGCCGCAGGCGCTGGGCGCTGGCAGTATCCAGCGTCACCCGGTCAAGCAGGCGGCGGGTGGCATCCAGTTCGCGGATAGACTGGCTGCAGACCACTTCGACGCTCTGCGCCTGCGATGCCAGTTCGCGCAGCAGACCGCCGTTGCGCAACGACCCGCCGCACAGCACGACATGGCTGCAGCTTGCGCGCAGGAGCTGGATCAGGCCGACGATATCGGCGGGCCCGATCCCCACCGGCTCGGCCCCGGTGCCGCCGTCCAGCGTTAGCAGCGACAGGCCCGTCCGTTCGTGGCGCACCAACGCGTCGGCAAGCAGGCTGGCGTCCATGCGATCGATGTCGGAAATCGCCGAGGCGACGCCGTAATCCACCTTGAGGTCGAGGTAAGCCTCCGCGGTGCTGCTGGGCAGGGTGCAGTCGATCAGCAGCGTGGCCGCTCCATCGATGCTGTGCGCCAGCGCCATGTCGGTCGCCAGCACGGCGGTGGCATCCCGATCCGTCCCCAGCACCAGCGTGAAGCGTCCTAGCCGCCCCTGGCTTGCCAGAGAGGAGTTGAGCACGCGCGAGAGAATCTCGTGCATTTCCGTGGCCACCGCGCCGCGCGGTAGCACATCCGTCGCGCCGGAGCGGATCGCCTGCAGGACGTGACCTGCGTACATGTCCTCCGTCGCCAGCACCACCGCGCGCCCGGGCGCCACTTGCGCGACTTCGGCGATGACTGAGGCCATGGCGCGTTCCGCCGGGATGGACGCGTGGTCGATGACGACGATGCCCGGCCCGTCGAACTCGGCATCGTCCAGCGACTGCGCCATTTCCACCGTGACATGGGCACCCATGGCGTCGGTGATGCGCTGGGCCAGCGCGCGGTCGATCGAAAGAAGGTGGATACGTGCCATATCAGCGCCTCACCACGCCGAAAGTTTTGATGCTCTGTTCGACGCCGTCGTTGCCGACGATCATCTTGCCGATGCCGGGATCCATCGCCGTGTTGACCGTCGCCAGCGTCGGCTTGCCCGCTTCCGGCTCAACCAGCCGCGGCGTGGCGACGATGATGAGTTCCTGGCGTTCTTTCTGGTTCTGCTGCCGCTTGAAGAAGGCGCCCAGCACCGGAATGTCGCCCAGGAACGGCACCTTGTCCTTGGTGACGGAGCTGTTGGAATAGTTCAGCCCGGCGATCACGAAACTCTGGCCGCTGCCAAGCTCCACCGTCGTTTCGGTGGACCGACGGCGGATGCCGGGAACGGTGTAGCCCTGCAGCTGAACGCCGTTGTTGTAATCCAGTTCGCTGACTTCGGGCGCCAGCTTCAGCACGATGTTGCTGTCGCTCAGCACATAGGGCGTCACCGAAAGACGCACGCCGAATTCCTTGTACTGGATCGAGATGGTGTTGCCGTTGCCGCCGGTGTTCTGCGGCACGGGCACCGGAAACTCGCCGCCGGCTAGGAAGCTCGCCTGCTCGCCCGAGCGAACCAGCAGGGTGGGCTGAGCCAGCAGTTCGGACAGACCGTTGGAAGACAGTGCGCTCAATACCGCCCCGATGCCCCGGTTGCGGCTGGACAGGAACAGGTTGAAGGCGCTCTGGATCGGTGCAGAGGCATCGACGCTGAGGCCCGTTCCGCCGAACGAATAGTTGCTGAGCGTGCTGGACGGGATCAGCGCGCCCTGTATGTCGCCCGAAAGCTTGGCAAAGCTGAACCCCAGCGCCTTCAGCGTTGAAGAAGAGACGGCAGCGAACTGCACATCGACTGCCACCACCTTTTCCCCCGCGCGCAGCGGCCCGGACGCAGTGGAATACGCGGTCGGCGGCGGATCGACATGGAACAGCGTCTGCCCGATCATCGACCCGTCGGACGCATAGACGTTGAGCGCCGCGTCGCCCGCGCCTTTCCCCGAAACGCGCAGCGACTGCGCGGTTGGGGCCGAAACCGCGATCACGTTGTCGCGGCTGACTTCGATGCGGGCGATGGAGCGGGTGAAGTTCAGGGTCCGCGCCTCGTCCACCTGCAGGGTCCGCTGGTCCTGTGCCGCAGCGGCGACGGACGTCAGCGCCGAGCAGGCGAAAAGCCCGGTTGCGATCAGCGCCTTCATTGCCCGCCACTCCCCGAATAGATGGTTTCGCTGTTGCCGCCCACGACCAGTTCGATGGCGTGCGGCGCGGGCGCCGTCCTGCGCGGCCTGGGTGCCGGCGGCGGGGCCGCCATGCGCGGCGGCGGCGCTGCGGCGACGGCCATGGGGGCGGGCCGTGCCGCTGCCGACGGCGCTTCAAGCACGGACGCCACCTGCGCGGTCGCCACTTCCTGCTTGTCTTCGGGATTGCGCAGCGACAGGTAGAGCGCCCCGGTGCTCTTGGCGAGGGAGAGTTCGGAAACCTGCTGCGGGGTGAGCGCCAGCGTGAGATTACGCGCAGGAGGGGGCGGAGCCGAAACCGCGCCGGTGACGCCATCCTTGACCGCTTCGCCGACCACCACTTCACCTACCGCAAGGACAGGCACAAGCTGCAGCAGCGTGCTGGAGCGGCTGCGACCGCTGCCCCGTGCGCCGCCGATGGCGTCTTCTCCGGGGTAGACGACCTGAACATCCACGCGGTCTCCGGGGCGTACCTGTCCGGCGACGGCGATTTCCGCCGTCGTGTCGATGCTGATCGCGCGCATTCCTACCGGAACGCGGATGGCCAGCTTGCCTTCCTGCTGCAACGCTTCACGCGGGATCAGCAGATTGGCGCCGATGTCGCGCGTCGCCACCCGACCGATGACTTCGGCAGGTGTAGCCGCGCCAGGAAACCTGGCTGCATCATAAGGGGCATTACGTATCATGTCGGCAGTGATCGTCTCGCCGATCCGGACAGCGCGCGTCGTCGTGGCGAGCACGATGCCAGTCGGCTGCGACGCCCCCGCAGGCATACCCTGCACCGGTGCTGCGCGCGGTGTAGCGGATCGTCCAAGTTCGCGAATGCCGAGCACGCCGAACGTCGTGGCCGCAACCAGCCCCGCGGCTATCGTCAGCTTCGCCTTCGAACCCAGGCGCATGCAATTCCCCTCTTGCCATTGCGCTTACGCAACGGAGCACAGCCCAGAGTGCCCCCAAAAAGCCGAACCGTGCCTTGCCGGGACAGGATCGCCTTCATTCCTGAATGATAGCGCGGTGTGGATTCAGCCGTTCATGGAGAAAAAGCCGAAGCGAAGGGATCATCCGGCGGGCGGCGGTTGTGTTTTGGCACGCAGAACTCCGCACATTAACCTATGTATGTAATTGCCCCGGAATGCAGGTTTCTGCCCGCAAGTTCATGTATTCAAGTAACCTTCGCTTTGGTTCTTTTCCTCATTTGCGAACTGAAGCCCGGCATTAAAAATAATAACTTTCAAAATGCGCGCATGGGTTGTCGACTTGCGCGCGTCGATGGCTCATATCCCGCAGATTCGCAGAGACATTTCGCGATGGCAGCAAGGACTTGCGCGCTTCATGTGGGAGCAACGCCCCTGCTGGCTGCTTATGCAACCATCGGCGCAACGATGGTCTGGAGATGGTGATTAGGATGGCAACGACACGCTCGTACAGGAGGCTGCTGCTTGCTGGGCATATCACCGGCAGCAGGATCGATATCAGCCGGGCCGGCCGTGCCTGGAGTGCCCGCTCATAACCCGTTCTGTTGGTTCTCTGGGCCTGCGAGGGGGGAACGATGCCGTTAAGCTCTATCCTGCCGTCATGGCGCTTTGCGCGACCGTCCTGGGGCTCACTGCCACCGAGACGTCTGGCGCCGGAGCTATTGCGGCGTCCTCGGCAGGGGCGCTGCTGATCCTGCGTCACCCCGCGCTTACGATCGGCGCAATCGTGGTCCTGCTGTCCGGGCTGCTGTGGAGCCCCGGCATCGGCAGCTCAGCGTTTTATTGGACGGACGTGGCGCTGCTGTGTCTGGCGGCGCTGCTGCCACGTCGGATGGTGCCTGCCCTGCTGAATGCTCCACGCTGGTCCTGGCCAATGGCGATGGCGTTGGGCGCGCTGTGCCTGGCCGCCAGCTTCCACGCTCCCGCTCCTGTCCATGTACCGCTGGCCATCATGGCTTCGTTATGTGCCGCGTTCATAGGGGCCGGTATCGCGCGCCATCTGGCAGTGGTGGACGCAAGGCTGCTGGCCTGGGGGGAAGGCGGCATGGTCGAAGTCACGCGTGATCTGCTGCTTGGTCGCATCACCAGCGGGATGCTGCATGATCTGGCGCAACCGCTGAATGTGATCTCGATGGCGAACGCCAACATGGATTATATCGTCGGTCGGCTTGAGATCGACGAGGAAAGCCGCCGCCAGATTCAGGAACGCGTGGCCCGCATCGCAAGCCATACCGAAGGAGCGGCCCATATCCTCAGCCTGTTTCGCTGGTTTGGGCGCGACGGGCGTGAAGGCGACCGGCCGCTGACCGTGCGCAGCGCGCTTGACTGCGCGATCGCCACCACCCGATCAAACGTCCGCCATTACGGCGTCACCGTGAACATGCGCGGCAACGCCCTGGATGAACTGGTACCTGCCCAGTACGGCGCGCTGCAGATGATGGCCGTGGCCGC
Source organism: Novosphingobium gossypii (assembly GCF_050433305.1). Classification (NCBI taxonomy): domain Bacteria; kingdom Pseudomonadati; phylum Pseudomonadota; class Alphaproteobacteria; order Sphingomonadales; family Sphingomonadaceae; genus Novosphingobium; species Novosphingobium gossypii. The sequence continues at coordinate 197,778 of NZ_JBNPXM010000008.1, read as the reverse complement.
GCTGCTGAGTGCCTTCGGCAGCTTCCTGGGCCCGAACGGCGCCAAGCAGCGGGGCGAAGTGCTGCTCCACGCCAAGACCACGCCCGCACATGTCGTGCTGACCGTGGAATGCATCGATGATGAGGGGCAGCCGATCCCGGCCCGCCGGATCGACGAAGCCACTCTATGGCTGGTGCAGCAGGTTGCCCGGGATACCCTGGGCGATTTTCGCTGCGTAGTGCGCAGCCGTCAACCGGTGCGGTTCGTCATCCGTCTTGGACGGCAGGATCTCTGACGGCTTATCCGGTCTGGCCCAGCAGCGGCAGGTCGATCGTTACGCAGGCACCCTCCGCTTCGCCGGGATCCAGACTGACCCGCCCATCGATCTTCCCCAGAACCTGCCTGCAGATGTGCAGGCCCAGCCCCGTTCCCACGCGCGGCTTGGTGGTGAAGAACGGCTCGAACGCCGAGCCCGCAAGATCCTTCGACAGGCCACCGCCATTATCGCTGATCCGGCACAGCACCCGGCCGTTCCCCACGTCACAGCGGATGACGATGCGCCCCGTACCGGCCCAGCCGCCTTCCTGACGTGCCTCGATACTCTCCACTGCATTGCGCAGGATGTTCACGAAAACCTGCTCCGCCTCTATCTGGCAAACGCCCACTTCGGCGCGCACACGGGCATCGCGATCGTCGATCTCTATGCCGCTGGCGTCGAACAGCGGCCGCAGGAACCGAACGGCGTTCCCTACCGTCAGGCCCAGATCCGAACTGACCTTGCCCAGGCTGTTCCCCGAAGCGTAGGCCAGCGTGTGGTCGATGATGGTCTGTGCGCGTTGAACCTGCTCGGCAATGCGTTCAACGGCCTTGGCCATCTGCGCCTGCTTTCCGGTTCCCAGCGCCAGCATCATGCGCAGATTTTCGTTGGCTATAGCGATCGAGAACAGCGGCTGACGCAATTCGTGCGCCAGCGCAGAGCTTTGTTCCCCCAGATCCGCGAGCCGGGCCCTGGCGGCGATGGTGTCGAACTGTCGCCAAGCCTCGGCACGGTCGCTGTCCGTGTCGGCGTGGAAAGCGTCGCGCTCGGTCGGTTGGCACATCGCGCTGTCAGGCCCGCCGCGGGTCCATTTGTCGATGTCCCGCTGGGTGATTTCGTTGGGCTTCACTGGACGCCCCCTTCCTCTACGGCAGCTTCGCCCAGCATCTGGAGAAGCGTGCCGATCAGCAGTTGTGGCTGCACCGGCTTGGTCAGAACCAGATAATCGGGCGTGGCTGCGTCCATGTCTGCCGTGATCTGGTCCCCGGTCATGAAGAGAAAGCGAAAGTCCCGTCTGCCAAGCTGCGCATGTTCCCGCACGCGAGAGACAATCGACAGGCCGGATTCATGTCCCAGTCGCACGTCGCAGGCCAGAACCCTGATGGCGGGATGCGCCTCGAGCGCGGCAATCGCCTGGTCGAGGTTGGACACCCCGACCGCGGGGATTCCGTGAAGTTCCATGAAGGTCAGCAGCTCTTCGACGATCGCACTGACATCGTCGATCAGCAGCACCACGGCCTCATTGTTGCTCATGCAACGTCTCTCTTCTTTCCCCCTCCAAGCCTGGACTTCTTCAATCCGGACTTAATTGATACCACTTAGGTTGTTTCCAGTTTCCAAATCAATAACGGCTGAGAATAATCCCCCGTAAGCAGCAATACGTAACCGTGCAGCAGTCAAGCGCAGCTGCGATAGTCCCTCACTGCCAGACGCGGCAGGGTCAACGGACGAAAATCGGCCTTCGATCTTGCGCCCGATCCTGCACCTGCGTCCAGAACGCTGATCGCGCCCGAGATCATTGCTGCGGCCACCAGAGCCTCATCATCCTGCAGCAATTCCAAAGCGATACGAAGGAGGTCGCGTGCACGGCTGGTATCTTCGGTCATGACATTCCCCTGCTACAGAAAAGCCCTCAATCAGATCGGAAAAGGGGGTGGCCCACGGCAGGGCCGCCCCCTTCCCACCCGCCTCGTCGTTCGAGGTCGGGCTGCAGCGTGTCCGCCCAGGGAGAGGGCAACGTTCGGCGGACACGCCCGCTATCGGTTCAGCGTCCCGAGACGCCCCCCAGCAGCCCCCCGACCAGTCCGGTCACGGGAGCAAGGGCCGTACCCGCGCCACCTGATCCGGCACCCGTGCCGGTGCCGCCCAGAAGGCCCGACACCGCGCCCGTGACGGGAGCAAGAAGGCCCCCAGCCCCGGAGCCGCCAGTGCCACCTCCTGTCGCGCCAAGCAGTCCGCCGACTACGCCCGTGACCGGTGCAAGCACCGATCCCGCGCCCGCCTCACTGCCTGCCCCGGTCACGAGGCTGCCCACTACGGTGGTGACGGGAGCTAGGATGCTTCCCGCACCGCTTTGGCCGCCGCCGCCCAGAAGGCCGCCGACTACGCCGGTCACCGGGGCAAGCACGTCGCCCGTACCGGTGCCGCCCGTAACACCGCCAAGCAGACTGCCGACGACGCCGGTCACCGGCGCCAGGACGGATCCTCCGGCCTCGCCCGATCCGACCCCGCCGACCGCCTGGCCCAACGTACCGTTCAGCGTGCCAAGCACAGGGGACACGACCGCATCGACGGCGCTTGTAACCGGTGCCAGCACCGGAGACACGCCCTCGGTCAGTTGCGTGACGCCAGCGCCCACCTGTGCGCCCAGTGCCGCGCCAACGAGGTTGCCGACAGGGGCAAGCCCCTGCGCGACGCCTGCTGCCGTAGTTGGCAGGGTGACGTCCAGAACGTTTCCGTTGGCAAGGACGTCCGCCGTCACCAGTTGTCCGGAGACGAGGCCGGGATTATCCGACAGGACGTTGACGCCTGCCAGCGTGCCGCTGGTGCTCGGCCCGGTCAGGACCGTGTTGCCCAGATCGACGCCGAGCAGCGGCCCGGTATAGGACGGTGCTGCGGCACCGCCGTTTCCGGGAAGGCTTCCGGTGATGCCGTCGATCAGGCCGCCCAGTTGCCCGGTGACGGGGGCAAGCAGACCGTTGTTCCCGACGACCGGCGCCAGCACCGCATCCACTGTGCCCAGTATCGGCGTGGTCACCTGACTAACGGTGGAAGTCACGCCGGCAACCGTCGGCGCAAGGCCGTTCGTCACTTGCGTAACTGCCGAGCCGACCTGATCCCCCAGCAGAGCGCCGGTGAGCGAACCAACAGGCGCCAGCGCGTTCTGGGCCTGCTGCGTGGTGGTCGGCAGCGCGACGCTGACCACGTTGCCGCTACCCGTCAGAACATCGACCGCAAGCGATCCACCGTTCGGCGTGGCGGTGTCCGGGTTCACATTCACGTCGATCAACGTACCCGACCCACTGGGACCAAGAATGGGTGTGCCGCCAACGCTCACGCCCGCTGCCGGGCCGGTATAGCTGGTGGTCGGGCCGGTTGGGCCCGTCGGGCCTCCAGGACCAGTCGGGCCTCCAGGACCAGTCGGGCCTCCGGGACCAGTCGGGCCTCCGGGACCAGTCGGACCTCCGGGACCGGTTGGACCTCCAGGACCGGTCGGACCTCCGGGACCGGTCGGACCTCCGGGACCAGTCGGACCTCCGGGACCGGTCGGACCTCCGGGACCGGTCGGACCTCCGGGACCAGTCGGACCTCCGGGACCGGTCGGACCTCCGGGACCAGTCGGACCTCCGGGACCAGTCGGACCTCCGGGACCAGTCGGACCTCCGGGACCAGTCGGACCTCCGGGGCCAGTCGGACCTCCAGGGCCGCTCGGATCAGTCGGGCCGTTAGGCCCGGAAGGACCGCTCGGCCCCGATGGCCCCGAGGGACCGGACGGAGAGCCGCCGCCGCCCGCGCCTACGCGAAAGCCTACGCCGTCGGCGCAGGCTCCAAGCAGCAGCAGCGGGATGGCCGTCGCACATAGCAGGATATGCCTTGTCGACCGGCGCGGGAGTTTACGTTGCATCGTGTTGTCCTCCATGAATTGCCCAGTAAGCACAGGCTTAGGCACATGCCGGAGAGCACATCGCGCGCAGAAGCAGCCGTCCCGGCGGCAGGCTTGCGGTGGAATGGAGCAATGAAGTTGGCGGCTCTGGAAACCTCCCGGTGGAGCAAGCAAAACACCTCTGGAAAGCCGTTTCAGCCGGCATCAGGCCCGGCAGCTCCGCGTCAGGATGTGAAAAGGCCCCCTCCAGCATGCAAACGGGGTTTGCGCCTGGAAGAGGGCCATGGAACCGGAGTGAAGGTGATTTATAGCCGCAATCGCGTCGACCGGCCTTGGACGCGAGCCCTGTGCGTCAATCCTCGGCGCGTTCTTCAACCGTATCGTCTGCAGGCTCGACGAGTCGCGCGCGGCCATCCATCACCGCCGCCCGCAGCGCTGTGAGAACCTGCTCTAGATCCGCATCATTGGCGATCGTCAGTTCCACCGACAAGCCGTCCTTGATGGGGCGCAACCTGCCCAGCCGGGAATCTCCCAGAATGACCGCCATATCGTTGCCCCGGCCCGGGGCGCCTTCGGCAGCGGCCTGCTTCAGCCGGGTCAGCACGGTTGCCGCAGGGATCATGCGTTCGTTGGCGGCGGCAAGGCGCTGTTGTTCCTGCCCGATGGCAGCAGCAGCCACAAGCAGCCGTTCGCGCTGCTCAGGGCGGCGCAGAAGTGGCGTCAGGACTTCGGAATGGCGCACGCGCAGTTCTTCTCGCGTGGCGAATGCATCGACCACGGTGTCAGGCATCTGCGCCAGAGACAGCAGGCGGCTGAGCTGGCTGTTCGACAGGTTGAGCGCCTCAGCCATGCGCGACTGCACGCCGCCATAGAACCGATCGACGGCGCTTTGATAACTGCGCGCGCGATCAAGCTCGGTGATGTCCTGCCGCTCGCGGTTTTCGATGTCGGCAAGCCTGAACGCCTCCTCGTCGCTGAGGTCCACGATCATGGCGCTGAGGCGGATTTCAGGCCTTCCGTTGTGGTTGAGCCAATCGACCGCGAAACGCCGGCGGCTGCCGACCAGCAGCTGATACGGCAGGTCCGAACCGGGCGGGTTGTGGCGGATCAGCACCGGAATGCGGTTGCCGTCTTCCTGCGCTATGGATTCGATCAGCGAGCGGCAGCTTTCGGGTGAAAGCCCAGGCTGGTCGCGCGGATTGCCATCCCAGACGGAACAGTCCGCAGGCCGGATGGATACCGCAGTGCGTCCCCGGCCCCCCCCTTGCGCAAAGCCAGCCAGCCGCTGATCCAGGCGCGACAGCTCTTCCCCTTCGACGCGCAAGGCCTCGGCCGGATCCGGCTCGTAAGACAGCGTCGTCAGAATGTCGCGAACAAAGCTACCCATCGCATGTCCCCTGCTGCCATGACCCGTGGACCCGTCATAGCGGAAGGTAATCCGGGCCGCCCCGCCGAACTATGTTCAGATCGGCTCTATCGCGATACGTTCGGACGCCGACGCTTCAGAAGCGATGGTTCGCCGTGACTGCAAAGGCATGGATGCGGCGGTCATTCGCGAACTCGCCCGAGTAGGAAAGACGCAGCGCGGTACGTTCGCCATGCACTGCACTGATCCCTGCCCCCACGACCGCACCATCGCGGTCGTAATGGGTCGATGGGATCGTGAAGATCGGTATCCCGCCCGAGAGGAACACTGCCTCGATCCGGCTTTCCGGGCGCGACCGCAGTTCCCGTTGCCATTGCGCCTCCACGCTGGGCCGAAGCTTCCATGCGCCCTGACCCAAAGTGGCCGAGGCTCGAAGACCCAGGCTGCTGCGCACGGATTCGGTCTTGAACCTGGCGACGGCCAGCGCCGCCGTACCGCCGCTTTCGACAAGGCCGCCAAGATCGGCATAACGGTAATGAAGCCCGGCGAAAGGTTGCGCCCGAAGGACGCCGAGCTTGATGATGCCACCGGCCTCCGCCGTTGCCGCGGCGTTATCGCCGTTCGGCCCGGACTGCAGCCGGTCGCCGAAACCGGTGAAACTGACCTGACGACGCAGCTTGTACCAGCTGCGCGTGTATCCTGCCGTCGCATCGACGTAGAACCTGCCGTTGGTGTAACTGGCGTAAGGCGTGATGTTGGCATTGAACAGCGTGCTTCGCGGCTGCTGGCCGCGATCCAGGTTGGCATCGATCCCGTCGATGCCGATGGACGTGCCCACGATCAGGCCGGGAACCAGCGAGACATCGAACCCGGCGCGGATGGATCGGCTGTCGAAATTGGCGCGGGGACGATCCAGCCTCGCCTTGTAGTTCCCCTGCTTCAGACCATAGCTGACCATGGCGTTGATCGTGCGGTCGCCGCTTGTCGGCACATTTGCGGACGCGTCCAGCGCCAGTTCGCGGCGCTGCGCCAGGTAGCCGCGAATGTCGCGGTCGGTGGCATCCATCGACTGCACCGACAGACGCGGCATCAGGCGGTAGGCCGCCGGGGTCAATTGCCCCAGCGCATTTGCACGCGCCGCGGCATCCGGCAGCGCATCGAGGCTGTTTAGGAGCGGCCGATAGACACCGCCCGCAGGTTCTCTCACCGTGTCGAGCGCTGCGCCTATGGCTGCCTGCCCGGCGGAACGCGCATCTGCCTCATAGGTCTGCGCCGAGGCTGGGGACGCTAACACTCCTAATGCAGCGCCAACTGTCATGACTGCCAGAATGGCGCGGGTCATCGGGTCCGAAATGGCATGCCGCAAGATAGTCCTCCACATGTCGCGGGGCCTTGTTGCATGGCCCGATGCCCTTGATCGTGGCGGCGGCGGCGGCACGATGCCAGCCGAACTGGCATCAAAGCGGGCTTAAGTTCATTTACGTAACCTTGCGGCGCATCCCACCTCACCACCAGCATTTTCAGCGCCTTTTTTCATTCCTGCCTGCCTCCTACCGCCGCTTTGCGCGGAGCAGCGCTGGTGTTGCGCAAGGTGAGATATGACGAAGAGCGAAGCAGCCAACACGGACATGATCGCTGATGGGAAGATTGCCCCGGGGCTGGAGAAGTGTACCGGCCGCAGTAGGGCCGCCAAACCGCGTCCTGCCTCGGGCAACTCGCGCGCTGCTCGACACGGACCAGTAAGGCATGGGCGGGCGGTACAGAGATGTTCGGTGTCACGCAGTCTGCATTTGTTTTGCGGGTTGCGGGCGCTGGGTATCGTAAGCCGCGCTCCACTTACGCGGACGTTGCGCAAGACCAACCCGGCGAACGGTCCGCTCTGAAACTACGGCGTTTGGGTGAAATGGATAGGCGGCTGGGCGGCCTGTTAGCCTTGGCCCAGACTACCTCTGCCTAGCGCCAGTTCGGCCCCTCGACCCACGTCACCAGGCTGCGGCGAAGGCCTCCTGTTACAGGCAAAACCCGGTGCTGCAGGAACGATGGAAAAACGAGGAGGCTTCCTCTGGCCGCGAACGTGGCACCCGGACTTTGAATGCCGAAGAACTCGAAATCGCCGCCTTCGTAGTCACTGGGCTCTGAGAGCTGGACGACCACCGACAGCTTGCGGGCGAAAGGCCGGGGCGATTCCAGCCACACATCTTGGTGCCAGTCATAGTGACCTTTGTTGGTCGCACGATATTCAGTGAACTGGATTTCATAGGGCGCTACAATATCGACGCCGAAGTTGGTGCGATTGGATGCAGTTACAAAGCTGAGAATGCGCGAAACCAGATCAACTTCTCGCGCCGCGTCCAACCAGCGGATCGTGGATGTTCGATAAGCCAGATCACTGCGCAGCGATTCCGAGAATCCAACAGTAGCTTCGGCCTCCGAGTATTTCCGCGCGCGATCGACGATCGTGTCGCATTCCTCGCTGGTTAACGCTTGCGGCCAGACTTCCCAGACATTGCGCATATGACAGCCCTTCGCCCGCGGTTTTGCGTTTACGCAAAACGATTATAGCGTTCGTGCAACACTAAAGAAAAATCGCGCCTTTCGGCTCATTCTATCGAATGGTGACTTGACTGGAACTGCCAACTGTGCCGTCGCGGTCCATCCTCTGAGCGGCGTGATTCTTGCGCCTCCGCCGGCAGATGCTAGCGAAAAATCCTGCGCAACAATTCCATATACTGGTCGCGCCCGCGAATTGGCGAGAGCACCATCGACATAGGCGAACAGGGTCAGCCCTCTGCTAGCGTTCTTCGGTCCCAATACCCGCAGCGACAGTTCTGCCGCGCCAGCCACCGCCTTGTCCGCAGTCAGGAAGCCATCGCGGAATGCGAGACCAGCGCCCTCGCCACCGAGCACGAAGCGTTCGGTCGTGGGAAGTCTGTCAGGGCTATACTGCCCCCTGACCGTGACTTTGCCCGCTAGCCGCGCTCCCAGTTCCTTGACGAAAGTACCTTGTACGTTGGCCTTACGGAACGCGGGCCGGGAATAGCCTTGGATGGGCCGAGCCCCTAGCCCATCGAAGCCGTGGCTGAGCGAAAGGGACACGCCGTAGCCACCGGTTTTTCCGATCGCGGACCAGCTTGCCCCAAGGCGCGCGGCGCGGGTTCGGAAACCTCCGAAGGCGGTGTCCAGGTAATAGTTGTCGCTGTTGGTCGCATCGACCGATGCGGTCAGCGTCAGGTTGCGCTTGTAGCTGCGGATAAGCGGATGGGCGATGACGATGCCCGCCTGTTTCGCTTCGCCCAGAATGCCGAGGTCGCGGGTCCGGGTCCGGACATAGGCCCCCGTCACACCGATGGTGGTTCCGCTGGACCCGATCGGGGTCTGATGGCTGGCGGTGTAGAATTGGTAGCGGCTGGGCTGCAGGGGCAAATAGCCCGAAAGCCGCGTCGTGTCGCCTTCCCGCAGCAATCCGTTGATGGCCACAGCCACTTGCGCCTGTGCGCCAGTCGTCACGTTGAACACGCCGCGATTGTTGACGTTCAGCGCGATCTCCACCTGCTTGCGCTTTACTTCGAGATCAAGCGCCAGTTCGCCGGTTCTTGCAGTGCCGCGCAGCTTCGCCTGCACCGTTTGTCCGGGGATGTCGCGTAGCAGCGACAGGGTCCGTTCGATGGTGGACTTGTGCGTCGGCGTTTCGCGCATCAGCCGCTGCGCATGCGCATCGATCAGGCGCTTGGGCATGCTGGGGCTTTCACCCGATAACGCGTACTGAACGATGCGCCCTTCGACGACGCGGATCGTCAGGACGCCGCCCGCCCCCGACTGTGCGGGAATGCTGACGGCATAGAATGCGATGTCGCTTCTGGCGTAAGCGGCGCTCACTGCGTCCGCGAGTTTCTGCAGCATGGTCCGGTCCAACACCGCCCCGATGAACGGGGCTGTCGCCGCGTCGAGGGTAGCCTGCTTCAGCGTGGCCCCTTCATAGCGTACCTGCGTAAGCCGCACCTGCACCGCCGACGATACGTCTACACTGACAGGCGCTGCCGGAAGGTGTGCGGGCGCGGCGGGACGCAGGATCGTGGGATCCTGTCTGTCCAGCCGATCGCGGTCGATCGTCGTTCCGTCGCTGATCGGAGGCACGGCCCCCTGCGCCAGCGCCGGAACCGCCGCGAACATCGCGACGACGCCCATGCCGAGAAGCCCGTATCTGAACCGGGCTCCCTTTGAAAAAGCGTGCACTGTGCCGCAGTGCCGCCTGCTGTCGTTTGCTGCCCTCGTCACGTTGCTCTGCCTTCGTCCCTGGCCTCGGTGTCGAGGCGGGATACCCCTGCGTGAAGATTACGAAGCGCAGGGCGGCATTCACGCGCAATCGCAACCGCTCCGAGTGCATCGGATGCGGACGACGCGCGGGAAATGGGGGTCAGAACACGAAAACGAGGGCCGGAACGCCGAAAACAGGGCGTCACAGGCACGCAACGTTCGGATTTCGGCGCAGCGGACGTGGATGAACCGGGCGATGGCGAGCAATCGGCGTCCGCCCGGTCGCCTTCGGATCGGCTGCAATAGCGGGCAGCCCTGCCTTTTCAGGGCTGCCCGCAGGTCAGGCGGTCAGCCGGCCGGCATGCCATGCGATGTGGTCGGCCATGAACGTGGAAATGAAGTAGTACGAATGATCGTAGCCTTCCTGCATCCGGATCGTTGCCGGCTGCCCCGCCGTTTCGCAGGTTTGCGCCAGAAGATGCGTCTTCAGTTGCTCGTCGAGGAAGCCGTCCGCCGTGCCCTGATCCACCAGCAGGTCGGGCACGCGGGCGCCATCCTCTATCAGCGCACAGGCATCGTAAGCCCGCCACAAGGTGCGGTCAGCGCCCAAATAGCCCGTCAGCGCCTTGTCCCCCCACGGACACGCCAGCGGGGATACGATCGGCGAAAAGGCGCTGACCGAGCGAAACCGCCCGGGGTTGCGCAAGGCGATAGTGAGCGCGCCGTGCCCGCCCATCGAATGGCCGGTAATGCCCTGCCGCGCCATGTCGGCGGGAAAGTGCTGGGCCAGCAGTGCAGGCAATTCGCTTTCGACGTAGGAGCGCATGCGGAAATTCGCCACCCACGGTTCCTGCGTCGCATCGACGTAGAACCCCGCCCCCTTGCCGAAGTCGTAGCCTTCGTCATCCGGCACGTCGTCTCCGCGCGGCGACGTGTCGGGTGCCACGAAGATCATGCCGTGACGGGCGCAGTGTTCGCGAAACTCGCCCTTTTCGGTCACGTTGGCGTGGGTGCAGGTCAGGCCGGAAAGGAACCACAGCACCGGCAGCTTCGCGCCCGGCGCATGATCGGGCACGAACACTGAAAAGGTCATTGGCGTCCCTGTTTCCGCGCTCTGGTGGCGGTACACGCCCTGGACGCCGCCGTGGCTGCGGTTGCTGGATACCGTCTCCAAAGTCATCGCCGCGCCCCCCGATCAGAAGACCACGACCGAACGGATCGACTTGCCTTCGTGCATCAGGTCGAAGGCGGTATTGATTTCCTCCAGACCCATGACGTGGGTGATCATCGGGTCGATCTCGATCCTGCCGGTCATATACATGTCGACGATCTTGGGCACGTCGGTGCGGCCCTTTGCGCCGCCGAACGCGGTGCCGCGCCAGTTGCGCCCGGTCACCAGCTGGAAAGGTCGCGTTTCAATCGTCTTGCCCGCTTCGGCCACACCGATGATGATGCTGGTGCCCCAGCCGCGATGGCATGCTTCCAGAGCGGTGCGCATCACTTCGGTGTTGCCGGTGGCGTCGAAGGTATAATCGGCGCCGCCATCAGTCATCAGCACGATCTTCGCCACGATATCCTCGCGGCTCATGCCCTTGGTGTTGAGGAAGTCGGTCATGCCGAACTTGCGGCCCCACTCCTCACGGTCGGGGTTGATGTCGACGCCGATGATCTTGTCCGCGCCTGCCAGCCGCGCGCCCTGGATGACGTTGAGGCCGATGCCGCCGAGGCCGAACACCACCACGTTGTCGCCGACCTGGACCTTGGCCGTGTTGATGACCGCGCCCACGCCGGTGGTGACGCCGCAGCCGATGTAGCACGACGACTGGAACGGCGCGTCCTCCCGGATCTTGGCAACGGCGATTTCGGGTAGGACGGTGAAGTTCGAGAACGTCGAGCAGCCCATGTAGTGGTAGATCGACTGCCCCTTGTAGCTGAAGCGGCTGGTGCCGTCCGGCATCAGGCCCTTGCCCTGCGTGGCGCGGATCGCGGTGCACAGGTTGGTCTTGCCCGACAGGCACGACTTACACTGGCGGCATTCGGGCGTGTAGAGCGGAATGACGTGGTCGTCCTGCTTCACGCTGGTCACGCCGGGGCCGACGGCGCGTACGATGCCTGCGCCTTCGTGACCGAGGATCGAAGGGAAGATGCCTTCGCTGTCGAACCCGTCCAGCGTGTAGGCGTCGGTGTGGCAGATGCCGGTCGCCATGATCTCGACCAGCACTTCGCCTTCCTTCGGGCCTTCGAGATCGACTTCGACGATCTCAAGCGGCTTCTTCGCCTCGAAGGCTACGGCGGCGCGGGTCTTCATGCGGGCATCTCCATATGTGCTGCAGACCTTCTAGCGTCTTGCCTTATTGTCGTTAATGGGCTTGTTGAGAAAAGCATTATAACAGGGTGGAAAAGATGATCGGCGCCTGGGACGGAATCGAGGAGTTCGTGACCGTGGCGCGCAGCGGCAGCTTCACCGCCGCCGCCCGCGTGTTCGGGGCTTCGGTAACCCACATGAGCCGCGCGGTCAGCCGGCTTGAGGCGCGCCTGGGCAGCCAACTGATCCACCGCACGACGCGATCCGTCAGCCTGACCGAGGCAGGCCGCATCCTCTATGATACCGGCAGCCGCCTGATTTCCGAACGCGAGGATGCGATTGCCGCAGTCACCGCGCAGGGGGCCCCGCGCGGGAACCTGCGCATCACCTGCTCCTATACGCTGGGAGAGCGCTTCATCGGCCCGGTCCTGCGTGAATATGCGACGCAGCATCCTGCCCTGTCGATTTCCTGCGACCTCGACAACGACGTGGTGGACCTGATCGGACAGGGCTACGATCTGGCTATCCGCACCGGGCTGCTGGAAGATTCGCGCCTTGTCGCGACGCGGGTGGCATCGCGGGCTATGGTCACCGTCGGGGCGCCGGAGTACCTTGCACGCAAGGGACGCCCGAACAGGCTTGCCGATCTGAAGGAGCACGACTGCCTCGTCGGGTCGGCTTCGCTCTGGCATTTCCAGCGGGGCGAGACGTTCCGCCCCGAAGGGCGCTGGCGCTGCAACAGCGGCACCATGGTGCTGGAAGCGGCGCTGGCGGGCATGGGGCTGTGCCAGCTGCCCGCGTTCTACGCCGCCGCCGCCATCGCGCAAGGCACGCTGGAGGAAGTCCTTGGCGAGGAGTGCCCCGACAACGAGCCGATCTGGGCGGTCTATCCCCGCCCCAAGCACCTCTCCCCGAAGGTGAGCATGCTGGTCGATCTGCTGCGTCGCCGGTTGCCGTCGCTGCTGGCAAGCGGGCTCGCGCGATAGGGACTACTGCGCAGCGGCAGGACCGCCCCCCAGTGCCTTCACGAAGGCCACGCTCGCCTGCATTCGCTGTGTCTGCACGGTGATGTAGGCCCGTTCCGCCGCAAGGGCATCGGTCTGGGCGGTCACCACGTCCAGATAGTCCGATGCACCGTCGCGATAGCGCGACATGGCGATGTCGCTGGTGCGCTGGGCGGCGTCTGCGGCGTCCTTCTGCGCCACGGACGCGTCGGACAGGTGGTGCATGGCTGCCAGTGCATCCTCCACTTGTCGGAATGCAGTGAGAACGGTTTGGCGATAGTCCGCCGCCGTCTCGTCATACTCCGCGCGCGAGATGCGGACCTGTGCCGAACGGCGGCCACCGTCGAACACGTTGAGCAGCGCCGAAAGCGGCCCCAGCGACCAGAAAGTGTTGGGCGTGGTCAGCAGCGAGCCGTTGGTCGTCTGCCATCCTCCGGTCGCGCCCAGCGACAGGCTGGGGAAGAACGCCGCCTTAGCCACCCCGATCCGCGCGTTAGCGGCGAAAACCCGGCGTTCGGCGGCGGCAATGTCGGGCCGGCGCTGAAGCAGTTCGGACGGCGTCGCCGAAGGCGGCGCGGGTGGAGCAGGCATGACCTGGGCTACGGGCACGCCAAAGGCCGACGCCACTTCGCCGACCAGCGCGGCGATCTCGTGCTCGGTCGCCGCGCGCTGGTTGGCGATGGTCGCCTCCTGCGCGCGCGCATTGCCCAGCACCGTGCCTGCACGGTTGACGTCGATCCCGGAGGCAACACCGCCGGCATGGCGCTTGGCGGTAAGATCGTAAGCGCGGGTGAAGGCTTTTACCGACTCGTCGAGGACACGCGCCTGCGCATCCAGTCCGCGCAGCCGGAAATAGGCGTCCGCCACCGCCGCCTGCAGGCTGAGTTGAGCCGAGGCGAGGTCGGCAACGCTGGCGGCAGCTTCTGCCCCGGCGGCCTTCACCTGGTTGCGGATACGGCCCCAGAGGTCGAGTTCGTAGTCGATCGACCCCCCGGAGACATAGTTGTCATATTCGCGCGCCGAACCGGTGCTGAGCGGTCGGTTGGCGGACACGCGATCGCGCGAAGCCTGCCCGTTGACGCCGATCTGCGGGAAGAGCGCCGAGGCATCGACCCGCGCCGTCGCGCGCGCCGCGTCGTAGCGCGCCAGCGCGGCGGCCAGCGTCGGGCTGGCCTTGGCCGCCCGGTCTTCCAGATCGGCAAGAACGGGATCGTCGTAGACGCTCCACCACAGTCCCCTGCCCTCTTCGTCACGGGGCTGCGCGGCGGTCCATCCGGCCACTTCTTTGAACTGCGCTGGCGCGGCGGTTTCGGGCGCGTGATACTCGGGTGCCATCGAGCAGGCGGACAGCAGCGCCGCCAATGCCAGCGCCGCAGCGCCGGTCCTGCCGGGCCGACGGTCAGCCATTGGCCTTGGCTCCCTTCGCATCGGGCGCAGCCACCCGCACCTGATCGCCGGTGCGGATCGAGTCCGGCGGGGAATCGACGACCTTGTCGCCGCGGCGCAGGCCGACCGAGATCAGCACGGTCTTGCCTTCGTCACGTGCGATCGTCACCGGCTTCACCGTTACACGGCCATCCTTGCCCAGAAGGACGACGCTGGGGCCGTTCTCCGTCGTCAGGATGGCACTGCCCGGCACGCGCAAATCGGTACTCTGGCCCTGAATGTCGAAGTGCACATGCGCGAACGCTCCCGGCTTCAGAGCGCCGTCGGCATTGTCCGCCTGCAGTTCCACCAGCATCGCGCCCGACTGTGCGTCGACCGAGTTGGCGCTGCGGGTCAGCGTTGCCTCGATCTTGCGGTCGGCGAATTCGGGCAGGCTGAGGTCCGCCTTCATCCCGGCGTGCATCTGCGAAGAATAGACCTGCGGAACGCGGACGTAGATGCGCATCCGGTGCACGTCGGACACGGTGAACAGCGGCTGCGACGCCGCGTTGCCAGCCACAACCAGCGCGCCGATCTGGGCCGAACGGCTTGTCACCACGCCGCTGAACGGTGCAGAGAGCTGCGTGAACCCGTGCAGCGCGTTCAGTTCGCGCACACTGGCGAGCGCAGCATTGGCAAGCGCGGTCTTGGCCGCCAGATCGCCTGCCTTCTCGTCCGCTTCCTGCTGCGAAACCGCGTCCTGCGCCAGCATCGCGTGCCAGCGTTTGGATGTGGTCGCGGCAAGGCGCTGGTTGGCCAGCGCGGTCTGGTAGTCGGCCTTGGCCTGCGCCAGCCGCTGGTCGATCTCGGGCGCGTCGAGCACGGCCAGGGTCTGGCCGGCCTGCACGCGATCGCCGATGTCGGCCAGCCAGCGGCGGACATAGCCGTTGGTCCGCGCGTTGATCGCCGCGCTGTTATAGGCCTGCACCGTTCCCGGCAGCACCAGCCCGTCGCCGCTGCCCGCCTGCGCAGGCGAAATCACGCTGACCGTCGGCACGGACGCATCGGCGGCAACCGCCTCAAGGTCGTTGGTGGCGCTGATGCGCGACGCGATGCCGAAGCCGACGATGGCGATCGCGATGACGGCGGCGCCGATGCCGACCTTCCTGAGCGTAACGCTCGACGGTCCGGTTTCGGCGACTGTGGTTTCAGGATCAAGCATGGCTGGGCTGCATTTCCATCGAACGGGTCTGCTCGTCGCCATGGCGGCGGCGGTGGACGAAGCTGAACACTGTGGGGACGAAGAACAAGGTGGCGATCGTGGCGCAGATCAGGCCGCCGATGACGGCGCGGCCCAGCGGGGCGTTCTGCTCGCCGCCCTCTCCCAGCCCGAAAGCCATCGGCGCCATGCCGATGATCATGGCAAGCGCGGTCATCAGCACCGGGCGGAAGCGCACCAGCCCCGCTTCGATCGCTGCCTCCGTGGCGTCGCCCAGCTCGGCCAGCTTTTCGCGGGCGAAACTGACGACCAGGATCGAGTTGGCGGTGGCCACGCCCATGCACATGATCGCGCCGGTAAGCGCCGGGACGGACAGCGTGGTGCCGGTGGCGAACAGCATCCACACGATGCCGGCAAGGGCCGCGGGCAGCGCGGTGATGATCACGAAGGGATCGACCCAGCTCTGGAAGTTCACCACGATCAGCAGGTAGATCAGGAAGATCGCGCCCAGCAGCCCGAAACCAAGGCCGGAAAAGGCCGTGTTCATCGTCTGGTACTGGCCACGGATCGTCACCGTCGCGCCCTTGGGCTGCTCCTTTTCGAGCGAGGCGATCGCCTTCTGGACCTCTGCCGCCACCGCGCCCAGATCGCGGCCCTGCGTGGTGGCGTAGACGTCGAGCACGGGCTGGATGTTGTAGTGCGAAACGACCGGCGTGGTGCTGGAACGCGTGAGTTGCGCCAGCGCCCCGAGCGGCTGCGTCGGAATGCCCGCCGCGCCGGAGACCGGAATGTCGGCCAGCGCGTTGATGGAGCCCACCTGATATTCGGGCGCCTGCGCCACCACCGGGTAGGACACCCCGTTGTCCGGATTGACGAAGAACACCGGCGCGGTCTGCGATGTGCCTGCAAGCGAACTGGCAAGGCTGGTGGTGACGTCACGCTCGCTCAGGCCGTACTGGCCGATGCGTGACCGGTCTACGTCCACATCAAGCTGTGGCGCGCGTTCGGGCTGCTGCAGGCGCAGGTCGGCAAGGCCGGGGATGCGGGCCAGCTTTGCCATCAGCTTGTGCGCATATTCGCGCGAAGCGGCGGCGTTCTTGCCGGCGATCTGCACGTCGATCGGCGATGGCGAGCCGAAATTCAGAATCTGGCTGGTGATGTCGGCGGGCAGGAATGCGAACGTCACGCCCGGAAACGCGCGCGGCAGCTTTTTGCGCAGTTCGTCCACGTACCGGTCGGTGAGCGCGTGGCCTTCCTTCAGCGTGATGAGCATGTCGCCGTCCTGCGGCCCGATCGTGCCGGAATTCGAATAGATCGTGTTGATGGCGCTGAGCGGAAGGCCGATGTTGTCGGTGACGGTGCCCAGCTGATCTGCCGGGATGATGCCGCGCACTTCGCGGGTGATCCGTTCGAAATCGGCGGCGGCGGTTTCGATGCGGGTGCCCGACGGCAGGCGCACGTGCATTGCGATCTGGCCGGAATCGACGCTGGGAAAGAAGTTGCTGCCCAGGAACGGCAGCAGCCCGAACGATACCACGACAACCGCCAGGAACCCGGTCATGAACCCCTTGCGTGCGCGCAAGGCACCCTTGAGCAGGCCGATGTAGGTGGCCCGCACCTTCTCGAACCGCGCCTCGAAACCGCGCTGGAACCTCACGAAGACGTTGCGCGACTGCGGCGTCCCGGCGTTATGGTGGTTTTCCCCTGCCGGCTCATGCGGCTTGAGCAGGTACATCGCCAGCGTCGGCACCAGCGTACGCGACAGGATGAAAGAGGCGATCATCGCGAAGACGACCGAAAGCGCCATCGGCACGAAGAGATAGCCCGCCACGCCGGGCAGGAAGAACATCGGCACGAAGACGATGCAGATGCACAGCAGCGACACGAAAGCCGGCGTGACGATCTGGGCAGCGCCGTCGAGGATGGATTCGACCACGCCCTTGCCCTGCTCCAGATGCCAGTTGATGTTCTCGATGGTGACGGTGGCGTCGTCGACCAGGATGCCGACCGCCAGCGCCAGGCCGCCCAGCGTCATGACGTTGAGCGTCTGCCCGAACATCGCCAGTGCGATGATCGCCGCCAGCACCGCCAGCGGGATCGACAGCGCGATGATGACGGTGGAGCGCCACGAACCCAGGAACAGCAGGATCATCAACGACGTCAGCGCCGCAGCGATCGCGCCTTCGTGGATGACACCGCTGACCGCCGCCTTCACGAACAGCGACTGGTCGCCCACGGTCAGCACCTTCAGCGTGTCCGGCAGGGTCTGCTGGATGTCCGGCAGCTTGTCCTTGACGCCGTTGACGATCGCCAGCGTGGACGCCGCGCCGTTCTTCAGCACGGTCAGCAGCACCGAGCGGCTGCCGTTGACGTGCACGACGTTCTGCTGCTGCGCACTGCCATCCCGCACGAAGGCAACATCGCGCATGTAGATGGTGGCGCCGTTCACCACGCGCACGGGAATGTCGTTGAGCGCCTCGATCGAGCTGGGTGAGTTGTTCAGGCGCACACTGTATTGCGTGGCGCCGATCTTCACGAAGCCGGCAGGATTGATCTGGTTCTGCGCAGCGATCGCGTTCCCCACGTCCTGCGCCGAAAGCCCCCTCGCCTGCAGCGCCTGCGGGTTGAGGTCGATCTGCACCTGCCGCTGGCGTCCTCCCGACGGAAACGGCATGGCAAGGCCAGGCACGGTGACCAGATTGGGCCGGACTTGGTTCTGGCCGATATCGAACAGCTGCTGCTCGGACAGTCCCTTGCCGGACAGCGCCAGCTGCAGGATCGGAACGGTGGAGGCGGAATAATTGACGATCAGCGGCGGCGTCGAGCCGGGCGGCAGTTGGCGCAGGATCGTCTGCGAGATCGACGTCACCTGCGCCGTGGCCGTGCGAATATCGACGCCGGGCTGGAAGTAGACCTTGACGATGCCGATGCCCTGATAGGACTGGCTTTCGATATGCTCGATATCGTTCACCGTCGTCGTCAGCACACGCTCGAACGGAGTCACCATGCGATCGGTGACGTCCTGCGGCGGCAGGCCGGAATACTGCCAGGCAATCGCGATCACCGGCACCTTGATCTCGGGAAAGATGTCGACCGGGGTCCGCCATGCAGCCAGAATGCCGCCCACCGCTATCAGAATGGCCATGACGATGAACGTCAGCGGGCGGGACAGGGCAACTTTGACGATACCGATCATCGACTTCTCCATGCGTCGCGAGCACGGTCGATCCGGGCCTCACGACCCTGTCAGCGTCATCCTCTGCCTTGACCCGTCACACGGCGATCCGCGAATGTACCTGCCCCGTACATGATTGCGCGGTTCCGGTGGCCGGAACAGGAAACACGGACAATAACCCGCCCTTTTGACTGGGATCGGTGTTTGTCGGCCGCACGCAGGGAACACCCTGCCCCGCGCCGATGCGCGCTTGGATATTTTCTGTCCAATATATATACGCGCTCGATTGATATGCCGTGCATATTGATCGGAGCAAATTTTGGAACTGAGGCATTTGCGCTATTTCGTGTGCGTCGCCGAAGAGCTGCATTTCGGAAATGCGGCGCAGCGGCTTGGCATTTCGCAGCCGCCGCTCAGCCAGCAGATCCGCGCGCTTGAAGAACAGCTCTCCGTTCCCCTGTTCGAGCGCACCAGCCGCAGCGTCCGGCTGACCGAAGCGGGTGTCCACTTTCTCCCCCAGGCGCGCGAAACACTGGCGCAGGCGGACCGGGCAGCCCGGATAGCGCGACTGGCCCAAGCGGGCGAAGTCGGGCGGCTAAGCCTAGGTTTTTCCCCGTCCGTGCCCTTTACGCCTTATGTCGTCGATGCACTGGCGCGGTTCCGCGTGGACTACCCAGCCGTGGGCATCGAACTCAACGAATTGCCCGCAGAAGAGCAACTGGCCGGAGTGGAACGCGGCACCATCGACATCGGCATCCTGCGCGCCTTTTCACCGCTGATCCTGCCTCCTCGTCTGGAGGCCGTGGCCTTGCAGTGCGAGGGCATGATGGTCGCCATGCGACACGACCACAGCCTTGCTGCTGCTGGACGCCCTCTTTCGCTGTCCGACATTCGCGACGAGCAACTGGTTCTGTTCGGTTCGATGAACGGGGCGGGCTTCAACGAAATCCTTGCCGATCACTGCGCCCGGCTGGGGTTCCGCCCCCAAGTGGCGTTGGAGGCAGGCAGTTTCGGAACCTTGGTGGGGCTGACCGCCGCGGGCCTCGGCATCACCATCCTGTCCCGCTCGCTTGCGCGGATGAATGTCGACACGCTGGTGTTCCGCCCCATCGAAATGCCGTTCTCCAGCCATCTGGTGATGCTGCTGCGCCAGGAAGCCTCGCCGGCAACGCGCAATTTCCGTAAGCTGGTTGAGCTGCACAACGCCTGATGTCAGGCCGCAACGGCACCGAGATCATCGGTCACTCGCCTTCGGTATTGCTCCGCCGACGGGCATAACTGACCACGAAGGCATCCCAGACGCGCAGCCATTCGGTTTCCTTGCGACGGCGCGCAATACCGGGGAACCCTGCGCGGAATGCATCGGCCATCTGGTCCACCGCCCAGGGATGGCCCTTCTCCAGACCGATCTTGCGAAATGCCGCTTCGCGGTCGCCAAAACTCATGCTGCCACTGGGGAATGCCAGCAGTGGGGCCTCTTCCTCATCGGTTTTAGCAGGCTTGGGAAGCACCGATGATCTCGGTGCCTTTTCCGCGACCGGCGCCCCCAGCAAGCGAAGATGCGCTCCTACCAACTTGCGCTCAAGCGGCGCCGGCGACGGATGAAGCACCACCTTGCGCCCCGACAGATCGACGTTGGCATTGGGATAGACCGCCGACACCAGCTGCATAGTCTCCCGCACGGTCTGGCGAAAACGCTTGCTGTCGGCGTCGTTGCCCAGATGCCGCGCCAGCTGGTCCCACGAGATCGTCTGCCCCTTGTCGCTGACGATGCGTGGCAGGCGGTAGGCCAGATAGGTGTAAAGATCGAGCGCAGTGGGTGTGCCCTTGAGTTCGCGAATCGCGACTTCGTTGAGCGGCACTGCGTGGTCGATCAGGTGCGCATAGAAACCCTCGGACATGCGAATTTCGCGCGCAAAAGCCCCGTTCTTTTCCAGCGATCCGGCGTATTCGTTGGAGATCTTGACGTCGCGCACGGCAAAGGCGTTGTCGCCCGCATCCGTACCATCCCAGCGGATCTGCCATTCGCAGGCCAGCAGGCGGTCGACCTGCTCGCGCATCCTGTTCGCCGTGCCGCGAGGCCCGTAGGACACCGTCTGATAACCTAGGCGCCGCATCCATTCGGTGAAGTTCCGCCCAAGGTAGACGTCCCGCGATCGCTTGGTCACTGCCTGAGACAGCAGATAGATCAACGCGACGCGGGGATAGGCGCCATAAGGCACACCCAGGCTGCGCAGGACGGGCTTGCCATCCACGGTCTGAAGGACTGGGCGCGGATTGATCGCCAGCGCATACTTGCCGTCTTCACGCAGGATCGGCTGCGTCTCGTCCTTGGGCCGCTTGGTCGGCAGCGACATGGCACACAGGGCAGAGTGCAGGAATGCCGGTACCGGCTCCTCATCATGGACGCGCAGAAAAGCGTCCATGGTGATCTGCGTGCCTGCTTCCCGAGCCAGCGACCGGACCCGCGCTTCTCCTCCATCAAGCATGGCGAGTGCGTACTGATGTCCGATCGGTTTGATACTATCCCCGTTCATTTCGCCCTGACCTGCTCCGAATCGGGAAGCGCTTCCGTCCCATTTAGACAACAGGTTCCGCGCCCTTTGGCAAGTCCATTGGCAGTTTCGACGGGTTTGAGTGGTTGAAACCTACAATCGGACCGATGATCTCGGTGCGCCATGCGGCGAGCACGGAAATTTCATAGCTTTTTCAATTTCAACCGATTCGCGAATCGGATTTTGATTAGGGATTCTTGTAATAGGTACGCGCTCCGAGATCATCGGTGCTTTCGGCTCCGAGATCATCGGCATAATGCACCGCATTCATCGGTCGGCACCGAGATCATCTGTGAAGCCTTTTCCAACGCCGCCCGCTTGTGGAAAACCGCCACTGGCCCCGGCCCGCGAGCTTGGTTCGGCGACATTTGGCACCGAGATCATCGGTCATCTTCGTGCAGCGCACCAGTCTGATCATGGCCTGCTCGCGAATCGGCTCGGAGATCATCGGCCATTTTGTAAGACTGATGGACGATCGTTGCTCGAAACTTCCAACGCGGGTATCGTGGTGGCTCAAACCCACAAGACGGTAGATATGGCCACTCATCCTCGCGAACCTTCCGCAGACGCAAATGGCGAAGAACTGCTCGACGATAGCCTGGGGCTTCTTCATCGCAAGGCGCTTACCATCCTCAAGCGTATTCGCGACGGGGCCCTTGATCCCGAGACCGGCCACAAGGTTGGCCCGTCCTTCGCGATATCAAAGGCGGCGTCGCTGGTAGGGCGCACCGCTTCTGCGATTCGCGAGGCGGAACGCGACGGGCGCCTGCCGGAACGCGACCGCACTGCGTCGGGCCACCGGGTTCAATATAGCCTGGAAGAACTCGATCATATGCGCGCCGTCTTCGGCACCCGTCCCTGGCGGGCGCCTGACGATACTCCGGCGATCATCTCAGTTTCCAATTTCAAGGGCGGCGTCGGCAAATCCACCTTGGCGCTGCACCTTGCACAGCATTTCGCGATCCGCGGCTACCGGGTGCTGTTCATCGACTGCGACAGCCAGGCCAGTTCGACGATGATGTTCGGTTACCGCCCCGATGTCGACCTCGGAGAGGACGACACGCTTTATGGACACTTCCACAACCCGGAACTGCTGGGTGTGCGTTCCATCATCCGCAAGACTCACTTCTTCGGGCTCGATCTGATCCCTGCCAATCTCAAGCTCTACAATCTGGAGTATGAGATCGCCGGTTATCTTGCGCAGAACCAGAGCTTCGACATCATCGACATCATCGCCCAGGCAATCGACGAAGTGGTCGACGATTACGATATCGTCATCATGGACCCTCCGCCGGCCCTCGGCATGGTGTCGATGGCGGTGCTTCAGGCGGCGAATGCGATGGTCATTCCGGCACCGCCCAGCGTGATCGATTTCGCCTCCACCGTCTCCTTCATCGACATGGCGCGGACGACGATGAAGCAGCTTGAACAGCTGGGCGGCCGATTAAAGCCGGCGTACAATTTCATTCGTTTGGTCGCCAGCAGGGTGGACGATAGCAAATCGATGCATCGAGAAATTCTGTCCATGATGCGGCAGGTCTTCGGCGGCTCGATGATAGGGTCAGTGCTTAAGGTGAGTGCGGAAATCGACAATGCCAGCTCCCGCATGAAGACCGTTTACGAACTGGATCGCCCGGTCACTTCCCATGAGGTCCACAACCGCTGCGTCCGCTTTCTCAACGATGTCTGTCACGACATTGAGCAGGACGTGCTGAGGTCGTGGGACAGCCGATCGAAGGACTTGGATTGAAGCGTTGCCACGTGGCAACGGACATGAGAATCGTTTTTGATCAAGATGTAACGCGAATTCAGTCTGCGTTGCGAACGTACGTACGAAATGCCCGGCGGGCGCTTGCATCGACCATGGTTGCCACGTGGCAACAGCGGGTAGAGCGGCTTTCGGGCGAAAGGATATCGGGAAATGAGCAAGGGTAATCGCGGCTTTGGAAGCAGCCTGACCGAGGGCTTGGATAGCGAGGAGCTCGACACCTCCGCGCCGTCTGAAAGCATCATGGCTAGCCGCAGCCAGACTTTGGCGAGGCTCGCTTCGGGCAAGGTCGTCACGGATCGGACTGAGTGGGTCGACCCCAAAAGGTGCCGCCCCTGGCGCCTGCACAATCGCGATCTGGATCACCTGAACGAAGAGACGTGTCGCGACCTGATCGATGCATTCCTGTCAGCGAAGAAGCAGCGTATTCCGGCGATCGTTCGCCGCCTGCAGAATGACCCGGATTATGACTTCGAGATCATCGCCGGCGTTCGCCGCTGGTGGACGGTGCAGTGGCTGCGCGACCATCATTACCCCGAGTACGAATACCTCGTCACAATTCAGCATGTGTCGGATGAGGAGGCGTTCCGGGTCTCCGACATTGAGAACCGATCGCGCAAGGACATCTCCGATTGGGAGCGCGCTAACGAGTATCTGCGCGCGCTTGATGAGTTCTACGACGGGTCGCAAAGCGAAATGGCGGAGCACCTGAAGATTTCCCGGTCATGGCTTAGCCGCCTGCTAGACGTGGCGCGTCTGCCCAACGACATCGTGGCGATCTTTGCCGACACTCATGACATCACTGTGCGCGTGGCCCGCGACCTGAAGCCGCTGTCAGGCGATCCGCGCGCGTTGGCGTTGATGGTGGGTGAGGGGAGGGGGATCGTTTCGCAGAGAGATGATTTGGGGGTTCGTCTTTCCGGCCCGGAAGTGGCCAAGCGTCTCGTTGCCGCAACCGTGTCAAAGCCCAAGGGCAGCAGTGCGGGCGAACTTATCGTCAATGCCGGGAACGGCAAGCCGATGTTACGCTACACGCGTTCGCCTCGTAGCGGTCTAAGTTTCAAGGTCGTACAGCGGTCGGGTGCGACGGTAGACGAAATACTTGAAGCCGTGCGCAAGCTCCTGACGGACTGACCTCAAGCGCGGTCGCTCCTTTTTGGGAAAGAAGGGCGACTGCCGATTCCATCGTTTTCATACGCCTGAGACGCTAAAGTCGCGTCAGGGCCGCAGAGAGCGTCAATCGCCTTCTTGGGCACTCAAGGTCACAAGGTGACCTTATTGGCGCTGGAGGGGGCGTTTCCGGGATCCTTTTCTCAGCCCTCCATTCCGCAAATGCAGTGAAAGGACGATCCTTGGTCGCATCGCAGTCTAGCCTATAAATCGAGCAGGCGGTCTATGGCGGATAAAGATGCTTCATATTCATCAAGTGCAGCGGACGAAAAGGCGGGTGAACTTGACGTTGATGGGCGCTCGCACACGTTCGATCCGGCAGCGACGGCGTTGAAAAGGATCGCTCCACCGACCTTGGTTCGTCCCACAAGTCCTGCGTTTGCCAACGATGCGATCATCCCGCGCACGCCCAAACGAGAGGCGCCGAGCATGGTTTCGATCTGAACCGAGCGTAGGGGCCCGAACCCGGCCAGCAGCGCGAACAATTCAGGGGCGCGAGACGTGCTGCGCCCTTGGAACGCGATCGCACACTGACGGTGTCGTTGCCGTGCGTCGATTAGCCCGTCGAACAGGGCCTGCCCGACATCGGCCAGTGCATCTGCCCGCGCACTCGGTGCCGCATCCCACCGCACCAGCATCGGCATCGGCATCGGCAGGCACAACGCACCTTGCTGGTGCAGAGCTTCTGCGAAAAGCATGTCTACCGCCCACAGCGGTGCCGGAGCGGGCTGGATAGTAGAGGAGGCAGGCGAGGGCTCTGTCGGTGCCAGGTCGATGCTCTCGCCGATCAAGGTATAGAGCCGGTCCAGCGTCTCCAGGACCGATGAACTCCGATCCGATTGGCACTGGGCCACAAGCGTCCGGGCGGCCGAGACGATGGCTAGAGCGTTGCGGTGCGCATCTTCGCCTCCATGATCGAGCGGAGCGAGCAACGCTGTACGCAGGCGCCGTGCAGCGTCCGCCAGCGCAGGCCACGCACTATGAGCCATCTCCACCAGGATCGCGCCGCACATGGCGCGGGGCGCGCGTGCGTTTCGTGGTGGCAAGTCGGACAACGTAGCAAGGCCAGCAAACCACGCATGAAAGCGCATGTCGGTAAATTCATGCCCTTCCCGGCGCAGGGCACCCACCAGCATCTGCCTTAAGGTCCATGCTGCGAAAATCGGCGCGGCGTTATCCAGACCGCAGCGAAGGGCACCATCAAGTCGACCCAGCACAAGCAAGGCTGCGTCATGATGCCCGGCCTTTTCCGGAAGTGCAGTCTGCGACATAAACCGTTCCATAACAACTGCTTACCGAGATGTGGAGTATCTAAAAGCGTTTAGCTATACATCTGCTGGTACGCACGACGCTGGAATTGGTTTGAGAGGTGGAATCGTAACTGGTCTCACTCACGGTCCAGTCGAGCATATCGTCCATTAGACCGCCAACCCCTAAGCGGAATTGCGAATGCGCAACAGTGGCTAACTGCCATACGAAGCGAGCGGGAACAATTTTCAGGCAGGTTGATTGCATAATTCCGCGACTATGCCCTTTGGCGCGCCGCCGCGCGCCTTGGGCAAACTTCATCGGTCGGCATGACGGATCTGCTTCGCTGCTGGCCCTTCGACGCAGGATGACAACCACGCGATGAGCGCAAGCAAGACTATTCCCGCCGCCGCGCCACCACGCGCCCCGATCGACGCCGCGACTCAGCTACGTGACCTTGCGAACTCCACGGTACTGTGGTTCCAGACGTACTGGCTGCAGATCATCATCGCGATTGCGATCGCAACGGCCATTGTTACCGGTCTTTATGCTTTGCGCCGGCTTGGCGCGCGCCTGTGCCGGAACGATGGGACGCGGCGTGACTGGCTGACCATCCTGGGCAGGGTGGTGACCAAAACCACGAACTACTTCATCATCATGGTCGCGATCCGGGCGGTGGACGGTTACGCGCAAACGCCGCCCATGCTAGACCGGCTGGTGACGTTCTT
Source organism: Novosphingobium gossypii (assembly GCF_050433305.1). Classification (NCBI taxonomy): domain Bacteria; kingdom Pseudomonadati; phylum Pseudomonadota; class Alphaproteobacteria; order Sphingomonadales; family Sphingomonadaceae; genus Novosphingobium; species Novosphingobium gossypii. The sequence goes on along the minus strand of NZ_JBNPXM010000008.1, from coordinate 171,722 downwards.
CTTCACGCTGGCCGCAGTGATGCAGGGGGCCATCTGGGCTCGCGAATTCATTCTGGGCGCTATCGAGCACCGTACTTCAGCCGAGCACTTCAAGGGCGAAGCGATCATCAACGCGATGGGCCTGATCCGCCTTCTCGTGAGCGTCGTGGTCTTTGCGGTTGCGGCGGTGGTGCTGCTGGACAACCTGGGCGTGAACGTCACGGGTCTGGTCGCGGGCCTTGGTGTCGGCGGCATTGCCATCGGCCTAGCCGCGCAGGGCATTTTCGCCGACCTGTTCGCAGCACTGGCGATCATCTTCGACCGGCCGTTTTCCAAGGGCGACCAGATCAGCTTCGGCACCAGTTCAGGCGTGATCGAGGCAATCGGCCTGAAATCCACGCGCATCCGTGCCTATACCGGGGAACTGCGGATCATCGCCAACAAGAACCTGCTGGACAAGGAAATCCTGAATGTCAGCGGGCGCGATCATATCCGGCTGCCATTCACCATCGGCGTCGCATATGAAACCCCGCCCGAAACGCTGGAGCGCATTCCCGGCATTCTCAAGGAACTGGTCGAGGCTGAAGGCGGCAAGGCAGCCCGCGCGGGGTTCGAGACGTTCAACGCCAGCTCGCTCGACTTCGCGCTGCTGGTGGACGTGCCGGGCAACGACTGGGGCATCGCGCATCCCTTGCGCGACCGTCTGGTCGCATCGATCATGCGGCGGTTCGCTCAGGAAGGTATCTCCATCCCCTATCCGACGCAGACGACCTTCACGGCGGCGCCCGATGGTAAGCTGGTCATGCCTTACCCGACTGGACACTGACGCAGCGACGGGGGGCGGCCTTTGAACGGCATTCGTCGATTGCCTTGATGTGTTTCTTCGACGAATCGGGTAGATGCAGGCGGCAATGGAGCTGTCCCGCCACGTATCCGCCGACCCCGGCGAACCCGAACTCGACAACGTGCTGATCGAAACCCCCGTGACCGGTGGTCGGGGGTTTTTTCGATGGCTGGGCCGTCTGTTGGGGAGGATATGCGCGTGGCTATGGCGCAGCCTGCCCTGGCATCGCTGGACATGGAAGCAGCGGATCGGTCGCAGTCTGGCCTGGCTGCTCGCGTTGCTCGTCCTGACGGTGGGCTATCTCGCGGTGACCGCGCCGCTGTCGAAGTCGCTGCAGCCGATGGCGCCGCCTGAAATCACCCTGTTGGCAGCGGACGGTACGCCCATTGCCCGCAACGGTGCGCTTACCGATCGGCCCGTGAAGGTCGCCGATCTGCCGCCGCACGTCGTCGAGGCGTTTCTGGCCATTGAGGACCGACGGTTCTATTCGCACTGGGGCATCGACCCGCGCGGCATCGCGCGGGCCGCCTTGAGCAACCTTACTGGCGGCAGCACACAGGGCGGCTCAACCATCACCCAGCAGCTGGCCAAGTTCACTTTCCTCAGTTCGGAACGCAGCCTGACGCGCAAGGGCCGCGAGATGCTGATCGCATTCTGGCTGGAGGCGTGGCTGACCAAGGACCAAATTCTGGAGCGCTACCTTTCCAACGCCTACTTCGGCGATAACACATACGGCATCCGCGCTGCGTCGATGCACTATTTCCACCGTCAGCCGGAGAAGCTGACCGTGGGACAGTCTGCCTTGCTGGCGGGTTTGATGAAGGCGCCTTCGCGGTTGGCACCTACCAACAACTTTGCGCTTTCGCAAAAACGCATGCAGGTGGTTCTGGGTGCGATGGCGGACGCCGGTTACCTGACGGCGCAGGATGCCAGGGCCGTGGCAACGCCCAGGCTGGACGTGCGCAACCGGTCGGAATTGCCGACGGGGACATACTTCGCGGACTGGGCGCTGCCGCAGGCACGTCAGATCGAGGCGGCGGGCTACGCCGGGCAGACGTATCGCACCACGCTCGATTCTCGTCTGCAGGCCGCCGCGCACCGGGCCACCCGGCAGGTGCCGCCGGGCACACAGGTGGCGCTGGTGGCTATGCGCCGCAACGGCGAGGTCGTGGCGATGGTGGGGGGGCGCGATTACACGCAAAGCCCGTTCAACCGCGCCACGCAGGCACGGCGCCAGCCCGGTTCGACCTTCAAGCTGTTCGTCTATCTGGCTGCGCTCAAGTCGGGGATGACGCCGCAGGACACCATCGCCAACACGCCGATCGAGACGGGCACGTACCGGCCCCAGAATGCCGGGGGCCGCTACTCGCCCACGATCACGCTGGAGGACGCTTTCGCCCGGTCCAGCAATGTTGCCGCAGTCCGGTTGTTCCAGCAGGTCGGCGACGAAGCGGTGATCGAAACGGCGCGGCAACTGGGTGTAAGCTCACCGCTGCCGACCGGCGACCCCAGTCTGGCGCTGGGCACGGCGAGCATGTCGCTGATGGAACTGACGGCGGCTTATGCAGGGGTAGCCGCTAACAGCTTCCCGGTGGCACCGCGCGCTTTCCCCGCGCCGGAAGCAGGATGGTTCGACTGGCTTCTGGACGGCAAACGCTCGCTGTCGACGCGCAACCACGAAGCGATGGAAGAGATGCTGCGTGCCACTGTCAATCGCGGCACCGGGCGCGCGGCCATGCTGCGCGCGCCCAACTTCGGCAAGACCGGCACTAGCCAGGAGAACCGCGATGCGCTGTTCGTGGGCTATTCGGGTGACCTTGTCGTCGGCGTCTGGGTGGGGCGGGACGACAATACGCCGTTGAACGGGGTGTCCGGCGGCACCGTGCCCGCACGGATCTGGCGCGACTTCATGCGGCAGGCCCTGGGCGAGAAGGCATTGCCCGCCGCACCGCGTGCAGTCGATCCCGATGGCCCGGTGCAGCCGCTGGACGTGCCCGACCTTGGCGACATTCCGGTTGGGGACGACAACCGGATTCGTATAGAGAACGGGCAGGCCGTGCTCAGCACGAAGGTCGACGGGGTGCCGCTTGATCTGACGCTGGACGGGCAGGGGCTGCATGTTCAGCCAAGCGGCGCCGCAGCTCAAACCGCACCGAGATCATCGGTCCCGCCGGACGATGACTCGGCGCCCTGACCTCAGCCCGGCTCGGGGATTGGCGGGGCCAGTAGCCGCACCCGCACGGCAAGACCGGGTGCAGCGTCCTCAAGTTCCACCGTGCCGCCGTGCAGGTGCGCCACCGCCTGCACCAGCGACAGGCCAAGCCCTGCGCCCCAGCCGCCGCGCGCTTCGTCCAGACGGCTGAACCGGCGCAGCGCCTGCTCACGGCGTTCTGCCTCAATGCCAGGGCCTTCGTCGGCAACGATGATGGTGGCACCTTGCGCTTTGGGTTCGAGCGAGAGGGTAATGGTACCGGCCCCATACTTCAGCGTATTATCGATGAGGTTGCCCAGCGCCTGATCAAGCAGCTGGCGGTGCACCCGCAGATGCAGGGCAGGGGGGGCTTTGACGACGATCGCGCGGCCATGATCCTCCGCCAGTGGCTCATAGATTTCCGCCACTGTCGCCAGCAGTTCGGACAGATCGCTGTCGGCGAAGCTCTCGCGGCCCATGCCTGCTTCTGCCCGCGTGATGGAGAGTGCCGTCTCCACGATGGCCATCAGCCGCTCGCTTTCGGTCAGGGCCTGATCGACGAACGACTGCGCCTGCGGGTCTGCCACCGCCTGCGCCGCCCGATCCAGCGCTGCGCGCATGCGGGTGAGGGGGGATTTCAGATCGTGCGCCAGTGCGTCGGTGGCGATCTTCAGCTCGTGGTTGAGGGCGGCCATCCGGTCCAGCGCCTGGTTCACCTCGCTTCCCAACCGCGCAAAGGCGTCGCCTGTGTCGTCGGCAGGGACGCGGCGAGACAACCGGCCTTCGCGGACATCGCGCAACGTGGCGACGCTCGCCTGCAGGCGGTTGAGGATCAGGCGCGTGGCGAGAAACGCCGCGAAGGCCGCGAACACCACCGATAGGCCGAGCGCGATCATCGATGTGCGCTCCAGCAGGGCCATGATCTGCCGCTCCGTCTCGACAACGGTGCCGGTGACGAGAACCGAGCCGTCGGCCAGCCGCACCGCCTGGACCAGCATGGCTTCCGGCACCGAATGGCCGCTACGCGTAAGGTTTTCCAGCGTATAAGGTCCGCCGAGGGTAAGCCCTTGCGGCAGGCGGTCGATGTTGCCGGCTACCGGCGTACCGTCCGCTCGTGCCAGAAGCAGCACGTTCGTCCTTTCGGCCCGGCGTGCGATGCGAAAATGGACGGCGCCCGCAAGCGCGGCGTAATTGCCATTGCCGTATGTCGCCAGCAGGTCGTCGCGCACTGCCTCCGCTACGGCGACGGCATTGGTGCGGCTTTGCGAACGCAGCAGCAGCGCTGGCCCAAGCAGCAGGATCGCGGCGGCGACGATCTGGAAAAGAAAGACCAGCGCTGCCAGCCGAAAGGTGGTGGATCGGCGCACCACCGCGTCAGGCCTCCGCGCCGATCCGATACCCGGCCCCGCGCACGGTATGCAGCAGACGACGCGGCTCGCCTTCGTCGACCTTCTTGCGCAGACGGCTGAGGTGGACGTCGACCACGTTGGTGCCAGGGTCGAAATGGTAGTCCCAAACGCCTTCCAGCAGCATCGTTCGCGTCACCACCTGATCGACATGGCGCAGCAGGAATTCCAGCAGGCGAAATTCGCGTGGCTGCAGTTCGATGATCCGGTTCCCCCGGCGCACGCGGCGGGCCAGCAGGTCCATCTCCAGATCGTCGCAGGTCAACACGGTGTCGGGTGCGGACGTCGTAGTCCCCCGCCGGATGAGCAGCCTGATCCGGGCCAGCAGTTCGGCAAAGGCGAACGGCTTGACCAGATAATCGTCGCAGCCGTTGGTCAGCCCCCTGATCCGGTCTTCGGGGGAACCAAGCGCGGAAAGGATGATGACCGGCGTTTCCAGCCCTGCGCCGCGCAGGGCGGCCAATACCGCCATGCCGTCAAGGCCCGGCAACATGCGGTCCAGCACGACGCAGGCATATCCCCCGTCAGTAGCCAGGAACAGCCCATCGCGCCCGTTTTCGGCGCGATCGACGACGAAGCCGGCCTCGTCCAGCCCCTTGGCGATGAATTCGGCTGTCGATGCATCGTCTTCCACTAGCAGTATCTTCTGGCTCAACGCGCGCGTTCCCGATCAAGGCTGTGCGGTGCGGACTGCGCGAATGCAGGCCGTCGATCCTTCCATACCGATAGAGCGCCAGGCCCATCCGGCCGATGAGGGACGAATTAACTTTTGCTCATCTTTCCTCCAGCGGCGGAAGGCATGGGGCATCGTATCCGCTTCGCCTTACATCACAAGGCACAACCCATGGAACCCGACAAAGCAGCCGATCCCGCCGGGCTTGATGCGCGCACCTGCCGGCTGATCTGTCCAATCGCCTCGGCGATGGTGGGCGTGTGCATGACGGGCATCGGCCTGCTGCGCGTTGCCGCATCAGTGCGCGGGGACACGACCATCGCCGACGACCTGTTGTCGGTCGATGCGCTGCTGTTCCTGTTGGCGACGCTGACTTCGTATTTCGCGCTGAGGGTGCAATCTTCCGTGCGGCTGCGTGGACTCGAGCAGGTAGCGGACAAAGCCTTCATCCTGGCCATGGCGCTGCTGACAGTTGCGTGCTTCGTCATCACGTATTCGCTGGGCAGCTGATCCCGCCGCAGATTGCCGATTGTTCATGTAGCGGCGAGCGTCCCGCAATCCGGCATCGGGCAAAAGTGGCATCATGTCGTACCGAACAACCATTGTCCTTCCGCTTCTTGCCGCACTGGCAGCCCCGGTGCAGGCCGGGGCCATTCCCGCCGCCTCTCCTGCGGAAGGCGTATGGCTCAACCCGTCAGGCAGCGTGGCGGTGCGTACCGCGCCTTGCGCAGTGCAGGCAGGGCAGGGCTTGTGCGGGCACATCGTCTGGGCCAGTGCCAAGGCGAAGGCCGATGCGCAGGACAGCGGCATCGGCTCGCTCGTCGGCATCGAACTGCTGCAGGACTATCGCCCCGCAGGCAGCGGCGCATGGCGCGGCACCGTCTACGTCCCCGACATGGGCCGACGGTTCGATTCGCGGATCGAGACGCTTTCGCCCGCGCGCTTGAAAGTCAGCGGCTGCCTGCTTGGCGGCTGGCTGTGCCGATCGCAGGTGTGGACGCGCATCGCGCAGGTGCCGGCATGATCGCGCTGTTGCAGCGGCATCGCCGCGCGATCGAGATCGCCGCCGTGCTGGTCATGATCGTGCTGGCCTTCACCGCGCTAGACACCCTGACCCATCAGATGCGCTATTCCCAGGTGCGCGCGGCCTTCCATGCGCTTGAGCCGGGCCGGGTCGCGCTGAGCCTGCTGTTGACGGCAGCCAGCTATCTGGCGCTTACGTTCTATGACGTGCTGGCGCTGCGCACGATCGATCGACCGCTACCGTGGCGGACCGCCGCTCTGGCGTCGTTCGCCAGCTATACCCTGAGCCACAACCTGGGGCTTTCGCTGCTGACCGGCGGCTCTGCACGCTACCGCATCTATGTGGGCGCCGGGCTGGACGGGCCGGATGTTGCCAAAGTGGTGATGCTGGCGGCTGGAAACTTCTGGGCGGGCGTGCTGGCGGTGGCGGGCGCGGCGATGATCGTCCACCGCGGCGATCTTGACCTCCACATGGTCGTGCTGGAGCCGCTGGCGACGCACCTGACCGGCGGGGCGGTGCTGGCTCTACTGGGCGGTGTGGCGGTGGTAGCGGTGCGCGAAAAGCGTCTGGCCCTGCCGGGCATGCGCCTGCCGCTGCCCTCGGCTGCAGGGATCGCGGCACAGCTGGGCGTCGGCGTCATCGACATCACCTGTGCCGCTGCTGCCCTGTTCGTGCTGCTGCCCGGTGCCGAGCCGAGCCAGCTGCCGATCTTCGTGCTGGCCTACGCGCTGGGGATCGTGGTTGCGCTGGTGGCGCATGTGCCGGGCGGGCTGGGCGTGTTCGAGGCGGTGGTGCTGGCGGTCGCGCCGGGGGACCGGACGCAGCTGTTCGCCGGGCTCATCGCCTATCGGCTGGTCTATTACCTGCTGCCGCTGGCCTTGGCCGCACTGCTGCTGGCATGGCGCGAAGGGGCGCGCAGCACCCGCATGACCCGGATCGTCGGCGGCATGCACAGCGTCGCCATCGGGTTGTCGCCGCTGGTGCTGGCCAGTGCGACGCTGCTGGGCGGCGGAATGCTGCTGCTGTCGGGTTCACTGCCCGCTATCCACGCCCGCATGGGCCTGCTGGCCGACGTGCTGCCACTGCCCTTCATAGAGGCCAGCCACATCGCCGCCAGTCTGGTCGGCACCGCGCTGCTGCTGCTGGCGCCGGGCCTTTACCGCCGGCTGGATGGCGCCTTCCATGCCACGCGGCTGCTGCTGCTGGCGGGGGCGTTCTTTTCCCTGACCAAGGGCATCGACTACGAGGAGGCGCTGGCCTGCCTGACGCTGGCCGGGCTGCTGCAGATGACGCGCAGCGCGTTCTATCGCCGGACCGCGCTGACCGAAACGCCGGTGACCGTGGGCTGGGCTGCCGCTGTCACCCTCGTCGCCGGAATGGCGCTGTGGGCGGGACTGTTCGCCTATCGCCACGTTCCCTACGCCGACGATCTGTGGTGGAAGTTCGCGTTGCGGGCGGATGCGCCCCGGTACTTGCGCGCGGCACTGGCCTGTGCGGTGCTGCTGGCGGGCTTTGCGATATGGCGGCTGTTCGCGCCCGGACCCCTTCGCGTCGAGCGGGGTACCGGAACCGCTCAGCAGACAGACCCGGCAATTCGCGCGATCCTTGCCGCCAGCCAGCGGACGGAGGCGATGCTGGCACTGACCGGGGACAAGCGGTTCCTGATCTCGGCGGCGGGCGATGCCTTTCTGATGTACCAGATCAAGGGCACCAGCTGGGTTGTCATGGGTGATCCGGTGGGCGCGGAACAATCCTGGGGCGAACTGCTGTGGCAGATCCGCGATCTGTCGCACCGCCGCCAGGGGCGGCTGGTTCTTTACGAGATTTCGCCCGCCATGCTCGACCTTGCAATTGGCATGGGCCTGCAGATCGTCAAGTACGGCGAGGAGGCGGTCGTCGATCTGCCGGGGTTCGAACTGGACACGCCGCAACTGCGCTCGATCCGCAAGTCGGAGCGGACGGCAGCGCGGGCAGGGGCCAGGTTGCGGGTGGTGCCGGCAGCAGCGGTCCCGGTGATCCTGGACGAACTGGAGGCGATCTCCGCTGAATGGATGGCTGCCAAGAACCAGCGCGAAAAGGGCTTCAGCCTGGGGGCATTCGACCGGGAATACCTGTGCAACTTCGACATGGCGCTGGTCATGGTCGAGGACCGCATCGTCGCGTTCGCCAACCTGTGGCGGACGCAGGACGGCTCCGAATGCTCGGTGGATCTGATGCGCCACCGTTCCGACGCGCCGCGCGGAACCATGGACTTCCTGTTCACCAACCTGATCCTGTGGGCCAGAGCACGCGGCTATCGCCGCTTTACGCTGGGCATGGTGCCGCTTTCCGGCATCGAGGGACGACACCTCGCCCCCGCCTGGGCCAAGGCGGCGGCGCTGGTGTTCCGCCATGGAGAGCGATTCTACGGCTTTCGCGGGCTGCGCGGGTACAAGGAGAAGTTCGCCCCGCGCTGGGAGCCGCGCTACGTTGCCGGACCCAGCGGGATTGGCCTGCTGCAGGGCCTGCACGACATCTCGCGCCTGATCGGCGGTAGCGGCGCGGCCACAGGGCGTGCCGTCCTGCCGCGACAGGCAGAGCAAGCGGAGCAGGCGGCATGAAGGCGCGCTCCTTTTTCACTCGCAGCCGCATCGCTCTTGCGTTGCTGTTGACAGCCACATTGGCCCTGGCAGCGGTTTGTGCGCCCCGCCTGGGGCTGCTGGGCACTGCGCCTGTCGTCATGTTCCCCGCCCGCGACCCGCATCCGCGCGTGGCGGCGGTGTTCCTCTCGGGAGACATGGGCTTTCGCTTCGGCATGGGCGTCAAGGTGGCCCGCGCGGTCGCCGCCAAGGGGGTACCGGTGGTGGGCGTCTCCACTCCGGTGGTCTTCGCCGGTCGCCGCACGCGCGCAGAGGCCGATGCCGTGGTGGCCGGAGCGGTACGGCTGGCGCTGGCCAGCACACGGGCGCAGAAGGTGGTGCTGATGGCGCAGTCCTACGGCTCCGACATTCTGGCCACCGCCGCGCCTGACCTGCCCGCCGACTTGCGCGCGCATGTCATCACCATCGACCTGACAGTGCCGGCGCAGGACGTCTATTTCCGTGCCGACCCGGTCGGTCTGGCATACCTCGGCACGCCCGACGCCCGCCCTCTGGCAAAGATGCGGCGGCTCGACTGGGCACCGGTGGTCTGCATCTACGGCCTGAAGGAGCACGGCAGCCTCTGCCCCGCGCTGACGGGCAATCCCCGCGTCCGGGTCATCGGCCTGAGCGGCGACCATTACCTCGATCACGATGCGCGGCGCCTGATCGCCACGACCCTGGCAGCGCTGCACGACGTCGCCCCGCAAACAGGTCTGAAGCCATGAACGGTACCCTTGCCGATTGCCGCAACGAACGCCATTCCGCCGCGCGCAAGTTCGTGGTCGATGCGTCGGGCGTCCAGACCTGCCGCTGCCGGGTCTGCGGCTGCGATCTGCGGCGAATGCCCGCCATGCGCCGCTGGTTCCGCTCAGGCATGATGGGCTGATCGTCAACATGACGAAAAGTTAAGACGCCGATCAGGTCGCGGAGAAACGGGCGGAGGTATCGGGCTCACCATACCCTTCCTCGCGTGGACACACGGCGTCATGAGCAAGCCCATCTTCTTCGATCCCACCGGCCGCCGCAGCCGCCATGCGCGCCGCGTTCTGGCAGTCCTGTTGGCGGCGGTGCTGCTGGGCGCGGCGGCTTTCGCGACGACGCTGGTCGCCGTCCCCGCCCAGCGCGAACTGGAACTGCCGATCCAGCGCCTACACCCTTCCACCCTGCACGGATCGCCGCTGGGCCATGCCATCAAACGCTGGCTGCCGCGGATCAAGGCGCCGGGTGGCTCCAACGGCCATAAGCCGCTTAGCATCGGATTCTACCTGCCCGGCAACGACGCCAGCTTCCTCTCACTGGTCCACCACGGCAACGATCTGGACTGGGTGGTGCCGGCGGTAATCAACGTGGCAGGACCGCAGCACGCCGTCACGATAGCCCCGGATGCGCGCTTCGACCGTCTGGTGGCGGGGCAGCAGCACCACTTCAAGGTGCTGCCGATGGTGCAGAACGTGGGCGCCAGCGAATGGGACGGTGCCGGCACCGCCGCGCTGCTGCACGATCCCGCGCAGCGTGGGGCGCTTGCCGCCCGGCTGGCGCAAGTGGTCGCGCAGAAGCACGAACAGGGCCTGGTGATGGACTTCGAGGCACTGCCCGCGCGCACCATTCCCGATTACCTGATGTTCCTGAAGACCCTGCATGCCGCGCTGCCCGCCGGTTCCACCCTGGCGCTCACCACCCCCGCCGACGATGGCGGCTGGCCGCTGGAAGCGCTTTCGAAGGTGGCCGACAAGATCATCTTCATGGCCTATGACGAGCATTGGGAAGGCGGCCAGCCCGGCCCGATCGCGCCGCAGGACTGGTTCGTGCGCGAAGTGCAGGGCGCTCTGAGGCGCGTCGGCCCCGATCATCTCGTCGTGGCGCTGGGCAGTTATGCCTACGACTGGCACGGCGGCGATAGCGATGCGCTGGCGATCGAGGACGCCTGGCTTGCCGCGCATGACAGCGACGCCAAAATCACCTTTGATCCCGCCAGCGGCAACGCCGGCTTCGCTTACGACGACGACCGGCAGCACCACAATGTCTGGATGCTCGACGCCGCAACCAGCTGGAACGAGATGGCAGCGATGAAGCAGCTGGGCATTCGGGACATGGCCCTGTGGCGGCTGGGCACAGAGGATTCGGGCTTCTGGGCGGACCTCAGGGCCTTTCGTAGGGGCGGCCAGCCGGACCTGTCCACCCCCCGCACGATCAGCAGCGCCGATATCGAAGGTTCGGGCGAAATCCTGCGCATCACCGCCACCCCGCACGACGGCAGCCGCACCATCCGCTACGACCCCAGCGGCGTGATCCGTGATGAGGCGTACACCACGCTGCCCACGCCCTATGTGGTCAACCGTTCGGGCAGCGCCGATCCCAAGCGGATCGCCCTGACCTTCGACGACGGCCCGGACCCGACGTGGACCCCGCGCATCCTGAAGGTGCTGGAGGCCAAGCATGTTCCAGGCACATTCTTCGTCATCGGCGAGAATGCGCTGGGCAGCCCCGGCCTGCTCCAGCGCGAAGTCGCCGACGGCGGTGAACTGGGCAATCATTCCTACACCCACCCGAACATGGCGAACACCGGGCCCCGCCAAACGCGGCTGGAACTCAACGCCACCCAGCGACTGGTGGAGGCTTATACCGGCCACAGCATGACGCTGTTCCGCGCACCCTACTTCGGTGACGCAGAGCCAACCACGCCGGATGAACTGGGCCCCGCGCTGGAAGCGCAGGAGGCGGGCTACACCGTTGTCGGCCTGCACGTCGATCCCAACGACTGGCAGCGCCCAGGCGAAGATGCGGTGGTCGATCAGGTGCTCCAGCAGGTTCATGCCGCCGGCCCGCAAAACGCCGCAAACGTCGTGCTGCTCCACGACGGAGGCGGTGACCGGTCCCAGACGGTGGCGGCACTGCCCCGCATCATCGACGCACTGCGGGCGCAGGGCTATACCTTCGTCACCGCATCGCAGCTGGTCGGCATTCCGCAGGCTCGGGCAATGCCCGCGATCTCCACGACCGACCTTGCCGCCGTGCGCATCGACGTGGCGGCCTTCGTGGCGCTGATGGCGATCTCCGCCTTCCTCGCCTGGCTGTTCTACGTGGCGATCTCGCTCGGCATCGCGCGGGCGGTCATCATGGCCGGCCTCGCCTGGTTCCAGAGCCGCCGCCGCCGCGCCGAGCCGCCGCACTACGAACCCGCCGTTTCGGTCATCATCCCAGCCTACAACGAGGAGCGCGTGATTGCGGCATCGGTGGCGCGGGTGCTGGCTTCGGATTATCCGGCGTTGCAGGTCATCGTCGCCGACGACGGGTCTAAGGATCAAACCAGCGCCATCGTGCGCGAACGCTTCGGTGACGATCCTCGCGTAACGCTGCTTACGCTTGCCAATGGCGGCAAGGCCAGTGCGCTCAACCGCGCGTTGAAGGAGGCCACCGGCGAGGTCATCATCGCGCTGGACGCCGACACCCAGTTCGAGCCGCTGACGATCCGCCGACTGGCGCGGTGGTTCGCCGACCCGGCGATCGGCGCGGTGGCGGGCGATGCGCGCGTGGGCAACCGGGTGAACCTGGTCACCCGCTGGCAGGCGGTGGAATACATCACGGCACAGAACCTCGAACGCCGCGCTCTGGCAGGGTTCGAGGCGATGACGGTGGTGCCCGGCGCGGTCGGTGCATGGCGGCGCGCGGCGCTGGACGAGGTGGGCGGCTATCCCGAAGACACGCTGGCCGAAGATCAGGATCTGACCATCGCCATCCAGCGCAAGGGCTGGCGCGTCACCTTCGACCCTCGCGCCGTTGCCTGGACCGAAGCGCCCGAAAGCTTCGCGGCGCTGGCCAAGCAGCGGTTCCGCTGGGCCTTCGGCACCCTGCAATGCCTGTGGAAGCACCGCCGCGTGATCGCGGAGCGCAAACCGTCGGGCCTTGGGCTGGTGGGCCTGCCGCAGGCCTGGCTGTTCCAGATCGGCTTTGCCGCCATCTCGCCACTGATCGATCTGGCGCTGGTGCTCTCCATCATCGGCACGGCGATGCGCGTGTCTGCCCACGGCTGGGCGCAGACCCGCGGCGACGTGGGGACGATGGGCGCCTACTGGATCGCCTTCACCGCCATCGACGTGCTCTGCGGCTCGGTCGCTTACCGGCTGGATCGGCAGGACGGCGTGAAGCGCGCGCGCTACCCGGCGCACCTGCTGGTCGCGCAGCGGCTGGTCTATCGCCAGATCATGTACTGGGTGGTGCTGCGAGCCATTGCATCCGCCGTTGCCGGCTGGTTCGTCGGCTGGGGCAAGCTGGAGCGCACGGGCCGCGTCGCCGCCGCCTGAGCACTACCAGGCTTCCCGTTCCTGTGCCGTGAGGGGCAACGCCACGGTGCGCCCCTCACGCGCGGAGATCACCCCGGCCTCGATCACCGCCATGACCGCCAGCGCTTCGAGCGGACGGACCGGGGGCGTGGCTTCTCCATGCCGGGCGGCGGCAAGGGCGGCGTAGAAGCCGCGCTGATCGCCGGGCGTAGCGGCGATGTTCCGCGCAGGGGCCGTGCCTTCGTAAAGGACCAGCGGGTCGGCATCCTCTCCCCAGCCCGTGTCGCCGGGGCGCATGCCGGACAGCAGTTGCGCTTCCTGCCGATCAGCCGCCTGCTTGACGGCGCTGCCGGTGGTCCCATGGACGGTGAACCGCGCCGATCCGCCCGCCACCAGCATCCCGGCATGCAGCACCACGCGGCGTTCGCCGTACGTCAGCACGGCGTGTGCCCAGTCGTCGGTCTGCGCGCCGTCACGCTGCAGCGCCAGACTGACGGTGACGCCGTCGGGCAGGCCGAACAGTTGCAAGGCCTGGTCGATGAGGTGTGGTCCCAGATCGAACCAGATGCCGCCGCCGGGCGTCGCATGTTCGCGCCAGCGATCGCGCACTTGCGGGCGGAAGCGGTCGATACGGGATTCCAGATGAACGACGCGGCCCAGCACGCCGCTATCGATCGCGGCACGTATGGTCAGGAAATCGCTGTCCCAACGGCGGTTGTGGAACACCTGCAGCAGCCGCCCGGTGGCCTGCGCCTTCGCCACGACCTCGCGCGCCTGCGCCAGATTAAGAGCAAAGGGCTTGTCGATCACCACATGCCGCCCCGCGTCCAGTGCGGCGATGGCAAGCGGCGCGTGCGTATCGTTGGGCGTGGCGACGATGACCACATCGACGGTATCGTCCGCGATCAACGCCTCGGGCGTGTGGTGGACGATGACCTCGGGGAAATCCGCATGGACCTTGGCCGCATCGCTGGACGCTACCGCGTGAAGGACAAGCCCCTCTGTCGCGGCCACAAGCGGGGCGTGGAACGTCTTGCCTGCAAAGCCGTAGCCCAGCAGCCCCACGCGGATCGGTCCGGACATGATTTCCCCTGACGGTCGGTAAAGCCATATTGTCTAGGGGCTATGAGCCGGGAATCAAGCGACGGGCGCGCCTTGAGCGGCTTTCGCCTTTGCCGCGGCGTGGAAGGTCGCGGGATCGTAGTAGTAGGGTTTGATCTCGCAGCATTTGCCGTCTCGAAAACGGAACATCTCGCACAGATCGGCCGGGGCCAGCGAAGGATCGGCGAAGCGCATGGTCAGGACGGCGATGGCGCTGTCCTGTCCCGTCAGCAGGTCGTGCCGGTCCAGCCCGACGACATCGACCATGCCCATCACGCGGGCGAACAGGTCTTTCAGGCCGTTCCTGCCGCGATAGGCGCCCGCCATCGGCAGCGCGTCCGCCTCGTAGGCCACGAAATCGTCCGTGAGCATGGCATTGGCGGTGTCCCAGTCTCCCGCGCCTGCTGCGGCGTAGAGGCGGTCGACGAGGTCGGCGATCTCTTCGGGGGACATGCTCATCGATCCTGCTCCACATCTGTTTTCCGGCTGAGTTGACCACGCCGGGGCTTCCGCGCAAACCTAGCGTTTAGGCCAGCCTTTTCTGTGCCGGCACCATCGGTAAGCATGAGAACCATGAGCGAAACCTACCATCCCGTCGTCGCCGAGGCCGAGTTTCCCGAAGACGGCAAGATCGCCGTCCGGCTGGGCGAATGGAGCGTGCTGGTGGTCCGGGTCGATGACGGATACTGCGCGGTGAACGACCGGTGCACCCATCAGGCGGCGCTGCTGTCGCCGGGGCGGGTGCGGCGCGGGGCGATCATGTGCCCGCTGCACGGCGCCCGGTTCGAAGCGGCGACGGGGCGGTGCATCGGCGGCGCCTATGCGGACCTGCGCCGCTTCCCGCTGCGGGTGGAAGGGGGCACGATCGAAGTCGCCGTGCCGGACGAGGCGCCCGGTCCGAACGAACGCCCGGTCCCGTCCTGAGGACTCCTAGCCCTGATTACTCGCACAAGGCATAGTTTCGCGTTCGTTGGCAGCGGTTAGCATTCCATGCAAACACCACGGGAGAATGCCGAAATGCCTTTCACCGGCCCGTTCGAGGACCGCCTCGCCATTCGCGAACTGCTTGAGACTTATGCCGACGCGGTGACCCGCCGCGATGCCGAGGCATGGGGCGCGACCTGGGCGCCGGATGCGGAATGGTCGCTGCCGGATTATCCGGAGCTGGGCACCACGCATGGCCGCCCCGCCATCGTCGCGATGTGGATCGAGGCCATGAAGGCCTACCCCGGCATCATGTTCGAGGCCTGGCCCGGTTCCATCGAAATCGACGGCGACCGGGCCGTGATGCGCAGCTACACCTCGGAAGTCTACGACCACGATGGCGTCACCATGCGCGATCGGGGGGTCTACGAGGATACGTGCGTGAAGGTGGACGGGCGGTGGCTGTTCAAGAGCCGTTCGTTCCGCAACATCCACCGCCAGCACGCCCCAAGAGGCGTTTAGCGCCCTTGGCGCAAACCGCCAACGGTCCCGGATCAGGTCCGGGACGACGGCAGCCTTACCACAGCTTCACGCGCTGTTCCGGCGACAGGTAAAGCTTGTCGCCGGGCTTGATGTCGAACGCCTTGTACCATGCGTCGATGTTGCGCACGGTCAGAGCGCGATACTGGCCCGGCGCGTGGGGATTGCCGATGATCTGGCGGCGCAGCGCGCCGTCGCGGGACTTGTCGCCCCAGCTCTGGGCAAAGGCGATAAAGAAGCGCTGGTCGCCGGTGTAGCCGTCGATCACCGGCAGTTCCCTGCCGTCCAGCGCCTCGCGATAGGCATCGTATGCGGCGGCAAGGCCGGCAACGTCGGCACCGTTTTCACCCAGTTCCAGCTTCCCGTTGAGGTGCAGGTCGGGGAATGGCTGATAGGCATCGTATTGCGCCACCAGCGCCTGCGTCTGCGCCTCGAAGTGGGCAAGGTCTTCGGCGGTCCACCAGTTGCGCAGGGTGCCGGTGCCATCCACCGATGCGCCGCTGGCGTCGAAGCTGTGGCTGATCTCGTGCCCGATCACCGCGCCGATCGCGCCGTAGTTGGACGCAAGGTCCGCCGCCGGGTCGAAGAACGGCTTTTGCAGGATCGCGGCGGGGAAGTTCAGCGCGTTCTGCACCGGCAGGTTCACCGCGTTGACCAGCTGCGGGGTCATCCACCACTCGCCCCGGTCCTGCGGCTTGCCCAGCTTGGAAATCTGCTGGAGCGTGTAGCCGTGGATCGCCGACATGCGGTTGGCATAGGCCTGTCCCGGCTTGATGACGATCATCGAGGTGTCGGGCCATACGTCAGGATAGCCGACCGCCACGACCATGCCTTCCAGCTTGGCCTTGGCCTCGGTGCGCGTTGCCGGGCTCATCCAGTCGAGCGCGTCGATACGATGGGCGAAGGCATGCTTGATGCGGGTGGACATGTCCTCCACCTGCGCCTTGGCCGAAGCTGGGAAGTATTCGCGGACGTAGAGCTTGCCGAACGGCATCCCGAGGTCGCTGTTGACCGAAGACAGAGCCCGCTTTTCGCGGCTGCGCTGCTGCGGCGTGCCCGACAGGTTGGTGTCGAAGAAGGCGAAGTGCAGGTCGTCGAACTTCGTGGGCAGCACGTCGGTCTGCGCGTTGATGCGGTGGAACGCCAGCCAGTCCTTCCACGCCTCAAGCGGCTCCGACGCGACCAGTGCGGCAAGGCCGGTGACGGCGCTGGGGCTGTAGACGTCGAAGGTCTGCTGGCGCGGCATGTGCGCGGCGGTGAAATAGGCGTCCCAGTCGAGACCGGGAGCCTTGCTTGCGAACTCCGTGCGGGTCCACAGGGTGCCACCCTGCGTGAAGTCGGCGGTGTCGGCCTTGCTGGGGTGGGCACCGGCGATCTTCGTTTCCAGCTCGAGGATGCGCGCGGCGCGCACATCGGGCTGGTCGATACCGGACATGCGCAGCAGGTCGGCGATGTATTTCAGATAGTCCGTCCGCACCTTGACCATGCGCGGCTCGGCGGAGAGGTAGTATTCGCGGTCGGGCAGCGCAATGCCACCCTGGAACAGGTAGGGCACCACTTCGTCGCTCTTGAGCGCCTTGGTGATGAACAGGCCGAACAGGTTTTCCGTCGCCATGTCGTTGTTGTTGTTGAACAGGTCGAGGTCGGCCTCGGTCTGTTCCCCCAGAACCTTCACCAGCGCGGCCTTGTCGCGGATCGCTGCATAGCGCGCCAGATCCGCCTTCACCGGGGCAAGGCCCAGCTTGTCGATCGCGGCGGTGTCCATGTAGGCGCGCCAGTAGTCACCGATCTTCGCCTCGTCCGACCCGGCGGCGGGCTTGGACTTCAGGATTTTGTCGATCAGCGCGGTCTGCTGGCGCTCGGTCTCGTCGGCGGCGACCGTGTGAGAGCCGATGCGGCTACGGTCGGCGGGGATCTGCGCCTGGGCCAGCCATGCACCGTTGGCAAAGAGGTAGAACTCGTCGCCCGGCTTGACGGTCTTGTCCATCGCCGCCTCGTCTATGCCGTCGGTTTGCGGCTCGGCGGCAGCGATCGAAATGGGGGCGGTGCAGAGCAGCAGCGCGGCCAGAAGGTGCGGGGTCTTCATCGAGGGCAGTCCTTTCGCGGCGGCGGGCAGGAGACGGCCCGCGCCGGTTTATCCATGCCGGTGGACTAGCGCCGCTTGCTGCCCGCGCCTACGGAAAAGTTGCGCTGCGACGCAACAATCGGAGAGAGCTGACAGGGACGTAAGGCAAGCACACCCTACGCGGCTGGAGGGCATGGCCCCGCCCCCGCTCCCCCGTGAGGCTGCGGAAGGGTTGCTTCCCGTCAGAAGCGCTTGGTCACTTCGACCATCACGGTGCGGGGCAGGGTGCCGAAGCCCAACTGGTCGGCCTTGACGCCCGCCGGAGTGCCGGTGCCGCTACCTGTGGAGGGGCCGTCGACCACGCCGGTGACGTAGAAGCGGTTGGTGAGGTTCTTGCCGATGACGGCGATCTGCCAGTTGTCGTCCTCGGCGCCGAAGCGGATGCCGGCATCCAGCGTCGCGTATTTGCTCTGGCGCGACAGCGGGTTGCCGAAGCCCGAGGCGAGGTAAGCGCCCGAATACTTGCTGTCGATGTTGAAGCCCAGCTTGTTGGCTGACCCGACCGACACTTCGTAGCCGATGCCCAGATTGCCGGTCCAACGGGGCGCAACCGAAAGCGGCGCGCCGGTCAGGTTCTGGCGGGTGTTGCCGGCAAGGTTACAGCCTTCCGCCGGGGTTTCGCCGGCATAGCACGGGGCCAGCGGGAAGTCGGTATAGGTCGCCTTGTTGTAGTTGACCGAGCCATGGATATCGAGGCCGGGAATGCCGTTCGGGGCGAATTCAAATTCCACCTCGACACCCTTGGTGCGGGCATCGGCGGTCAGGGTCTGGAACGCGAAGATCGGCGAGTTGAAGAAATCGACCTGCAGGTCGCGGTACTTGTAGCTGAACGCGGTGACGTTGAAGCGCAGTTGTCGCTCCAGCAGCGTCGACTTGAAACCGATTTCGAAGCCCTGCGCCCGTTCGGGATCGAACGTCAGATCGGCAGTGGGATCGCTGGAGAACTTGGAATTGATGCCGCCGTTGGAAAACCCGCCGGACTTGTAGGCGGTCTTGTAGGCGCCGTAGATCATCAGGTCCGGGGTCGGCTTCCACGTCAGGGTGGCTTCGGGGGACCAGTTGGTGAAGCGCTGGCGGGCGGTGACCACGCCCAGACCATCGGGGTCGTTCTGGTCGCGGAAGATGCCCAGAAGCAGCGGGTTGTTGTAGTTCTGCGTGAAGAAGCTGTTCTTCGTCTCGTCGGTATAGCGGACGCCGCCGGCCAGTTCGAGGTCGGGCAGGATTTTGTAGGTCAACTGGCCGAAGAGGGCCATCGTGTCGCCCTTGGTGAAGCTGGTCTTGGCGGTGGCGACGTGTTCATAGCCCTCCGGTGCGGCGGAGTTGGAGACCGCGCCCGTCATCACGAACTGCGCGAAGTCGCGGCGGGTGCGCTGATAGAGCGCGCCGACCATCATGTTGAATGGCCCGTCGAACTGCGTCAGCGCGCGCAGTTCCTGACTGAACGCCTTCCATGAGGAGTTCTCGGTCGCCCAGTTGCTGGCCGCGCTGGACTGGAAATCGCAGGCGCAGGCCCAGCGGTTGTTGTTCCATTGGTAATTGGTGACCGACGACACCTGCAGCGTATCGGCGTCATACGTCACGTTGAGCGTGCCGCCGGCCGAACGGTAGCGGTTGTAGAGCGAGCCGTCGCTCTTCGCGTAGGGATAGTTTGCGGCGATGTCGGCAGGCATGTTGTTCTGGTAGGTGACGAAATGTTCGCCGCATGCCTCTCCGGTCAGCTGCGAGGTGCTGCCGTTGCCGCAGCGGAACGCGACGTAGTTCCACGAGGAGTTGTTGACCTCGTTGTTGTCGAAGCTGCCCTTGAGGCTGACGGTCAGGTGATCGTCCGGTTCCCACTTCAACGTGGCGCGGGCCAGGAACTCCTCCTCGCCCGGAGCCTTGCGCGGGGCCGCCGTGGCCAGGTGCGATGTCGGGTCGCCGGTGCCGCCCGCGAGCACGCTGGCAGCGTCCACTTCGGTATAAGTGATGTCCTGCGCCAGATTGCGGTAATAGCCGCCGTCCATCTTGCTATAGCGCGCAGCGACGCGGTAGCCGAGCGTATCGGTCAGCGGACCGGATGCGTATCCTTCGACGCGGTACTGCTGGCTGCGAAATTCGTACCCGCCCTTGATCATGAATTCGGGTGCGGCGGTCGGGTCGGCGGTGGTGATGGAGATCACGCCCGCCGTTGCATTCTTGCCGAAGAACAGCGCCTGCGGGCCTTTCAGCACTTCCACGCGGGCAAGGTCGAAGAAGCCTTCGTTGATGACGCGGCCCTGACCGTAGTAGGCGCCGTCCACCACCACGGCCACCGACTGCTCGATGCCGATCGAGGTGGAGGAAGACCCGATGCCGCGCAGGGTCAGCTGCGCGCCCGAACCGTTGGAAGCGCGTCCGACGCTGAATTGCGGCGCGATGGCGGTCAGTTTCTCGACGCTGGTGACGTCGCGCGCGGTGATCTGCTCGGCAGAGATGGCGGTGACGGCCACCGGCACGTCCTGCGCGGTTTCCTGCCGCTTGCGCGCGGTGACGATGATCTCGTCGAGGCCGCCCTTCTGCCGGGCGCTGTCTTCCTGCGGTGCGGGCGCGGCGGCTTCCTGCGCCATTGCCGGCGTGGCGAAGACGGCGAACATGCTGGACGCGAGCAGGACGGATTTGTGGCGGCGCATTTCGACAGACCTCCCGATTGTATTCGTTCTTTGCACCCTGCCTAACCGGCCCGGTCCGCGACGCGCCCTGTGCAAACGGATAGCCCTAGCCGTTTGGACAGGTGGCCCCGGCGAGCGGCAGGTCGAGGGTACCCCCGCCCCACAGGAGACCTGAATTGACCCGCTGCCGTTTCTGGCGACTGGACCGCCACCCGGAAGGAAACACCGACTTCGCCCGCTTCCTCAGCCTGCAGGAAGAGGAATGCGCGCCGCTGGCGGCAGGAGAGGTACGCATCGCCGTCGAATGGCTTTCGATGGACGCGGGTACGCGCATGTGGATGAGCCCGCGCACCGATAGCTACCAGCCGCCGCTGCCGCTGGGATCTCGGATGGTCGGGCTGGTGCTGGGCCGGGTGATCGAAAGCGCCGACGCCGCGTACCCGGTCGGGGCGCTGGTGCGCGGTTTCGGGCAGTGGGCTGACGTGGCCACGGTGGTCCCGGCGCTTTCCGGGCTGGAGATCGTGGACGAAACCGTCGGCGATCCGCGCCAGCACTTCGGCGCGCTGGGCATGAATGCCTGGACCGCTTGGGTCGGTGTCAGCGAAGTGGCGGCGGTCAGGGCGGGCGAATGGCTGGTCGTCTCGGCAGCGGCAGGGGCGACCGGCAGCCTGGCCTGTCAGGTGGGCCGCAACCTTGGCGCGCGGGTCGTCGGCATCGCGGGCGGGGTGGAGAAGTGCCGCTACCTGACGGATGAACTGGGTGTCGACATCGCCATCGATTACCGCAGCGAAGACGTATCGGCGCGGCTGGCCGCGATACCCGGCGGGGTGAACGCCTTCTTCGACAATGTCGGCGGCCCGATCCTCGATGCGGTGCTGGGCAACATGGCGCATTACGGGCGCGTGGCGATCTGCGGCATGGTGGCGGGCTACGATACCGATGCGCCGATGCCGGGGCCGACGAGGTTCGATCAGGTGCTGATGCGGCGGCTGCGGATAGAGGGGTTCTTCATCCCCGATTTTCTCGAACGCGGGGCGGAATTCATGCCGCGGCTGCGCGAATGGCTGGACGCGGGCAAGCTGGCGATGCGCTTTGACGAGACGCCGGGGCTGGACAACGTGCTGACCGCTTACGAGCGGATGCTGACCGGGCGGAACATCGGGAAAGTCGTGGTCCGGCTGTAGCGATCAGCCCTCGGAAGCCAGCCTGTCCAGCCACGCCTGCGCCTGCTTGGGCTCGCCAACGGACTGGGAATCCACGGGGCCGCGTGCACTTAGAAATTCCTGCTGGAGCGCGAACGGCTCCATGAACAGCGTCTCGCGCGCCGCGTCGATTTCTGCGCCCAGTTCGGCAAGTTCGGCGATCACGGGAGCGATGAAGGCGCGGGCGTGACGGTCGGCGTTGTGGTCGAACAGACCCCACTTGCCCGCGGCAGTCACTTTAAGAGCAGCGATCAGCGCCTCGCGGTATTCGACCTCAAGGTCGGCGCGGCGCGCGTCGAGGCGTTCGAGACGGTCTGCTTTGGCCATGTGCGGGCGGTAGAGCGACCTGCCTGCCTGCGCAACCGAATCCTCCCCGAACAGGGCCGGGGAGGATTGGCAATCACATCGCGGTCACGCCGCCATCGACGATAAATTCGCAGCCGGTGATGTAGCCGGCCTCGTCGCTGGCGAGGAACAGGTTCATGTTGGCGATGTCCAGCGGGCTGCCCATCCGCTTCATGGGGATGGCGTTCACGATCTCCTTGAAGCCCTCGGGATTGTCGCGCCGGGCGACGTCCTGCATCGCGGTTTCGATCATGCCGGGGTGGACCGAGTTGCAGCGGATGTTGTCGGCGGCGCATTCCATCGCCACCACCTTGGAGAACAGCCGCACGCCGCCCTTGGCCGCCGCATAGGCGCCGCACATCGGCACGCCGACGTAGCCGGCAATGGACGAAAGGTTCACGATCGAGCCGCCCTGGCCCACCTTGCGCATCAGCGCCACGGCACGCTGGGTGCCATAGAACACGCTGTCGAGGTTGACCTTGTTCTGCCGCTCCCAATCTGCGGCGGTGAGGTCCGCCAGCGGCTTGAGGATGGCGATGCCGGCGTTGTTGACCAGTACGTCCAGCCGCCCGTGACCCTGAACGATGGCGCCGATCACGGCATCCCACGATGCCTCGTCGGTCACGTCCTGCGCCAGCGCCTCGGCCTGGCCGCCTTCATCGCGGATCGCGGCGGCGACCCCCTCGGCGTCTTCCAGCTTCAGGTCGGTGACATACACGAAGGCGCCTTCCTGCGCGAAACGGTGCGCGGTGGCGGCGCCAAGGCCGCGCGCATTGCCCGCGCCGGTTACCAGGGTGATCTTGCCTTCGAGACGGCTCATTGCATTTCCTTCTTCAAAGTTGGGGTGCCCGGTGAGGGGCCACCGGGCACCCCGTCTTCCCCCCGGAAGGGGGATGGCTCAGAACTTCACGCCCACCGTCGCGCCATAGGTGCGCGGTTCCAGCGCCATGCCGAAAGAGAACAGTCCGGCCACGGTGAATGCGTGCGTGGTGGTCTTCTCGTTCGCCAGATTGCGGCCGAACACGCGGAAGTAGGCTTCCTTGTCCCCGATATCGAAATTGAAGGTCAGGCTGGCATCGACCAGATCCTGCGTCGTCGTGCGGACGCGGGCATCGTTGCCGTTGACGGTGACTTCGGTGACTTCACCCGCGCCATTGACCGTCGGCGTCAGCGATCCCTGCGAAATCTGCTCGTCGTACGGGCTGATGTGGCGCCAGCCAGCCGTGGCCACGATCTTGCCGAAGCTGGTCGGGATTTCGTAATCGGCATTGATCGAGCCGGTGAATTTGGGCGCATAGATCAGGCGATTGGCGGAATAGTCGAACGGCACCAGCCCGGTGCCGCAGCCGTTGACTGCGGGCGTGCCCGCCGCATAGGCGCCGCAGGTCACGAAGTTGCGGAAGTGCGACTTCATGTAGGCGGTCGATGCGGTGATGCGGAACTGCGGGGTGATGCGCAGCGTGGCGTCGGCCTCGATGCCCTTGATGATGGCGCCGCCTGCGACGTTGCCGGTGATCGTCTGGTTGCCCAGCGGTCCGCCCGGCACCGTCAGGTTCTGCTGCATGTCCTTGTAGTCGGACACATAGCCCGCGACGTTCAGCTCCAGCTTGCGGTCGAACATCGCCAGCTTGGCGCCCACTTCGTAGGCATCCACGGTTTCCGGCTGGAACGGCGTGCTGGCGGTTTCGGCGGTGGCGGCGCGGGGGCTGAACCCGCCTGAACGATACCCGCGCGACCAGCTGGCATAGAGCATGACGTCGCCGTTCGGGCGCCAGTCAAGGCCGACCTTGGGCGTGAACTTGGTGAAGTTCGCGTCGCCGGTGCCGATCAGGCCCTGCGTGGCGAAGCTGTTGGTCAGCTTCTTGTTGTCATGGCTCCACCGACCGCCAAACGACAGGCGCCACTTGTCCGCGAAGGCCCAGTTGAAGTCGCCGAAGAAGGCGTAGCTGGTGGTCTTGCCGATGTTGGTCTGGGCATTGTTGTCGAACTCCATCGGCGGGATCGTCGGATCGAAGCCGAAGAAGCGCGTCCATTGCGTCAGGCTGTACTTCGAATGGAAGTAATAACCGCCCACGACATAGTCGAACCCGGTGAACAGGTTGCCGGCGGCGCGCAGTTCCTGGCTCCATTGCGTGTACCGCTGGCGCCGGTCGACATAGTAGAGATCGCTGGACGACCCGTCGAAGTCCTGTGTCTGCTTCTCCTTGCTGTGACGCCAGCCGGTGATCGAGCTGAGCTTTATGTCACCAAGATCGTAGTTCATCTGAAGTGTGGCGTTGGGCGCCTTGTACGTGCTCTTCGCGGGCAGGGTGAAAGTGGTGTAGAGGTCGGTCGTATTGTTGCGGTTGCACTCGTTTGCCGGGATGAGCGCGCAGAACGCTTCGGTGCTGTTGGTCAGATTGCTGACCACCGGCTCGAACTGCTGCTCCACGTTCTCGACCGAAAGCTGGGCGTCGAAGCCGGACCCTGCAGGTTCGAACAACAGGCTCGCACCATAGCTGTCACCCTTGCTGCCGCCCGCGCGGTCGCCCCGGATGACATTGCGGTAGAAGCCGTCGGTTTCGTTGTGGAAGTACCAGCCCTTGACGCCCCAAGTCTCGCCGTCGCCGTAGTTGACGATCGCCTTGCCGGCCCAGGTGTTCCAGCGGCCATAGGTGAACTCGGCCTTGCCGCCCGGCTCCATCGTCGGTTTGGAACGGGTGATGTTGATGACGCCGCCGATGGTATTGGCGCCGAACAGCGTGCCCTGCGGACCGCGCAGCACTTCGATCTGGGCGATGTCGAAGGCGTCCTGCAGCTGGCCGGTGCTGGTGCCGATGGTGACGCCGTCCACCACGACGCCGACGGTCGGGGTCTGCGACTTCTCGATATCGGCGTAAGTCAGGCCACGGATGGAGATGTTGGCCGCCTGCGCGCCCGAATTCTGCTGGGTGATGAGGAGGCCCGGCGCGGCGCCCTGGAGGTCACCGATGTTGGCAGATGCCTTGTTCTCCAGCATCGCGGCGCTGACGGCGGTGATCGCGACCGGGGTTTCCTGAAGCGTTTCCGAACGGCGGCGGGCCGAAACGATGATCTCGTTGGGATCCACCGCAGTCGTTGCGGGCGCTGCGGCGTCCTGCGCAAATACAGGTGTAGAAATACAGGTCAGCGCACTGCTGGCGAGGGCGAGTTTGAAGAGCGCGTTGCTCCGCGCTCCGCGAATAAGTGCGGATGCCATCAGATATTCCTCCCGGTGCGGCCGTGACTCTGTGAAGGGCCGTCTTCCGAAGAACACTATGCATCGGATCGCGCGTTGCCCTACCTGTCGAATTGCACAGGTGTGAACACTGTCCGGAAACGGGGCGATTCAGGCACGACAAAAGGCGGGCCGAAACGACCCGCCTTCCTCAGTCATCTACCCTTGTGCAATCAGAACTGGGTGCGTTTGGTATAGCCGTTATCGACCACGATGTTCGCGCCCGTCATCGCCTTGCAAGTGGGCGAGACGACGAAGGCGATCGCCTTGGCCAGCTCCTCTCCGGTGGTGAAGCGGCCCGAGGGCATCTTTTCCAGCGTCGCGTTGTAGAAGTCGGGCATCGCACCCTGAATATACTTCCACGGGCCATCGTCGGTCATCACCGGGCCCGGCGTGAAGCAGTTCACGCGGATGTTCTCCGCCGCCAGAGCCTGCGCCAGCGAGGAGGCGTAGTTCATGACCGCCGCCTTCAACGCGTTGTACGGCTGCACGCCCATGAACTCCTCCACTGCGCCAGTGGAACTGAGGCACACGATCGAGGCGTTGGCCGATTTCGCCAGATGGGGACGCGCGGCGGCAATACCGCGGCGCATGGGCAGGACGTCCGCCTGCATCACCGCGTCCCAGCCCTCGTCGCTGTCTTCGCCCTTGTTGGCGGACGTGAAGCTGATGAAGATGTCGCAGCCGCCCAGCGCCTCGGCGGCCTTTTCCACGAAGGCGGGGACGGTATCGGCCTGCGTGACGTCGAGCGCTTCGCCATACGTTGTTACGCTCGTGTCAGCGATTTCGGCCAGAACCTTGTCGACCTTGTCCTGCGAACGACCGCACACCGCGACGTTGCAGCCCTCTGCCGCCAGCACATGGGCTACCGCGCGCCCGATGCCGCCATTCGCCCCAACGAGGATGGCCCTGAGGCCGTTCAGTCCGAGATCCATGTCTTTCGCTCCTCTGCCGTGCACCCACGGTTTCGACGCTGGGCCATGCGATTGCCACTGTTTCTTTGATCAGGAATGCGCCGGTGTCCGCCGTGCTAGCGGTTTTCGCATGGGAATGAGAGGAAATCCGTGATGGGACGTCTGGAAGGAAAGCGCGCCGTCGTTCTGGGCGCCAGCAGCCCCGGCAACATGGGCCAGCACATCGCGAAGCGCCTGCTGGCCGAGGGCGCACAGGTGCTTGTGTCAGGCCGCAAGGAGGACGTGCTGGCCGACTTTGCCAACGACACCTGCTGTCTCTGGGCGCCGTGCGACTTGACCGACAAGGCCAGCGTCGATGCCCTTGCCGATGGCGCCATGCGGCAGTTGGGCGGCATCGACATCGCGGTCAACGCCACGGGCTGGGGGCTGCTCAAGGGATTCCTCGAAACCACGCATGACGAGCTGATGGCGATGACCATGCTGCAGTACGTCGGGCCGTTCCATTTCTATCAGGCAATGGTGGCGAAGATGGCGCGCAGCCGGGGCGGGCGCGGCGGATCGCTGATCCAGATCAGTTCGGCCACGGCCACGATCATGCTCAACGACCATGCCGCCTACATGGGCACCAAGGCCGGGGCGGACCATGTGATCCGCTGCGTCGCGCATGAATTCGGGGCCGAGGGCGTGCGCGCGAACTCGATCTCTCCGGGCCTGACCGAAACGCCGATGACCGCCGATGCGAAGCAGGTGCCCGGCCTGTTCGACGCCTTTCTGGCGGGCTATCCGCTGGGCCGCGTCGGCACCAGCGACGATATCGCCGCCGCCGTCGTCTGGCTGGCGAGCGACGAGTGCTTCATGACCGGCGAGAACCTGCAGGTGAACGGCGGCTTGACCCTGCGCCGCAATCCGACGAAGGGCGAGATCGATTCCGCCGTCGCCGCCGCTGCCGGCGGGCGATAGCGGGGACTGTCTTCCTGGGGAGGAAGGGCCGGCGGCGGTGTCCATCGGATACCGTCGCCGCTTCGCCTCATTCCGCGGCGAGGGCGGGCATGTCCGCCGGCGCAGTGCGTTCACCCGGCTTGCGCAGGACGGCCACGACGCAGAACAGCACGGCGCTGAGCACCGCCATCGCCAGGAAAATGCCTGAGAAGCTGCCGGTGGAATCCTTGATCGCCCCGCCCAGCGCCGGGCCGACGGCGGCCGAAGTCGATACCGCCATCATGATCGAATACAGCTCCAGCGCGGCACGCTGGCCGAAATAGGACTGCAGCAGCATGGCGGTGCTGACGTAGCTGAAGCCCAGCCCGCCACCGAACGTCACCATCCACAGCATCAGCGAGAGGGGCCCGTCCACCCACGCCAGCGTGGCGGCGGATACGCCCAGGCAGCCGAGCGAGAACATCGTCAGCACCCGCGCCGGAGTCTTCTCCCCCGCAAAGCCGGCCAGCGCCGATCCCACCGCGCAGACCAGCGCCGACAGGCTTATCAGTTGCGACGCGCGCGCGGCGGTGATGCCGTGCTCCATCAGGTGCTGGTAGGCGAAGCTGTGCGTCGTCGTGTTGATGGCAAGGCAGGCGGTATAGGCCAGCACCACCACCCAGAACTGCGGTGTTGCCAGTGCCCGCCGCACTGTCCATTCGATGTGCGCGGCATTGGGGGAAGGGGCCGGATCGCGCGGCGTTTCCAGCTTCAGGCGCCCGGCGACCAGCGTGCAGAAACCGCCCACGATCACCGATGCGACGGCGAACAGCAGCCAGTAGAACCGCCAGTCATACCCTGCCGACTGGGTGCCCGACCACAACAGCGGCCCGGCCACCGCGCCCAGATTGCCGATGGTGAAGTAGACCCCCAGCACCGTCGAGCGGCGGGTGAAGCTGCTGGAAAGCACATGCACCGCCGGGACCGTACCGCAGAAGCAGTACCCCACGCCCAGCAGCGTCGTGCCCAGATAGTAGGTCCATACGCCCTGCGAGGTGTAGAGCAGGCCAAAGGCGACGAACAGCAGCACCGTGCCCAGCGCCAGCGTGCGTCCGACCCCCAGCTTGCGGATGGTCAGCGCCGGGGCCAGGCTGACGATCCCGCAGGCCGTGCCGAGCAAGGTGAAGCCGAAGCCCGCCTGCGCCCAGCTCATGCCGAACGCCTCCACCATCGAGGGCAGGACCATGCCCAGCGAATTGAACGTCCCCGCCGAAAGCAGGAAATACATCAGGCACAGCGCCTGAAGCACGATCATGACGAGCAGATGGGTGTTCATCGCAAGGGTCCTTTTCCGGCGGGGAAATAGGGTGCGGGCTTGCGCTTTGCCAGCGCGCACGGTCAAGACTTCCACGCCGCGACCACGGCATCTGTCGTGACCAGCAGCGACGTGTTCTCGCTCAGGGCCTTCAGCGCATGAGCGTGCATGTCCGCGTCGTAGGCTGCGCAGGCGTCGGACACCACGAAAGTATGGAAATCGCGGTGGAAGGCGTCGCGCGTGGTGGAATCGACGCAGCACTCCGTCGTCAGGCCGGTCATCACCAGCGTGTCGATCCCGCGTGAGCGCAATTGCTGTTCCAGATCGGTGCCGTGGAAGCTGGAATAGACCCGCTTTTCGATCTCGATGTCGCCGGGGCGGGGGAACAGGCGGTAATAGTCCTCTCCGCCGCTGCCGACGCGGCAGATGCCTTCGTTGCCGGGCGTGCCCCGCCGCTCCATCCATGTGCGCAGCGCGTTGGAATCGGTTTCGGGCCGTGTCATCACCCGCATGAAGCCCACCGTCACCCCGGCTTCGCGGGCGGCGGCCAGCAGCGCATCGATCCGATCGATCGCCGCTTCTGCCGGGGCAAGGTCAACGCCGAAGCTGCCGATCAGACCCTGGGGCGCGGCGAAGTCCACCTGCACGTCCACCACGATCAGCGCCGTGCGGTCCGGTGCGATCATCGCGGCATCGGGTGCAATGTGCGGCAGGTCAGCCATGGGCGAGCGCCTCGGGCAGGACGGGCACCTTCGCGGGAAAGCGTTCGCGCAGCACCGGCAGCACCCTTTCGCCGAAGATCGGCAGCGACGCGTGATAATCGGGGAAGATCAGCATCAGGCCATCAAGCGAGGTCTTCGCGAAGATTTCGCTCAGCCGCTCGATCACGGTATCGGGCGTGCCCAGCACATGCGGCGTCATGAAGGTGGAGCGCGCCTTCTGCGTGAAGGCGTTTTCCTTGCCGATCTCGCTGTCGAGGAAGCCGTAGGCGCGCATCATGCCGTGCAGGGCTTCCTCGTCGAAGCCGGCGCGGAAGTGGGCGGCGGTTTCCTGCGCGGCGGCGTCGGTATCGCCGAACACCACGGTCATCATCGAATAAGTGCGGATCTTCGCCCCGTGCTCCGCCGCGCCCGCCTTCGCATCGGCGCTGGCTTTCGCCAGTTCATCCACGTTGCCGCCCGACAGGAACAGCGCGTCCATCTCGTTGGCGGTGAACTCTATCCCGACTTTCGACGTGCCCGCGCAGACAAGGAACGGCGGCGTGGCGGGCTTGGGGTTGGACATGCAGTCGTCGAGGGTGAAATACTTGCCCTCCATCGTCACCGAGTCCTGCGTCCACAGCGCCTTGATCGCCTGAATCCATTCGGTGGCAAGGACATAGCGCTCGTCATGGCCGACCCCTTCGGGCCATGCGCCCATCTGCGAAAACTCGCCCCTGTACGATCCGGTGACGACGTTGAGGCCCGCCCGGCCATGGCTGATCTGGTCCAGGGTGGCGATCATCTTGGCGGTGACTGCCGGGTTCTGCAGGATCGTGTGGACCGTGGCCCAGACCTTCACGCGGCTGGTCGCCTGCGCCAGCCCCGCCATCATCATCGGTGAATCCAGTGAACTGTTCCAGTGCTGCGTTTCGCCGCCGTAGCCCCGGTACTTCGCCATGGCCATGATGAAGTCCAGCCCGATCTCCTCCGCCAGCTGCGCCGCCTTGAGGTTGTAATCGTAGGAGCCGTCCAGCGTGGGGGCGTTCTTCGACAGGATCCAGCCGCCGTTCGCCATAGGCATGAAGATGCCCAGATCGCGCCCGCCGGTGTCGGAAGGCAGGCCGAATGCGGCAGGTCGCGGTTGGCGTTGGATCATCGTTTCTTTCCCTGGCCCTTCTGATCTTGGGCGAAAGGGTAGAATGGGACGCCCGGCGGTTCTTGTCACCCTGCGCCCCTGCTGTTGTCAGCGGTCAAGGTGTCGTACGTCCGCTGCAAAGCGCAAAGGCGCGGGCTTGCCTATGGTCCGGTGCCACACCGTCAGGGAGATCGACATGAGCAACTGGTTCGTCACAGGCGTCAGCACAGGGCTTGGCCGCGCAATTGCGCAGGCGGCACTGGCCGCAGGGCATACGGTGGTGGGCACCCTGCGCGATCCGGCGGCGGTGCCCGCGTTCGAGGCGCTGGGGGAGGGGGCGGTCGGCATGGTGCTGGATGTCACCGATGCCGCCGCAGTCAAGGCGGTGGTCGATGCGGCACATGCCCGGACCGGCGGCCTCGACGTGATCGTGAACAATGCGGGGCTGGGCTATACCGGCGCGATCGAGGAAACCCCGCTGGCCGATGCCAAGGCGCTGTTCGACGTCAACGTCTGGGGCGCGCTGGCAGTGATCCAGGCCGCGCTGCCGCACCTGCGCGCGCGCCGCCGCGGGCATATCGTCAACGTCGGGTCGATCAGCGGCATGGCCTGCTGGAACGGCACCGGTATTTACGGCGCCAGCAAGTTCGCGCTGGACTGCATCGGGCGCACGCTGGCGCAGGAAGTGAACCCGCTGGGCATCCGCGTCACAAACGTCGCGCCCGGTGGCATGCGGACCGAGTTCGCCGCCAAGCGCCTGCTGGGAGCGGAACCGGCGGTTGCCGACTATGCAGACACCGCCCATGCCGCGCGGGCCGTGCTGACCGGCCACCACGGCGAGGAACCGAGCGACCCTGCAAAGATCGCGCAGGCCATCCTGATGGCCGTGGCGGCGGACGAACCGCCGCTGGTGCTGCTGCTTGGCACCGACGCGCTGGGCTATGCGGAACGCGAGTTCGCGATGCTTCAGAGCCAGTTCGATGCATGGCGCGCGGTGACGACAGGCGTGGGGGCGGAGTGACGCACGGCCCGCTCCGGTGGCAAGACGCCTCTACGCCGCGAACAGGCTTTTGCGGATCACGGCGTGGACGCCCCAGTTGCCGTTGGCGACCTGGCTGATGCCGAAGTCCACCCCCACCGACAGCAGCGAAATCGCCTCATCCTCCGACAGATCGCGCAAGGTCATCAGGAACCGCCGCGCCTTGCGGAAGGCATCGCGCATGGCGCTGTCGATGGAACTTTGCTTGTAGACTTCGCTCTGCGCGCCCGCGCCCAGATCCTTAAGGTATTCCGGGCTGGAAAAGCCCAGGATCACCCATTCGTCCTTCGTCTCGATCATCGGATAATCGAGGTCGCGGATGTACTTGCGGCTGGTCTTGGCCGGGTGGAGCACCACCTGGATCACCGCCGTCATCGAACATTCGATGGCCGTGCCGCATAGTTCGGAATCGCCCTGGCTGGCGTGGGGATCGCCCATCGACAGCAGGCCGCCGGGAACGCCCACGGGCAGGAACACGCTGGACCCCGCGCCCAGCCGCCAGTTGTCGATGTTGCCGCCGAAGTTGGCGGGCGGAACCGAGTCGATCAGTTCGGAATGCGCAGGGGCCAGCGCCACCACGCCGAAGTGCGGGCGCACCGGGATCGTCACGTCGCGCAGGACGTCGAAGTTGCGGGTGATGCTTTCGGGATCGACCGGCACGCCGGGATAGTCGTAGCGTTCGTGGACCACGCCAGACGGGTCGGTCTGCGGTGTCCAGCGATAGGAATAGACCGCCTGCGCGGTGGCGCGGCCCGGTTCGTTGTCGATCTCGTAGATGGTGATGACCTCGCGCTGCTTGGGCTCTGTCAGCAGGTCGTTGTAGTGATAGCCCCAGTACGCCGCCACGTTGCTGCCGAACGCTCTCCCTGCGAACAGCGGGTTCTGGCTGGGCCGGTTCTCCATGTCCAGGATGCGCACCTCTATCACGTCGCCGGGCCGCGCGCCCTCCACCGCGATCGGGCCGGTGCAGATGTGGACGCCGAACCCCTCGCCCGGTCCGCGCCCCAGGGCCGAGGCGTCGAACGGACCCGCACCGCGCCGCTCCACCGCCTTGCCTTCCGCCGTCCAGTGAAACACCGCCTCCGCGCCCGCATCGCCCTCTATCATGCGTTCGGCGTCGTCATTGGCGTGATGGGTCAGCGTTTCGATCGTTACGTAGTCGCCCGAGCGGATTTCCAGCGCCGGTTGCAGCGAGCGGCTGAAGTAGCCCCAGTGGATCGTGTCGGGCCGCGCGGGCAGGAAGTGGTGGCGGCGCGACCGGGCGGCGTCGTCGAGGCTGGGCAGGCCGGCGAGCACGCTGGGCGGCTCGCGGTTGTCCAACCGCACGTCGCGCGCCTTTTCGGGGCGGCCCCGGCGGGGCGCTTCGGCAGGGCCGGCCGCGATCTCGGGAGACTTGCGGTATTCGCGCGGGCTCATCCCGTACTGTTCGCGGAACGCGCGCGAGAACGAGGCGCTGTCGTTGAAGCCCCACTGGAACAGGATTTCCGAGATGGAGCGCTGGGCATGAAGCGGGCTGCCAAGGTCGAGCCGGCACCGCTCCAGCCTGCGCAGCTTGACGTAGTGGCCGAAGCTCTCGCTATGGCTCTCGAACAGCTTTTGCAGGTAGCGCGGCGAGATATTGTGCTCGGCGGCGATCTGGTGGGTGTTGAGGTTGGGGTCCGACAGCCGCATTTCGATCGACTGGAACACTCGCTCCAGGATCGCCGCGCGTCCGCCTGCCGCGCCGCCCAGCTGCTTGGCGGGCGCGCGGTCCAGCAGGGTGGCGGCGATCATCTCAGGCAGGGCCAGTTCCACCGGGCGGATCTGGTCGTCCGAAACATCCAGGATGGTGTCGGCCACGGTGCGCAGCAGGCTGGACATCATGCGGCCCACGGCGGTGTCGGCGATCAGGTCGCTGATTTCGGTGGGCAGCTGCGAGCGGGATTTCAACGCCGGCAAACTGTGCGGCACCTTGACGACGAGCAGGCGGAAATCGCCCTCCATGGCGATCCGGCAGCGGGTGTCGCCGCCGCCATAAACCATGTCGCCCTCGCCGATTTCCGCAGTCCTCTCGCCGCTGCTGGCGGTCAGCCGCCCTTCGAGCAGCAGCACCAGCCAGAAGCAGCGGGCCTCCTGCGCGAAATTCAGCGTCATCGCCTGCGCCGTGCCGGTGCAGCGGACGAACTGGATCTTCTGCCCGCTGGTGAAGCTGACGAGATCGCCGTAGATGTCCTCGTTCTCGCTCTCCAGTTCCAGCGACACGCGCTGCAGGGCAAAGCGCCACGCCTGCAGCCGCTGGTCGTGGGGATAGGCATTGGTGGTCAGGCGCACGCCGGTCATGCGGGGATCAACTCACGCTTTCCGTCTGCGCCATGCGCGCGTGCGCGGCGCGGTAGCGGTGGACCAGCCACTTGTTGAACTGCCCTTGCGCACCTTCCTGCCACGAATAGCGGCCACGCGGGGCAAAGCGGGATCGCAGACCCTCCTGCACCAGTTCGTCGACGTGGAAGTCCTGCGCGATGATATGCGCGGTGGCGCGCATGTTCATGTCCAGCTTGTGCTCGAAATTGGGGTCTTCCATCGCGCCGGGGGCGAACAGCAGGCCGGTGTCCATTTCCAGCGATTCCGGGCCGTCGGGCCGCAGGATCAGGTAGATCACCATGTCGCTCATCATGATGAGGCTGAGCGAGGGCGGCACGTTGGCGAAGGTCATGCGATGGCGTGCCGCGTCCGACAGGCCGGGGAAGATCGGCAGCACCGCGCGCTGCGTGGCGTTGAAGCTGGCGTCGGGATGCAGGGTGCCGTTGAAGCGCAGGAACCCGGCGTCCTCCGGCTCGGAATGCGGGAACTCCGCCTTGCCCGATGGCACGAAGTCATGCAGCGGCCCGGCGTGCAGGCGGCTGGCATGGTAGCCGTCGTTGTTGTTCTCGAACATGACCTTCCAGTTCCACGGCAGCTTTGCCGCAGGTTCCGGGCGTGGTCCTTGCGCGCTGGCAAGGTCGTAGTCCGCGATGGCTTCGGCCACGCCCGTCAGGCGCGGGGCCAGCGGCGCGGCGTTCTCGTCGAAGTTGATGAAGACGAAGCCGTTCCAGATTTCCACCGCGAACCGGGGCAGGCTGTTGGCCTTGCGGTCGAAGTTGCACGTTTTGTTCATCGCCGGGGCCGCCACCAGCGTGCCGTCCAGCGAATAGCTCCAGTGGTGGTAGGGGCACAGGAACCCCCGCGCCGAGCCGCTGCCTTCGGCCACCAGCATCGCGCGGTGCTGGCACACGGCGGACATGGCGCGCACTTCGCCCTGCAGGGTGCGCGACACGATGACGGGCTCGTTCACGGTGCGGGTGGTGAAGTAATCGCCGGGGTTGGGAATCCAATCCTCTCGCCCCACGCACTGCCACTCGGCGTAATAGAGCGCGTCCTTCTCGAACTCGAAGAAATCGCGCGAGGTGTAGCACGAGGGCGGCAGCGTCACCGCGTCCTCAAGCGCCACCGCCGAGGCGGAGAGGGATTCGATGAAGGAATCGGACAGCTTCGGTGACGGCGGGAGCGACATGATGACCTTCCTGAGTCGGTATCTTTATGGGCTCGCTGACGCGGCAGCATCATCCTGCATACCGCAACCGCGAAGGCAATATTGCAAATGCGAAATGATGCTTATTCGCGCGAATAGTCGTCCGGGATGCGCGGCGGGTCGCCGGCCTTGCCCCACAGCACGATCTCGTTGCCCCAGGGGTCGCGGAAGGCGTGGTTCAACCCGTTGAAGGTGCCCCAGAAATGGTTGCGCCACAGCACCGTCGCGCCGCGTTCCTCGGCGGCGGAAAGGATGCGTTCGGGGGTGTCGTCATCAGCGATGAGCACCCAGATGCGCGGTTTACGTCCCTCGGCAGCGATCGCGCGCGGCGCCACGCCTCCGGCATCGGGGTGCGGGCGGGCATTCGCGGGATCGAAGATGCCCAGGTGCAGGTTGCCGATCTGACTGTCCGTGCCGTCCGGATTGGCGAACATGCCGCCCGGCACCATGCGGTGGTAGACGCCTTCGGGCTTGTGATCGTCGCGCCAGCCGAAGACTTCGGCATAGAAGCGCGCGGCGGCGGCGGGGTCGTCGGCGGGCAGGTCCACGAAAATGAGCGTGTTGGGCATGGCTTTGGGTTCCTTGTGGTCTGCCCCAAGGTCTGCGCCAGTTGCGCGCGCGGCTCTTGGCGGCAGGCGTCCGGTTTGTTGACGCAGCACCGGGACAACGCCTTCGCCAACTACCAGTGCGCTGTCCGCCAAGACCCGCGCCGGTGCCCTGCGAGACAGTGCAGCAGTCGATCCTCCATCCAACAAAGGACACTGCATGGCCTCGGTCTCCACTCTGACAACGGCGAAAGCGGACACGCGGCCTGCGGCGATCTGGCATCTTAAGGCGACGCCGGAGACGATCCACTGGGGCTACTTCTCGCCCGAGATAAAGCCGGCGCTGACGATTAAGAGCGGTGATCTGGTGCAGGCGGAGGCGATCACCCACCATGCCGGCGACGCCCCGGAACTGATGTTCGACGAAGGGGTGGAGCGCATCTTCCGCGAAGTCGATCCCGCCAGCCGCGCGCCCGGCGTCCACATCATGACCGGCCCGATCTACATCGAGGGCGCGGAGCCGGGCGACATGATCGAGGTGCGATACCTGCAGATGACCCCGCGGAACAACTACGGATCGAACCTGGCGGCCAACTGGGGGCACCTCTACGAGGAGTTCGGCAAGAAGGAGCGGGTGACGATCTACGAACTGGACCCGAGCGCCAACACCGCCCACGCGCTCTATGCTTATGATTTTCCGGGCGAGTATCTGGTGCCGGGCACCATCACCAACTGCCCGTCGTGCGACCGGCATCCGGCACTGCCCGGCATCACCATCCCGGCGCGGCCGCATCTGGGCACGGCAGGTGTGGCGCCGGCGGTGGACGCGCCGGTTTCCACGATCCCGCCGGGACTGCACGGCGGCAACATCGACAACTGGCGCATCGGTGCGGGATCGACGATGTTCTACAAGTGTCAGGTCAGGGGCGGGCTGTTCTCCATCGGCGATCCGCACGTCAGCCAGGGCGACGGCGAGATCAGCGGCACCGCGATCGAGGCGTCGCTGGACTGCCTGTTCCAGATCATCCTGCGCAAGGACTTCTCGTTCCCGTCACCACTGCTGGAAACGCCGGAAAACTGGATCGTCCACGGGTTCGGAGAAGATCTGGACCAGGCGATGAAGAACTGCTCGATGGATATGCTGCACCTCCTCCACGAACAGCAGGGGCTGAGCAAGGAGGACGCCTATTCGCTGATGAGCGTGGCGACCGACTTCGGCGTGACGCAGGTGGTGGACGGTACGCTGGGCGTCCATGCGCGGATCGAGCGGCGGATGTTCCCGGCGAAGGGCACGGTCATCGACCCGGATTGAACACCCTCACTCCTGACGGAGCGAGACCTGAAGGCCCGGTTCCGCAAGGAGCCGGGCCGTTTTTTGGTGTCAGCGCTTGACCACGCGGCCGATCGCGGATCGCACCTCGCGCTCGCCATAAGGCTTGGTGACGACCGGAACGCCCTTGAACTCGCCGGTCTGCAAAGCGCGCTCGCCATAGCCGCTGGCGAAGATGAAGGGGATGCCGCGTGCCTGCAGCCTGCGGGCCACGTCTTCGCTGGTGTCCTTGCCGAGGTTGACGTCCAGCATGGCGAAACTGACATCGGCGCCCTCGATGATGCCCATTGCGGCGTTGACCGATCCGGCGATGCGGCAGTCGGTGAAGCCGAAGCTGCGCAGCACGTCCTCCGCTTCCATGGCGATGATGACGTTGTCCTCGACGATCAGCGCCGCGCCCGAGGCCAGTTCCTCGGCAAAGTCGGCGGGCTGGGGCGGTTCGGCAGTGGGCTCGCGCAGGACCGCGCCCGGCGTCTCGAAGCCGCTGATGTGGTCGGCGGGGATCAGGAACAGCGCGTGCAGGCCCTCCACCGGATAGATCACCGAGGCCGAGCCGTTCAGTTCGTGCGGGATGGTGCGTTCGATGATGGTGGAGCCGAAGCCGCGCCGGGTCGGTTCCTTCACCGGCGGGCCGCCTTCTTCGCGCCAGTCGATCTCCAGCGCGCCGTCGTCGCTGCGGCTGAGCGTCACCGTGACCTGCCCGTGCGAGTCGGCAAGGGCGCCGTACTTGCACGAATTGGTCATCAGTTCGTGGATCACCAGCGCCAGCGTGGTGAAGGCGCCCGGCGCGATCAGCGCGTCAGGCCCGTCAATGACCACGCGATCCGGCGAATGGCTGGCGTAGGCGTCCGTTTCGGTGCGGATCAGATCGTAGAGCGAGGACGGCGACCAGTCCTTGCGCGTCACCTGATCGTGCGCGCGGGCGAGGGCGTGGATGCGGCTGCCGACGATCTCGGCGAAATCGTCGATGGTGGTCGCGCCTTCCTTGCTCTGCGCCACGAGGCCGCGGATCAGGTTGAGGATGTTGCGCACGCGGTGGTTCAGTTCCGCGATCAGCATGTCCTGCTGCTGGCTGGCCTGTTCACGCTCGGCATTGGCGGCGTCGGACAGGCGCAGCACCACTTCGAGCAGGGTGATCCGCAGCGATTCGGCGGCGGCCACTTCCTCGTCGGTCCACGGGCGGGAGTAGCCGCGCCGCTCTTCCTTCCAGATTTCGAAGCTTTTGCGTGGGGTCAGGCGGGCGCCGTTAGGGCCCAGTTCGATGGCTTTTTCCGGGTTGCCCGCCCACTTTACCTCGCGCACGGCCTCGCCCCGGAACAGGACGATGTAGTCGCGCGGGGCGCGGCTGACGGGCAGGGCCAGCAGGCCCGATGCCTTGTCCGCCCAGTCTTCCGCGTTGGGATAGACCGAGCCGATGTTCTCCGACGCCCAGACGGTGCTGGCGCCGGCAGTGTTGAGGAAGCGGGCGAGCGCCGTGAACTGCGCCTGGTCCGGTACCGCGCCCTGCCCCACGAACCGTCCGTCCACCCAGCCGACGACGCCATCGAAGGGGATGACGTGGCGGATCGAATCGGTGAAGTCGTCGAACGCTTCGATCAGCGACCCGCCACCGGCGACGCGGGCCATGATCTCGTCATGGACGCGCATCGATTCCGCGCGTTTGTCGTTCGAGAAATCCGTTTCCTTCTGCTCCAGCAGGTAGGAGAAGAATTCGCCGAACAGCTCGCTTGCGGTGCGCACCGAATAGGACAGCGTCAGCGGGGAATAGTGGTGGCAGGCCATCAGCCCCCACAGCTTGCCCCGCCGCATGATCGACACCGACATGGACGCCTTCACGCCCATGTTGCGCAAGTATTCGATGTGGATCGGCGATACCGCGCGCAGGCCCGACATCGACAGGTCCAGCGGCTCGCCGTTGGGATTGGTGGCGGGCACGATCGGCACGGTCGGATCGTCGACGTCGCTGATGATGCGCAGCAGGTTGCGGGTGTATAGCTTGCGCGCCTGGGCCGGAATGTCGGACGAGGGGAAGTGCTGGCCCTTGAAGCTGTCCACCATGCCGTTCAGGCTTTCGGCGATCACTTCGCCCGCGCCGTCCTGTTCGAAGCGGTAGACCATCACCCGGTCAAAGCCGGTCAGCCCGCGCAAATGACGCGCGGCGCTGGTGCACAGCTGCTCGATCGTGGGCGACTGGCGCAGCCGTTCGATCATCGGGCGCACGTAGGACACGTAATCACGGCGCTTGCCGCCTTCGTGCGGCTCTATCTCCAGCACGAAGGACCGGCCCGAATTGTGGACGGCGATGTCGAAGACCCTGCCGTCGCCGGTCAGGTCCACCTCGAACATGCGCTCAACCGTATTGGCGCTGCCCAGGATCTGCAGGCGGGTGCGGATATCGTGCAGGGCGTCCTGCGAGATGAACTCGGTTGCGGACAGCCCGATCAGGTCGCGCGGGTCACGCCCGAACAGAGTGTCGCAGTTCACCGAGACGTGGTTGATGATCCAGTCGCTGGAGAACGACAGCAGCCAGCCGAAGCTCTGGATTCGACCGATGATGTGGATCGGTTCGAGATCGCACGTCGAGAGATCGACCTGGTGCATCGCCTCAGCCACGCACGGAGCCGGCCGGTTGCACCCGCCCGCTTGCCGCAAACGCGCTTTCGAACGTTGCGAATGCAGCCAGGGCTGCCCGGCGCATGGCGTCCGCCTCCTGCGGAGGGAATGTGCGCGTACGCAAGACCGGAACCAGCGCCTTCCACGCATCGTGGCCGCGTCCGTCGCTCATGTAGGTGGAGCGGAAGCCCGCGCTATCGCCCCAGTACCCACGCTGGCGCAGGACCGCCAGGCCGAGTCGCGAACCGCACACGACGTAGGAAAGCCCTGCATCTGCACCTGCCGCTTCCAGCCCGTCGGGGGTGGGGACAGTGGGCAGTTCGCCCACGCCCAACGCATCCAGATCCGCCCGCAGCATGGCGGGATAGTCGGGACATTCGAGCGCCAGTTCGCGTTCCACGAAGGCACGGAAAGAGGGGAACAGCGGTTCCAGTCCCATCGCGTGCGCGGCAAGAAACCGCGCCAGGTCGGTACGTTGCGACAGGTCCAGCGCGCCGAAGGAAGCATCGAGGCTTTCGTGCGCGGGCCCCGTGGCTTCGCGCAACTGGCTGAGCATATCGGGTAGGACAGGCGATCCGGCTTGGGCTTCCATGAGTATCCGCTTAGGTGCCCGCAGGCCGATTGCAGGCGAACCGACTGGTGCGCCTGGGGTACCGGAACACGTATATCCCGGTAATGTTCCTCAGTAACACAATAACATGTCCGAACCACCCGGTCTGTTCACTAATGACCGCAGGGCATGGAACCGTGGGGGGAAATCGGGGTTCTCCTTGCGGACGGAGCAGCGCCCATCCGTCATCGCCGAGGATCCAGCATGAGCACAATCCCGCAGACCAGCCCGGTTTCCGCTGCCGCCATCGCCGGCAGCGACCTGCTGACGGCCTTGCGGCAGGACGATTTCGCCTTGATCGAACCGAAACTGGGGGAATGCCGCCTGCGCGCCGGCGATGTCATATATCAACCCGGCGACAACGTGGATTACTGCTACTTTCCCACCGAAGGCGCGATGTGTTCCTACTTCGTGGAGATGGAGGACGGCACTGCGGTGGAAACCATCCTCGTCGGGCGCGAAGGGGCGCTGGGGGGCATCGTCAGCCATGGGTCGCTGCCCGCGTATGCGCGCGCCAATGTGCTGCACGAAGGGGTGTTCCTGCGCATCCCCGCGCGCGATCTTGAGGCGGCGAAGGACCGTTCGCCCGCCATCGCCCACCTGTTCGCCCGCTATGCCGACTGTGTCATGGCGCAGGTGTTCCAGTCGATCGCCTGCAATGCGGTCCATTCCATCGAGCAGCGCGCCGCCAAGTGGCTGTCCGCCGCCGTCGACCGCATCGGTCGCAACGACGTGACGATGACGCAGGAACAGCTGGCTTCG
The DNA here is from genome assembly GCF_050433305.1 of Novosphingobium gossypii. Classification (NCBI taxonomy): domain Bacteria; kingdom Pseudomonadati; phylum Pseudomonadota; class Alphaproteobacteria; order Sphingomonadales; family Sphingomonadaceae; genus Novosphingobium; species Novosphingobium gossypii. The sequence continues at coordinate 131,176 of NZ_JBNPXM010000008.1, read as the reverse complement.
ATGATGGGCATCGGTCGCAGCTATGCCAGCCGCGTACTACAGCGCTTCAAGCGCGACGGCATGGTGCGGACCCGGCGCGGCGGCATCGAAGTGCTCGATCGCGACGGGCTGAAGGCGCGTGCCTGCGGCTGTAACGATCAGGTGGAAGCGCACTTCCACCGCGTGCTGGGCGGGGTATACCCCGAAACCTGACCTCTGACCCGACCGATGATCTCGGTGCGGTTCAGGCGAGAGCGGCGGGCTGCGCGCCGGGCAGAACCTGGGATGCGCGAACCAGATCGGGGACTGAGCGCAGTTCCATCTTGCGCATCAGGCTGGAGCGGTGAAGCTTCACCGTGATCTCGCTGATTTCCAGTTCCCACGCGATCTGCTTGTTCATCAGCCCGCGCACGACGCCGGCCATGACCTGCCGTTCGCGCGGGGTCAGGGTGGCAAAGCGCTGCGCCACGGCGGCGTTGCCACGCGCCACGCTGCGGCGGCGCGAATCGATCTCCAGCGCATGGTCGACTGCGCCGAGCAGATCCTGTTCGTCGAACGGGCGGGGCAGGAAGTCCACCGCCCCGGCCTTGATGGCGCGGACCGACAAGGGCACGTCGGCATCGTCGGTGACGAAGATCACCGGGATCGGATCGCCCCGGCCCTTCAGCCGTTCGATCAGTTCCAGCCCGTCGATGTTGGGCATGCGCACGTCGGCAACGATGCAGCATGGCGCTTCGGGCAGGGCGGCGTCCAGCAGCGCGCCTGCCCAGGCGAAAGTCTCCACTAGGTGGCCTTCGTCCTGCAACAGCGAATGAAGCGACGAACGGGCTTCGCCATCGGCATCGACGATCAGCACTTTTCCACGCGTCTGGGCGGTGTCTTCTTCCGCGCTGTTGCGGGGCGGATGGCTGATGGGACGGATCATTGGACTACTCCTGCTGGCGGCAACGGAAATGGTCCAAAGTGAACACTTGCGGCAATCCCCTCTTTCGGGGGGATTTCCCTCAGGGCCTTTGCCGGACTACACGCGGGGGATGGAAGACAGCGCTTCTCAGGCTCCCATCCGCATCGCCGTGGTGGACGATCATCCCCTGCTGCGCGAAGGCATCGTCGCAGTGTTCGCGACGCAGCCCGACCTTGACCTGATCGCATCGGGCGAGGACGGCGAGGCCGCGGTGCGGATCTACCGCGAACTGCGCCCCGACGTGATGCTGCTGGACCTGCAGATGCCCAATGTGGACGGGGTGGAGGCCATGACGCGCATCCTGGCCGAATTTCCCGAGGCGCGAATCCTGGTGCTGACGACCTATTCGGGCGACGGGCGCGCCACGCAGGCGATCAAGGCGGGGGCGTCGGGCTATCTGCTAAAGAACAGCCTGCGCACGGAACTGCTCGACGCGATCCGGTCGGTCCATCGCGGCGGCACCCATTTCGACCGGCAGGTGTTTGGCGCCGCCGACCGCGAGGCGAAGCGCCTGACCGCGCGCGAAAGCGATGTGCTGCTGCTGGCGGCCTCGGGCAATTCCAACAAGCAGATCGCGGCCCGGCTGGCCTTGTCCGAGGACACGGTGAAAGGTTACATGAAGGCGATCTTCGCGCGGTTGGGGGCGATGGACCGCACCCACGCCGTTGCAATCGCCGTGCGCAACGGCCTGATCGAGCTTTAACGCCCGCTCATAAATGGCCTGTCATCGATAGGCGATCCTTGCGGGCAGGCTCAGCCGGATCGAGGTGCCCTGACCGGCTGCATTGGCCACGCCGAAGGCACCGCCCAGCCGCTCTATCCGCTCACGCATGCCCGTCAGGCCGAAATGGCCTTCGCGCCCGCCGGCGGCCCGCACGTCCTCGGGCAGGCCGACGCCGTCGTCCACCACCCGCAGCGACAGCCGGTCGCGACCGTGGTGGATCTCCACCCGCACCGCGCTCGCTTTCGCGTGCTGGACCGCGTTGGCCAGAGCCTCGCCGACCGCCAGTTCAAGCTCCTCGGCCACAGGGGCGCCCACCAGCTGCTCGGGGCCGTCCACCCGCACTTCCCACGCCAGCGTATCGCCCACCACGCGGCGGGCGCAGGCGCGCAGGGTGTCGGCGATGCACTTGGGCTCGGCATCCTCACGCAGGCCGCGCACACGCTCCCGGCCATGGAGCAGGACGTCATCGGCGCGGTCCAGCGCTTCCTCGATGGCGGTGCGGGCGGGACTGCCCGGCGCCGTCAGGTGCAGCACCGTCTGGAACCGCAGCATCAGGCCCTGGAAGCCCTGCAACAGCGTATCGTGCAAGTCCTGCGCGATGCGCTCGCGCTCGGCCACGCGCTCCTCGATGCGATCGCGCAGAGCCTGCATGGCAAGGCGGATGCGCCAGCGGACCAGCGCCCAGCCGCCCAGCACCATGCCTGCCAGCACCGCCAGCCGGAACCACGCGGTCTGCCAGAAGTGGGGGGTAATGACGAAGCTCACCGTTGCGCCGCGCTGCGCCCACGGCCCGTCCTCGGTGGCGGCGGTGACGTGGAAGCGGTAGGTTCCCGGGCCAAGTCCGGCATAATCGACACGGCGGCGGCCCTGCGCGGCGACCCAGCCTTCGTCCACCCCATCCAGCCTGTAGCGATAGCGGTTGCCCTCCGCATCGGCCAGGCCCAGCCCGACGTAGGACAGGCTGACGCGGGTCGTTCCTGCAGGCAGGCGCGCGCCCGCCAGCGGATAGCCGCGCCCGTCCACCTCCAGCGCAGTGACGTGGACTGGCATGTTCCCCGCTTCGGGCGTCAGGCGGGATGGGTCGACCTGCACCACACCGGTGCTGGTCACGAACCACAGGCGGCCCTGCGCGTCGACGGCGGCATCGTTGGCAGAATAGGTCTCGGTCCGTGCCCGGATCACCCCGTTCTGGCCGAACCGTGCGAGTGGGATCGACGCGCCGGGACGATCGAAGGCGGCTTCAAAGTCGGCTCTTGCCACACGAATGATGCCGCCGGCCGAGATCAGCCAGTAATGTCCGTCCACCCGGACGATCCCCATCACTCCCGCCAGCCAGGGATAGGTGCGCGCGCTCAGCTGGCGGACGCGGCGACCGTCGTAGCGTGCAAGTCCCGCCTCGCCGCCGATCCAGGTTTCCCCGTCCATCTGCTTGAGCATGCGTACGAAGCCGACGCCCTTGCCGCTGTTCGGCCCTTTGCCTTCCGGCCAAACCGGCGTCGTCTTTCCATCATGGACGCGGGCGAGCATGCGCAGGGGCTGGTTGACGATGAAGGTGCCCGGACCGGTGGCAATGAACGTGGTGGCGGGGGGCAGGCTATCGTCCTTGATCCAGCGCGTGCCGTCCAGCCGGTACATCCCGTTGGCGGATACCGCCTGCCATATCCGTCCATCTGGATCGGAAGCGCAGGCCTGACCGAACTCGCGCTGACGTTCCAGCGGGCCGATGATCCGCGTCGGCGTGGAGCCGCGTACGAGATATTCGTTCCTGTACGTCAGGGCATAGGCGCCGACACCTGAAACGGAACATATTTCCGCCAGCAGACCGGATTTCAGTATCAGCTTCGCCTTGCCGTCGATGATGCGGTAGAGGCCCTCGTCCCCGCCGATGTAAAGCGATCCGTCCGGGCCGGTGGCAATGCCGGTGCGCACGCCCTTGATCGCGGAATAGCGCACCACCGGCGTGCGCACGAAACGATGCAGGCCATCGGGCGCTCCGCCCCAGATCGTCCCTTCGGCATCGCGCAGCAGGGTGGTGATCGGGGCGGGGTAGACCACGGCCCGGTCCATCGAAAGATCGCCTGCGGGCACCGTCGCCAGACCGGACGCATTGCCGGCGACCCATAGCAGGTTGTCGGCATCGAACAGCAGGCTTCGCGCCCCCTCGCCCCCGCCCAGCGGTTCGCCGAAGCCTACGCCGGTCGGCACGAAACCGCGCGGCGTCAGGCGCTGCAGGCCGTCGCTGGAAAAGAACCACATGCCCCCGTTCCGATCCTCCTGAAAGGCGGGGCCAAGGTTGATCTGGCCGGGGACGACGTCGAATGCCCGATGGCCGGGAGAAAGGCGCAGGACTTCGGGGTTCGAGGCGATCCAGACGGTGCCGTTGCGCTGCCGGTACATCCGCATCAGGGGGCCATCGACGTCGATTGCGTCCCACCGGCCCCTGACCAGATGCCTCAGCTGCGATCCGTAGCCGCTCCAGGAGGAAACCCACACGCTGCCATCAGGTGCGACTGCGATGTCGGTCACGCGCCCGCGCGGTTTGCCGGGGTTGGCGCCGCGCAGCCTGCCATCTTTCAGGTGCGTGATACCACCGAAGGCATAGCCGACCCACAGGCTGCCGTCCGGCGCTGCCGCCAGCGCGGTGACCTGTCGCGAGCGGAAGTTGTCGAAATCTTCCGGGTCGATGCGCTGGAAGGTCAGCCCGTCAAACCGGTACAGCCCGTCACCCGAACCCAGCCACAGGAACCCGTCGCGGGTGCGGGCCATGGCGCGGATGTCGGGCGGGGCGCCATCGGCCAGCGACCAGTGGCGGCTGGCATATCCGGGAATCTCGGTAGCCGGAGATGCATGGGCGGCAGGCGCGCAGAAAACCACGCCTGCAAGGGCAAGGATCGGTGCAGTTCGGCAGGGCAGGCGGCGCATCGCCCGCGCATTGCATGTGCATGCGCGGGCGGCAAGCAAACCTTGGTTTAGGCCCGGATCGAAGGGGTCACGGCCGGTGCGGGGCGGCGGCGGCGGGGTCGCTGAGGAACACCAGCGTCGCGCCCAGCACGATCGCGCCTGCCAGAGCCAGCGGCAGGGCCAGCCCGCCGTGCATCAGCAGCAGCGCGCCGATGGCAGCACCCGCGAAGATCGACAGCACCGCGCCAATGCGCCGCGCGAAGTTGGGGGTGCGGCCCGCGGTCTGGTCGGCGGCGATGCCGGTGATGGTCAGGGTCAGCACGGTGGTCGTCAGGTCCGGCACCTTCAGCTGGCGCACGGTGGCGTTGCGCAGGCCCATTGCAAAGCCGGTCAGCGCGATGACGCCCATCACCGCTGCCTTGGACGCCTGCGCGGCGACATCGACGTCCAGCGCGATCGCCGCCGCGATCCACAGCAGCCCGGCCTCCACCACGGCGGCCCACATCAGCCAGCGGCCAAGCGGACGGTCGGCATGCGCGCGCGCCAGGTGGCCCGCGCCCCACGCCCCGCCCATGAAGGCAAGCAGCGCCAGGACAGAGGGGATCACCTTGAACCCCGGCGTGCCCGCCGCCGCGAAGCCCAGGAACACGACGTTGCCGGTCATGTTGGCGGTGAACACCTTGCCCAGCCCCAGCACCGATGCGGCATCGACAAGGCCGGTCGTGGCGGACAGCAGCAGCAGCAGGCAGGGCAGCAGGGTGGACTTGGCGGTCGGCTGGTCGGCAGGGGTAGGCATGATGTGATCTCCTGAATGGTGAAGAGGGTCTACCGGGTGCAGACCTGCCGGGTTATTGGAATAATCTGCGTCGTCTTGTTCGATGAACCGGAACGGACGTCAGAACCGAAAATTGCTTTCCAGCCCCAGCATGTGGATGGTTCGGGCGCTGCCGGTGTCGCGGATGAACGCGCCCGGTGTGAAGGCTGAGACCGACATCGACAGTTCCATTTCCGCCGTAGCCTGCCACGCGATGGTGGCTTCCACTTCGGTGCCGATGAAGCGCGCGCGGCTGCCTCCGGCGGCGCGGATCAGGTTGCCGGGGATGTCGTAGATCCCGTCGCTACGCGACTGGCGCCAGTATGCCGCCGCCGCGATGCCGGCAGAGACGGTCGGGGCCAGCTGCATGCCCAGCGCCGGATGGACGTTGACGATGTTGTACGGCCCCACCGGCGAAAGTTCGCCGAAATACTTGCCCTTGGGGAACAGCGCGTTGAACGTGCCGAGCGTTGCATTGTTCGGGTCATGATCGCCGCTGACCATGTTGGCGCGGAAGGTGACATCAGGTGACAGCGGCAGGTCGGGAAAGGCGCGACCCACCTCCGTGCCCACGGTCCACGCAGAGATCGTCCCGCCGTCGAACGTGCCGAACTGGTATACGCCCTCGACGTTCCAGTGCCAGTCGCCCCGCACCGCATGCCATCGCGCGCCCAGGCTGTGGCGCGTCTCGCCGCCCGACCGCGTGCCCCAGAGCGCCGCATCGTTGCGATAGCCGAGATAGTAGAGGTCCAGTTCGGGCATGGCGGCATAGGCGCCCCAAAGCGCTTTCTGCGATGACGTGCGATCGTCGAAGCTGCGGGTGCCGGGCTGGACCGGGCGCAGTGCCAGCAGGCTGACTCTGGCGCTGCCCACGGATACATTGGCGCGCAGGCCGTCGAACGCCAGCGGCACGTTGGGCCCATAGCGTGTGCCGACCAGCCGCTCCGTCCCCAGCGACAGCATCTGCCGCCCGGCGCGCAGGGTGACGGGGCCGAGTTCCGCCTCGGCGAAGCCCTGCAGCAGGTCCACGCCGGTGCTGTCCACCGGGCCGGGCGCGGGCGCGACCCCGATCGAGGTGGCGAGGATCGGCTGAACGAAGGCGCGCAGCTTGCCGACGTGCAGGTCCGCATAAGGCAGCGCGCGCAGCCAGACATAGCCATCGTCCGGCGCATCGGCGCTGCCCCACAGGTTGTCGTCGTAGCTTTCGCTGCGGGCGCGCAGTTCGATGCCGGTGGAAAGCCAGGCGTCGTCCGACAGCGGGATGTACTTGAACGGGCCGGTCCAGTGGTGATCGCGCTTTTCGGCGTTCTCCAGATCGGACCAGTCCTCGTCGTAGCGGGTGATGGTAAGGGTGGGCGCTTCCCACGCCTCCTTCGGCGCGGCGAGGGCGGCGTGGGGCAGCAGCGCGCCCACCGCCGTCGCCGCAAGCGAAGCGAGGCGGCGGAGCCTAGGCATCGCGCTGCCCCTTGCGCGCCAGCACGGCGACCAGCACGAAGCCGCCGACAAGGCCCATGTGTTCGAAGAAGGCGTTCATCGCGCCGAACCGTTCCGGACCATCGGGCATGGCCCAGAATGCATTGGCGACCAGCGCGGCAAAGAAGGTGAACACGCCCAGCATTCCTGCGCCCAGCCAGACCAGCCGGCCCGACAGGATCAGCAGCGGTCCGATGAGTTCGACCGCAATGGTCAGCGCCGCCCACAGCGCGGGCGGGGTCAGGCCGAAGTGGGCCTGTTCCGCCAGCGCGGCGGGCCAGTCGCCCAGCTTGTCGATGCCGCCCACGAGGTAGGCGCTCACCAGCAGCAGCCGGGCGAGGAAGGCGGTGGGGGTGAAGTCCAGCACGGCCCCGACCAGCGAAGGCGTGCGATCGATCGGGGGCAGGCTGGCCATCGGCTTATGCTCCCTGATGGATTTCGGCGATGTAGCCGCCGGGGAACCGGACGATGGCGGTCTGGCGCTTGGCTGCCGTGAACGGGGCGACAAGGGTCTCGACACCTGCCGCATTGGCCTTGGCCAGCGTGGCGGCAAGGTCGGGCACGGCATAGCCGGTCATGTCGCGGCCATAGGGCCAGGGCAGCTGCCCGTCCGAGACGAAGACCACCATTTTGCCATAGCCGCTGTCGATGGAGACGCGGCGCACGGTCTTGCCGGGTTCCCCGATCTCGGCTCCCGAAGCGGCCTTGTCGTCGGCGGTGACCTTGCCGTGGGCGTAGCCGGTCCAGCTCCTGACGAAGGCGTCGGCGGCGTCAGGCGTCAGGTAGACGCGGTTTTCCGGCACGCTTGCCAGCGCGGGATAGCTGGGCTTGGCGGTGTGCCAGTAGATCTGCATGTTCACGCCGCCCGGCCACTGCACCACGGAATCGCGCCCGATGGGATCGGGGAACGTGGCAATGCGCCGCACCGCGCCGTGCTTCACCGCAGAGGCCACCGCCGCGTCGATGTCGGTGACCAGATAGCCGGTGCGCTCGTCACCGAAGGGGTAGGGGATCGGCGTCTTGAACCCGAACACCGAGACGGTGCCCGAAGGGGTCAGCACCAGCTGCGACTTGGTCAGGCTCTTGGTCGGCGTCACCTGAAACTCGCCCTGCTTGCTGGTGGTGCCGCCGAAGGTGGCGACGAAGCTGGAGACGAAAGTGTCGAACTGGTCCTGCGGCACATAGACATGCGTGGTGTCGTACTGCGCGCCAACAGCGTAGTCGGTGGTTTCGGCGGCATAGGCGGGCGCCGAGGTGAGGACGGCGGCGGCGATCAGAAAGGTGAAGCGCTTCATCGGGGATGCTCCTTGGGGGCGAGTTTCATCGTTGCCCGAACCGGCTCGCCAAAGGGGTCGGCGGCTGGTGCGAGACGGTATAAGCGGCAGTCGAACTTCAAACGATCCGAATAAAATCGTCTGACTTGTTCAATATTATCGAATGGTCCTGTGGGGGCTCACACCGCCCAGCAGCCGCAGCCGAGCGATCCCCAGAACGTCTGGACATCGGCAGCGGGGACGTTCGCGCCCAGTGCGGCGGCGTGGTCGTGGCCGTGGACGCCGCAGCTGCTGACGCAGCCGCAGGCCGACGCCAGCTTCTGCTTCGCTTCAGGCGTCTGGTAATAACCGCCGAACGTGGCGACCGGCGACCAGTCCGGCATGGCGCGGGGAAGTTCGGGCGCCAGCGGGGCGAAATCGCCGTCGCCATGCACCACCTTGCCGCCCAGCAGGGTCAGGATCGAGCGGATGTGCACGATCTCGTTGTCGGGTACGGCGAAGTAGTCGTCGGACAGCAGCGCAAGGTCGGCCAGCTGGCCTGCTTTGATCTGGCCCTTCTTGCCCACTTCGGTGGAGAACCAGGTGTTCTCGTGCGTCCACATGCGCAGCGCCTTCTCCCGGCTGACGCGGTTGTCGCCGCGATAGAGCGAGAGGCCGCCCACGGTGCGCCCGGTGACCAGCCACGACAGCGAAACCCACGGGTTGTAGCTGGCGACGCGGGTGGCGTCGGTGCCTGCGCCCACCGGGATACCGGCGGCGATCATGCGGGCGATGGGCGGGGTGCGCTCCGCCGCCTTGGCGCCATAGCGTTCGACGAAGTATTCGCCCTGATAGGCCATGCGGTGCTGCACGGCGATGCCGCCGCCCAGTGCCGCGATGCGATCGATGTTGCGGTCGCTGATCGTCTCGGCGTGGTCGAAGAACCAGTTGATCCCTTCAAGAGGGATGTCGCGGTTGACCTTCTCATAGACGTCCAGCGCGCGGTCGATCGTCTCGTTGTAAGTGGCGTGCAGGCGCCAGGGCCAGCGGTTCTCTGCCAGCAGGCGGATGACGGGTTCCAGATCGCCTTCCATCTCTGGCGCCATGTCGGGGCGCGGCTGGCGGAAGTCCTCGAAGTCGGCGGCGGAATAGACCAGCATTTCGCCCGCGCCATTGTGGCGATAGGTGTCGTCGCCCTGGCCGGGCTTCACCTGCTTGGCCCAGCCCTTGAAGTCGTCCAGCTCCTCCTTCGGCTTCTGGGTGAACAGGTTGTAGCTGATCCGCACGGTCAGCTGGTCTTCGGCGTGGAGCTTCTCGATGATCTCGTAATCGTCGGGATAGTTCTGCGCGCCGCCGCCCGCGTCGATCACGCCGGTCACGCCCAGCGCGTTGACTTCGCGCATGAAGTGGCGGGTGGAATTGAGCTGGTACTCAGGCGGCAGCTTCGGCCCCTTGGCCAGCGTGGAATAGAGGATCGTCGCGTTGGGATGCGCCAGCAGCAGGCCGGTGGGGTTGCCCTGTGCATCGCGCACGATCTCGCCGCCCGGCGGGTTCGGGGTGTCCTTGGTATAGCCCACCACGCGCAGCGCGGCGGCGTTCAGGAGCGCGCGGTCGTAGAGGTGCAGGATGAACACCGGCGTATCGGGCGCCACGGCGTTCAGCTCCTGGATCGTGGGCAGGCGCTTTTCGGCGAACTGGTGCTCGGTGAAGCCGCCGACCACGCGCACCCACTGCGGGGCGGGGGTACGGTCGACCTGCGCCTTCAGCATCGCCATCGCTTCGGACAGGCTGGTCACGCCGTCCCAGCGCAGTTCCATGTTGAAGTTCAGCCCGCCGCGGATGATGTGCATGTGGCTGTCGATCAGGCCGGGGATCAGGCGGTGCCCCTTGGCGTCGATGATCGTCGCTTCGGGAGCGGCGGCGCGGACTTCCTGCTCGCTGCCCACCGCCAGGAATCTGCCGTCGCGGATCGCCACGGCTTCGGCCTGCGGGTTCTCGCGGTCAAGGGTGGTCACCTTGGCGTTGACGATGATCGTGTCGGTCATTCTCGAATCCTTGGTTCGACCCGCTCGGGCCGCGAGGGTAGTGGGCAGGAGCGACGCGGCGGCCGCTCCCAGAAGCGTGTGGCGCCGCGAGATCATGCGTCGTGCTTGTCAGTGTCGCCTGGAAGGCGGCCGAGCACATGAGCGCGGCATTCGGTCATGACGAACTCGACGACATTGTTCTTCGTCATGAACCGGCCGGCCAGCGGGATGATCTGCTCGCCCAGCAGGATGCCGAGGAGGCCGGCCAGCGCGATCATCGGCGGCGCTGGCGAACGAACGCCGAGGAGGCTGTAGACGACACCCACCAGCAACCCGGCGGCGATGGAGAGAAGGTAGGCTTTCATCGGGAAGTCTCCTCGGCGTCGAACCGATCAGCCCTGCACGAAGGCGAGCAGGTCGGGGTTGATGGTATCGGCGTTGACGGTCAGCATCCCGTGCGAGAAGCCGGGATAGATCTTGAGCGTCGCGTTCGGCAGGATCTCTGCCTGGAGCACGCCGGCGTTCTTGTAAGGCACGACCTGATCGTCATCGCCGTGGAGGACGAGGGTCGGGACGCTGATCGCCTTCAGGTCGTCGGTCTGGTCCGTTTCCGAGAACGCCTTGATCCCTTCGTAATGGGCCTTGGCGCTGCCCATCATGCCCTGGCGCCACCAGTTGTCGATGACGGCGGGCTTCACGTCCGCGCCTTCGCGGTTGAAACCGTAGAACGGGCCGGATGCGACATCGCGGAAGAACTGCGCGCGGTTGGCGGCAAGCCCGGCGCGCAACCCGTCGAACACGTCCATGGGCAGGCCGCCGGGATAGCGTTCGGTCTTGAGCATGATCGGCGGCACGGCGCTGACCAGCACGGCCCTGGCGACGCGGCCCTGCGGTATGCCGTAGCGGGCGACATAGGCGGCCACTTCGCCGCCGCCGGTCGAGTGACCGATATGGACGGCATTGCGCAGGTCCAGATGCTCCGTCACCGCAGCGGCGTCGGCGGCGTAGTGGTCCATGTCGTGGCCTTCGCTGACCTGTGCGGAGCGGCCATGGCCCCGGCGGTCATGCGCGACGACGCGAAAGCCCTTGGACAGGAAATACAGCATCTGCGTGTCCCAGTCGTCCGACGAGAGCGGCCAGCCGTGGTGGAAGACGATCGGCTGCGCGTCCTTCGGACCCCAGTCCTTGTAGAAGATCTCGACGCCGTCCTTGGTGGTTACGTATGCCATGATGCTGATCCTTCGGATGGGTTGGTACTGATGGGGCTTCGACAAACTCAGCCCGCCCTTGAAAGAGGGGGCGAGGGCAGACTGAGCTTGTCGAAGCCCCCTCGCAAGGAGGGGGCTGGAACCGGCGACCCGGTGAGGGCCAGGGGGGTGTGAGCCGCCGGTTCCGAACTGAAATCAGTGACCGCCTTCGGAAGCGCCGAACATGGTTTTGGCGTACTTGATGCCCAGGCCGTAAGCGCCACCCCAGACCTTGGCGATGCCGGTGGTGCTGTCGTAGGTTTCGGTGCGGGCCCAGTCGCGCTGCAGTTCAAGCAGGTACTGCAGCGAGGTCATCGGCACCGCGCCCAGCTGGATCATGCGCTGGACGGCGCGTTCATGGGCTTCTTCGGAAATGTCGCCGCAGGCATCGGTGATGACATAGGCCTCGAAGCCCTGGTCGATGGCTGAAGCGACCGGGCCGACGATGCACACCGAGGTCCACAAGCCGGCGAAGACGATGCGCTGCTTGCCGATGCGATTGATCTCGCAGATCACGGCTTCGTCTTCCCAGGTATTCATCGAAGTGCGGTCAAGCAGTTCCTGGCCGGGGAAGGCATCGGTGATCTCATCGAACATCGGGCCGGAGAAGCTCTTTTCGGCGACGGTCGTCAGGATGGTCGGCACGTCGAACGACTTGGCACCGCGAGAGATCAGCGCCGCGTTGTTGCGCAGCAGTTCGGGCGAGATCGACTTGGTGGCGAAGCTCATCTGCGACTGGAAATCGATCAGCACCAGAGCGTGGTTGTCGGGCGAGATCAGCGACTTGCCCGGAGTTGCAGTGGCCGTGGTGGTTGCGGTGAGCGTCATTGGAAAAGTCCTCCTGTTGCTGGGCGTCTCGGCCCGGTGAGGTCTTTCTGACGCATCGCCGGGCTTCTAAAAAGGCGGATAAAATAGGTTCTGATGTTCGATGAAGTAGAACATTTGCTCAGCCATGCGATGGGCTGTGGCAACGCCGATATGCAGGCGAACAGGCGCGATTCGATACCAACCGAACGTATACCCACTGAATAGAGGGTGGTGCGCGGCGCCGGTGCCATGGGCCGTTGCGGGCTGTCGTCGAATTTCAGTCATGAAACCGTCGTCGAACTGCCTCTGAACCTGCGTTTTTGTTTCATGAAGCGCTCGTAGCAATCGCCCCCGCGACCAAACCAAAAGGGGGCACACCATGACCGAGATGAATCCCGCCACGATGTATTCGGATGGCGACGTAAACACCAACGACAGCACCCAGCGTTCGCTGGAAAGCATGGCGGCAGAACGCTATTCGCGTCGTCAGGCCCTCTATCGCGGCGCCGGCGCCACCACGATGGCGTTCATGGGCACCAGCCTGCTGGCGGCCTGCGGTGACGACAACGGCGAAGGCGGCACCATCGGCGGCGCGGTCAACGTGACCGCGGGCAGCAACGTGGCGACCAGCGCGGGCCGCGTCGTGACCCTTACCGGCACGGTCAGCGGCGAAGCCACTTCGGCGGGCTGGACGCAGGTAAGCGGCCCCGAAGTCACGTTCGGCGGCGGCGGCACCGTGGTGACCTTCCTTGCTCCTGCCGTGGCGACGGCCACCGACCTCGTCTTCCGCTTCAGCGCGAAGCCGGTCCTCGGCACCCCGGTGACCGCCACCACCACCGTGCGCGTTTCGCCCGCCGTGCTGGGCTTCACCGCCGTGGCGCACAGCCTCGCCGACGTCGTCGTGGTGCCTGAAGGCTACTCGGTCACCGTGATGACGCGCCTTGGCGACCCGCTGACCGCCACCACGCCGGCCTACAAGAACGACGGTACCGACACCGACTTTGGCAACCGCATCGGCGATCACCATGACGCGCTTGCCTGGTTCGGTCTGTCTGGCGCCGGCACGGTCGATGCCAACGCTTCGACGCGCGGCCTCATGGTCCAGAACCATGAGAACATCACGCAGAAGTACCTGCACGCCGCTGCGCCTTCCACCGGCGCGCGCGACGAGGCCGAAGTCATCAAGGAAATGAGCTGCCACGGCGTTTCCATCGTCGAATACAACGACGCCGGCGACCGCAAGTGGAGCTATGCCCAGAACAGCACCTTCAACCGCCGCATCACGCCCTTCACCGAAATGGCGTTCCATGGCCCCGCCGCCGGTTCGGCCATGCTGCGCACGCAGTATTCGCCGGAAGGCACCAAGGGCCGCGGCACGATCAACAACTGCGCCAACGGCGTCACCGGCTGGAACACGTATCTCACCTGCGAGGAAAACTACGCAGGCTACTTCCGTCGCGATGCATCGGACAATGCACTGCGCACCACGCGTGAACTGATGTCGCTGCGTCGCAATGGCGTGACCAGCACATCGGGTAACTATGGCTGGTCGCGCGCCGCCACCACCAACACGGCGATCACGCGCTGGAACGCGACAATCAGCAGCGCCACGGCAACCTCGGCGAACGATTTCCGCTATGAGATGAACCAGATGGGCTGGGTGGTCGAAATCGACCCCTACGATCCCAAGTCCACTCCGCGCAAGCGCACTGCGCTGGGCCGCTTCGGTCACGAAGGAGCATTCGTCCGCATCGCCGCGAACCAGAAGGTCGGCTTCTACATGGGCGACGACTCGGGCGGCGAATACATGTACAAGTTCGTTTCCACCGCGACCTGGAACCCGGCTGACGCCACGTCGACCAACCGCCTCGCGATGGGTGACAAGTACATGGATGCCGGCATCCTCTACGTCGCCCGCTTCGATGCGAACGGCACCGGCGCCTGGCTTCCGCTCGTCTACGGTCAGGTTCCCGACCGTCCGGCCAGCGGCACCAACTATCCCGAACCTTACGTCTTCGCCGACCAGGCCGACATCTGCATCAACGCCCGCCTTGCCGGCGACGCGCTGAAGGCGACCCCGATGGACCGTCCCGAATGGACCACGGGCAACCCGGTGACCGGTGAAATCTACCTCACCCTCACCAACAACAGCGGCCGCACTGCCGCCACCACCAATGCGGCCAACCCGCGTGCGTACCAGAACAATCCGGGTTCGGGTTCGGCCAGCAACCCCAACGGCCACATCGTGCGCATCCGCGAAGATGGCGACACCACCAGCGCGCTGACGTTCAAGTGGGACATCTACATGTTCGGCGTCGATTCGACGGATTACCCCGCCAGCGCCACCAACGTGAACGTGTCGGGCCTGACCGTCGCCAACGACTTCTCCAGCCCCGACGGCGCGTTCTTCTCGCGTGCGACCAACGCCGGTGGCCAGGTGAAGCCGCTGCTGTGGATCCAGACCGACGACGGCGCCATGACCGACCGCACGAACTGCATGATGCTGGCCGCCATTCCGGGCAACGTGGGTGATGGCGGTGCGGCGACCATCAACAACGGCGCAAGCACGCAGGGCACCATCGTGGGTGCAAAGGCGACTGCCGCCAACCTGCGCCGCTTCCTCGTCGGTCCTATCGATTGCGAGATCACCGGTGTGGACACCACGCCGGACGGGCGCACGATGTTCGTGGGCATCCAGCATCCGGGCGATGGCGGCACGATCGCCGCGCCTTCGGGCCACTGGCCGGACTCGCAGGCGACCGGCACCGCCGGTGCCACCGTACGTCCGCGTTCGGCCCTGATCGCCATCACCAAGAACGATGGCGGCGTGATCGGCCTGTAAAGGCACAGACCTCCCCAACGGGAGAATGCAGGGGGAGGGGACGCCAAGGCGGCGTTCCCTCCCTTCTCGTTTTGAGGGTGGAACCACCTCGATCCTGCGGGAGTTTTCCGCAGATACAGGCGAGCGGCGCCTTTCATGCCGTTCCTGCATCGAAAGGTTCCCGATGAACACCAAGATCCTTGCCCTGGCGCTTGCCGGTTCGACGATGGCGCTGGGCGGCTGCGTGACGGACGGATACGGGGGCGGCTATGGCTACAGTTCGATCGGCTGGGGCACGCCTTATGCCTATGACGGTTGGTACGACGGCTATTACGGCTCGATCCACGACGGCTACTGGGGCAGCGACGACTACTTCTACTACCGCAATTCCGACCGCGACCGTCGCTATCGCCGGGGCGACCGGAGCCACATCATGCGCAGCGCTCCGCAGGGTCAGCACCGCTACCGGCAGTTCCGCGGAGAAATGCGCCCGCAGCAGGGCATGAAGATGCCGATGTGGCGCGGCGGGGGCGATCATCGGGGTGGCGATCATCGCGGTGGAGGCAGAGGCCCCGGTCGCGGACGGCGCTGAGGGGGCTTACGCGCCGCCGTAGCTTTCCAGTTCCTCTTCGGCCATTTCGTCGCGCTCGATCTCGAGTTCCGCCGCGTGGGCGAGCCGTCGCTGTTTTATGCCCTCGATCTTGCGGTTGATGCTCTCGATCACTTCCTCTGACGAGGCTGGCGAGATTTGTAATCCGCCACGATCCGTTCGTAGAGCGCCGAGCCGGGCTGCGGATCGTTGCCCGGCCTGTCCGAATAACGCCCCGCCATCCGCTGGCGCAGCAGGAACAGCATCAGCGTGGTGTCGTGGCGCACGTAAGTGGCCACCACCTTGCCCTGGCTTGCCACCGGGCGTTCCTCGCCCAGGATCGCGCGTTCCAGCGCACAGTCCTGCAGGCGCATCATACCCCGGTCGACCGCCATGTTCCAGGCAGCAGAGAACCCTTCCGCGCCCTTGCGGTGCCGCAGCTTGTAAAGCGCCTCAAGGCTGGCGCCGATGGTGCGCGCCGCCTGCGTGACAATCCCCGTCGCGGCCAGCGCGGCGATGAACATGCGCTGCCGATCGGGCGTGATGGCGTTGCGGCGCGGCTGGACATGCAGATAGGGCGCAAAGCCCAGCAGCGGGTCGTCTTCGTCGGGCATGTCCTCGAAGAAGGCCACTGCCGATGTGCGCCGGGCAGGCCGCACGGATCGGGTTCGGGGGCAGGCGCGATCGAAATGCGGGCCTTCGCAATCCGAGGCGTCGAAATCATCAGGCTGGTGCGACATAAGGCGGGAAACTCCATGCTGGATCGGAGCGGGCGTCCCTTACGGCGGACCTATGTATGCCGAACGCGGGCCTGTAGGAAAATGGTTTGTCGTGCGTCTGCGGTTTCCGCGCGTCGGCATCGTGCCGGATACGAGAAAGGGAGCCTTTCGGCTCCCTTTCCGTTGGTCGTACTGGTCAGGGTAGTCAGGTGCTGCCGGTGGACGAACGATCGGTCGAGGTGGTCCCGCCAGTGGTCCCCGGCGTCGATCCGCCCGAGGCGCTGGCCGTGCTTCCCGAATGAGAGAGCCCCGGCGTGCTGGTGCCCGCCGTCACGCTGTCGGTTCCGCTGCGAATCCGCAGGTTGTTCTGGACATGGCGCACGCCGGTGACGTCGTCGGCCACGTCCTCGGCCCGGCGCTTGTCCGTGCGGCCTGAAACCGAGCCTTCCAGCGTGACTTCGCCATCCTTTACGGTGACGCGGATGCTGCTTGCGTCCAGACGCCAGTCATGCGTCAGCGCGTCGTTCACATCCTCGCGGATGCGCTCGTCCGACCGGGTATAGTCCGAAGGACCACGCCCGCGATGGTCCTGCTCGCGGCGCCTTGCGGCATCCTCGTCTCCGAACCAGCTGGCGATTTCGTCACCGGCCCGTTCCAGGAAGCCGCGGCTTTCGCCATATTCGCGCCAGTCGCCATAGTCCCTGCCGGAAGAGCGCTCGGAGGACTTGCGGCCCCAGCTGCCCGGGCCATAGCTTGGGCGGTAGCTTTCGCTCGATGCGCCGCCGCCGCTCAGCCCGCCCCCCCGCCGGGAGAAATCGCGCCCGCCGAAGTCTTCGCTGGTGAAGCTGGAATAATCGTTGCCGCCGCTGGCGTCGAACGACCGGATGGGATAGTCCGCATCACGTCCGCCGGAAGACCGATAACCCCGGCTGCCACGATAGTCGGGCCGGTATTCGCCCCGGTATTCGCTTTCGCCATACGCGCCATAGCGCCGGCCGCCGCCCGGACGCCCGGCATCGCGCCAGTCGTCATCGCGGCCATACGACGTCTCGCGATCGCGGTCCCAGCTGCGGTCCCAGCTACGGTCTTCGTCGTCTCGCCGGTCGAAGCCATATCGCGATCGGCTGCCGCGCTCCGACTGGTAACGGTCGGATGAATATCGATCGGACGGGTAGGCAGACTGATAGCGATCCGAATGTCCGCCAGCGGTGCCAAGGGACCGGGTCTCGCGCTCCTCGGTACGGCCCTGTCCCGTGCTGCCGCGATCCGTGTCGCCCCAGTTCGCGCCGGAGCCGGTCTGGTTGCTGCTGTCGTCCTGCCACTGGGTCGCCTGCTGCGGCGAATTCCAGGAGTTGTCGTCGCTGCGATAGCCACCGGCCTGACGGCTGCCTGGATCACGTCGGTTCATGGATGCTCTCCTTGTTGTTGTGCGGGCATCGGGCGAGTGGCACAAGCGGCCACCCCGACGTCCGCCTTCGTGATGACAATGAAACCGAGCGGACGATGGTATCGATCCACTGTCCGACGCTCCGGGGCGCGGTTCCGTCGCAGCATCGCCGGATCATCGGCTATCCCAAGCGCGCTTGACCCCGCCGGCCCTATCCCTTAAAGGCGCGCATCCCTCGCGGGTCCGCTCGCGGTGGATGATTTAGAGCTGAACATTGTCGTTCTGGCGCGTTTCTGCGGTTTTTTAGGGGCCATGCCTCTGACTGGCTGTGGATTTCGGACTGGCTCCTGAACCCGAATCGGGTGAGGGGGCATCCGGCGGGCGGGCGGCAAAGTAATCCGGCAGTGCTTTTCGGCAGCCGGGTGGAGTGTTTTTCGGCTCACGGGTGCGGCCTTTTCGAAAGAAGGCGGGCAACCCGATCACGGTTCCGGGCTTTGCCGGATATCGCGGTCGCGGTTTCCTTTCGGCGCATGTCCGTGAACGTCTACTCTTCTCCCGTCACCGCTGATCCAAGCCCTCCCGGCCCGGTGACCTTGCCGGGGTGCGACGGGTCGATACCGATGATGTCGGTGCCGATCCATCGCACTCCCATTTGAAAGAAGAGTATAGATGCCCACTATCAACCAGCTGGTCCGCAAGGGCCGCGAACCGCAGAAGGCCAAGTCCAAGGTTCCTGCGATGGAGCAGAACCCGCAGAAGCGCGGCGTCTGCACCCGCGTCTACACGACCACCCCGAAGAAGCCGAACTCGGCACTTCGCAAGGTCGCCAAGGTGCGCCTGACCAACAGCCGCGAAGTTATCTCGTACATTCCGGGTGAAGGCCACAACCTGCAGGAGCACTCGGTCGTGCTCATCCGCGGCGGCCGCGTCCGCGACCTTCCCGGCGTTCGCTACCACATCCTGCGCGGCGTGCTCGACACCCAGGGCGTCAAGGACCGTAAGCAGAGCCGCTCGAAGTACGGCGCCAAGCGTCCGAAGTAAGCTGGTCGCAGCCTGAAAGGGCTGCACGGTATGGAATTTACCGGCCGGTGATGCTCACGCTCCCGCCCGAAAATACAAGGAATATCAACGATGTCACGTCGTCGTCGTCCCGAGAAGCGGGAAATCCTGCCTGATCCCAAGTTCGGGGATCTCATCCTGTCGAAGTTCATGAACAACCTCATGTACGACGGTAAGAAGTCGGTCGCCGAAGCGATCGTCTACGGTGCCATGGAAACCATGGAAACCCGCGCCAAGTCCGACCCGATCCAGCTGTTCCACGACGCCCTGAACAACGTCGCGCCGCAGATCGAAGTGCGTTCGCGCCGCGTCGGTGGTGCCACCTACCAGGTTCCGGTCGAAGTGCGCCCCGAGCGCGCCCAGGCCCTGGCGATCCGCTGGCTGATCACCGCCGCGCGCAACCGTCCCGAGACGACCATGTCGGCGCGTCTGTCGGGCGAACTGCTCGATGCGTCGAACAACCGTGGCAACGCGGTCAAGAAGCGCGAAGACACGCACCGCATGGCGGACGCGAACCGCGCCTTCTCGCACTACCGCTGGTAATGTGCTGGGTGTGCGCCCGGTGGCCCAAGCGGTCATCCGGGCGTCACACTTTTATTTCAGGGGGCGAAGGTCTATCTCAAGGCCGCTTCCGCTCCCGAAACCCTCGCTAAGGATTCTCCCATGGCACGCAGCCATCCGCTGAATATGTACCGTAACATCGGTATCATGGCGCACATCGACGCTGGCAAGACCACGACGACCGAGCGTATCCTCTACTACACCGGCAAGTCCTACAAGATCGGCGAAGTCCACGACGGCGCCGCGACCATGGACTGGATGGAGCAGGAGCAGGAACGCGGCATCACGATCACCTCGGCTGCCACCACCTGCTTCTGGACCTCTGAGGGCCAGGAATACCGCATCAACATCATCGACACCCCGGGCCACGTCGACTTTACCATCGAAGTCGAACGCTCGCTGCGCGTGCTCGACGGTGCGGTTGCGTGCTTCGACGGCGTTGCCGGCGTTGAACCGCAGTCGGAAACCGTGTGGCGCCAGGCCGACAAGTACGGCGTGCCGCGCATGTGCTTCATCAACAAGCTCGACCGTACCGGTGCGAACTTCAAGTACTGCGTGCAGTCGATCATCGACCGCCTTGGTGCGACGCCTGCCGTGCTCTACATCCCGATCGGCCTCGAAGCCGACCTGAAGGGCCTCGTCGATCTCGTCCACAACCGCGCCATCGTCTGGAAGGACGAATCGCTGGGTGCCGAGTTCTTCTACGAGGAAATCCCGGCAGAGCTGGCTGACGAAGCCGCCGAGTACCGCACCAAGCTCATCGAACTCGCCGTCGAGCAGGACGATGCCGCGATGGAAGCGTACCTCGAAGGCAACGAGCCCGACGTCGAAACGCTCAAGAAGCTGATCCGCAAGGGTACGCTGGGCCACGCGTTCGTGCCGGTCGTCTGCGGTTCGGCGTTCAAGAACAAGGGCGTGCAGCCCCTGCTCGACGCCGTCGTCGACTACCTGCCTTCGCCGCTCGACATCGAAGACGTCCAGGGCGTCAAGGTCGACAGCGACGAGCCCGACAGCCGTCCGCCGTCGGACGATGCTCCGTTCTCGGCGCTCGCGTTCAAGGTCATGAACGACCCGTTCGTGGGTTCGCTCACCTTCGCCCGCATCTACTCGGGCACGCTCTCGAAGGGTTCGTACCTGAACTCGGTGAAGGGCAAGAAGGAAAAGGTCGGCCGCATCCTCGAGATGCACGCCAACGAGCGCAAGGACATCGAAGAAGCCTTCGCAGGCGACATCGTCGCTCTGGCGGGCATGAAGGAAACCACCACGGGCGACACGCTCTGCGCCGAACGCGCGCCGATCGTTCTCGAACGCATGGAATTCCCCGAGCCGGTCATCGAACTGTCGGTGGAACCCAAGACCAAGGCCGACCAGGAGAAGATGGGCATCGCGCTCAACCGTCTCTCGGCCGAGGATCCCTCGTTCCGCGTCTCGACCGACCACGAATCGGGCCAGACGATCATCAAGGGCATGGGCGAACTTCACCTGGACATCATCGTCGACCGCATGCGTCGCGAGTTCAAGGTCGAAGCCAACGTCGGTGCGCCGCAGGTGGCTTACCGCGAATACCTCGGCAAGCCGGTCGACATCGACTTCACCCACAAGAAGCAGTCGGGTGGTACCGGTCAGTTCGGCCGCGTGAAGGTCAAGGTCACCCCCGGTGAGCGCGGTTCGGGCATCACCTTCAAGGACGAGATCAAGGGCGGTAACATTCCGAAGGAATACATCCCCGCGATCGAAAAGGGCATGCGCGAAACCGCTGCCTCGGGCTCGCTGGTCGGCTTCCCGATCATCGACTTCGAAATCGTCCTCTACGACGGTTCGTACCACGACGTCGACTCGAGCGCCCTGGCGTTCGAAATCGCCGGTCGCGGTGCCATGCGTGAAGTCGCCCAGAAGGCCGGCATCAAGCTGCTCGAACCGATCATGAAGGTCGAGGTCGTGACCCCGGAAGAGTTCATGGGCGACGTCATCGGCGACCTCAACTCGCGTCGTGGCCAGATTCAGGGCACCGACAGCCGCGGCAACGCACAGGTCGTGGAGGCGAACACCCCGCTCGCCAACATGTTCGGCTACGTTAACTCGCTGCGCTCCTTCACCCAGGGTCGCGCGAACTATTCGATGATCTTCTCCCACTACGACGAAGTCCCGGCGAACGTCGCGGCCGAAGTCAAGGAGAAGCTCGCCTAAGGGCGCGCTTCAAGGAGAAGCTTGCCTGCGGGCAAGAAAGGTTTTAGGGGCGGCGCCTGATTCCATGGGAGCCGCTCCGATACCCGCGGATTCAAATTCAAGACGAAAGAAGGTTTGAAAATGGCCAAGGCAAAATTCGAGCGGAACAAGCCGCACTGCAACATCGGCACCATCGGTCACGTCGACCACGGCAAGACCACGCTGACCGCCGCCATCACCAAGGTGATGTCGGAGACCTTCGGCGGTGAAGCCGTCGACTTCGCCAACATCGACAAGGCTCCCGAAGAGCGCGAGCGCGGCATCACCATCTCGACCGCACACGTCGAGTATGAGACCGACGCCCGTCACTACGCGCACGTCGACTGCCCGGGTCACGCTGACTACGTGAAGAACATGATCACCGGTGCTGCCCAGATGGACGGCGCTATCCTGGTCGTGAACGCTGCTGACGGCCCGATGCCGCAGACCCGCGAACACATCCTGCTCGCTCGCCAGGTCGGCGTGCCGCAGCTGGTCGTGTACATGAACAAGGTCGACCAGGTCGACGACGAGGAACTGCTTGAACTCGTCGAACTCGAAGTTCGCGAACTGCTCTCGTCGTACGACTTCGACGGCGACAACATCCCCGTCATCAAGGGTTCGGCTCTGGCCGCTCTCGAAGGTCGTGACGACAACATCGGCAAGGAATCGATCCTCGCCCTGATGAAGGCCGTTGACGAGTTCATCCCGCAGCCGCCGCGTCCCACCGACAAGGCGTTCCTGATGCCCGTCGAAGACGTGTTCTCGATCTCGGGTCGTGGTACGGTCGTCACCGGCCGCGTCGAGACCGGCATCATCAAGGTTGGTGAAGAAGTCGAAGTCGTCGGCATCCGCAACACGCAGAAGACCACCGTCACCGGCGTCGAAATGTTCCGCAAGCTGCTCGACCAGGGTGAAGCCGGCGACAACATCGGCGCACTGGTTCGCGGCCTGAAGCGTGAAGACGTCGAGCGTGGCCAGGTTCTGGCAAAGCCCGGCACCGTGACCCCGCACACCGAGTTCTCGGCAGAAGTCTACGTTCTGTCGAAGGACGAAGGTGGCCGTCACACGCCGTTCTTCGCGAACTACCGTCCGCAGTTCTACTTCCGCACCACCGACGTGACCGGCGAAGTGATCCTCCCCGAGGGCACCGAAATGGTCATGCCGGGCGACAACGTCTCGCTGTCGGTCAAGCTGATCGCTCCGATCGCGATGGACGAAGGTCTGCGCTTCGCAATCCGCGAAGGCGGCCGCACCGTCGGCTCGGGCGTCGTTGCCACGATCACGAAGTAATTCGTCGATCGGCCAACAACGGCTGAAAGTGATTGGCCCGGCGTCTCGCAAGAGACGCCGGGCTTTTCGCGTCAGGACGGCGGCGTCCGGAAGGATACCCGTAGCGCCCGCGGGCGCTCAGGGTGCCCGCAGCTCTCCTCGCCCGATCTTCCAAGCGTCCGAGCCTTTCGGCGCCTCGGGGATAGAGCTGAGGTCGATGTAGTACACCGGCGGCGGCGCGCGACCGAACGGGATCGTGATGCACGGCCCCATGCAGCTCGACGGCGGCGAAAAGTCCGGAGCGCGAGGAACGCCGGTCCGCGTGCTCTCGTCTACCGACTTCGATGGCGGAACCCGCTGGCTGTTGCCGTCTCCGCCATGGGAGCATACGACGATCGTACCGGTATCCCCCTTGTTGCCGGCACTGGCAGCGGCGCGGCAGGCATCGTCCACCGGCCCGCCCCGCGGATCGGGAATGCTGGCATGGGCCGTCAGTACGCCGGTGTCGTCACTAAGGTCGATGGGGATTTCCTGCCCGGTGGGCGGGTACGCGTCGGTCGCGAATGCGCGGTTCGGCGCCAGGCAGGCGAGGATCACCACGGCAAGTGCGGCGCGAACTGTGATATTTACGGGCATGGGCAGCGGCTTCTGTTAGGCGTCGCCCTTCCGACGTAGGCATCGCACGGGCCGCAGGGAAGGGGCCAATGAGACGAACTGCGTGGGCTGCATGCAAAAACTCGCGAAAGGCTGCGAGATTCAGGCTTGCCCGACTCGGGATCCACGTGTAGGGGCGCGGTTCGAATTTGACGGGACCTCGGTCCTATGGCTCTTTCTCATCGGTAGTAGGTAATGGAAGCTCAGAACATCCGTATCCGCCTGAAGGCGTTTGACCATCGCGTGCTCGACCAGGCTACTGGCGAAATCGCCGACACGGCCCGCCGCACCGGCGCTCTGATTCGTGGCCCCATTCCGCTGCCGACCAAGATCGAGAAGTTCACGGTCAACCGTGGCCCGCACATCGACAAGAAGTCGCGTGAGCAGTTCGAAGTCCGCACGTACAAGCGCCTGCTTGACATCGTGCAGCCGAACGCCGCCACGGTCGACGCTCTGATGAAGCTGGACCTGGCCGCCGGCGTGAACGTCGAGATCAAGCTGGCCTGAAGCCGGTTTAACGGGGTGATCTGAAAAGGTCGCCCCGATGGTCCTTTCCGATCGGACCCTAACTAGATCGAGGATTATCTTGTCGGCTTTCGCAAGCCGGCTTTGCAGGGAGAAACCTGCAGGGACAGCGCCCCGAGGGATCAGCCCGAAGGGACACAAGGGATACCTCCGGCGACGCCCTCGGGCTTCGTTCGGGAATGCGTCCCCCGTCTCGTTTCCGCAGTTCGCAAGAGCTGCAGGGAACACCTGACCCGGACGGGGTTCGTATCACACACAGGGTTGGACATGCGTGCGGGGGATGGTCCTGCGTACGCCTCTGTAAGGAGTAAGGTCATGCGTACCGGCGTGATCGCAAAGAAAGTCGGGATGACCCGCCTGTTCCAGGAGGACGGTCGCCATGTGCCCGTCACCGTCCTGGCACTGGAGGATTGCCAGGTCGTCTCTGTCCGTACCGAAGAACGTGACGGCTACGTCGCCGTTCAGCTCGGTGCCGGCGAAGCCAAGCAGAAGAACGTTGCCAAGCCGCAGCGCGAGCACTTCGCGAAGGCTCAGGTTCCCCTCAAGATGCGCGTCGCGGAATTCCGCGTCGCCGACGATGCCCTCCTCGAGGTTGGCGCGACGATTGCGGCTTCGCACTTCGTTCCGGGCCAGCTAGTCGACGTGGGTGGTCACACCCAGGGCAAGGGCTTCCAGGGCGCGATGAAGCGCTGGGGCTTCGGCGGTATGCGCGCCACCCACGGTGTGTCGATCTCGCACCGTGCGCACGGTTCGACGGGTAACCGTCAGGATCCGGGCAAGGTGTTCAAGAACAAGAAGATGGCCGGCCACATGGGCGACCGTCAGCGCACCCAGCAGAACCTCGAAATCGTCCGCGTGGACGACGAGCGCGGCCTGATCTTCGTCAAGGGCTCGGTCCCGGGCGCGAAGAACTCGTGGCTCACCGTTGCGGACGCCGTCAAGGTCGACCGCCACGCCGAGGCTCCGTACCCCGCCGGCATCAAGTCGGTGGCCAACACCAACGACACGGCCGCTGCCGAGACCCCCGCTGACGTGGCGGCTCCCGAAGCGACCGAAGGCCAGGAGGGCTAATCATGAAGGTTCAGGTCCTCAACATCGACGGCTCGACCGGCAACGGCGACATCGAACTTTCGGACGACGTGTTCGGCCTCGAGCCGCGCGCGGACATCCTGCATCGCGTCGTCACCTGGCAGCTCGAAAACCGTCGCGGCATCGCCCGCGCGACCCGCGAGCGTTCGGAAGTTGCCCGTACCGGCAAGAAGTTCGGCCGTCAGAAGGGTGGCGGCACGGCCCGTCACGGCGATCGTGCGGCTCCGGTCTTCATCGGCGGTGGTAAGGCTCACGGTGCCCGTCGCCGCGAGTTCAACATCTCGCTGAACAAGAAGATCCGCGCGCTCGGCCTCAAGATGGCCCTGTCGTCGAAGGCCCAGAACGGCCTCGTGATCGTCGATACGCTCGACATCGCCGACGCCAAGACCAAGGGTCTCGCCAGCCAGCTCGCCAAGGCGAACTTCGGCAAGAAGGTTCTCGTCGTGGACGGTGAGCAGGTCAACGAGGGCTTCGCCCTGGCGGCCCGCAACATCGTCGGCGTGAACGTTCTCCCGGCTGTCGGCGCGAACGTCTACGACATCCTGAAGCATGATACGCTGGTGCTGACGCGCGCCGCTGTCGAAAAGCTGGAGGCGCGTTTCAATGGCTAAGACCGTGGACATCCGTCACTACGACGTGATCCTCGCTCCGCACATCACCGAGAAGTCGACCCTGCTCTCCGAGCAGAACGCGGTCGTCTTCAAGGTTGCCGACAAGGCGACCAAGCCCGAGATCAAGGCCGCCGTCGAGGCGCTCTTCGATGTCAAGGTGACCGGCGTGAACACGCTCGTCGTCAAGGGCAAGACCAAGCGCTGGCGCGGTAAGGCTTACCGTCGCAGCGACGTGAAGAAGGCGATCGTCACGCTGGCCGAAGGCCAGTCGATTGACATCACCGAAGGCGCGCGGGGTTAATTTCCGATGGCACTCAAGCATTACAACCCGACCAGCCCCGCCCGTCGCGGCCTGGTCCTCGTCGACAAGTCGTCGCTCTGGAAGGGCAAGCCCCTCAAGGCGCTGACCGAAGGCAAGAGCAAGACCGGCGGCCGCAACAACAAGGGTCACGTGACCTCGCGCGGCATCGCTGGCGGCCACAAGCAGAAGTACCGCTTCATCGACTTCAAGCGTCGCAAGTGGGACATGGAAGCCACCGTTGAGCGGATCGAATACGATCCCAACCGCACCGCGTTCATCGCGCTGGTGAAGTACACGGACGGCGAACAGACCTACATCATCGCGCCGCAGCGTCTGGCCGTTGGCGACGTCATCGTCGCCGGCGAAAAGACCGACGTCAAGCCGGGCAACGCCATGCTTCTGTCGCAGATGCCGGTTGGCACGATCTGCCACAACGTTGAGATGAAGCCCGAGAAGGGCGGCCAGATCGCACGTTCGGCAGGCACCTACGTCCAGGTCGTCGGTCGTGACCGCGGCATGGTCATCGTCCGCCTGAACTCGGGCGAGCAGCGCTACCTGCGCGGCGATTGCATGGGCACGGTTGGCGCGGTCTCGAACCCCGACAACTCGAACCAGACCCTCGCCAAGGCCGGTCGCGGTCGCTGGCTGGGCCGTCGTCCGCTTACCCGTGGTGTCGCCAAGAACCCGGTCGACCACCCGCACGGTGGTGGTGAAGGCCGTACCTCGGGTGGTCGCCACCCGGTTACGCCCTGGGGCAAGCCGACCAAGGGTGCGCGCACCCGCAACAACAAGCAGACGGACAAGCTCATCATCCGTTCGCGTCACGCCAAGAAGAAGAGGTAAGTCACGATGGCACGTTCCGTCTGGAAAGGCCCCTTCGTCGACCTCTACCTTCTCAAGAAGGCCGAAGTCGCGCAGGATGCCGGCAGCCGCGCTGGTCCGATCAAGACCTGGTCGCGTCGCTCCACCATTCTCCCGCAGTTCGTTGGTCTGACCTTCCAGGTCTACAACGGGCACAAGTTCATTCCCGTTGCGGTCAACGAGGACATGGTCGGCCACAAGCTGGGTGAGTTCGCTCCCACCCGCTCGTTCCCCGGCCACGCCGCCGACAAGAAGGGCAAGCGCAAGTGAGCAAGCAAGCAGCACCCCGCCGCGTAGGTGACAAGGAAGCTCTTGCGGTCAACACGAACATTCGTGGTTCGGCCCAGAAGCTCAACCTGGTCGCTGCCCTGATCCGCGGCATGCGCGCGGAAGACGCGATGAACGTCCTGGCCTTCTCCAAGAAGGCCATGGCGGTCGACGCCCGCAAGGTTCTCGCTTCGGCGATCGCCAACGCGGAAAACAACCACAACCTCGACGTCGACGCGCTCGTCGTCGCCGAGGCTTCGGTCGGCAAGTCGGTGACCATGAAGCGCTTCCACGCTCGTGGCCGTGGCAAGTCCACCCGCATCCTGAAGCCGTTTTCGCGCCTGCGGATCGTCGTTCGCGAAGTCGAGGAGGCCTGATCCATGGGTCATAAGAGCAATCCGATCGGTCTGCGCCTGCAGATCAACCGTACCTGGGACAGCCGCTGGTTCGCGGAAGGCCGGGACTACGGCAAGCTGCTTGAGGAAGATCTCAAGATCCGCAAGTTCATCATCGAGACCCTGCCGCAGGCGGCGATCTCGAAGGTGGTGATCGAGCGTCCGGCCAAGCTGTGCCGCATCTCGATCTTCGCCGCCCGTCCCGGTGTCATCATCGGCAAGAAGGGCGCGGACATCGAGAAGCTGCGCAAGCAGCTGGCTTCGATGACCGGCAGCGAAGTGAAGCTGAACATCGTCGAAATCCGCAAGCCGGAAGTCGATGCCAAGCTGATCGCCCAGGGCATCGCGGACCAGCTGATCCGTCGCGTGGCGTTCCGCCGTGCAATGAAGCGTTCGATGCAGTCGGCCATGCGTCTGGGTGCCGAAGGCATCAAGATCATGTGCGGCGGCCGTCTCGGCGGCGCTGAAATCGCCCGCGTCGAGCAGTACCGTGAAGGTCGCGTGCCGCTTCACACACTGCGTGCGAACATCGACTATGCCGGTGCAGAGGCGCTGACCGCCTATGGCATCATCGGCATCAAGGTGTGGGTCTTCAAGGGCGAGATCCTTGGTCACGACCCGATGGCGCAGGATCGACTGATGATGGAGGCTCAGACCTCCGGCGTCCGTCCGGCCCGCTGAGTCTAGGATAGAGTTAGCACCATGCTGCAACCGAAAAAGACCAAGTTCCGCAAGGCCTTCAAGGGCCGGATCAAGGGCGACGCCAAGGGTGGCACCGACCTGAACTTCGGCTCCTACGGCCTCAAGGCCATGGAGCCCGAGCGGATCACCGCCCGCCAGATCGAAGCGGCCCGCCGCGCGATCACGCGTCACCTCAAGCGCCAGGGTCGCCTTTGGATCCGCGTCTTCCCGGACGTGCCGGTTTCGAAGAAGCCTGCCGAAGTCCGTCAGGGTAAGGGCAAGGGTTCGGTCGAATACTGGGCGGCCCGCGTCAAGCCCGGCCGTATCCTGTTCGAAGTCGACGGTGTTGCCGGCCCGCTCGCTGCAGAGGCATTCAGCCGCGCTGCGATGAAGCTGCCGATCAAGACCAAGGTCGTCGCCCGTCTGGGTGACACCACCCACCTGGGAGGCGAATAATGGCCAAGACCGAAGATCTTCGCGCCAAGACCGACGACCAGCTGACCGCTGACCTCGTCGATCTCAAGCGCGAGCAGTTCAACCTGCGTTTCCAGGCCGCCACGAGCCAGCTCGAGGCCCCGGCACGCATCAAGGAAGTCCGTCGCGACATCGCCCGCATCAAGACGCTCCAGGCTGAGCGTTCCGCCGCGGCGAAGGCGTAAGGAGAAACACGATGCCCAAGCGTATTCTTAGCGGGACCGTCGTCTCCGACAAGACGGACAAGACCGTGACCGTGCTCGTCGAGCGCAAGGTGAAGCACCCCCTCTACGGGAAGATCATCCGCCGCTCGAAGAAGTACCACGCCCACGACGAGGACAACGCCTTCAAGACCGGTGAAAAGGTCCGGATCGAGGAGACGGCTCCTTACTCGAAGACCAAGACCTGGAAGGTTCTTGACCGTCTTCAGGCGAGCAAGGGTACGGCGCTCGAAGCCGAGGTCTGATCCTCGGTGGAGATCGAAGCCGGAGTCGCAAGGCTCCGGCTTTGGCCTTGCCTGACACGAGTGTTGACCTTCGCGGGTGAATGCGGCAAAGGGCCGCCTTCGCCCGTGCAGGGCGACTCGGGCCTCTTCGGGGGCCTGTATTTTTAGGAACTGCCGGACTGGTTCCGGCAAGCCAGATGAGAAGGACTCGGATCGATGATCCAGATGCAATCCAATCTCGACGTGGCGGACAACAGTGGCGCAAAGCGCGTCCAGTGCATCAAGGTACTGGGTGGCTCCAAGCGTCGCTTCGCTGGCGTCGGCGACATCATCGTGGTGTCGATCAAGGAGGCGCAGCCCCGCGCTCGCGTCAAGAAGGGCGACGTGCACCGCGCCGTCATCGTGCGCACCCGCAAGGACGTGCGCCGCACCGACGGCAGCGTGATCCGCTTCGACAGCAACGCTGCCGTGCTGATCAACAAGAACGAGGAGCCGATCGGCACTCGTATCTTCGGCCCCGTGGTGCGCGAACTGCGCGGCCGTGGCTTCATGAAGATCATCTCGCTCGCGCCGGAGGTGCTGTAATGGGTGCCGCTAAGATCAAGAAGGGTGACTCCGTGGTCGTCCTGTCCGGCAAGGACAAGGGCCGCACCGGCATCGTGCTGCAGGTTCAGCCCAAGGACGGCAAGGTCGTCGTCGAAGGCGTGAATGTTGCTACCAAGCACCGCAAGCCCACCCAGGCGAACCCGCAGGGCGGCATCGATCGCGTCCCCGCGCCGATGGCGATCAGCAAGGTCGCTGTCGCGGACAAGGACGGCAAGCCGACCCGCGTTCGCTTCGAAACCAAGGACGGCGTCAAGGTCCGCGTGGCCGTGAAGTCCGGGGAGACCATCGATGGCTGAGCAGTACACTCCGCGTCTGCGTACCAAGTTCGACGCTGAAATCGCGAAGGCGATGACCGAGAAGTTCGGTTACAAGAACGTGATGGAAATCCCGAAGATCGAGAAGATCACGCTCAACATGGGCGTCGGTGAAGCCAGCCAGGACAAGAAGAAGGTCCAGACTGCCGCTGCCGAGATGGAAGCCATCGCCGGCCAGAAGCCCGTCATCACCAAGGCCCGCAAGTCGATCGCGCAGTTCAAGCTGCGTGAAGGCATGCCGATCGGCTGCAAGGTGACGCTCCGCCGCGAGCGCATGTACGAGTTCCTCGACCGTCTCGTCACGATCGCGATGCCCCGCATCCGCGACTTCCGTGGCCTGAACCCCAAGTCGTTCGACGGTCGTGGCAACTACGCCATGGGCCTCAAGGAGCAGATCATCTTCCCGGAGATCAGCTACGACAAGATCGACAAGGTGCGTGGCATGGACATCATCGTGACCACCACCGCGAAGACCGACGACGAAGCGCGCGAGCTGCTGCGTCTGTTCGGTTTCCCGTTCCCGGCTGAAGAGTCGGAACAGAAGGAAGCGGCGTGAGCCGCTGAGGAAGAGAGCTTAAGTCCATGGCGAAACTGAGTTCCGTGAACAAGAACGAGCGTCGCAAGAAGCTCGTCAAGAAGTATGCAGGCAAGTACGAGCGCCTCAAGGCGGTCGCTGACGATGAATCGCTCGATGAAACCGAGCGTCTCATTGCTCGCCTGAAGCTGGCCGAGATCCCGCGCAACGGCAACCCGACCCGGGTTCGCAATCGTTGCGCCACGACCGGCCGTCCGCGCGGTTATTACCGCAAGTTCGGCCTGTGCCGCGTCGAGCTGCGTGATCTTGCCAACAAGGGCATGATCCCCGGCGTGACCAAGTCGAGCTGGTAAGGGTTAGAAGCAATGGCATTGACCGATCCCCTGGGTGATATGCTCACCCGCATCCGCAACGGCCAGCAGGCGAAGAAGGACTCCGTCCTGTCGCCGGCCTCGAAGCTGCGTGCGCGCGTCCTGGAAGTTCTCCAGCGTGAAGGCTACATCCGTGGCTTCTCCGACGACGCCACCGGCGCCCACCCGCAGCTGCGCATCGAGCTGAAGTACTTCGAAGGCGAAGCCGCCATCAAGCACATCGCTCGTGTCTCCAAGCCCGGCCGCCGCGTCTATTCGGGTTCCAAGGAACTTCCGATCGTGCGCAATGGCCTTGGCATCACCATCGTCTCGACGCCCCGCGGCGTGCTTTCGGATGCCGAAGCCCGCGCGCAGAACGTCGGCGGCGAAGTGCTGGCGGAGGTGTTCTAATGAGCCGCATCGGTAAAAAGCCGGTGACCGTTCCCAACGGCGTCACCGCCAACATCGACAACGGCGTTCTCTCGGTAAAGGGCCCCAAGGGCACCCTGACCCTGAGCCTGTCGGACCAGGTCACCTACTCGGTGGAAGATGGTTCGATCGCCGTGCAGCCCGTCGGGCAGTCCAAGCAAGCTCGCAGCCACTGGGGCATGCAGCGCACTCTGGTGTCGAACCTTGTCGAAGGCGTGACCAACGGCTTCACCAAGATCCTCGACATCAAGGGCGTCGGCTACCGCGCGAACTCTCAGGGCAAGACCCTGAAGCTGCAGCTCGGTTACTCGCACGACGTGGACATCGCCGTGCCGGAAGGCATCGAGATCAAGACCCCGGATAACACCACGGTCGAAATCTCCGGCATCGACAAGCAGAAGGTCGGCCAGATCGCGGCCGAGATTCGTCGCTGGCGCAAGCCCGAGCCCTACAAGGGCAAGGGTATCGCCTATCGTGGCGAGTACATCTTCCGCAAGGAAGGAAAGAAGAAGTAATGGCAAAGCTGTCTCTCTTCGATCGCCGCGCGCGTCGCGTCCGCACCGCGCTGAAGGCCCGTTCGGGTGGTCGCCCCCGTCTGTCGGTGCACCGCACCGGCCGTCACATCTATGCGCAGATCATCGACGATGCGCAGGGCCACACCGTCGCTGCAGCCAACACGCTGGGCGCCAAGGGCACCGACCTCGACGCCGCGACCCGCGTTGGCAAGGAACTCGCCGAGGCCGCCAAGAAGGCGGGTGTTACCTCGGTCGTGTTCGACCGCGGTGGCTTCCTGTACCACGGTCGCGTCAAGGCGCTGGCCGAAGCCGCCCGTGAAGGCGGGCTGGAGTTCTGATCATGGCCGACGAAAACAACAACCAGCAGCCGGTTGCGGCTGAAGCCCCCCAGGGCGGCGCTCCTTTCGAGGGTGGCCGTGAAGGCGGACGTGGTCGTGGCGGCCGTGGCCGTGGCGGCAACGACCGTGGTGGCGAGCGTGGCGGCCGTGGCCGTCGCGACGACCGTCGTGGCCGTGTCAACGCCGAGGAAGAACAGGGCGAGGAGCTCATCGAGAAGCTCGTCCACATCAACCGCGTTTCCAAGACCGTGAAGGGCGGCAAGCGCTTCGGCTTCGCAGCTCTGGTCGTCGTCGGTGACGGCAAGGGTCGCGTGGGCTTCGGTCACTCGAAGGCCCGCGAAGTCCCCGAGGCGATCACCAAGGCGACTGCCTCGGCCAAGAAGAAGATGATCCGCGTCGCGCTGAAGGAGGGCCGTACCCTCCATCACGACGGCAAGGGCCACTTCGGCGCCGGCAAGGTGAACGTCCGCACGGCTCCGGCCGGCACGGGCATCATCGCAGGCGGTCCGATGCGCGCCGTGTTCGAGAGCCTAGGCGTCGCCGACGTCGTCACCAAGTCGGTGGGCACCTCGAACCCGTACAACATGATCCGCGCCACCTTCGACGCGCTGACCGACCAGACTTCGCCGAAGTCGGTTGCCCAGCGTCGTGGCAAGAAGGTCGCTGACCTGCTTGGTCGCGGTGGCGCTTCCGAGGTGGAGGCCGAGGCCGCCGCCGAAGCCATCGTGGAGTAAGCATCATGGCGAAGATCAAGATCAAGCAGATCGGTTCGCCGATCCGTCGCCCGGAAAGCCAGAAGAAGATCCTCATCGGTCTTGGCCTGGGCAAGATGCACCGCGTTGTGGAGCTGGAAGACACCGCCGAAGTGCGCGGTGCCATCGCCAAGCTGCCGCACATGGTTGCGGTCGTCGACTGAACCTTCACCGGTTCGGATCGCACGAAATCAAAAGGGCCTCGGTGGAAACACCGGGGCTTTTTTGCTGTCTGCGGCGGACGTGATGCGAAGAACCCTTGCAAGTAATGCTCTTCCAACCGTGCGCGGCTATGCTATTCGCGCGGGCTTGATCGGCGCCCATCGGGGCGCCCAGGTTTACATTCGGGGATAGTTCTTGATCGGCAAGCGGCTGTGGACGGCCACGATCCTGTGTCTGGGCGTGTTGGGCGCGGCGGCGTGCTCCAGTGATGCGCCCGGGGGTAACCTCGGCGTCGACGGCGCGCCAGTGACGCAGTGCGGCGACCTGCGCGCCGACACGGTGTTCCAGGCGAAGCTGCGCAAGAGCGATCGTTCGCTGCGCCGCAAGCTGAAGGACGGCAGTGCCAACGCCGTCGCGGAAGCGCACAAGGCGCTCGACATGGGCGATTACCGCCTCATCGCGGCGACCACAGCCACCGGGATTTCTACCGAGGCCTATGGCGTGCAGTGCCGGATGCTGGGCGGCCTGTCGCCCTGGACGGTGCGTGCCGTGGCCTTCGTACCCGAAGGCAAGGTCGAAGGCGGCCAGCAAACTCCGGACGACACCGTCACCGGTTTCGGCCGCCGCTACAATGCAGCGATGTTGGCCGATCCGCGCTATCCCTATGCCGACGTATGCCGGGCGGTCGACAAGGCCGGCCCGACGCCGACCCTGCCCGACAATCCCGATGCAGGCATCGAGCAGCCTTACGGCTTTGCCGAACTGGGCGTCGCGCGCATGGAGCACGGGCTGGGCGCGGCCGCCCGCCGCGGCTCCATCCACGACATCGGCATCCTGCTCGCCCGCGAACCAAAGGCTATCGACAAGCCCGACCTCTTCGGCCTGACGCCGCTGGCCTGGGCGGTGGCGTATCACCGCTGGCCCGCCGCTCAGGCGCTGCTGCGGGCCAAGGCGGATCCGATCGGCGGCACCTGCCAGACCACCATCGATCGCCAGTCGCCGCTGCAGATCGCGCGCGTGATGCGCTGGTACGGGGTTATCCGCGCGATGCGACCGCTGGTGACCGAAGAGCAGTTCGCCAGCCTGCGGCAGAAGCCGCGCTGGGACGACGCCAGCCTTGTCGAGTTCAACCATGCGCTCACCGAACTGAAGGAGCGCTACGAGGGTACGCTGCGCCGCAAGCCGTTCGGACGCTACGACCTGAACTTCCAAGTGGATGAGAAGGGCAATACGACCGAATGCCGCATGGACCCGGCCTCGATTTCGCCCGCGTTTGACAAGGAACTGTGCGGTCTGGCGGTCGAGATCGTGCGTTGGGCTCCGGCCCGTGACGCGTTCGGTACGCGCGTGTCCGAAAGCGCCAAGCTGCTGGTCGGCTTCGGCGGCGGCAGTTGACGCTTTCCTACCCCCCGGCCCGATGCGATAAGGCAAGCCGGGGCGGGCCGATGGCGCGACGACGGTCAAAGATCACACGTAATTCATTCAAGAATTTGAAATGCAAAGAGAACATAGGTAATTCGGGTTGCGTTCGGTATCAACTTAGGCGGCCGTCGGATCCGGTTTTCCCGAATCCATGGTGACAACCGCGTCCCTGTCCGCTAGGGGCGCCCCTTCCTATCAGCGCGACTCAAAGCGAAAGCGAGTGCAAGACATGAAACTGAACGACATCCGTGACAACGCCGGCGCCCGTCACCGCCGCATCCGCGTGGGCCGTGGCATCGGCTCGGGCAAGGGCAAGACCGCCGGTCGGGGCCAGAAGGGTGCGAAGGCACGCTCGGGCGTTTCGATCAACGGCTTCGAAGGCGGTCAGATGCCGCTTCACATGCGTCTGCCGAAGCGCGGCTTCAACAACAAGAAGTTCGCCAAGGACTACGCGGAAGTGAACCTGGGACTCGTCCAGAAGGCGATCGATGCCGGCAAGCTCGATGCGGCTGCCGTCGTTGACCACGCGGCCCTCAAGGGTGCTGGCCTCGCACGTGGTGGCAAGGACGGCGTGCGCCTCCTGGCCAAGGGCGAACTGACCGCCAAGGTGACCTTCAACGTCGCCGGCGCTTCGGCCGGTGCCGTGGCTGCGGTCGAGAAGGCAGGCGGCTCGGTGATCGTGCCCGCCAAGGAAGAAGCGGCGGCCTGATTTCCGGCGTCACTGCGGAGACATAAGGAGAGGGCGGGCGCCGGGCGCTTCGCCCTCTCTTTTTTGTCGAAATGCGAAAAGTGATGCGCGGACGGCACAGTCGGATCATTTCCGGCACGGCAGGTCTTCCCGACCTTGTCCCAATGTCTATATGGCCAGTTTCCTTCACGGGTTCGACAAGGCGGACTTGAGCCGCTAAGGGCGAATCCGATCAGATTCTTCGAGGCTTTCCAGAAACGTCATGGCTTCACGCGCCGACAACATCGCCAGCACGCTCAGCCTGGCCAACTTCTCCAAGGCCACCGAGCTGAAGAACCGCATCTGGTTCACGATCGGCGCGCTCATCGTGTTCCGCTTCCTGAGCTTCGTGCCGTTGCCGGGCGTCAACCCTGTCGCGCTGCGCGATCTCTACCTGCAGACGCAGGGCGGCATCCTGGACCTGTTCAACACGTTTTCGGGCGGTTCGCTCTCGCGCATGAGCCTCATCGCGCTGGGCGTGATGCCGTACATCACGGCCTCGATCGTGGTGCAGCTGGCCGCCTCGCTTCATCCGGCGCTAGTCGCGCTGAAGAAGGAAGGCGAGGCAGGCCGCAAGAAGCTGAACCAGTATACGCGTTACGGCACCGTGCTGCTGTGCATCGTGCAGGGCTATGCGATCGCTACCGGGCTCGAGGCGCTGTCGACCTCGCGTGGTCTGGGCGCCGTGGTTGATCCGGGCATCCCGTTCCGCGTCGGCGCGGTGATCTCGCTCATTGGCGGCACCATGTTCCTGCTGTGGCTGGGTGAGCAGATCACCTCGCGCGGGATCGGCAACGGCGTTTCGCTCATCATCATGGCCGGCATCGTCGCCCAGATGCCCACGTTCGCAAGCAATCTGGGTCAGGCCTACTCGGCGGGCGATACGGGTTCGATCCTGATCATCGCGCTGATCGCGCTGGTGGTCGGCATGATCCTGATGATCTGCTTCTTCGAGCGCGCGACCCGTCGCCTGCTGATCCAGTATCCGAAGCGCGCGACCCAGCGGGGCATGATGCAGGCCGATCGCAGCCACCTGCCGCTCAAGCTCAACACCGCTGGCGTCATCCCGCCGATCTTCGCAAGCTCGCTGCTGCTGCTGCCGCTGACCATCAGCCAGTTCGCCGGCAAGTCGCTGTCGCCTGAATCGACGATGGGCAAGATCGTTGTGTCGCTGAATCAGTACCTGGGCCACGGCAAGCCGCTCTACATGCTGCTTTATGCTGCAGGCATCGTGTTCTTCTGCTTCTTCTACACCGCCGTCGTCTTCAATCCGGAAGAAACGTCGGACAACCTGAAGAAGAACGGCGGCTTCATTCCGGGCATCCGTCCGGGCAAGAACACGGCGACGTACCTGGATTACGTGCTGACGCGTATTACGGTGATCGGCGCGGCCTATCTGGTTATCGTCTGCACAGTCCCGGAATACTTCCTGTCGATGACGGGTCTGCCGTTGCTGTTCATGGGTGGGACCAGCCTGTTGATCGTGGTGAACGTGACCGTGGATACGATCACGCAGATCCAGTCGCATTTGCTAGCGCATCAGTACGGTGACCTGATCAAGAAGGCCAAGCTGAAGGGCCGCCTGCGCTGAATGCGCGCATATAAACTGAGGGGGATTAGGGCGTGAATATCATCCTGCTGGGGCCGCCGGGGGCGGGCAAGGGCACTCAGGCCCAGCGCCTCGTGGAAAAGCACGGCATGCGTCAGCTTTCGACCGGCGACATGCTGCGGGCGGCGGTCAAGGCGGGCACGCCGACGGGGCTTGAAGCGAAGGCTGTGATGGAGCGTGGAGAGCTCGTTTCCGATGCGATCGTCTCCGCGCTGATCGGCGACGAACTGGATGCGATGGGCCCAGACGCCGGTGCCATCTTCGACGGCTATCCCCGGACCGAAGCGCAGGCCGAGTCGCTTGACGCGATTCTGGCGGTGCGCGGGCGCAAGCTTGACCATGTGGTTGAACTGGAAGTGAACGAGGACGCGCTGGTCGAGCGCATCACCGGCCGGTTCACGTGTGCGAGCTGCGGCAAGGGCTATCACGACACCTTCGAAAAGCCCAAGGTCGAGGGCACATGCGACAAGTGCGGCGGCCACGAGTTCAAGCGTCGCCCTGACGACAACGCGGAGACCGTGCGCACCCGCATGGCTGAATACCGCGCAAAGACTGCTCCCATACTGCCGGTTTACGAAGCGCGGGGCATCGTGGCCAAGGTCGATGGAATGGCAGACATGAACGACGTGACGGCCGCGATCGAGGGCGTCCTCGCACGGTAGTTCTTCACATGCCGTCCCGGCCGCGCGGTTGGGACGGAGGTGATGTAGCCCACGTCTTTCGGGCTGGATCGTCGGCGGCGCATGCGTCGCGCGGCAGCAAGGCGCAATGAAGTCTCTGGCGTTCGCAACGGTTGCTGCAGTTCTGACGCTGGTGCCGGCGTTTGCGGACGCCAGCGTCGTGCAGGTCGGGCAAAACGGGTTTGTCATCCGTGACGTTACACAGGTGCCGGCCAGCCCCGAAGAAACCTGGGCCGTGCTGGTCAAGCCTTCCGTCTGGTGGAACTCGGAGCACACCTGGTCCGGCGATGCCGCCAATCTGTCCCTGGATGTGAGGGCAGGGGGATGCTTCTGCGAGATCATGCCGGGTGATGGTGACGTCAGGGGCCCAGCGCGAGGCAGCGTCGAGCACATGCGCGTGATATTCGTGGATCGCGCCCGCGCACTGCGCATGACCGGAGCGCTCGGGCCGCTGCAGGCCGACGCACTGACAGGCACCCTGACGGTCCAGCTGAAGGGCGACGACAAGGGTGGCACGCAGGTGACTTTGCAGTATGAGATTGGCGGTTTCAGCCGCACTCCTTTTGACAAGCTGGCGCCTGCAGTCGATGACATGCTCGGGGATCAGGTGAAGAGGTTGAGCGCGAAACTCGGCGGGGCGTTCGCCGCGGCTTTTCCAGCGGTTGACCGCGAGCTTGAACGTCTCGGTACGGCTCCGGCCGACGAGCCGCAGGCGCCTCATTTGGATGTACTCCCGCTTCCTGATACGCCTGCCGCTGCGGATGGGCCGATGGTCGGGCGGTGACAGAGTGTGCGGTGCTGGCGTAGTCCCGGATCGGCACGGTGGCGCGGACGCTACGCACTTTGACTGTCCCTGCGAATTGCGGTAAAACGGTTCTGTTGGCGCGACGCTCCTTCCGTTTGCATCGGAGCGGTCCTGGCGCGCAAAGCCTGCGGGCGTTGACTTGGCGCGCGAATCGTTCTAAGCGCGCCCTTCACTCGTCAGTAAACGGCAGTCCGGAAGGCCGACATCGCGTGTCCAAAGTGCCCGCGATCCACCGCCAACCGGGCCTTTTGCCATTTCACTTCCCCGAGTGTGACAGCGTTGAGATGGAGGTGCGCGTTCGCGCCTCTGTGGAGCAGGAGAATTAAGTGGCTCGTATTGCAGGGGTAAATCTCCCCACCAACAAGCGCGTTATCATCGCGCTGACGTATATCCACGGCATCGGCCGTACCAAGGCTCTCGAGATCGCCGACAAGCTCGGCATCGATCACACCCGCCGCGTGCAGGACCTGTCGGACGCCGAAGTCCTGCAGATCCGCGAAACCATTGACGCCGAGCACACCGTTGAGGGTGACCTTCGTCGCGAAACCGCGATGAACATCAAGCGTCTGATGGACCTCGCCTGCTACCGCGGCCTGCGTCACCGCAAGGGCCTTCCGGTTCGTGGCCAGCGCACGCACACCAATGCGCGCACCCGCAAGGGCAAGGCCAAGCCGATCGCCGGCAAGAAGAAGTAAGCCGAGGGAGCCGTTTTACGGCTTTCGGTTTCCCGCAGCGATAATTCGACAGGATATACGACATGGCACGCGAACCTCAGCGCATTAAGCGCCGCGAGCGCAAGAACATCACGAGCGGCATCGCCCACGTGAATGCTAGCTTCAACAACACCATGGTGACCATCACCGACGCCCAGGGCAACGCGATCTCGTGGTCCTCGGCCGGCATGATGGGCTTCAAGGGCAGCCGCAAGTCGACCCCGTATGCCGCCCAGGTGGCTGCGGACGACGCTGGCAAGAAGGCCGCCGAGCATGGCGTGCGCACCCTCGAAGTCGAGGTCAAGGGCCCGGGTTCGGGTCGTGAGAGCGCCCTTCGCGCCCTCCAGGCCGTCGGCTTCACGATTACCTCGATCCGCGACGTAACGCCGATTCCGCACAACGGCGTGCGTCCCTCGAAGCGCCGTCGCGTCTGATCGAGCTAATGCGGGCGGTGACCGGTCGCCGCCCGTCTTCGGAACGTCCCGGGCCTCTCCACCAGGCCTCCGGGGCGTAACCGCCATCACTCCCAGGGGAAGTC
The DNA here is from genome assembly GCF_050433305.1 of Novosphingobium gossypii. Classification (NCBI taxonomy): domain Bacteria; kingdom Pseudomonadati; phylum Pseudomonadota; class Alphaproteobacteria; order Sphingomonadales; family Sphingomonadaceae; genus Novosphingobium; species Novosphingobium gossypii. The sequence continues at coordinate 91,579 of NZ_JBNPXM010000008.1, read as the reverse complement.
CATGACTGTCAACATCAAGAACTGGCAGGAACTCAAGAAGCCGAACAGCCTTGAGATCAAGCCGGGACCAGACCCCAAGCTGAAGGCGACGTTCGTCGCCGAACCTCTTGAGCGCGGCTTCGGCCTGACGCTCGGCAACGCGCTGCGTCGCGTGCTGCTTTCGTCGCTGCAGGGTGCGGCGATCACCTCGATCAAGATCGAGAACGTGCTCCACGAATTCTCGTCGCTCGCTGGCGTGCGTGAAGACGTCACGGACATCGTCCTGAACGTCAAGCAGATCGCACTCAAGATGCAGGGCGACGGTCCGAAGCGTCTTCAGCTTTCGGCGACCGGTCCCGCTGCCGTCACCGCCGGTGACATCGCGGTGTCGGGCGACATCGAGGTGATGAACAAGGACCTCGTGATCTGCCATCTCGACGACGGTGCGACGCTCAACATGGAGCTGACCGCTGACTCGGGCAAGGGTTACGTCCCTGCCGTTTCGAACCGTCCTGTCGACGCGCCGATCGGCCTGATCCCGGTCGACTCGCTCTACTCGCCGGTCCGCCAGGTGAGCTACAAGGTCGAGAACGCCCGCATCGGGCAGGAGCTCGACTTCGACAAGCTCAACCTCACCGTCGAAACCGACGGCACCGTGACGCCTGAAGACGCCGTGGCTTATGCCGCTCGCATCCTTCAGGACCAGCTGGCGCTGTTCGTGCACTTCGAAGACATCGCCCCGGTTGGCGCTTCGCCGATGATCGGCGTGGCTGTCGGCGGTGCCGCGGCTTCGGAAGAGAGCGACGCCAACCAGCTCAACCGCTACCTTCTCAAGAAGGTGGACGAGCTGGAACTCTCGGTGCGTTCGGCCAACTGCCTCAAGAACGACAACATCATCTACATCGGCGATCTGGTCCAGAAGACCGAAGCCGAGATGCTGCGCACGCCGAACTTCGGCCGCAAGTCGCTCAACGAGATCAAGGAAGTGCTTTCCTCGATGGGTCTGCGCCTCGGCATGGACATCCCGGGCTGGCCGCCCGAGAACATCGAAGAGATGGCCAAGAAGCTCGAGCAGGAACTGCTCGGCTGATCGGACCTTCCGGTTTCGAATTGAAGAAGGCCTCACGGGAAACTGCGGGGCCTTTTCTTTTTCCACGGACGGGGTGGTGGGGCGTGCATGGTTCAATCTAGGCTGACGCTCATGACCGAATCATCGAACGCCCTGAAAACTGGTGTGCGTTTCAGCATCATCCATCGGCTCAAGAGCTTTGTCTTCGCATGGCGGGGGCTGCGATGGCTGGTCCACAACGAGCACAATGCGCGCGTACATCTGTGCGCCACGATCGCGGTGATTGTGCTGGGAGTGTTCCTGAAGGTGGCCGCTGCGGAATGGCGCTGGCTGTTTCTGGCGGTCGGGCTGGTATGGTCGGCGGAGGCGTTCAACACGGCAATCGAACTGCTGTGCGATCGCATCGAACCGGGGTTCGATCCGGTGATCGGACGGATCAAGGATGTAAGCGCTGCTGCGGTGCTGATGCTGTCCCTCGCGGCCGCAGGAATAGGGGTGTTGACGCTGGGCCCACCTTTGCTGACGATCCTGTTCGGTGATGCCCCTTGACTCTCGCATCGATTTCGTATTGAGGGCGCGCTTCACAAATACGTGAACAGACTTTGGGCGATGGTCTAACCGCATCGCCCGGCGGGCAGTACCTTGAACGGCTGCCTGACGAACGGAGTGAAGAATATGCGTCATAAGATGGGCGGCCGCAAGCTGCAGCGCAAGTCCGGCCACCGCGCGGCCCTGCTGCGCAACCTGGCCGCAGCGCTTATCAAGCACGAGCAAATCCAGACCACCACGGCCAAGGCCAAGGAACTGCGCCCCTACGTTGAGAAGCTGATCACGCTGGCCAAGCACGGTGGCCTTTCGAACCGTCGTCTGGCCCACGCGCGCATCCTCGACGAAGTGCAGGAAAAGAAGCTGTTCGAAGTTCTGGCCGAGCGTTTCGCCGGTCGTGACGGCGGCTACACGCGCATCATCAAGGCCGGTTACCGCGCTTCGGACGCTGCTCCGATCGCGATCATCGAACTGGTTGACCGCGACGTGGACGCCAAGGGCCAGGATTCGGGCCCGGTGAACACCGAGGTCGAGGAATTCGCCGAGGCATAAGCCGCACGGCGGTCCTGAACGGATAACGAAAGCGGTCGTGCGACTTCGGTTGCCGGCCGCTTTTTCGTGCGCGTGTTCCGCAGCTTCGGTATGCTATACCCCGTCGAGTGCAGGGGCCGGGAGTAGACGTGAGGTTGAAGAGATTACGAGCGCTGGCCGCGCTCTTGTTGTCGGGCGTTACGACGCCCATCTGGGCTGGACCGATGACCGATATCACGTATCCCCAGACCCGCCGCGACGTCGTTGTCGAAGACCACTTTGGCGAGAAGATCGCCGACCCCTATCGCTGGCTGGAGGACGACGTGCGGCGTTCCCCTGCCGTCGAGGATTGGGTTCGGCAGGAAAACGCAGTCACCGGCACCTACTTGGCCGCGCTGCCGCATCGGGGCCGGTTCCAGCAGCGTATCCGCGCGTTCATGGACTATGAGCGGTTCGGGATCCCCGTGAAGGCGGGCGGCAGCTATTTCTATACCCGCAACACTGGCCTGCAGAACCAGGCGCAGCTTTTCATGCGCAAGGGGCTTGGCGGAGAGCCCAGGCTGCTGATCGATCCCAATGCATGGGCGAAGGACGGCGCCACGGCGCTCGACGCTTGGGAACCTTCGCAGAAGGGCAGCTACCTGCTCTACAGCGTGCAGGACGGCGGCAGCGACTGGCGCGTTCTGCGCGTGGTCGATGTGCGGACCGGAAAGCCGCTGGCGGACGAGATTTACTGGGCCAAGTTTACGGGGCTGGCCTGGGTGGGGGAGGAAGGCTTCCTCTATTCCCGCTTCCCGGAGCCGAAGGAAGGCGCTGCTTTTCAGTCGCTGAACTATGATCAGGCGATATACTTCCACCGCCTTGGCACGGCGCAGGAAGCCGACGAGCTGGTTTATGCCACGCCCGAAAAGCCGGAACTGGGGCACAGCGCCGAGGTTACGCAGGACGGTCGCCTGGCGTTGATAACCAGCCATGTCGGCACCGATGCCCGGTACGAAGTGCGTGTAGTCGATCTGTCGCGGCGCGGTCGGGATGGGTGGAAAGCAACGCCGTTGGTCACGGGCTTCACGGATGACTGGAAGCTGGTCGAGGGAGCAGGCCGCAAGCTGTGGTACGTCACCAACCGGGATGCACCGCGGTATCGCCTTGTCGGCATCGATCTGGGCGCGGCGAAGCCGCAATGGTCGGAGATCGTGGCCGAACGGGAAGACATTCTGGAGCGCGCTGGCATCGTCGGTGACAGGCTGGTGCTCAACTACATGCGCGATGCAGCCAGCCATGCGGAAATTCTGGCGCTCGACGGGCGCACAGGCAAGACGCTGTCGCTGAACGGGATCGGCACGGCCTCCGGCTTCCGTGGCCGGCCAGGAGACCCGGAAACGTTCTACGCGTTCACCAGCTTCAACTGTCCCGCGTCGATTTACCGGATGGATCTGGCGACAGGCGAGACGACGCCGTTCGCCACTCCGAAGATGTGTTACGATCCGGGCGCGTACGTGGTCGAACAGCGCTTCTTCACGTCGAAGGACGGCACGCGGGTGCCGATGTTCATCGTGCGCAGCCGCGCGGTGGCGAAGGCGGGACTGGCGGTTCCCACGCTTCTCTATGGTTATGGCGGCTTCGACGTGTCCCTCACGCCGGGCTTTTCGGCTACGCGGATGGCATGGCTGGAGGCAGGCGGCGCGTTTGCGCTGGCTAACCTGCGCGGCGGCGGCGAGTACGGACGTGCGTGGCACGACGCGGGACGACGCGAGAACAAGCAGAACGTTTTCGATGACTTCATCGCGGCGGGCGAATTCCTGGTAAAGCAGGGCATCGCGAAGAAGGACGGCCTGGCCATTCAGGGCGGTTCCAACGGTGGCCTGCTGGTGGGCGCTGTGGTCAACCAGCGGCCTGACCTGTTCGCTGCCGCCGTGGCGCAAGTGGGCGTCATGGACATGCTGCGTTTCGACCGGTTCACGGCGGGGCGGTACTGGACCGACGACTATGGCCATCCCGATCGTGAGGCGGACTACAAAGTGCTGAGGGCTTACTCGCCCTATCACAACATTCGCGATGGTGCGGTCTATCCGGCGATTCTGGTAACCACGGCGGATACCGACGATCGGGTGGTGCCCGGACACTCGTTCAAGTATACGGCGGCGCTGCAGCACGCGGATCTCGGTGCGAAGCCGCGCCTGATCCGGATCGAGACGCGCGCCGGCCACGGATCGGGCAAGCCGACTGACAAGGCGATCGAGGAAGGCGCCGACATCCTGGCCTTCCTGGCGCAGTGGACAGGCCTGACGTCGATGGACGAGGTGGCGTCCGCCGAAGGGGGCAGCGGCACCCCGCGCCCGTAAGCCGGTTCATGCATACGACAGCATGGGCGGCGTATCGAGCGATCATTGGACGGCGCGGACCGTGCGCGCCAGATAGGGCCAGCTTTGTCATGCAGATGTTTCGTTCGCGCGTTGCCGTTTCGCTTGCCGCGCTGGCCGCCCTCTCGGTGACGGCGACGCCGGTCCTGGCGCATGGTCGGGACGGTTGGCGCCCGCACCGCCACTATCGTGGCGGGGGCATCAGCGGCGGCGGCCTGCTTGCGGGTCTGCTGGTCGTTGGCGGTGTGGCGGCACTCGCCAGCAACATCGGCAAGAACGGCGGGGATGAGCGGGATGTCGAACCTGCGCCCTATCGCTATCCCGATGGCGAACAGAACGAAGCCGATGGCGATGCCGAATATGACCACGTCCCTTCGGATAACGGCGGGGCGGTCTATCCGGGCGGCCCGGTTGCCGATGGGGAACATGAAGATACGCAGGACGATGCCGGCTCTGCGCCTGCATCGGGTTCGCTGGGCGCGGCAGTCGATGTGTGCGAAGCGGAACTGGAGAACGGTGACAAGCGTATCGAGTCCGTCGGATCGGTCCGCCGCATCGGTGAGCGCTACAGTGTGGAGGGTCTTCTCGAAGACGGGCGCCCCTTTGCCTGCAGCGTCGATGATACGGGGCACGTCCGTTCGATGGCAGTCGATGGGCAGGGCATGATCTGATACCTGCCCCGCCGGCGCTTCATTCGTCGCCCCGGTGCGCAGGCAGACCCAGCGACCAGTGTATGGCTGCCCCTCTGAGGCCAAAGCCGGCGAGCACCGCGATGGACCACGTCAGCTCAGCCGACAGGCCCAGGGCGATGCCGCCCGCTGCGACCACGGCGGCCAGCGCCGCTGCCGTGACATAAAGTTCGGGGCGCATCAGTATCGAAGGCTGGCCGGCCAGCACGTCGCGCACGATCCCGCCGATGCAGCCGGTAATCACGCCCATCAGGATGGCCGGAACCGGGGGCACACCCCAGTGCAGCGCCTTGATCGTGCCGAACACTGCGTAGACCGAAAGGCCCAGCGCGTCGGCCCATTCGAGCAACCGCCCCCGCCACCAGCGCACCGGCGTGAACCACGCTAGCAGGGCGACGGCAATGCAGACCGGGGCAACGAGGGGGTCGCGGACCCAGAAGACCGGAGCGCCGATCAGAAGGTCGCGCAGGGAGCCACCGCCAACGCCGGTGATCAGCGCAAAGAACGCGACGGTGACGAAGGTCTGTCGCAACTGCGCGGCTGCCAGCGCCCCGGTGAGGGCGAACACGGCGATCCCGATCAGGTCTAGCGCAGCGGGCAGGGCGGGCACGGTCGGCGTCATCGTCCGGCTCTATCGCATGTCCCGATGGTGGGAAAGTCGCGGCGTCGGTCAGGGGAGCATGATGACGCGGCCGAAAGGATGCCCTTCGGCTACGAAGCGGTGCGCCGCCACGGCGTCGGCCAGCGCGAACTCCTGCGCTATCGGCATCTTCAGGCTCCCCGAGCCTACACGGGCCACCAGATCCGCCAGCAGGGCGTGGACGCGGGGCGTGTGCATGTCGCGACCGAATGAAATGCCCGTGACCTGCATGGCCTTGCGGATCAGCTCGAAGAACCCGAAGCTGGGCAACGTCCCTTCCGCAGCGCCGATCACGGCATAACGACCGTGGCCGCGCAAGGCATCGACAAGCGCGTCCTTGCCTGCACCGCCGGCCAGGTCGAGGACGAGATCCACGCCCTTGCCGGCGGTGATGTCGCGGCACCGCGCGGCGATGTCCTCGCTTCGGTAATCGATGCCGTGCTTCAGGCCGAACGGTTCAAGCAGGCCGAGGCGTTCGGGGCTGGACGCCGTGCCGATCAATACTGCCCCGGCCTGCGCCGCCAGTTGCACCGCCGCCAGCCCCACGCCGCCCGCTGCGCCCTGCACCAGTACCGTCTCGCCCGGCTGCAGTCCGCCATATGTGAACAGCGCATCATAGGCGGTTCCGAATGCGATGGGGACGACTGCCGCCAGCGCGAGATCCATGTCCGTTGGCACGGGGTAGGCGTACCTTTCGGGCACGGCGAACAGTTGCGCGTGGCTGCCGCTCCAGTTGAAGCCGACGACCCTGTCGCCCGCCTTGAAGCGCGTGACCTGCGGTCCCGTTTCCAGCACGGTCCCGGCGGCCTGGTAGCCGGGGATGAAGGGTGTGTGTGCGGGCGGCGTGTGGATGCGGTTGAGCAGATCGCCCCCCTCGATGGAGATCACTTCAACCCCGATGAGCACGGTATCCGGGCCGACTGCGGGATCAGGCAGTTCGCCATGGCTCATCACTTCGGGACCGCCGTTCCGGGTGTACGATACCGCCTTCATTCCACGCTCTCCCAAAGGCCCGCCGATGCCCGTCGCCGCCGGTTGTGCCAGACGTCCCGATCGGAGTGCATCTGGTCAATCGGACAGGGCAGGTGCGTCCGCCACGGTGATGGAGGCGGTGCCGTCCGCCCAGACCGGCAGGTACAGGCCGCGGCCCGCCGCCTTGATCCGGCCGGTGCGCGTACTGGTGATCCGGGCGCTGATGGTCAGCCCGTTTTCATGCCTGTTCCTGATTGCACGATCGATCTTGCCGAGCAGCTTGTTGTAGTCGTTCTCGAAGTTCTGGGCGAGAGCACCCGCGATCGTCGCGTTCATCCCCGGCGTGTTGGCCAGGCGCAGGATCAGGTCTCCACCGCGCATGTCGGTGGTGCCGGTCACTTCGAACTGGTCGAAGGTGATCCGCCGCGAATTCTCCGCGTTCACGGGGACGCCTGTCATCCAGACGGTGCCTTTCGTCGCGCCCACGCGATTCGCCTCGTCACGGGCGGTGAACGTCACGCCCACGGCGATGCGCCCCCCGGTCGTGCCATACACATCCACGGCATGGAAGTCTGCACGGACCGGGCCGGCACCGGGCACCGTGAACGGCTTTGCCGAGCGCTTGCGCAGAGCCTTGGCCAGGACCGGCTCCAGTTCGCGATAGTCGGCGACCACTGGAATGAAGAGGGCCAGCCGCCCGGCCTGCGCCTCCAGTGGCTTGACCGCCGGAAGGGGCGTGGGGGCAGGATTGCCCGGTCGCTTGCCCACGAACGTCTCGGTCACCGCCCTTACGCCCAGGCGCATCACGAGCCGTTTGCCGTCCAGATCATAACCGCCGTATTGCAGTTCGGTGGGTTTCACCCGCATCCAGACCGGCGGCTTATCGCGATTGAGCGACAGAGTGGTGAATGCGGCCCGCCACGCGGCTTCGACCTGCTTGCGCAGTTCCAGCCGACCCAACTGCCCGGGCAGTTCCCGTTCGAGTTTCGCGATGACCGGGGCCAGCTTGCGGTCTGCCTGCTCGGTAAGATCGACGCGCTGGCCAAGAAACTGCACATGGGGCGCGTTGGTCCACTCATACCTGATGTCCACCTTGCCACGTGGTGTCCAGTCGGGGGCAAGGGTAATGCGGATCGTGGCGTGGGCTATAGCGTCGGCCGTGGCGGTTTCGCGCTTCAGTATGCCGCCGACATCCTCGGCGTGAAGCACGGCATGGAGGGGCATGGTCAGGCGAATTTCCTTCCCCTTGCCTGCAAATTCCATCGAACCGTGGGAGACCTGACCGACAATGCGGCATTTGAGGCGCGGCGTCTTGACCCTGGCGATCCCCAAATCAACCTCTTTGGACTTGACGCAAGTCTGATCCGGTTTGTCGACCGTCCACAAGACGCGAGGAATTTCCCTGTCCAGCGCCTTGGCAAGTTCAGTCAGATCGGCGACCAAGGGTACTGTCAGCAGCGAAGCCTGCGGTTCGATGATGATGGCGTCGTTCGCGCGGGGTGGCGGTTGCGTGCGATCCCGCTTGCAGGCTGTGAGTGCGAGGGAGGCTGTCATGACAAGCAGAGCAAAGCGCATACCCATGCGTGGAACATCCCGTGAAACGCCGTTGTGCGAAAAATCACGAAGCGCTCGCCGGTTCCGCGGAGTGGGCGTGCATGAGGCCGGGTCAGACCGCATCTCCCCTCCGACGAGTCGCACGCATCGCAGCTTGCACTGCGGGCTGAGCCCTTCGATAACGAAAAGAAAGTTGGCCAAAACATTGCACGCGGGTTAACAAACTACCCGATTTCCGCCAATTTCCGCGCGCTATTGAAATTGCGAACTATTATCAAAGAAAAGCTGGACGTTTGTCGCCTTTGCCGGTTGCAATGCCTTTGCAACGGGCGTAGGGCCGCGTTCGCAACACCGGCACCTGCCATTTGCGGGATTAGCGCAGGCCGCCTTGAAGTCCGAGAAATCCCGCCCTTGGGAAGGACACGAACGGATCATGGCTCGTAAGAAGATTGCCCTTATCGGCGCCGGCAACATCGGCGGCACTCTGGCGCACCTCGCGGCGCAGAAGGAACTGGGCGACATCGTCCTGTTCGACGTTGCCGAAGGCCTGCCGCAGGGCAAGGCTCTCGATCTTTCGCAGTGCGGTCCCGTCGAAGGTTTCGATGCCAAGATCACCGGCACCAATGACTATGCGGACATTGCGGGCGCCGACGTCATCATCGTCACCGCCGGTGTGGCTCGCAAGCCCGGCATGAGCCGCGACGACCTGCTCGGCATCAACCTCAAGGTGATGAAGTCTGTCGGCGAAGGCATTGCCGCCAACGCTCCCGATGCATTCGTGATCTGCATCACCAACCCGCTCGACGCGATGGTCTGGGCGCTGCGCGAATTCTCGGGCCTGCCGCACAACAAGGTTGTTGGCATGGCTGGCGTGCTCGACTCGGCCCGCTTCTCGACCTTCCTTGCGTGGGAGTTCGGCGTTTCGATCCGTGACGTGAACACCTTCGTGCTCGGCGGCCACGGCGACACCATGGTCCCGGTCGTGCAGTATTCGACCGTCAACGGCATCCCGGTTCCGGACCTCATCAAGCAGGGCCGCACCACTCAGGAAAAGATCGACGCGATCGTGCAGCGCACCCGTTCGGGCGGCGGCGAGATCGTTGGCCTGCTCAAGACCGGCTCGGCCTTCTACGCCCCCGCCGCCTCGGGCATCGCCATGGCCGAAGCCTACCTCAACGACCAGAAGCGCATCCTGCCCGTGGCCGCCTATGTCGATGGCCAGTACGGCGTTGACGGCCTCTACGTCGGCGTTCCGGCGATCATCGGCGCGAACGGCGTCGAGGAAGTCATCGAGATCGAACTGGACGGCGAGGCGAAGGCCAACCTCCAGGTCTCGGTCGATGCTGTGAAGGAACTGCTGGTTGCCTGCAAGGGCATCGACAGCACGCTCGCCTGAGCAATGAATATCCGCCCTCCCGCTGCCTGTCGCGATTGCAGGTGGCAGGAGGGCAAAACAGTTTCTTGGAACTCTCCCGGCCTTCTCCGGCTGCTTCCACGATCAGGAACAGGAAAACCGATGTCGATCCTCGTTAACAAGAACACCAAGGTCATCACCCAGGGTATGACCGGCGCCACCGGTAGCTTCCACACCCAGGCTGCGCTGGATTACGGCACGCAGATGGTCGCGGGCGTGACCCCCGGCAAGGGCGGCACCGAGCACCTCGGTCTGCCCCAGTTCAACTCGGTCCACGAAGCCAAGGCGGCCACAGGCGCCACCGCATCGTGCGTCTACGTGCCGCCGTTCGGTGCCGCCGATGCCATCCTTGAGGCGATCGACGCTGAAATCGAGCTGATCATCTGCATCACCGAAGGCATCCCCGTCCTCGACATGGTGCCGGTGAAGCGCGCGCTTGTCGGTTCGAAGTCGCGCCTGATCGGCCCGAACTGCCCCGGCGTGCTGACGCCGAACCAGTGCAAGATCGGCATCATGCCCGGCAACATCTTCTCCGAAGGTTCGGTCGGCGTCGTGTCGCGCTCGGGTACGCTGACCTATGAAGCCGTGTTCCAGACCACGAACGCGGGCCTTGGTCAGACCACCGCAGTCGGCATCGGCGGCGACCCGGTCAACGGCACCAACTTCATCGACGTCCTCGAACTGTTCCTGGCGGACGAAGAAACCAAGTCGATCATCATGATCGGCGAAATCGGCGGTTCGGCCGAAGAAGAAGCGGCCCAGTTCCTCAAGGACGAAGCCAAGCGCGGCCGTCGCAAGCCGATGGCGGGCTTCATCGCCGGACGCACGGCTCCTCCGGGCCGTCGCATGGGCCACGCAGGTGCCATCGTCTCGGGCGGCCAGGGCGGCGCCGAGGACAAGATCGCGGCGATGGAAGAGGCCGGCATCAAGGTCTCGTCCAGCCCCTCGCTGCTGGGTGAGACCCTGGTGGAAGCCATCAAGGCCTTCGCCTGACACCACAGGTGCAACGGGGCGGCGCGTTCTTCGGAAACCGTGCCGCCCCGGAGCGCTTACCATGACGCGCCAGGGGTATTCGGTCCCGGCGTGATTACCGAGCGGACTAGCGGCCCTCCCTCCCCGGAAAGCCCCGTCAGCCCGCCCATTCCAAAGACGCCGGACGGCAAGCGTCCGACGCGGCGATAGGTGACTCCTATGGGCGACGAGAGTTTCGATTTCACCCCCGATGCGGCTCTGGACGAAGTTCAGGCCGGTCCCAGCTGGCAGCGCGGCAACTGGCCGCTGGTCGGCGGCGACGCTGAGGACGACTGGACGCAGGGCCTCGATCCCACCGTCCTGAAGGCCGAGATCAAGAAGGCCGCTGCCAAGGGCGGCGCGCCGACCGACCAGGCTCGCATCGACGAAGCGGCGGCGGACGCTATCCGCGCGATGATGCTGATCCGCACCTATCGCGTGCGCGGGCACCTCGCGGCGGACCTCGATCCGCTGGGCTTGAACCAGCGCAAGCTACCTGCCGACCTGACCCCGGAATACCACGGCTTCGCCGGCGCCGCGCAGGACCGCAAGGTCTATGTCGGCGGCGCACTGGGCCTTGAGTGGACGACCGTTCGCGAGATCGTGCAGATCCTGCGCGCAAACTACTGCGGCAAGGTCGGCCTCGAATACATGCACATCGCGGACACCGACGAACGCCGGTTCCTGCAGGATCGCATGGAAGGCGCCGACAAGGAAATCGACTTCACGCCCGAAGGCAAGAAGGCGATCCTCGCAGCCGTCGTCCGCGGCGAGCAGTACGAGAAGTTCCTCGGCAAGAAGTACGTCGGGACCAAGCGCTTCGGCCTCGACGGCGGCGAGTCGATGATCCCGGCGCTTGAAGCCGTGATCAAGTACGGCGGCCAACTCGGCGTTAAGGAGATCGTCTATGGCATGGCCCACCGTGGCCGCCTGAACGTCCTGTCGAACGTCCTTGCCAAGCCTTACAAGGTTATCTTCCACGAATTCTCGGGCGGAACCGCCAATCCCGAGGACGTGGGTGGCTCGGGCGACGTCAAGTACCACCTGGGTACCTCGGCCGACCGCGAGTTCGACGGCATCAAGGTGCACATGAGCCTGATGCCGAACCCGTCGCACCTGGAAACGGTGGACCCGGTCGTGCTCGGCAAGGTTCGCGCCTACCAGCAGATCGCGGACGACATCGGCGACGATATCGGTCCGGGCGGCAAGCACAAGCAGGTGCTGCCTGTGCTCATCCACGGTGACGCGGCTTTTGCCGGCCAGGGCATCATCTGGGAGTGCTTCGGCCTCTCGGGCGTGAAGGGCTACAACACCGGCGGTTGCATCCACTTCATCATCAACAACCAGATCGGCTTCACGACCAGCCCGCAGTTCGCGCGCAACTCGCCGTATCCCTCGGACGTCGCCAAGGGCGTTCAGGCGCCGATCCTGCACGTCAACGGTGACGATCCGGCGGCGGTGACCTTCGCGTGCAAGCTGGCGATCGACTATCGCCAGACCTTTGGCCGCGACATCGTGATCGACATGTGGTGCTACCGCCGCTTCGGCCACAACGAGGGCGACGAGCCCGGCTTCACGCAGCCGCTGATGTACCAGAAGATCCGCCAGCACCCGCCGGTCAGCAAGATCTACGGTGACAAGCTGAAGGCCGAGGGCGTCATCGACGACACCTTCCTGCCCCAGACCGAGGCGGCTTTCACCGCCCATCTGGAGGAAGAGTTCGAGGCGGCCAAGACCTACAAGTCGAACCAGGCAGACTGGTTCGGCGGTCAGTGGAGCGGCTTCCACAAGCCCGCCGACCCGGAAACCGCGCGCCGCAACGTCGAGACCAAGATCGAGCCGAAGCTGTTCGAGAGCCTGGGCCGGACACTGACGACTGTCCCTGTGGACTTCACCGTCCACAAGACGCTGGCCCGCGTGCTCGCTGCCAAGGAAGAGATGTTCAAGTCGGGCGAGGGCTTCGACTGGGCCACGGCGGAGGCGCTGGCCTTCGGCAGCCTCGTCTCGGAAGGCTACGGCGTTCGTCTGTCGGGCCAGGACTGCGGTCGCGGCACGTTCTCGCAGCGTCACGCAGTCTGGACCGACCAGACCAACGAAAACAAGTACGTGGCACTCACGACGCTGCCACATGGTCGCTTCGAGGTGCTGGATTCGACGCTTTCGGAATACGGCGTGCTCGGGTTCGAGTACGGCTACGCCAGTGCGGATCCCAAGACGCTGGTGCTGTGGGAAGCGCAGTTCGGCGACTTCGCCAATGGCGCGCAGATCGTCATCGACCAGTACGTCGCATCGGCGGAGTCGAAGTGGCTGCGTGCGAACGGCCTCGTCATGCTGCTGCCGCACGGCTATGAAGGCCAGGGGCCGGAGCACTCGTCGGCGCGCCTGGAACGTTACTTGCAGCTTTGCGCGCAGGACAACATCCAGGTCTGCAACATCACCAGCCCGGCGAACTACTTCCACGTCCTGCGTCGCCAGATGCGCCGTCCGTTCCGCAAGCCGCTGGTCATCATGACTCCCAAGTCGCTGCTGCGCCATCCGCTGGCCAAGTCTTCGGCGCAGGAGTTCCTCGAAGGCGACTTCAAGCGCATCCTCCCCGACCCCCGCGGTTCGGCGGACGAAGCGACCAAGAAGGTCGTGCTGTGTTCGGGCAAGGTCTTCTACGATCTGCTCGAAGCGCGCGACGCCGCCGAGATCGACGATACCCAGATCATCCGCCTCGAGCAGCTCTATCCCTTCCCGGGTGAGCCGCTGGCGGCACGCCTGTCGCGCATGCCGAAACTTGAAGAGGTCGTCTGGTGCCAGGAAGAGCCGAAGAACAACGGCTCGTGGTTCTTCGTCGAGCCTCTGATCGAGGAAGCCGCCAAGGAAGCGGGCGTTTCCGCCCCGCGTCCCCGCTATGCCGGCCGCTCGGCCTCGGCCTCGCCGGCCACCGGCCTCGCCAAGCGCCACACCGCCGAACAGGCGGCACTGGTTGCCGATGCGCTGCATCTTTCCGTTCGTTCCGAACTCCGTCGCAAGCAGAAGGCTTGAGATAAATCATGACCACCGAAGTCAAGGTCCCCGTTCTTGGGGAATCCGTCGCCGAAGCCACCATCGGCCAGTGGCTGAAGCAGCCCGGCGAAGCCGTCGCCGCTGACGAGCCCATTGCCAGCCTCGAAACCGACAAGGTTGCGATCGACGTCATGGCGCCGCACGCCGGTGTCCTGGGCCAGCAGCTGGCCAAGGAAGGTGACACCGTCACCGTCGGCGCGCTGATCGCGACGATCGAGGAAGGCGCTGGCGGCGCCGCAGCGAAGCCTGCCGCAGCGGCTCCCGCTGCTGCCGCATCGGCACCCACTGCCAATCCGGCCCCGACGCCTTCGCCGGCCCCGGCGGCAGAGGAAGCCTCGGCAGGTTCGTCGGTCCTGTCGCCGGCGGTGCGCCGCGCGATCCTGGAGCACGGCATCGATCCTGCGACCATCAAGGGCACCGGCAAGGATGGCCGCATCACCAAGGACGACGTCCTTGAGGCTGCCAAGAACAAGCCGGCTTCGGCTGCTCCTGCCGCTTCGGCTCCCGCCGCTGCCGCTGCACCTGCCGGGCGCAACGAAGAGCGCGTGAAGATGACGCGCCTGCGCCAGACGATCGCCAAGCGCCTGAAGTCCGCGCAAGACAACGCCGCGCTGCTCACCACCTTCAACGACGTCGACATGTCGGCCGTCATCGAAGCGCGTGAGAAGTACAAGGACGTGTTCCAGAAGAAGCACGGCATCAAGCTGGGCTTCATGTCGTTCTTCGCCAAGGCTTCGGTCCTGGCGCTGAAGGACATTCCGGCAGTCAACGCGCAGATCGACGGCGACGAGATCGTCTACCACGACTACGTCGATATCTCGGTTGCCGTTTCGGCTCCCAACGGTCTGGTCGTCCCGGTCGTGAAGGACTGCGACAAGCTGGGCTTCGCCGGGATCGAAAAGGCCATCGCGAACTTCGGCAAGAAGGCGAAGGAAGGCACGCTGACCATGGCCGACATGGCGGGCGGCACCTTCACCATCTCGAACGGCGGTGTGTTCGGTGGGCTCATGTCCACCCCGATCATCAACCCGCCGCAGTCGGCGGTGTTGGGCCTTCACCGCATCGAGGACCGCGCCGTGGTGCGTAACGGCGAGATCGTGATCCGCCCGATGATGTACATCGCGCTGTCCTACGATCACCGCATCATCGACGGTCGCGAGGCGGTCACCGCGCTCAAGACCATCAAGGAAGCGATCGAGGATCCCACGCGTCTCCTGATCGACCTCTGAGACCAGAAAGCCCCGCCCGCCCCCGATAAGGTCGGGCGGGGTTTTCACTTGCGCTGAAACGATTAATTACCGCTCGTGTCTGTTGTGTGCGAAACACGAGCGTGAGGAGGCCTTGAAATGGCTGATTACGACTACGACGTCCTTGTCATCGGTGCCGGCCCCGGCGGTTATGTCGCGGCGATCCGCGCGGCACAGCTGGGCCTGAAGACTGCCTGCGCCGAAGGGCGCGAGACGCTGGGCGGAACCTGCCTCAACGTCGGCTGCATCCCGTCGAAGGCGCTGCTGCACGCTTCGGAATACTTCGAAGCCGCCAAGGGCGGTGCGATGGCGGCGATGGGCATCAAGGTCACGCCCGAGCTTGACCTGCCCACCATGCAGAGTCAGCGCGTTGACGCGATTAAGGGCCTGACCGGCGGCATCGAATACCTGTTCAAGAAGAACAAGGTCGACTGGCTGAAGGGTTACGCCCAGTTCAAGGACGCGCACAGCGTTGAAGTGGCGGGCAAGACCGTCACTGCCAAGAACATCGTCATTGCCACCGGTTCGTCGGTCACGCCGCTGCCCGGCGTCGAGATCGACAACGAAGGCGGCGTGGTGGTCGACTCCACTGGCGCGCTGGAACTGGCTTCGGTGCCGAAGAAGATGGTCGTGATCGGCGGCGGCGTGATCGGCCTGGAACTGGGTTCGGTGTGGCGTCGTCTCGGCGCGGAAGTGACTGTGGTCGAGTTCCTCGACCAGTTGCTGCCCGGCATGGACGGCGACGTGCGCAAGGAAGCCGCCAAGATCTTCAAGAAGCAGGGCATGACCCTGAAGCTGGGCACCAAGGTCACCGGCGTGACTGTTGAAGGCAAGAGCGCCAAGGTCACCGTCGAGCCTGCCGCGGGCGGCGATGCGGAAGTGATCGAGGCGGACGTGGTGCTCGTGTCGATCGGCCGCAAGCCGAACACCGAGGGTCTGGGCCTCGACAAGATCGGCCTTGAGCTGAACCAGCGCAGCCAGATCGAAACCGACCATGACTTCGCCACCAAGGTGGACGGCGTCTGGGCCATCGGCGACGTGATCCCCGGCCCGATGCTGGCGCACAAGGCCGAAGACGAAGGCATCGCCGTTGCCGAGAACATCGCAGGGCTGACCGGCATCGTGAACCACGATGTCATCCCCGGCGTGGTCTACACCCAGCCCGAAATCGCGGGCGTGGGCCTGACCGAGGAAGCTGCCAAGGAGCGCGGCGCGATCAAGGTCGGCAAGTTCCCGATGCTGGCTAACTCGCGCGCAAAGACCAACCACGAGCCGGATGGCTTCGTTAAGGTCATCGCCGATGCCGAGACGGACCGCGTGCTCGGCGTGTGGTGCATCGCTTCAGTGGCGGGCACGATGATCGGTCAGGCGGCGCAGGCAATGGAGTTCGGCGCGACGTCGGAAGACATTGCGTATACCTGCCACGCGCATCCGACGCATTCCGAAGCGATCAAGGAAGCGGCAATGGCCGTCACCGGCAAGCCGATCCACATCTGATCGGCCTTATCACAGGCATATGAAAAGGGCCGGTGCGCAAGCGCCGGCCCTTTTTCCATGTCCGCGTCGAGCGGTTCAGAGCGTAAGGCGGCGTTTCACGGCAGCGGCCATGCGGCGGTCCAGATGGCCGCAGATGCCGAGCCAGCGTGCCCGTTCGGCCATGTCTCCACGGGCATGAGCGGCTTCCGCTTCGGCCCGGGCCTGGTCGGCGGAAGACAGGCCGTGGCGGGCGAAATGCATCAGAGCTTCGGCAATGCCTGCATCGATCGCAGGGGTGGCGAGCGCGGGCACTTCGGCTGCAATCGTCCGCAAGGTGCTGCGAAGGTACGCATGATTGTCATTGGCCGCGCCCAGCGGCGCGCCGGTGCAGAGCACTCCGGCTATGGCCGGCATCGTCCCGTTCATGGCGGCGGCGAAGCGGATGGTCATGGTTGCGGATACTCTCTTGTTCGATCGGGGGGCGACGTGTTGCCAGCAGTCATACCCCCAAGGGCGCTAAGGCATCATGAGAGGACGTGGTTTCCAAAGCTTTTATGATATACCTTAGGGATATTCCCCAAGGTGCAGCGGTGCAATCGATTATCTTCAATCGGCGGGCTTGGCGGGGGCATCGGCTAGCCAGCGGCCCGAGTTCGCGTACTCTGCCCGGATGCCCTGAGATGCGGGCAGATTGCGCGCACGATACAGGGTGTCGCCGCCACGCTGCTGCACTTCGGCGGAATACGTGGGTGCGGTTGCTGAAGGGGTCATCGCCGCTACCGGGTCGGGGCTGGTCGGCATGGGCGTGGAAGGCTGCGTCGCCGCGAAGGCACGCTGCACCGCCAGCGGATCGAGCACGGCGGCGGCTGCTGCGGCGTCGACGGTGTCGTCACGGCGGTGCGGGGCTGCCATCGGCTCTCCGCCCAGATAGGCGAAGCGGAAAGTGGCGGGGCTGCCGGCGGCGCCACGAAACGCGTAGAAGCGGTGGGCACCGATGGTGCTGAGGTATTGGAGGCTGGGTGCCCAGTACGGGCTGACCTGAACCGTGTGGTAGTGCGTGGCGAGGCCTACCGGCGCGTAGACATAACCCGCCAGCGCAGCGCGGGCAACATTCTCCGCACGTTCCCAGAACATTCGCTGCGGGCGGCGGGCCAGCGATCCGTCGCAGGTAAAAGAGAACTGGCAGCCGGTCGAGCGCTCGGATCCCTGATAGACGACGCCGCAGACCGTATTGGGATAGGCCGGATGTGCGACACGGTTCAGCACCACCTGCGCCACCGCGCGCTGTCCGGCGTCGGATTCGCTGGCGGCCTCGTAATAGATCGCGGCGGTCATGCACTGCAGCGCGCGCGTGCGATCAACGCCCGAATTGTCGATGTAAAGCGGTCTTGCAACGGACAAGGGGCCGGAAACACGGTCATCCGCATCGGATCGAATGCCTTCGCCGACCTGCAGCGGGTGTTTCTCGGTCTCAAGGTAATAGAAGGCCGAGCCCGGGAAGCTGGCACCTGTCTGCTCGAAAGGCATCGGCAGGGCGTCACTGTCTTGCGGCGTGGCATCGGCGATGGCGAAGCTGCCCCATCCTTCGGGCGCAGCGAACGCAGGCAGGGCGACGGCGGCCAGCGCGGTGACAGCAAGGGTCCAGCGGCGGCGAAGCACGATGGGGCGATGGCCGATGCCGGGTGCCTTGCGCGGATAGCGCGCGGAAAAGTCACGCGGTCGCTGGGCCGTCGCGGGAAACCGCTGATCGATGCCCGAATCCACCGCGGGCGCCGGGGCGGCGTCCTGTTCGGGGTGGATGAGCATTGCGGTCAATGGGAATCCTGTCGAGCGCAAGAGTGCAGCAACGGCCTAGCCGGTGCGCCTGCCTGTTGCATCCGGGCATTCGGCGGCGTCCCGTTGCGGCACAGGAGGAGCCTATATCCTGAAGCCCTTAAGATTTACTTGGAATTGGAGCAATCCATCGCTTGCTTGCCAAGCCGCACGCCCGCCGGTATCCGCGCCCTCACGTCATGGGTGCCCGAAGAGGGCCGAAGAGGGAAGCCGGCTGCGAATGCCGGCGCTGTCCCCGCAACTGTGACCGGGGAGGGCGCTTCCACCATGCCACTGGCCCATGGCCGGGAAGGCGGAACGCGCACCGCAGATCCGGAAGCCAGGAGACCTGCCCACGACAGTCGTTCCGCAGCCGGACGGGGTGTTCCGGGTGCAGCGGGTTCGTGGCGGCAATACCGCGCGCACCTTCCGCCATGAACGGCAATGACGTTCAGGGTCTGGAGGAATACCGCGATGAAGTACCTGTTTCTGCTCGGCACCGCGCTTGCCGTGAGCACACCTGCCTTGGCGGACGACGACGGCATCGTCGTCACCGCTCTGCGCGAACCCACACCTGTCACCCAGGTCGGACAGTCCGTCAGCGTCATTACGCGTGACGAGATCGAGCGGACGCAGGCCACCACGGCCACCGATGTCCTTGCCCGTCTTCCCGGTGTGTCCACGGTGCAGTCCGGCGGCTTCGGCCAGCCTGCCAGCGTCTTCGTGCGGGGCGCGGAAAATGCCCAGTCGCTGGTGCTGATCGACGGCGTGCGCATCAACGATCCGGGCGATGTCGGCGGCGGGTTCGATTTCGGCACGCTGCCCATCGGCCAGTTCGACCGTGTGGAAGTGGTACGTGGATCGTCGGGCGTTCTGTGGGGCAGCCGTGCCGTCGGCGGCGTCATCAACCTCATCACCGCTCGCCCCACCGAAGAGTGGACCGCGCGCGGCCAGGCGGAATACGGCTGGCGCGACCGTCGGCAAGCCAGCGTATCGGCGGCGGGTCTGGTCGGTCCGGTCGGCCTGACGCTTGGCGGCAACTGGATGAAAGGCCATGGATTTTCCGCCTTCAACGAGCGGCGCGGTGCGACGGAGAAGGACGGGTTCGAAAGCAAAGGCGCCAATGCCCGCGCCTCCATCGAACTTGCGCCGGGCCTCTCCGCCGATGCGGGCGGGTTCTATACCAAGGCCAACTACGATTACGACAATACCGGCGCCGATGCGCTGAACGTGGGTATGAAGCGGGACACGCTGGGCTATGCGAACCTGCGCTATGCCGGGCTGGACGGACGGCTCAACGCCCGCGTGGGGTATGGCCTGAACGACAGCCGCCGCATCTCAGACGATGCCGTGTTCGGTCCCTACATCACGAATGGCCGTGCCGAACGGTTCGAAGGGCAGGCCAGCTTCGCGCCGATCGAGGCGGCCTCGATCCTGGTGGGGGGCGAGACCGAAAAGCAGAAGTTCGACGACAACTTCGGGTCCAGAGACTCGACCCGCATCGACAGCCTCTTCGCCAACCTGACGGTGCATCCGCTTGCGGGCCTGACCCTGAACGGTGGCCTGCGATATGACGACAATTCCGATTTCGGCGACAGGACGACGTTCGCGGCCAATGGTGCGTGGGTGATCGGTACCGGAGCGGACGCGCCGATCCTGCGGGCCAGTTATGGAGAGGGGTTCAAGGCTCCGTCGCTGTATCAGCTCTACACCAACGCCGGGTTCCGTTCGCTCGACCCTGAAACCTCAAGGAGCTGGGACGTCGGCGTGGAACAGCCGTTTGCCGCGGGCATGGGGCGGTTCACGCTGACGTATTTCGACCGCCGTACCCGCAATCTCATCGATTACGATCTGGCCAGTTTCAACTACTACAACGTCGGCAAGGCCCGTGCGCAGGGGCTGGAACTGGGCATGCAGGTGATGAACTGGCAGGGCTTCGACCTGAACCTTGCCTATACCTATCTGGACGCGCGCAACACCATCACCGGAACGCGACTGGCCCGGCGACCGCAGAGCAACCTCTACGCAAGCCTCGACAAGGGGTGGGATCTGGGCCTGAAGCTGGGTGCGGACCTGCGCGTTGGCGGCGGACGTTACGACGATACGGCGAACACGCAGTATGTCGATGGTAACCTCGTTGTCGGTGTTCGCGCGGCTTTCGCGGTGACGCCGATGATCGAGGTCTATGGCCGCGTGGAGAACCTGTTCGACGCGCATTACGAGGAAGTGCGCCGCTACGGCACGCCGGGCCGTTCGGCTTATGCCGGGGTGCGCGTAAAGCTGTAATCGGGGCGGGGCGGCCGCAGAGGTCGCCCCTTCGCACCGGGTTCAGCCAGGTACGAATTGGCCCTTGCCGGACCATACCCGCATCGGTTCTTCGTTCTGGCGGGCTTCGCGCAGGCGGTCGTCCCGCTGACGGTCGAAGATGAGCGAACCGGTTGCGCGTGCAAACCTGCTGCGACGGAACGGGATTTCGGCGCCGATTGTCATGATCTCTCTCCTTTGGAGAGGAAACGCGAAAGGGCGCGGTTTGGTTCCTGGCGTCAGCGGGTTCCGACCCCGCGCGCGAACTGGCCCTGAAGATTGGCGAGCGTCTGCGCGGGAATCGGAGGAAGCGTGGCGGCGGGTTTGCCTTTTCGCAAGGCGGCGCGATCCTTTTCCGGTGGCTCCACCACGCGGACGCGGACGGCGGCCTTGCCCTTGGCCCGGATGCCCAGCAGTTCGGCCGCGCCTTTCGACAGATCGATGATGCGGGCGCTTTCGCCAAAAGGGCCGCGGTCGTTGATGCGGACGACGATCCGCCGCCCGGTATCGAGAGATGTCACCTCGACGTACGCGGGGAGGGGCAGGGTAGTGTGCGCGCCAGTGATCCAGTTTGGACGGAACCGTTCCCCGTTGGCGACGCGGTTGCCGCTTTCAGAGCCGTACCACGTCGCATAGCCCAGTACGTCATAGCCCGGCTGGGCGGCGGGAGTGTAAGTCGTGCCGCGCACCTTGTAAGGCGGACCGATGCGGACGGGCACGTCGCTGACGGGCCGGTATCCGCCACTGCCGCCACACGCCGACAGGACGGAGGCAAGGGCCATGGTCAGCAGGAGGCGCGGTATGCTTGGCATAACCGCAGGACTAGCGCCGTGCGATACGACGCCCAACCCCGGCAATCAGCCTGTCCACAAGGACGCTTCTATCGCCGGTCGCAACGATCGTAATAGCCCGCCCGGCAAGCGGCCACATCGTCCTGCCAGTCCCTTACGGCTCGATCGTAGCGGCGGCGCTGTTCGGCATAGTCGGCGTGCATGTCGGCGTAATCTGCGTCATTGTCGGACGCTTGCGACCGCGCGGCGCGCGCTTCAGCGGCGGCGCGCCAGCCTCGGGCATAACCGGCATCGCGGCGTTGCACGTATTCAAGCTGCTCGCGGTTGAGGCGGCGGATGGTCGCCCGGTCGCGCGCGATGGCCTCCGGCGTCATGGTCGGATCGCGCGGATCGTCTGCCAGAAGCGGCGCGCTCCATGCGCAGGAAACGGCTGCGACGACGCAGAACTTACGTGAAACCCTCATGCTTGTGCATTCCCCCGGGGCGCAATTGCCGTCAGCCCGATCCGCGCTCTGTGCGCCGATCGGGCAGGGGATGCAATTTCAATGCGATGAGCGGTGCGACGGGCCGAGTGCCGCCGCTACGTGGTCAGCTGCCGCTGGCGGGAACGGGCGGCTCGGCAGGGCACTTGACCGCGTTGCCCTTCCAGCATGCGGGGTTGCGCACTTCCCACTGCTTCCGCTCGGCGCGATAGGTATCCACCGCGAGGTCGTGCTGTTGCAATGTGCGCTCGTAAACGGAGGCGTTGTGTTCGGCTTCCAGTTCGTTGCCGACAAGCTGCGCGTCATAGCGTTGTGCCCGCGCGACGTTGTCAGCGGCCTGCTGGCGGGCGCGATCGGCCTGCTCGGCATTCAACATGCGGCGGGCCGCTTCAGGGTCACCGGCTTCGGGCATGGAAGATATTGCCTGCGCATCCTGCGGCGCAGCTGACAAGGCCGGTGCAGCCGGGGCCAGGACGGCAAGGGCAAGGATGCAGGGAATGCGGCGCATGAACTGTCTCCTTCTGGTTTGGAAAGGAAACCCGCATGGCCGCTGCGTCGTTGCGCCGCCGGTCCCGCCCGCGCCCCGGCCTGCCGCTAGAGAAGCGACAGCTGACCATCGCGGGCGCGCGGAACGTCGGCTTCGTGGCGTTCCAGCGCTGACAGGGTCAGGCCCATCAGGCGGATCGGCTGGGGCAGGGGCAGCTGCTCTGCCAGCAGAGCATGGCCGATGGCGGCAAACTCGGCCTTGTCGGCGACGAAATGGTGCAGCGAACGGGCGCGGGTCAGCGTCTGGAAATCGGCGTAGCGCAGCTTCAGCGTCACTGTTCGGCCTCTCGCCTTCGATCCTTTGATGCGATCCCAGACGACATCGACAATATGGTCCATCGTTTCGCGTAAAGCTGCCGGATCTTCGATGTTCTCGAAGAAAGTGCGTTCGCCGCCCACCGACTTTCGCGGCCTGTCGGCGCGCACCTGCCGCAGATCCACCCCCCGCGCCGCGCGGAACAGGTATTCGGCAAAGCTGCCGAAATGAGCGCGCAGAAAAGCAAGGTCGCGGGTGGCAAGGTCAGCCCCGGTTTCGATGCCTAGCCGTGCCATCTTCTCGGCACCGCGCGGACCGACGCCGTGGAAACGCCGCACCGGCAGCGCTGCCACGAACTGCGCGCCTTCGCCGGGACGGATCACGCATAAACCGTCGGGCTTATTCTGGTCGCTGGCGAGCTTGGCGAGGAACTTGTTGTACGATACCCCAGCGCTGGCGGTGAGCTGTGTGTCGGTCTTGATCCGGCGGCGGATTTCCTGTGCAATCCGCGTGGCGGAACCGATGCCCTTGAGGTCCGCGGTGACATCCAGATAGGCCTCGTCGAGCGACAACGGTTCGACATGCGGCGTGTAATCCAGGAAGATGGCGCGGATCTGGCGGCTGACCTCGCGGTAGACATCGAATCGTGGCTTGCGGAATACCAGATCGGGGCACAGCCGTACCGCGCGGGCCGACGGCATCGCCGATCGCACGCCGAAGCGCCGCGCCTCGTAGCTGGCGGCAGCGACCACGCCCCGACCCGAGGAGCCGCCCACCGCCACAGGCAGACCCTTCAACGAAGGATCGTCGCGCTGTTCGACGCTGGCGTAGAAGGCGTCCATGTCGACGTGGATGATCTTGCGCAGGCCGTCGGCCTCCTGCTCCTCCCCGTGTCCGTCCTGCCTGGCCATCAGCCTGATATAGGGCAAGGTATGGCGGATGCACCATGGTTGCATGACGGGGAGAGAGCGGATTTAGCTGGCAAACCCTTGCCAAGTGCGTCATTCGCCGGGGCATGACCTCCCCCGAGTCCCGCACATCCAAGTTCCCGATGGGAGAACTCGAATTCGTCGTGATGATGGCATCGTTCCAGGCGCTTCAGGCACTGGCGATCGATGTCATGCTTCCCGCACTGGGCGCGATCAGCCGCGACCTGCAGCTTACCGATCCTAACCAGCGGCAGCTGATCGTCGGCGTGTTCCTGATCTGCTCGGGGCTGGGCTCGCTGTTTCCGGGCGCACTGGCAGACAGGTTCGGGCGGCGGCCCGTCGTCCTGACGGCGATCACCACTTACGTGCTGCTTTCGGTGGTCTGCGCGGTTTCGGCCAGCTTCGAACTTCTGCTGATCGCGCGCGGGGTGATGGGGTTCGTGACGTCGGCGATGATCGTCATGCCGATGACGATCCTGCGCGACCGCTTCGACGGCGACCGCATGGCCCGCAGCCAGTCGCTGATCGCGATGACTTTCATGGTCGTGCCGATGGTGGCGCCGATGGTGGGCCAGACGGTGCTGCTGTTCGCGGGATGGCGGTGGATCTTTGGCATCATGGGCGTCCTGGCGACGCTGGTGTTCGGCTGGGCGTGGTTGCGACTGCCCGAGACCCTGCATCAGGAATATCGCCAGCCGGTGCAGCTGGGCGTCATCGCGCGCAACATGGGGCTGGCGCTGCGCGAACGTGCGGCGATCGGCTATTTCCTCGGCGCCGCTTTCGTGCAGGGCGCGCTGTTCGGCTACATCAACAGCGCGCAGCAGCTGGTGGGCGAGCACTTCCGCGCGGGGACGTGGTTCCCGGTGATCTTCGGCTGCATGGCGCTGGTCATGGCCTGCACCAACTTCGCCAATGCCCGCATCGTCGAACGGTTCGGGGCGCGGCGCGTGTCGCATGCAGCCTTGCTGGGCTATATCGGGCTGGGCGCCATCCACCTGATACTGGCGATCCGGGGCGAGGATATCTGGACGTTCCTGCCGTTGATGACGCTGTCGATGTGCATGTTGAGCTTCATCGGGGCGAACTTCCAGTCGATCTCGCTGCAGCCCTTCGCGCGGATCGCGGGGGCGGCGGCATCGGTGATGGCGTTCGTGCGGATGGTGCTGGGCGCGGTGCTCGGCTCGGTGATCGGTCAGGCTTATGACGGAACGGCGCGCCCGATCATGGCGGCCATGGTGATCTGCGGGCTGATCGCGCTGGTGCTGGTGCTCTATTCCGAACGGGGGCGCCTGTTCCGTCGCCTCAACCCGCCGGGGTTCTATCGCAACGCACCCCCGCCGGTGGGCCACTGAAGGCTACCGGCGGGGAGCGCTACGCGGGGAACTATACCCTGCGACCGCGGAACAGCTGCACCAGACCGACGACGATGGCGATCACCAGCAGGACGTGGATAAGCGCGCTGGAAACATGAAAGACGACGAATCCCAGCAGCCACAGAACGATCAGAATCGCGGCGATGGTGAATAGCATGGACGTTGCTCCCGAAATGTCAGTGGGGAAGTAACGCGGGGATTCGTGGAATTGTTTCCAGACTGTTTCGGCGGTTCTTTGTAAAAATCCGTCAGCGCCCCATCGCCGCCAGTTCGCGACGTGACGGGACCGGCTTTTCGGCCAGCGGCGCAGACCGCTGTGCGTCAATGAAGGCGCCGGCGATGAATGCCAGCTTGCGCGCCGTGCTGACCCGCGCGCGATGGTCCCAGGCATGGGCGCCCAGCCGTTCCACTTCGCTGGCGATGCCGCCATAGATCCCGGCGGCGGACAGGACCGCCCAGCGCTGCCGGAACGCCAGCCTGCCGGCGCCGACGCGGGCGGAAGCCTCGTACCCGCGGGCCATGGCGCAGGCGCGCGCGATCAGCGGCACCAGAGCGTGGCGGTAATGCGGCTTGGTGACTTCGCCGGGCGGAATGTCCGCCTCTGCCAGCCATTCGACCGGCAGGTAGCAGCGACCGTTGGCGTCGTCTTCCCACACGTCGCGCACGATGTTGGCCAGCTGGAACGCCAGGCCCAGGTCGCAGGCGCGGTCCAGCGTGTCCTCGTCGTCGGCGGGTACGCCCATGACGGCGGCCATCATCACACCGACTGCCCCGGCGACGTGATAGCAGTAGCGCAGCATGTCGGCTTCGCTGCGAGGGCGCCATTCGGCGGCATCCAGCGCGAAGCCTGCCAGCACGTCCTCCACCATGGCGGGCGTGACCGGCGTCTCGCGCATCAGCACGCCCAGCGCATCGAAGGCGGGCGATCCGGTGGCTTCCCCTGCGATCGCCAGTTCGGTCAGCGTGCGGATCGTGGCAAGGCGCGAGTCCGGGTCCAGCCCGCCGGGGATGGAGGCGCCGCCGTGGTCCTGCTCGTCCGCGATGTCGTCGCAGGCCCGGCACCATGCGTAAAGCAGCCAGACCCGTTCCCGCGTGGTCCGGTCGAACAGGCGGCTGGCGGCGGCAAAGCTCTTCGACCCGCGCCGGATCGATTTATGCGCCGCAAGGACCAGGGCCGGGCGATCAAACGGCATGACGCGCTCCGGCCACGATCGTCACAGCGTGTTCGGGTCCATGTTGACGATCGGCACGATCGGCTGGTGCGCGCGCATACGGTCCAGCAGCGGGTCCAGCTCGGTTTCGGCCAGCAGGATGCCCTGATGGGCGGCGCGGACGAAGCCGACTTCGGCCATGTGGCGGTTGAAAGCCAGCAGGCCGTCGTAGAAGCCGAAGCTGTTGAGGACGCCGACGGGCTTGTCGTGATAGCCCAGCTGCGCCCAGCTGACCGCTTCCCACAGTTCGTCCATCGTGCCGACGCCGCCGGGCAGGACCAGGAACCCGTCCGACAGCTCGGTGAACTTGGCCTTGCGTTCGTGCATGGTCTTCACGATGGTCAGTTCGCAGTCGTAGTTGGCGACTTCGCCGCCTTTGCCGCCCGCGCCGGTCAATGCTTCGGGGATGACGCCGATGCACTCGCCGCCCGCGGCCAGCGCCGCGCCTGCCACCGCGCCCATCAGGCCCAGACGTCCGCCGCCATAGACGACGCCGATGCCCTGCCGGGCCAGCGCGGTGCCGACGTCCGCTGCCAGCTGGACATAGCGGGGATCGGCGGGCGTGGCGGAACCGCAATAGACGGCGAGGCGCTTCATTTCAGTCGACTACCTTGACGTTGACCAGCGCGCCGTCCGGAAGATCGCGCGTCTGGCGGGCGATTTCGCCCGTGATGTGGATGAGGCGGACCAGATCGACCCGCACCAGATTTTCGTGGGCATAATCCCCGGCGACCAGCGCCTCGGGGGTGAGGCTGTAGACCTCGCCCATCGCAGGTGGCCCTAGCCGCATTGTCGCTGCATCGACAAGAGCGTCGGCGCGCCAGATCGCCTTCGTTTCGTCGCGCGCCATGTGGGCCTGCGCCTCCGCTTCGGTGCCGAGGCGGGTGACTTCGCCCAGATCGGGATCGACGTAGTGGAAGGCGCCTGCATCATCGACGACCAGCATGTGGCCCATCAGGCTATGCGCGACGACCTGCGCGAACCGTACGCCGCTCCAGCTCCACGCCGCGTTGAGCGCGTGGACCTGCCGACCCTCTTCAAGCGTGCTCACCGCAGGTCTTCCAGCATCAGCTTGGCGGTGGCCTTGGCGCTGCCGACGACGCCGGGGATGCCCGCGCCCGGATGCGTGCCGGCGCCGACAAGGTAGAGGTTCTTCAGCTTGTCGTCGCGGTTGTGCCCGCGGAAGAACGCGCTCTGCGTCAGGATCGGCTCAAGGCTGAAGGCATTGCCCTGCCACGCGCCAAGGTCCGCCTCGAAATCGGGCGGCGCATAGTGGAAGCGGGTGACGATGCGGTCCTCGATGTCGGGGATCAGGCGCCGGCCCACTTCGGCGATGACGCGCCGTTCCAGTTCCGGCCCGACTTCCGCCCAGTCGATCGGCAGCTTGCCCATGTGGGCGACGGGCACCAGCGCATAGAACGTGCTCTTGCCCGGCGGCGCCATCGAGGGGTCGGTGACGGTCGGATGGTGCAGATAGATCGAGAAGTCGCGCGGCAGCACGCCATGCTCGAAGATGTCGTCCAGCAGGCCCTTGTAGCGCGGGCCGAACAGGATGGTGTGGTGCGGAATGCCCGGCCAGGTGCCTTCCAGCCCGAAGTGCACCACGAACAGGCTGGGCGAAAAGCGCTTCTTCGCCAAGGACTTTGCCATCTGTTCACCGCGCGGCGTATCGCCCAGCAGGGTGGCGTAGGTGTGCATGAGATCGCCATTGGAGGCGACCGCGTCGAACCGTTCGCGCCAGCCGCTGGCGCATTCCACTTCGGTCACCTGATCGCCGATGGTGTGGACGCGGGCCACCTTGTCGCCCACCCGCAGCGTTCCGCCCAGCCTTTCGAACAGGTTGGCCATGCCCTGCGCCAGCTTGTTGGTGCCGCCTTTGGTCCACCAGACGCCGCCGTCCTTTTCCAGCTTGTGGATCAGGGCGTAGATCGAGCTGGTCTTCATCGGGTTGCCGCCGACCAGCAGCGTGTGGAACGACAGCGCCTGGCGCAGGTGCTCGTCCTTCACATAGTGCGAGACCATTGAATAGACCGAGCGCCACGCCTGGTAGCGGGCCAGCGCGGGGGCGGCCTTGACCATGCTGGAAAAGTCGAGGAACGCTTCGTGCCCCAGCTTGACGTAACCTTCTTGCCAGACCCCGGCGGCGTAGCGCTCGAACTCCTCGTAGCCGGACAGGTCGTTGGGGGCGACGCGGGCGATCTCGCGGCGCAGCTCTCCCTCGTCGTTCGAATAGTCGAACGTCACGCCGTCAGTCCAGTTGAGGCGGTAGAACGGCATGACCGGCATCAGCGAAACGTCGTCGGCGATGTCGTTACCGGACAGCTTCCACAGTTCGCGAAGGCAGTCCGGGTCGGTCACCACGGTGGGTCCGGCGTCGAAGGTGAAGCCTTCGCGCTGCCACGAATAGGCGCGGCCGCCCACCTTGTCGCGCGCTTCGACCAGCGTGGTGGCGATGCCGGCGCTCTGCAGGCGGATGGCAAGGGAAAGGCCGCCGAACCCGGCGCCGATGATGCAGACCCGCTTCATCGCTTCATGCCTCCGATGGCGCCAAGGTCTGCCAGCGGTCGCCCACCGCCGGTCAGGCTGGCCAGCGCCGCGCCCACCGGAACCGGCGGCCTGCCTGCCAGAACCCGCGCCATGTCGAGCGCGGTGGAGCGCCCGGCATAGAACCGCTCTATCAGTGCTTCGGGAAGGGTGTAGAACCGTGCCAGCATGCGCCAGCGCTCAGGCCCGTCGGCGGCGCCGAACAGCATACGGCTCAACATGCGATAGAAGCGCGCGTGGCGCCAGTGGTGTGCGGCCGTGTCATGACTGACCCTCAATAGGGCGTCCCCGGAGAGATTGTCGAGGGTGGTCAGGTCCAGAGCGAATCTAACCGCATCGGGAATCGAGTAAGACGTTAGCGGATGGCACAGCGCCGCACGGGTTCCGGCGCGGGGCAGGGCGGGGCCTTCACGCCAGAACGCAGCGAAATCGCCCGCTGCGATGACCGGAAGGACGCCGGTTTCCTCGTACAGGACACTCTCCACCTGCCAGCCCGCAGCGGCGGCATAGTTGGCGATCCGGTCGCGCAGGAGCGGCAGGTCGATGTCCGGGGTGTCCGAGTAATAGGTGTCCTCGACGAAGACCTCGGTGTCGGAAAACGGAAGGCAATAGACGAAGCGGTAGCCGTCCAGCTGCGCCACCGTGGCGTCCATCACCACCGGGCGGGTCAGCTCGTGCGGGGCAGACAGGCGCAGCATCCGGCCGACGAACTTCTGCCAGCCGCCCATCATGTGCGGCAGGCCGGCGTTGCCGCGTGCGTCGATCACCGCGCCGGCAGTGAAGCGTCGACCGTCGGCCAGAGTGACGCAGGTGAGGTCCGCCTGCACCACATCCGCACCGCAGATCACGCAGTCGGGCGGAAGCGCGGCGCGCACGGCGGCGTCCAGCTTTTCGCCGGTGGCGCTGCGGTAGGGCGTCGACAGGTCGCGGCTCATGCCGGGGAACCGCACTTCGTACCCGTCCCAGCGCGCCGCCACTATGGGCGCCACCAGTTCCTCGCCCCCGACGGGCAGGTCGCTGGCGAAGAACGACCAGACGTGGTGGCCGCCCAACCGCTCGCCCCGCTCGAACACGCCGATCCTCAGCGAAGGGCGCCGTGCCGCGAAGGCGAGGGCGATCAACCCGCCGGCTAAGCCGCCGCCGAGTATCGCCAGGTCGAAATGGATCGTATTGCCGGGTTTTTGGTCCATCGTGGCGCTGTTTAGGGTCTGCGAACGATTGCTGCAACTTGGCAGGCCTCATGGTTTACTCCATGTTCGTGACGATGACAGGGCAACTCACGATTTGTGACGCCACATCGGGGGATGTGGCCGCAATAACCGCGATTTACGCGCACTATGTGCTGGAAAGCAGCGCAACCTTCGAAACCGACCCGCCCGACGAGGTGGAGGTGGAGCGGCGCATGCGCGAGCAGTTGGCGCAGGGCTATCCCTTCCTTGTAATGCGGGATGATTTGGACGGGCGCGTGCTCGGCTATGGCTTTGCGCAGCGTTACGGGCCGCGCATCGGCTATCGCTACAGCGTGGAGACGACGATCTACGTCAGCTGCGACAGCCTGAACCGAGGCATCGGCAGCGCGCTGCTGCAGGGTTTGGTGGCAGAGTGCGAAAGGCGCGGGTTCCGGCAGGCCTTTGCCGTCATCGCGGCATCGGAACCGGCCTCGGTGGTGCTCCACGCCCGCGCCGGCTTCCTGCCCGTGGGCACGCTGACGGCGGCAGGGTGGAAGCATGGCCAGTGGATCGACGTCTTCCTGATGCAGCGCAGCCTGGGGGAAGGGAGCGAGACCCTGCCTGAAAGCCGGTTCGCATCCTGACCGCGAAGAGCCGTCTGTGGCCGCACCGCCGGGCCGTGATGCTGGCAATCGGGCTCGGCGCGGCTCTTCTGCTCGTCGAGCTTGCAATGGGTCGCCCGCCGATCTGCCCCTGCGGTATCGTCCGGTTCTGGGCGGGGGACGTGCAGTCGGACCAGAACAGCCAGCAGGTGGCGGACTGGTACAGCTTCAGCCACGTCATCCACGGTCTGATCTTCTACGGTCTTGCGCACCTACTCTGGCGTCATACGCCGCTGCGGCGCGTGGTGTCGGCACAATGTGCGCTGCCATTGGCCGTAGCAGTCGAGGGCGGCTGGGAGCTTCTGGAAAACTCACCCCTGATCATCGAACGCTATCGGGCGGTGACGATCAGCTACGGCTACAGCGGGGACAGCATCCTCAATTCCATCAGCGACGTGGGCTGGATGGCTGTGGGGTTCCTTGCCGCCGCCCGCATTCCCGCCAGGGTCAGCGTGGCGCTTGCCCTGCTTTTCGAGGCGGTCACGCTGTTTGCCATCCGTGACAACCTGACGCTCAATGTCCTGATGCTCGTCCACCCGATCGATTCGATTCGAGAATGGCAGGGCGCCGGTTGAATGGTCCTGCAACAAGGGCAGGCAACCGTGCGCGCAAAAAAGCGTTGGTCCCCCAAATACATTCAGGGGACTACCATGCGTTCACGTCTGCTTTTCCAGATTGCCGCTTCCGGTTCGGTGCTGTTTTCGATGCCCGCGATCGCCCAGGGTGCCACCGAGCAAAGCGTTCTCGACGGTGACAACCTGACCGTCGGCGTGGGCGCGGTCTACGTGCCAAGCTATCGCGGTTCGGACGATTATGTGCTGTCGCCTGTGCCGCTGGTGCGCGGTCGTTTTAAGGGCGTGGACATCAATCCGCGCGTGGCGGGCGTGGCGCTGGACTTCATCCCCGACAACAAGGAATCAGGCATCGGCTTCTCGCTTGGTCCGGTGGCGACGGTATCGTTCAACCGCGCGCGCCGGGTCAGGGACGAAGTGGTACGCGCCGCGGGCAAGCTCGATCCGGCCATCGAAGTCGGCGTGACGGCGGGTGTAACCAAGTACCGCGTGTTGCACGATTACGATTCGCTTACGGTGTCCGCCGACGTGAAGTGGGACGTCAACGGTGCGTACAAGGGCATGATCTGGTCGCCGGCAGTCAGCTACATGACCCCGCTCAGTCCGGCCTTGGTCACCACCGTGGTGGTCAGCGCGCGGCATGTCGACGACGATTTCGCACGCTATTACTACTCGGTCACTCCGGGGCAGAGCATTGCCAGCGGCCTCCCTGTCTATGGGGCGAAGGGCGGCTGGGACAGCGTCAACACCTCGGTCCTGATGGCCTACGACCTGTCGGGCGATCTGCGTGACGGCGGGTTCTCGGTGTTCGGCGTCGCCAACTATTCGCGCATGCTGAACGACGGCAAGCGCACGCCGTTCACTTCCATACGCGGTGACGCGAACCAGTGGGTGGTCGGCGCAGGCATCGCCTACACGTTCTAGGGCAGCGCTTCCTAAGCCAAGGCTTCGGCGATCCGGCGGCGAAGATCGGGCAGCACTTCGGCCTCGAACCAGGGGTGCTTCGCCATGAACATACGGCTGCGCCAAGCAGGGTGCGGCAGGGGAAACAGCCCCGGCGGCATCGCCCGCCACTGGCGCATCGTGTCCACCAGCGTGTCCCCGGCATGATCGGGCAGGTAGCGCCTCTGGGCGTGCCGCCCGATCAGCAGCGTCAGCCGCAGATCGGGCAGTTCCGCCAGCATCCGGTTATGCCAGCGCGGTGCGCATTCGGGGCGCGGCGGCTTGTCTCCGCCGCTGGCCCGGCCCGGATAGCAGAAGCCGGTTGGCATATGGGCAATCAGGTCGGCATCGTGGAAGACGTCGCGCTCCAGCGCCAGCCAGCCGCGCAGGCGGTCGCCGCTGTCGTCTTCCCACACCACGCCGCCGGACTGTCCCCGGCTGCTGGGAGCCTGTCCAATGATCAGCAGCCGGGCAGAACGGCGCGCGGCGACCAGCGGGCGGGGGGTGAAGCCCAGCGCCTTTTCGCACACGCGGCAGGCGCGGATTTCCGTCAGCAGATCATCGAGGGTATCGCTCATCCCCTGTCAGATGGCGTCGACCCCCAGGCAGTGCAAGTTCGCGCCACCCCCCTCTGCTCATCAGCCGGTTGCAAGCGATAGCTCGACGACGGGCCCCGGCGCTGCGGGGCGGCGTTCGCGGGTACGACCATCCGCACCTATGCCCGGCAGGAAGAACAGCAGCGCCATACCGGCACCCAGCGTGACGATGATCGCGATCGACGCCTGGTCGTAAGAACCGGTCGCGCCATAGCTCAGGTCCATCGCGGCGGGGGTCAGTCCCTGTGCCAGGATCACCGCCGCATAGAGCACCGAATTGATCGACCCGAAGTGCTTCAGCCCGAAATAGCGTGAGCAAAAGTAGGACAGCGCCCCATACTCCGCGCCCATGCCGACGCCCAGCATCACGCCCGCCGCCGTCATGGCCATGCTGCCGTTGCCGAATTGGAGGAGCGCCAGCCCGCCCATCGCCGCCGCGTACATCGGCACCACCAGCAGTGGCGTGCGCAGCCGGTCGAGCATCGCCCCGGTCGCCACCTGCCACACGGCAGTGACGAGGGCGAACGTGGCGACCACGCCGGTCGCCTGCCCCAGCCCGAAACCCCGATCCGTCATCATCGGCACGACATGGGTGAACACCGCTGTCATGCCGCCCGCCCCGCTCGCCACGGCGATCAGCAGCAGCCAGAAGCGCGCGGTACCGGCGGCTTCGCGCAGGGTCATTCCCTCGAACTCCCGTTCCGGCTCGTCCCTCCTGCGTGAGACGTGGCCAGGGGTATCGTGAAGCCATGCCAGCATCACCGGCAGCCCCACCAGCAGCACGATCCCGCCGATCACCGCATACGTCGCCCGCCAGCCGACCAGTGGCAGCAGCACGCCCGCGATCACCGGCATCATCGTCGCGCCCACGCCGTTGCCGACCCCGGCGGTGATCCCCAGCATCAGCCCGCGCCGCTCGTCGAACCAGTTCGACACGACCTTGGCGATCATGGGCGAGGCGCAGAAGGCGCCAGCCAGCCCGATCAGCCCGAACTGGAGGTAGAACAGCGAAGGGCCGGTCAGCGCCAGACTGGCGACCAGCACCGCCAGCACCACGTTGCCGCCGATGATCAGCGGTCGCGCGCCGAAGCGGTCCATCGTGCGCCCGATCAGCGGGTAGCTCGTCGCCGCCACTACCGCGATCAGGCCCAGCACGCCCGACACCGCTGCGCGCGACCACCCCAGATCCTGCGACAGCGGCACGAGGAACGTCCCAAAGGTCGCCATCACAGCGGCGGTGACACACACGAGGTTTCCGGACGTTGCAGCGATAACAAGTCGCGTGGACGCGCCCGTAGCGGCTGGCGGCATGAAGCAGTCTCCTGTTCCCATGCCCTGAGTAGATCCCTGCCCGGCGCAGATCCCAAGCGTTTATGGCAGGGCTGCAACTATTCCTTCGCGCCGCGTCAAGTCTGCCCACTTGCGCCGATGCGCGCCCGGCACGACTTTGCACACAGCGCCTTTGCCGGGCCAAAACCGCTTCGCGATCAACAGGGACGATTTGTCAGAATGAATGCTCAGACGGCTCAGATCACAGCCTCTTCCACCCGGATGCCGACATTCTTCATCCCGCATGGTGGCGGCCCCTGCTTCTTCATGGACTGGTCTGTGATGGGCGGCCCGGCCGACACATGGGACCGGACCGAGGCGTGGCTGCGCGCTCTGGTATCGACGCTGCCGGAAAGGCCGAAGGGCATCGTCGTCATCTCGGGCCACTGGGAGGAGCCGGCTTTCACTGCCTCCACCGCCGACGAGCCGGGGATGATCTACGATTATTACGGCTTCCCACCGCATACCTACGAACTGAAGTACCCCGCGCCCGGATCACCCCGGCTGGCCGAACGGGTGGTGGAACTGCTGAGCGCGGCGGGCTTGCCCGCGCGCACTGATCCGTCGCGCGGGTTCGACCATGGCGTCTTCGTGCCTTTCCTGCTGATCGATCCCGACGCGACGATCCCGGTGGTCCCGCTGTCGCTCAAGGCGGATCTTGACCCGGCAGAGCACATCGCTGCGGGCAGGGCGCTGGCCGCGCTGCGCGACGAAGGCGTGCTGATCGTGGGATCGGGCATGAGCTATCACAATATGCGCGGCTTCCGCACCCCGGCGGCGACGCGCCCGTCGGCAGTGTTCGACCAGTGGCTGACCGACGCCGTCGAGGCGGAACCCGCCACGCGCGAGGCGCAGCTGTCGAACTGGGACGAGGCCCCTGCAGGCCGCCTCTCCCATCCGCGCGAGGAGCATCTATTGCCGCTGATGGTGGCGGCGGGCGCGGGTGGCGACTCCGCAGGCAGCAGGGTGTTCGGCGACAACGTGATGATGGCGGACATTTCGGCCTACCGCTTCGGGTGAACGGTGCTTGCCGCTTACCGGCAAGCCTGTAAGGGTGACCTCGTGAACTGAGCACGAGGGAGTTGAAGCCGGTG
Organism: Novosphingobium gossypii; assembly: GCF_050433305.1. NCBI lineage: Bacteria > Pseudomonadati > Pseudomonadota > Alphaproteobacteria > Sphingomonadales > Sphingomonadaceae > Novosphingobium > Novosphingobium gossypii. The sequence goes on along the minus strand of NZ_JBNPXM010000008.1, from coordinate 56,428 downwards.
TCCGAAGCAAACGCCCATTCCCCTTCCGAACAGTCCGTGCGGGCCAAGTCGGCCCGCCCGACGGAGGACAGCGTCCGCACGCGCATGGCCGAGGCCGGGATCACCCCTTCGGACGATGGCGTGGCGGGCGTGCTGTCCAACCTGATCGTGCTACAGGACCATGTCGCCACGCTGCGCGCCTTCGCGCTCGACCCGCGCAGCGCCAGCGCCATGCGGTTCGAGGCGTGACGGTGGAGCATTCCCCCTCTGCTCCTCAGGCCGCCGCTTCTCAGGCCGCCCCCCAGGCTGCTATCGCCATTGCCGCGCAGGTCCGCAGCGGGCAGGTGAGCGCCGTCAGCCTCGCCACCCGCGCGCTTGACCGCGCAGAGGCGCTGGGCAGCGAACACAGCGGCTTCACTCGCCTGCTGAACCGCCGGGCGCTGGCCCGTGCGGCGGCAGTGGACAAGCTGGTGGAGGCAGGGCTGGACCCCGGCCCGCTGGCAGGCGTGCCGTTCGGCGCGGCGGACCTGTTCGACGTGGCGGGCGAAATCACCACCGCCGGATCGCGCACCCGGCGCGGCGCTGCCTTCGCCAGTCGCGATGCGCGGGCCATCGCTCTGCTCGAAGCGGCGGGGGCGGTGTTGATCGGCACCCAGAACATGGACGAATTCGGCTACGGCTTCGTCACCATGAACGCGGGTTACGGCACCACCCGCAACCCGCATGACCCCGCGCGCGTGGCGGGCGGCGCGGCGGGCGGATCGGCGGTCGCCGTCGCCACCGGTGTCGTGCCCGTCAGCCTGGCGTTCGACACCAACGGGTCGCTGCGCGTGCCCGCAGGCCTGACCGGCGTGATCGGCCTCAAGCCCACATATGGCGATCTCCCGCGGCAGGGGATGTATCCTTTCGTCGAAAGCCTCGACGTGGTGGGCATTCTGGGCCGCGATCTGGACGACGTCGCGCTAGTCCGCACGATCCTGCGCGAAGGGGCGCCCGAACGGCAGGAACCCCTGCGCGGCGAGATCGCGTTCGGTCGCCTGATGAGCTGGTTCGACGACAACATCGCGCAGGAGATGCGCGGGCCGCTCGATGCGTTCTGGAACCGGCTGGGCCGCATCAGCTTCGAGCTTCCCCTTTCCGAGATCGCACGCGCCGCCGCCTCGGTCATCATCGCCGCGGAAGGGGCCAGCCTGCATCGCCCGGCGCTGGAGGCGGACCCCGACCAGTTCGAGCCGCCGGTGCGCGACCGCCTGCTGGCGGGCCTGCTGCTGCCCAGCGACGATTATCTGGCGGCCCAGCGCTTTCGCAGCTGGATTCAGGCCCATCTGCGCCGCCAGTTCGAACTGGCCGACGTTCTGTTCACCCCTGCCGCGCCGGGCTTTGCGCCAACCATCGCCGATCCGGTGATAACGTTCGACGGCAAGCCCGTCCCGGCCCGCAGCCACCTCGGCATCTACACGCAGCCGATCAGCCTGATGGGCCTGCCTGCGCTGGTGCTGCCGCTGGCGGGCGACTTCGCGATGCCGCTGGGTATCCAGCTGATCGCCGCCGCCGGCCACGAACCGCTGCTGCTGCGCGCCGCCCGCCAGTTGATCGACAAGGGGCTGTGCGCGGTGCCGGCTGTGCCGAATGGAATCCCGTCGTCCCGGACTTGATCCGGGACCGCTGGCTGTCTTTAGGCGCGGGCTTGCAGGTGCGCAGTGACCTCGGCTGGTCATTGCCAGCGGTCCCGGATCAAGTCCGGGACGACGGCATGGTCAAAAAAACTGCCGCGCTGGCTCAAGCCCGTTTCACCCCGTAGGCTAGGGTGAACCCATGCAGGCAAATACCCTCATCACCGGTGCCACGCTGATCACGATGGACGCGCAGCGTCGCGTCATTCGGGACGGCGCGCTGGCCTTTGCCGGGGATGCCATCGTTGCCGTGGGCAAGGCCGCCGACCTCGCCGGGATCGAGGCCGGCAAGGTGATCGACGGCGGCGGGTTCCTGCTGACGCCCGGCTTCGTCAATGCCCACGTCCACATCACCGAGACGCTGATCCGTGGCTTCGTGCCCGGCGACCTGCCGTTCGACGACATTTTGGGCAAGTGGGTGATCCCGCTCTACAAGGGCCATTCCCCGGCGGAGCAGGCGGTGGCGGCGAAGCTGGCGATCGCGGCGATGCTGCGCACCGGCACCACCAGCTTCATAGAGGCGGGCACGATCATCGCCTTCGACGAAGTGATGGCCGCGATCGCGGGCACCGGCATCCGCGCGCGCGCCGGACGCTGGACCGAGGACCGCGCCTGGGATCCCGCCGCCGATGCGCAGGCGCTGACCCGCGACGCCTTCGCCGCGCTGGAGCGCGATCTGGCCGCCTACCCGCAGGACGGCCGCCGCATCGCTGCGTGGCCCATCCTGATCGGCCACATGACAGCCACCGATGCCTTGTGGCAGCGCACCGCCGATCTGGCGCGCCGTACCGGCACGCGGATTTCGGCGCATCTTAGCCCCGTCGGCGGCGATGCGGCATGGTATCTCGCGCAGACCGGCAAGCGCCCGGTGGCGCATTTCGCCGATCTTGGCGTGCTGGGGCCGCACCTCAACCTCGTTCACATGGTCCATGTCGATGCGGCAGAGGCGGACCTCGTCGCGCGAAGCGGCACCCATGTCACGCATTGCCCCGACGCGGCACTACGCAGCGGCTATGGCGTCACCCGCCACGGCCTGTTCCCGGAAATGGCGGCGGCGGGGGTGAACATCGCGCTGGGCACCGACGGGGCGGACAACCACGACATGATGCGCGTCCTGTCGCTGATGGCCTCGCTGTTCCGTGACGCGCGGGAGGACCGTTCGCTGTTCCCTGCGCACCGGGCGCTGGAGATGGCGACGCTGAACGGCGCGAAAGTCATGGGGCTGGAGGGCACCGTGGGGGCACTGGCGCCGGGCATGAAGGCCGACTTCGTGGCGCACGACATCCGCCGTCCCGAATGGGTGCCGCTGACCAATCCGGTGGAGCAGCTCGTCGCCTCTGCGGACGGGCGCGGGGTGCATTCGGTCTGGGTGGACGGGGTGCGCGTGGTCGCCAACCATCGCTGCACCCTGATCGACGAGGGGGCGCTGCAGGCCGAGGGGCAAGCGATGGCAGAGGCGATCCTTGCCCGCTCCGGCCTGCCGCTGGTCAGCGAATGGCCGATAATCTAGATGAGGGAACAGGCATGACGGACTATTCGGCGATCACGGTGACCCCGCTTACCCCCGGCATGGGCGGGGTGATCTCGGGCGTGGACCTGACCAGGCCGCTTTCCAACCTTGAGGTCGAGGAACTGCACCGCGCGCTGGAAGACAGGCTGGTGATCTTCTTTCGCGACCAGCCGATCGGGCACGAGGACCACAAGCGCTTCGCCAACTACTTTGGCGGCATCCACATCGCGCCCAGCACGAAGCCGTGGCAGGCGCCCGGCCATCCCGAGATCACGGTGATGCACGCCGACGGGGATTCCACCTTCGTTGCAGGCGAGCACTGGCATTCCGACATGAGCTGCGATCCGGAGCCGCCGCTGGGCTCGGTGCTCTACCTGCACACGGTGCCGCCTTATGGCGGGGACACCGCGTTCGCCAACATGTACGCCGCCTACGATGCGCTGTCGGACCGGATGAAGGCGCATCTTGAAGGGCTGACGGCGGTCCATGACGCGGTGCTCGGCTTTGGCGGCATCACGCCCGAGGGCATGGTCCTGCCGCGTTCCAGCCATCCGGTGATCCGCACGCATCCCACGTCGGGCCGCAAGGGCATCTACGTCAGCAAGAGCTACACCACGCGCATCGAAGGCATCCCGGAGGCCGAGAGCGAAGCGCTGCTGGCGTACCTGTTCGACCACATCAAGCAGCCGCTGTTCCAGTGCCGCTTCTCATGGGCGCCGCACTCGATCGCTTTCTGGGACAACCGCTGCACGCAGCATTCGGCGATCTGGGACTATTTCCCGCAGGTACGATCGGGCTACCGCGTGCAGATCCTGGGCGACGCGCCGTTCTGAAAGGCACGGCGCTCTGGCCGGGTCAGCACGCCACCACGTTAATGGCAAGGCCGCCCTGGCTGGTTTCCTTGTACTTGCTCGACATGTCCATGCCGGTCTGGCGCATCGTCTCGATCACCTGATCGAGCGAGACGCGCGGGGTTTCGCCCGAATGGAGCGCCAGCTTGGCCGCGTTCACGGCCTTGACTGCGGCGATGGCGTTGCGTTCGATGCAAGGGATCTGCACCAGCCCGCCCACCGGATCGCAGGTGAGGCCAAGGTTGTGCTCCATGCCTATCTCCGCCGCTGCGCAGACCTGCTCGGGCGTGCCGCCCCAGACCGCCGCCAGCCCCGCCGCCGCCATCGAACAGGCGACGCCCACTTCGCCCTGGCAACCCATTTCCGCGCCCGAGATGGAGGCGCGCTGCTTGTAGAGCAGGCCGATCCCGGCGGCAGTCAGCAGGTATCGCCGTGCCTTGACCGGGACCGCGCTGTTGCCGTCGCTGCAATACTGGCGCAGCAGCGAGGGGATGATGCCCGCCGCCCCGTTGGTGGGTGCGGTGACCACGCGGCCACCGCTGGCGTTCTCCTCGTTCACCGCCATGGCATAGAGGTTCAGCCAGTCCATCAGCGTCTCGGCCTGGTTGTCCTGCGGGCGGGCGATCAGGTTCTGGTGGATCGCCCGCGCGCGCCGCCGCACCTTGAGCGCGCCGGGCAGCAGACCTTCACGCGAAAGGCCCCGGTCGATGCACTGGTTCATCGCGGCGGCGATGGTGTCGAGGCCCGCCAGCGTCTCCGCTTCGGGTCGGCGGGCGGCTTCGTTGGCCAGCATCACCCCGGCGATGTCGAGGCCGCTGGCCGCGCATACTTCCAGAAGCTGCGCGCCGGAGCCGAACGGATGCGCCACCGGTGGGCCCAGCACCACCTGATCGTCGGCGGCGGGCTGTTCCAGCTGGTGGCGGCTGGAGAAGAACCCCCCGCCGGTCGAGAAATATTCGGCCCGCGCAATCACCGCGCCGTCCGCGTCTAAGGCGGTCAGCACCATGCCGTTGGGGTGAAGGTCGGGGATATGGTCGAAGTCCAGCACCAGATCGCGCGCGGGGTCGAAGGCGATGTGGTGCCGGCCCAGCAGCGCGATGCGCGACGTGGCGCGCACTTGCGCGGCAGCGGCATGGGCGGCCTCGGGATCGACGGTCTCGGGCGCAAGGCCGATCAGGCCCATCAGGCAGGCGTCAGGCGTGCCGTGCCCTTCGCCGGTCAGAGCCAGCGAGCCCTGCAGCTCTACCAGCACCCGCGCTACGGCGCTCAGCTGGCCCCCTTCCTCGATCCCCTGCAGGAACCGCGCGGCGATCCGCATGGGACCGACGGTATGCGAACTGGACGGGCCAAGGCCGATGCGGAAGAGATCGAGCGCGGAAATCATGGATTTCCCGTGCATACAGGGGATGGAGGAGCGATCAAGCGTTGTCGGTATGGCGGCGTTGTGCGTTGCCCTGTTCTGTCGGTTGAAGATGGCAAACGGACAGGGCTGCACGCGCCATCTTGGCTTGGTCGGGATGACGGCTTCATAGCCGCTTGGACAACCGGGCCCGCCGTTCTACAAGGCCGTATCCCTGCAATCGAGGCCCCACACCAATGCCGTTCCGGCGTTCCGACCTTGCCGATCTCAGCTATTTCCTGGCTATCGCGCGTCACCGCAATTTTCGCAAGGCAGCGACGGAGTTGGGTGTCAGCGCCTCTGCGCTCAGCCATTCGCTGCGGGGGCTGGAGGAGCGGCTCAAGGTGCGGCTGGTCAACCGCACCAATCGTTCGGTCACGCTGACGGCGGCCGGCGAAGATCTGCAGGCTGCCATTCGCGATCCCTTCGCGGCGATCCACGAGGCGGAAGACCTGCTGAACCTGCACCGCGATGCGCCCACCGGGCGGGTACGCCTCAACGTGCCTGACGAGGCGGCGATGCGGCTGCTGGCGCCGGTGCTGCCCCAGTTCGTGGCCCGCTATCCCGATGTGGAGCTGGACATCAGCGTCGACAATGCGATGGTGGACGTGATCGAGGCGGGGTTCGATGCCGGCATCCGCTATGGTGGCACCGTGCCCGAGGACATGATCGCCCAGCGCCTGTCGCCCGATTTCCGCTGGGTGGTGGCGGGCGCGCCGTCCTACCTGGAACGCCACGGCGTGCCGCAGCACCCGCAAGACCTGATGCACCACCAGTGCATCCGCCTGCGGCTGGGCAACGGGCGCATGTACAACTGGGACTTCGACCGGGGCGAGGAGACGCTGGCGCTGGCGGTGCCGGGCGGCGTAATCGTCGACAACGGCAGCGTCAGCCGGGCGCTGGCGCTGGACGGCATGGGCCTGATGTACGCGGCGGAACCGGCGATCGCATCGCTGCTGGCTGACGGTTCGCTGCGCGCAGTGCTGGAGGAATGGGCCTCGCCGGGGCCGGGGTTCTTTATCTATTATTCCAGCCGCCGCCAGGTGCCCCGCGGCCTGCGCCTGCTGATCGACCTGATCCGCGAGATGAAGCCGCTGGGGTAAGGCTGAAGTTTGTGCGCCCTCAGTAATCCTCGGTGTCGATGGAGGCGTTCATCGACTGCGAGTAGCGGTGGCCGCTGACGGTCTGCTGGTTGATGATCTCTCCGGCGCGGGCGATCACGTCGGGGGCGATGTCCAGCGTCAGGGTGGCGTGGTTCTGGTCGAAGTGGGCGGCGGAACGGGTGCCGGGGATGGCGTGAAGATGTTCGCCCTGCGCCAGCACCCAGGCCAGCGACAGCTGCGCGGGGGTGGCCCCGGCCTCTGCCGCAAGCGCCGCCAGCTGTTCGATCAGGGCCAGGTTCGCGGGCCAGTGTTCGGGCGAAAAGCGGGGCATCGACAGGCGGATGTCCTTGCCGCCCAGCGCCTCGGGCGCGGTGATGTCGCCGCACAGCGCGCCGCGTCCCACCGGCGAGAACGCGACGAGCGCGATGCCCAGTTCGCGCGTGGTGTCCAGCACGCCCAGCTCGACGTTGCGGGTCCACAATGAGTATTCGGTCTGCACCGCCGCCATCGGGTGCACGGCATGGGCCTCGCGGATGTGCGCGCTCGACCATTCGGAAACGCCATAGGCGCCGATCTTGCCCGCTTCGATCAGCCGCGCCATCGCCCCTACCGACTCCGCGATCGGCGTGTCGCGGTCCAGGCGGTGCATGTAGAACAGGTCGACATGGTCGGTGCCCAGCCGCTTCAGGCTGGCGTCGATGGACGCGGTGATCGCAGCCGGGCTGCAGTCGGTCCCGCGCCGGTCGCCGTCGATGACGATGCCGGTCTTGGTGGCCAACAGGAACTCCTTGCGCCGGTCCATGATAGCCTCGCGCAGGATTTCCTCGCTGACGCCCATGCCATAGATGTTGGCGGTGTCGAAGTGGTCGCACCCGCCGTCCAGCGCGTGGCGGAACAGGGCCACCGCATCCTCGCGGGGCGGCGGCGCGCCATAGGCCCAGGCGACGTTCATGCATCCGAGGCCGATGGGGGCGACTTCGCGACCGGCGAGAAGGCGATTGGTCATGGCAGATCCTGTATCCGGGAGGAAACCGTCAGGTCGGGCAAATCGCGGGAGCAGTCAAGCGCGTGCGGCGCGCGGCACTTGCAGAGATTGCACACTGATGTGTGCAAGTAAGTCGCAATAGCGATGGACATGGCTTGGCGGCACCCTATCTATCCTGCCAACGACATTGCATGAGCGAAGGAGGTCCAAGGTCCATGGAAACACGCCGCGAATCCGACAGCATCGGTGAGATCGACGTCCCGGCAACCGCTTACTGGGGTGCCCAGACCCAGCGCAGCATCGAGAATTTCCCCTTTGGCGACACCGAGCGCATGCCGATCGCCATCGTTCATGCACTGGCGCTGGTGAAGCAGGCGGCGGCGCGGGTGAACCGCAAGCACGGGCTGGACGGCAAGATCGCCGACGCCATAGAGGCCGCCGCGCAGGAAGTCGTCTCGGGCAAGCTGGACGACCAGTTCCCGCTGGTGATCTGGCAGACCGGTTCGGGCACGCAGTCCAACATGAACGTCAACGAGGTGATCGCGGGCCGCGCCAACGAAATCCTGACGGGCACGCGTGGCGGCAAGTCTCCGGTCCATCCCAACGATCATGTAAACATGGGCCAGTCATCCAACGACAGCTTCCCCACCGCGCTGCATGTGGCGGCGGCGCGGGCGGTGACCGACCGGCTCTATCCCGCGATCGACCGGCTGCATGCATCGCTGGATGCCAAGGCGCAGGCGTGGAAGGACATCGTGAAGATCGGTCGCACGCACCTGCAGGACGCTACGCCGGTGACGCTGGGGCAGGAGTTTTCCGGCTACGTCCACCAGATCTACCGCAGCCGCAAGCGTATCGAACCGGCGGTGTCGCACGGCATGACCGCGCTGGCGCAGGGCGGCACTGCCGTCGGCACTGGGCTGAATGCGGCGCCGGGTTTCGACGTGGACGTGGCGCAGGAACTGGCCAGCCTCACCGGCCTGCCGTTCCGCCCGGCCGAGAACAAGTTCGAGGCGCTGGCGTCCAACGACCCGCTGGTGCACCTGTCCTCCACGCTGGCGACGCTGGCGGTGGCGCTGACCAAGATCGCCAACGACATCCGCTGGCTGGGTTCCGGGCCGCGATCGGGCCTCGGCGAACTGGACCTGCCCGCGAACGAGCCGGGCAGCTCGATCATGCCTGGCAAGGTCAATCCCACCCAATGCGAGATGCTGACGATGGTGTCGGCGCAGGTCATCGGCAACCACCAGGCGGCCACCGTGGGCGGCCTGCAGGGCGCGTTCGAGCTGAACGTGTTCAAGCCGCTGATCGGCGCGGCGGTGATCCGCTCCATCGACCTGCTCTCGGTCGGCATGGAAAGCTTCGCCGAACGCTGCGTCGACGGGATCGAGCCTAACCGCGCCCGCATCGCCGAACTGCTCGACCGCTCGCTGATGCTGGTGACGGCGCTCGCGCCCGAGATCGGCTACGACAATGCCGCCAAGATCGCCAAGCACGCACATGCGCAGGGCCAGACGCTGAAGGAGGCGGCACTGGAACTGGGGCTGGTGGACGAAGCGACCTTCGATCGCGTGGTGCGCCCCGAAATGATGGTTTGAGGGTAACGTGGCCCTGCCGGAGGGACTTTGCTCAGGTTGAGCGTGGCGAAGTCCCGTCGGCAGGGCGGGACGATTTGTTCCCGGTCGCAGGTATGACAGGGTTGGAAATCCGGTGCAGGATCGTGCAGAGCGGGCGCCGATTCTGCCGCCGCCGGGGCGGGGCGCACTTTTTTCGGATTTCACGTCGCTTGTCGCGGCAAGGGGGAGCGGGCGTGACTATGCAGACTGCAACGACTGTCGATGGCGCAGAGGTGATGCCCACCGGCAGGCTGGACCGCCAATTCGCGCTTACCGCGCGCGGCACCACCGTGCGCACGGAAGTTCTGGCGGGCGTGACCACGTTCCTGACGATGGCCTATATCGTGCTGGTCAATCCGGCGATCCTGGGCAGCGCAGGGATGCCGGTCGCCTCGGTGGCGGCGGCAACCTGCTTTGCGGCGGCCTTCGCATCGATCCTGATGGGATTCGTGGCCAACACGCCGCTGGCACTGGCGCCGGGCATGGGCCTCAACGCCTATTTCAGCTTCACCGTGGTGCAGCAGATGGGCGTGCCGTGGCAGGTGGCGCTGGGCTGCGTCTTCATTTCGGGCGTCGCGTTCCTGCTGCTTACGCTGACGGGCGTGCGCCAGCTCATCGTCAATTCGATCCCGCCGTACCTCTTCGCGGCAGTGGCCGGCGGCATCGGCATGTTCATCGGCTTCATCGGGCTGAAGGGAGCGGGCATCGTCGTTGCCAATCCGGCGACATTCGTGGCGCTGGGAGACCTCAAGGCCCCCGGTGCGGCGCTTGCGCTGTTCGGGCTGGTGGTGATCGGCGCGCTGTCGGTGTGGAAGGTGCGCGGGGCGATGCTGGTCGGCATCGTGGCGACCTCCGTGGTCGGCTGGCTGGCCGGTATGGTGACGGTGAACCCTGAACCCTATTCGCTTGCGGCGCTGACCGGCACCGCGTTCCAGCTGGACCTTGGCGGTGTCTTCGGTCTTTCGGGCAAGCATGGCCTTGGCCTGGTCGAGGTGCTGTTCGTGTTCCTGTTCGTCGACCTGTTCGACAATATCGGCACCCTTGTCGCCGTGACCAAGCGGGCCGGGCTGATGGATGCGGCAGGGCGCATTCCGCGCCTGAACCACATCCTCGTCACCGATGCGGTCGCAACCATGGTGGGCTCGGTGGCGGGCACCAGCACCGTGACCAGCTACGTCGAAAGCGCCGCTGGCGTGCAGGAGGGCGGGCGCACCGGCCTGACTTCGGTCGTCACCGGCGTGCTGTTCCTGGCGACGATGTTCGTGGCGCCTTATGCGCAGATGATCCCGCTGGCGGCGACCGCTCCGGCGCTCATCATCGTCGGCGGTCTGATGCTGCTGCCGCTGACCGAAGTGGAATGGGAAGACCCGCTGGCGGCCATCCCCGCATTCCTGACGGTGGCGATGATTCCGCTGACCTTCTCCATCGCCAACGGGCTGGCGTTCGGCATCACGGCGCACGTCCTGCTCAAGATTGCACGCGGTACGATCACGCGCAAGGATGGGTTCGTGCTAGTGCTGGCGCTGCTGTTCGTCGCCCGTTTCGTGTGGATGGGCGGGGCCTGACGCCCGCCGTATCCCTCGATCGGGTCAGGCGAGGCTTGTCGAAAGCCCATCGGCTGGCGATATGGGCATGACCATGACCATGACCGATCTCGACCAATTTATCGCCGGCCTGCCGAAGGCCGAACTCCATCTCCACATCGAGGGTAGCCTCGAACCCGAGCTGATGTTCGCACTGGCGCAGCGCAATGCCGTTTCCATTCCCTATGCTTCCGTAGAAGAAGTGCGCGCGGCTTACGACTTTTCCAACCTGCAGGACTTTCTGGACATCTACTATGCGGGCGCGGACGTGCTGCGCACCCGTGCGGATTTCCACGATCTGGCAATGGCCTACTTCGCGCGGGCTGCGGCGGACGGAGTGGTCCACGCGGAGATCATGTTCGATCCTCAGACCCACACCGATCGCGGCATCGCGTTCGAGGAGGTTATCGAGGGGCTGCTCTCCGCCATGGCCGAGGCGGAAGTGGAATACGGCCTGACCTCGCAGCTGATCCTCTCGTTCCTGCGTCACCTGTCGGAAGAGGCCGCCTTCGCTACGCTGGCGCTGGCCGAGCCGTGGCTGGACCGCATCGCGGCAGTGGGGCTGGACAGTTCCGAAGTCGGCCACCCGCCCGCCAAGTTCGCCCGTGTGTTCGCGGCGGCGCGTGACAAGGGCCTGAAGATCACCGCCCATGCCGGGGAGGAAGGTCCGCCCGCCTACGTGCACGAAGCGCTCGACCTTTTGGGCGTCGATCGCATTGACCACGGCAATCGCGCGCTGGAAGACGACGCGCTGGTGGCGCGACTGGCGGCAGAGGGCATGACGCTGACGGTATGCCCGCTGTCCAACCTCAAGCTGCGCGTGGTTAACGACCTTGCCGACCATCCGCTCGACCGGATGCTGGCGCAGGGCCTGAAGGCCACCGTCAACTCTGACGATCCCGCCTATTTCGGCGGCTATGTGGCGGACAACTACCGCGCCGTCGCCAAAGCGAGGGGCCTGTCGCGCGCCGATCTGGTGACGCTGGCGCGCAACAGCTTCACCGGATCGTTCCTGCCGCCCGAGGTGGTGGAACGGCATCTGGAAAAGCTGGACGCCTACGCAGCGGCATAGTTCCACGTCGTCCCGGATCTAGTCCGGGACGACGTTACTCCTTACCCCGCCTCAAACGTCCTGCGCGCCCAGCCAGTGTTCGTTTTCAGGCGGCACGAAGTTGACGATGCGGTCGATCATCGTTTCGGGGTCTTTCTCGACGATCAGCATTGCGCGGTGGCGGGGCTGGAGGAAGCCTTCCTCCACCACGTTGTCGATAAACTGGCGCAGGCCCGTGTAGAACCCGTTGACGTCCAGCAGCCCGACCGGCTTGTTGTGGTAGCCCAGCTGGGTCCAGCACCATGCCTCGAACATTTCCTCGAAGGTGCCGATGCCGCCGGGCAGGGTGACGAAGCCGTCCGAGAGGTTCGCCATCATCGCCTTGCGCTGGTGCATGGTCTTGACGACGTGCAGTTCGGTGATGCCCTGATGGTCGTGTTCGCGTGCGCGCAGGGCTTCGGGGATGACGCCGATGACTTCGCCGCCCGCCGCGCAGACCGCGTCGGCGACCACGCCCATCAGGCCGACCATGCCGCCGCCGTAGACCAGACCGATGCCGCGCTTTGCCAGCAGGGTGCCGAATTCGTGCGCGGCTTCGCGGTAGAGAGGGTTAACGCCGGCGGAAGAGCCCAGGTAGACGCAGATCCGCATGGTTCAGCCCAGCCGCTCGGGAACGGAGCGGGCCTCTTCGACGATCGCATCCTTCGTGCTGACCGATTCCCAAGGGAACACGAACCAGCGCTTGTCCTCGTCCCGGTCGATGGCATCGACGTAGAGTTCGGCCACTGCCTTGGACCGGGTGTTGTTGATGAGCACAGCGAAGCGCAGGTTGTCGGCGTCGCAGCCGTTGTCGCCCAGAAGGTTGCGGATGTATTCGATGGTGCCGCCGCTGTCGTTGATGTCGTCCACGAACAGCAGGCGTCGGCCTTCCGCGCTCATCCCGGCGACCTTGCCCAGCAGTTCGTCGGCAAAGCCGGGAACCTTGGCCGAGTGGTCGATCGAAAGCATCGGCACATCCAGCTGGTGCGAGATGTAGACCGCAGGAACCAGACCGCCGCGACCCACGCCGATGATGAATTCGGGCTGCCATGCGCCCTCATGCACCTTGCGCGAAAGCTGGCGCACCTTGGCGAGGAACTCCTCGTAATATTCGAGGTAGTGCAGTTGCGGTTCTTCGGTGTGGCTCATACGGAGCGAATCCTGGTTCGGCGATGTAGGGAAAGGTGTGCCGATAGGGGCACAAGGCTGCAAGGGCAACCCTTGGCCCCGCACGCGCCTACAGCGTCGATTCGGCGTAGCTGAGCCCGGCGAACCCGTTCTCGATTTCCGACAGGACAAGGCTGGCCGCGTAAGACGGCGTACGCGCCGTGTTGGTGCACAAGGCCAGCGTCATCGGCCGAAGCAGCGCGTCCGAGATGCGCGTGAACGCCACTTCGCCGCGCTTCACTTCGGTGATGACGTCAAGCGACGAAAGGATGCCGGTACCTGCGCCTTCCTGCACCAGCGACGCGATCATCTGGATGTTGTCGCAAGTGGCGACGCAGCGCATGTCCATCCCGGTGGCCCCGGCCAGCACGGCGATCTGCTGTCCGGTGGCAAGGCTGTCGGCAGGCACGATCAGCGGTTCGCCCGTGGCGGCGGAGAAGCGCGCCTCGCGCTGGGCGGCCAATGGATGGCCGGGCGGTGTCACGAAGCCCAGCGCCACTTCCACAAAAGCGCGCACGGTCAGGTCGCGATAGCTGTGCGGCTCGAACAGGATGCCGAAGTCGGCCTCGCCGTCGGCCACGGCCTTGCGCACGTCGTCGTTGGAGCCGACCTTCACCCCCACCGTGATGCCGGGGTGGCGCTGCTGGATGGAGCGGACGACGGCGGGGATGTAGCCCTTGGCAAGCGGGTCGATGATGGCAAAATCCACGTGGCCGCGTTTCAACCCGCGCAGATCCTCTATCTGGGCGCGCACGTCCTGCATGTTCTTCTGCCAGCGGTTGCCCGCTGCCATCATGACCTCTCCGGCAGCGGTCAGGCGCAGGCCCGTGGGCAGGCGCTCGAACAGCGGGGTGCCGATGTCCGTCTCGACGTTGAGGATCTGGCGCGCGATGGCAGAGGCCGACACGTTCAGCTCATCCGCCGCCTTGCGGATCGAGCCGTGGCGACCGACGACCATGAAATAGCGCAGGAAACGGGAGAAGGCGGGCATCGCGAAATCTGACCTGCTCTAATTTTTGCAACGGGCTGTGATGTTTGTTGAGTTTGCTAGCACTATCTCCCGCGCCCTACCACCGTTAGCAAGGCCGAAAGGTGCGAACCGCCGAACACGATTTCCCGATTTCTCCCTACAGGGTAGTCGTGGATCGGCGCAGGCGCACTTTCGGTAAGGGGCGCGCCGGTGCCGGGTAGATCCATCAGGCCGGGCGCGGGGGCGCCCCCATTTTTTCGGGGTTTGACTTAGACATGACTGCGATTCGATCCGGCCGGCCCTTTCGGGCTTCCCTGCGTGCGCTGGCGCTTGCCGCCGTTGCGGGAATGCTCGCCCCCGCTGCCGTGGCGGCAGAGCCGCCGTTACCGGAACTGCCCAAAGTCACGCCGATTCCGGTCAAGGTCATCGTCGTCGCCACTTTCGAGCCGGGCGAGGACAAGGGCGACGCCCCCGGAGAGTTCCAGGCCTGGGCCGAGCGCGAGCATCTCGACGAGGTGATCCCGGTCAAGGGCACACTGCACCCGCTGCTGCGCAACAGGGACGGCCTCTACGGCATCGTCTGGGGCAGCCCAGACACGATGATAGGCAGCGTTTCCGACCAGCTGACCGCGCTGCTGATGGACCCGCGCTTCGATTTCACGAAGACGTACTGGCTGTTCACCGGCATTTCCGGCGTCGATCCGCAGCTTGCCTCGGTGGGCAGTGCGGCCTGGTCGCGCTGGGTGGTCGATGCCGACAAGTTGCGCGAGTTCGACGACCGCGAGGTGCCCAAGGACTGGCCCTATGGCCTGTTCGCCATCGGCGCCGACCGGCCCAACATGCTGCCCAAGGCGACCGAGGACTTCGCCGGCTTCACCGACACGCGCAAGCTGGCGATGTCGGCGGAGCTGAACCAGGGACTGGCCTACTGGGCCTATGGTCTCAGCAAGGACGTGAAGATCCCGGATTCGCCCGAACTGCAGGCCGACCGTGCCCGCTGGAAGGGTTGGCCCAATGCGCAGAAGCCGCCGTTCGTGCTGCTGGGCGAGACGCTGGGCGGGATGCGCTACTGGCACGGCCCCGGCCGGACGCAGTGGGCGCGCGACTGGGTGAAGCTGTGGACCGGCGGCAAGGGCCGCTTCGCGATGACCAACATGGAAAGCCAGATCCAGCAGGGCTCGATCCTGATCGCGGCCAAGCAGGGTCTGGTTGATCCCGACCGGGTGATGGTGCTGCGCACCGGCTCGAACCCCTCGATGCCGCCGCCGGGCGTCTCCGCCGTCGACAGCGTTGCCAACGAAGGTGCGGGCCAGAAGGCCGCGTTCGAGGCGAACTATCTGGTCGGCGCGCCGGTCGTCCACGAACTGCTGAAACACTGGGACAAGTACGAGAACGCGATCCCCAAGGCACCTGTCGAGTGAAACGCCTGCTTTCCACGCTGCTGACGACGCTGACGCTGCCTCTGCTGGCATCCCCTGCCCATGCGGACGAGGCGGCGGCGTCCGCCATGCTGGACGAAGTTGCGGGCAACGCCGGTCGACTGCGCGTGTTCCTGCAGGCGATGCCCAAGGGCGGCGACCTGCACAATCACCTGGGCGGGTCGGCCTATGCCGAGGATATCCTGAAAGTCGCCGCTGCCAAAGGGATGTGCGCCGACGCCGGGATCACCCGCATCGTGCCGGGGCCATGCCCCGCCGCGCTCCAGATCGGCCCGATGGCCGAGAAGGATCCGTTCACGTATGCAAAGCTGATCGACGCGATTTCGACGCGCGGCTTCCAGAAGGGCATCGGCCCGGCACTGGTCTCGGGGCACAACCAGTTCTTCTCCAGCTTCCGCAAGTTCGGCCCCGCCGCCGATGGAGAGGACGCGCGCTGGCTTGCCGATGCTTTTGCCAGCGCGGGGCGCAACAACCTGCTCTACGTCGAACTGATGCACAATCCGGACAGCACGACGCCGTTCATGCTGTCTGCCCCCGATGCGCCGCTGGACGAGCAGGGCCTTGCCGTTGCCTACCGGCGCGACCTGCCCGCGGCTCAGGCGCTGGTCGCCCCGGCCATGGCCGAAGTCGATGCCGAGGAAGCCGCCGCGAAGCAGCGCCTTGGCTGCGGGACGAAGGCCGCCGATGCGGGCTGCGGGGTGGCGATGCGCTATCTCTATTCGGCCATGCGCGGACTGCCGCCGCAGGTGGCGTGGCGATCGATGCTGGCCGGGTTCGTGCTGGCGGACAGGGACCCGCGCTACGTCGGCGTCAACATCGTCATGCCCGAGGACGATCCCGTCGCCTTGCGCGACTACGACCTGCACATGGCGATGTTCCGCTTCCTCGAAGCGAAGTATCCCGGCGTCAAGGTCACCATGCACGCAGGCGAACTGGCGCTGGGACTGGTGCCGCCAAAGGATCTGGAGGATCACATCGGCAAGGCGGTGGCCGCAGGCGCGCGGCGCATCGGCCACGGCGTGGGCATCGCGTATGAAGTCGATGCGCCCGAGACGCTCGCCCGCATGGCGCGCGAGGGGGTGGCGGTGGAGATCAACCTCACCAGCAATGCGGTGATCCTGGGCGTGGAGGGCGGGGTGCATCCGCTGCATCTCTACCGCTCGATGGGGGTGCCGGTGATGCTGTCCACCGACGACGAGGGCATTCTGCGTTCGGACATGACCAACGAACATCTCCGCGCCGTGCAGCAGCAGGGTCTGCGCTACGCCGATCTCAAGGAACTGGCGCGCAACAGCCTGGAATATTCCTTCGCGCCCGGCGAGAGCCTGTGGGCAGGCGACCGCTATGGCCAGCCAGTGACCCCGTGCGCCTCGGACTTCGCCGCTGGCGCCTGCAAGGCGTTCCTTGCCAGAAACGAGAAGGCCCGCCTGCAGGCGCGTCTCGAAACCAACTTCATCCGGTTCGAGCAATCGCTAGACCGGTTCAGGCCCGAACGGGCCGCAGCGGGGAACTGAGTTTCCCGCTGCGGCGGCGCATTTGCCCGTCAGTATGCCGGCGCGTTGCCGAACTGGAAGCCGGTGGAAACCGCCCAGGCGAATGCGACGGCGATGGCGATGCCCACCAGCGCACGAACCGGCGACCAGCGCCGGTTCGCCGCGTTACCCTCGGCGCCCGCACGCCGACCCGTCAGCATCGGAAGCACCAGGTTCTGCCGTTTCCATACAAGGTAGAACAGCACCGCGACGACATGCAGCCCCACCAGGGCTAGCACGACGTTGAAGATCGTGGAATGCAGGTCCGCTGCTGCGGATGACTGGTCGAACGTCAGATAAGTGGCCAGCGGGCCATCGTAGAGCATGTCGATGTCGCTGGAAAACAGCCCGGCCGCCACCATCGCGCTCACCGCCAGCAGCATGGCGATCACGCTCCACCCGCCGAGCGGGTTGTGGCCGTCGGCATGGGGGCCGTGACGGCTGCCAAGGCTCTTCAGGTAGGCGAGCACCACGCGCGGCCCTCGCACAAAGCTGGAAAAGCGCGCAGGGGCCGGGCCGAAGAAGCCCCAGTAGACGCGGAACACCAGCAGCGCGAGGATGCCATAACCGGACAGGCGATGGCGTTCCAGGTCATGCTGCTCCCCGCTCCACCACGAAAAGGCGATGAGCGCTACCAGCAGCCAGTGGAACAGGCGGATGGCCGGATCCCAGACGGGTGCCGGGGCAGGCGCCGAGACGGGCGCGGAGCGGGTTGCCATTGCGGGCCTCAGTCGTCGGCGCGGAACTGCTTGTGGCAGGCGGCGCAGGTGCCGCCCACCGCCTTGAACTGTGCGCCGATCGCGGCGGCGTTGCCGGTGCCTGCAACGGCGACCAGCTTGTCGGCCTGCACGACATAGGCCTTCAGCGCGGCGTCGAACTGAGTACGGTTGCTCCAGACGGCAGGCAGCGCGCCGGTCTTGATCCCGGACGATGCGCCCGAACCGTTGGGGAACAGCCTGCCCTGCGCACGGCCCGTCGCGGCCAGAGTCCGCGCGGCGCCGACGGCCTTTGCCTTGTCGATGGTGCCGCTGGCCAGCTGGTCCTTCAGCGCCTTCATCGCGCCGCCCATCTTCTTGAAATTGGCCTGGCGGGTGGCGATCGCGGCAGCGGCGGGCGACGGGGCGGCAGATGCGGTGGCGGCCATCGTGCCGGTCACGTCGACCACGGCGGCGGACATGCCGAGGACTGCAAGCGAAAGCTTCCTGGTAAGCGTCATGGTGTGTCGATCCTGATCTGTTTTGGGATTCGAGGACGCCATGTGGCTAACACAGGTTGGGCGCTTCGGGCAAAGTCCCGTTCGCGAAATCGTCCCGGATCGCGTCCGGGACGATGATCGGCTTACAGCGAACCGATCGCCAGGAAGCGGTCTTCGCGCTGGCGCACCAACTCGGCGCTGGACCGCTTGCCCAGCGCATCCAGTTCGTGGCCGACCGCATCGGCCAGCGCGCGGGCGGTGGCGGCAGGGTCGCGGTGAGCACCGCCAACGGGTTCGGGAATGATGCCGTCTATGACCTTCAGGCCCAGCAGGTCCTGTGCCGTCACCTTCATGGCGGTGGCGGCATCGGCGGCCTTGTCGGGCGTGCGCCACAGGATCGAAGATGCGCCTTCCGGAGAGATCACCGAGTAGACCGAATGCTCCAGCATCAGCACGGTGTTGGCCGCAGCGATGGCCACCGCGCCGCCCGAACCGCCTTCGCCGACGATCACCGCCACCATCGGCACGCCCAGCGCCAGGCAGGCTTCGGTCGAGCGGGCAATGGCTTCGGCCTGGCCGCGTTCCTCGGCCTCAACGCCGGGGAAGGCGCCTGCGGTGTCGACCAGCGTGACGACCGGCAGGCCGAACTTGCTGGCCATTTCCATCAGGCGGATCGCCTTGCGATAGCCTTCGGGCTTGGCCATGCCGAAGTTGTGCTTGATGCGGGTCGCCGTGTCGTGGCCCTTTTCGTGGCCGATGACTACGACCTTGCGCCCGTCCAGCGTGGCAAGACCGCCGATGATCGCGGCATCCTCACCGTACAGGCGGTCACCGCCCAGCGCCACGAAATCGGTGAAGATCAGGCGCAGGTAATCGACGAAGTGCGGGCGCTGCGGGTGGCGGGCCACCTGCGTCTTCTGCCAGGGCGACAGCTTGCCGTAAGTCGCCTCCAGCATGCCGCTGCTCTTCTTCTGCAGCTTTTCGATCTCGCTCTCGATGTCGAGGTCGCTGCCGTCGGCGGTGGCGCGCAGTTCGGCGATGCGCGCTTCCAGCTCGGCGATCGGCTTTTCAAAATCGAGGAACGAAATCATGATCTTCCAGTCCGTGTCGTCGGCGGAACGGTGCCCGTCCGATACCACAATGCTTCACTTCAATTCGAGTATGGGGAAAGCGCTGCGCCCGCCCCATACCGTAACTTAGTCAGCCGCCCGCTTGGCCAGCCAGTCTTCCAGCCACTTGATCGTGTAATCGCCGCTGTTGAACTCGGGGTCTTCCAGCAGCGCCTGATGCAGCGGGATCGAGGTCTTGACGCCCTCGATCACCATTTCGCCCAGCGCGCGCTTCAGGCGCATGATCGCGCCTTCGCGGGTGCGGCCCGAGACGATCAGCTTGCCGATCATCGAATCGTAGTAGGGCGGGATGCGGTAGCCGGCATAGAGCCCGCTATCTACGCGCACGTTCATGCCGCCTGCCGCGTGGTAGCCCGTGACCTGCCCCGGCGAAGGGGTGAAGTTCCACGGGTCTTCCGCGTTGATGCGGCATTCGATGGCGTGGCCCTTGAACTCGATCTCTTCCTGGCGGAACGACAGCGGCTGGCCATCGGCGACGCGGATCTGTTCACGCACGAGATCGACGCCGGTGATGGCCTCCGTCACCGGATGCTCCACCTGCAGACGGGTGTTCATCTCGATGAAGTAGAACTCGCCGTTCTCCCAGAGGAACTCGATCGTGCCCGCGCCGCGGTAGCCCATGTCAGCCATCGCCTTGGAGACGACGCCGCCCATGCGGTCGCGTTCTTCGGGGGTGATGACGGGCGAGGGGGCCTCTTCCAGCACCTTCTGGTGGCGGCGCTGGAGCGAGCAGTCGCGCTCACCCAGATGTACCGCGTGGCCGTTGCCGTCGCCGAAGACCTGGAATTCGATGTGGCGCGGGTTGCCGAGGTACTTTTCCATGTAGACCGTGGCGTCGCCGAAGGCCGCCTTGGCCTCCGAACGGGCCTGGCCCATCTGGCTTTCCAGTTCCTCAGCGCTGTTCACGACCTTCATGCCGCGACCGCCGCCGCCCGATGCCGCCTTGATGATGACCGGGTAGCCGATCTTCGCGGCCAGCTCGCGCGCCTCGGCAAAGTCCTCGATCGCGCCGTCCGAACCGGGGACCAGTGGCAGGCCGAGGGCCCCTGCGGTGCGCTTGGCCTCTACCTTGTCGCCCATCGTGCGGATGTGCTCGGGCTTGGGACCGACCCACTTGATGCCGTGAGCCTCGACGATCTCGGCGAAGCGGGCGTTCTCGGACAAGAAGCCGTAGCCGGGGTGGATCGCGTCCGCCTGCGTGATCTCTGCGGCAGAGATGATCGCGGCGACGTTGAGGTAGCTGTCCTTCGCGGCGGGCGGGCCGATGCAGACGGCGTGGTCTGCCAGGCGCACGTGCATCGCGTCGGCGTCGGCAGTGGAGTGCACCGCGACGGTTTCGATGCCCATCTCGTGCGCGGCACGGTGGATGCGCAGCGCGATTTCGCCGCGGTTGGCAATCAGGAGGCGCTTGATGGCCATGTCAGTCCCGCTCTCAGCCGATCACGACGAGCGGCTGGTCGAATTCGACCGGCTGCTGGTTGTCGACGAGGATGGCGGTGACGGTGCCGGCCTTGGGTGCGACGATCTGGTTCATGACCTTCATCGCCTCGACGATGAGCAGGACGTCGCCGGCCTTCACGGTCTTGCCGACCGAGATGAAATCGGGCGCACCCGGCTCCGCGGCGAGGTAGACGGTGCCGACCATCGGCGACTTCACGGCATCGACCGGAGCAGCGGCGGCAGCGGCAGGCGCAGCTTCGGCGGCCACGGGCGCGGCGGCGGCAGCCGGGGCGGGGGCGTAGCCGACCGGCGGCAGCGTGGCGGCCATCTGCTGGACCATCTGGCGCGAGACGCGGATCTTACGATCGCCATCCTCGACCTCGATCTCGGTCAGGCCGGTGTCGGCCAGCAGTTCGGCGAGTTCGCGAACCAGGGCGCTATCGATATTCACGCGACTTCCTTTCGTGCAAGATAACCGAGCAGCGTTGCCAGTGTGTCTTTCAGGTCCTTGCGGTGGACCACCATGTCCACCATGCCGTGGGCATGGAGGTACTCGGCGCGCTGGAAGCCGTCGGGCAGTTTTTCTCGGATGGTGTCCTGGATCACGCGCTGGCCGGCAAAGCCGATGAGCGCGCCGGGTTCCGCGATCTGCACATCGCCAAGCATGGCGTAGCTGGCGGTGACGCCGCCGGTGGTGGGATCGGTCAGGACGACGATATAGGGCAGGCCCGCTGCGGCGAGGCGGCGGGTGGCGACGGTGGTCTTGGGCATCTGCATGAGGGACAGGATGCCCTCCTGCATGCGCGCACCGCCGGCGGCAGTGACGATGACGTAGGCGCACTTTTCAGCGATCGCCTTTTCCACGCCGGCCACGAAGGCTTCGCCCACGGCCATGCCCATCGAGCCGCCCATGAACTTAAAGTCCTGCACGCCCAGCACGGCCCTGGCGCCATTGACGGCACCGTATGCGTTAGTCAGCGCATCGGGATAGGGGTTGGTGGCGCGGGCGGCCTTGAGACGGTCGGGATACTTCTTGGTATCGCGGAAATTCAGCGGGTTCTCAGGCACCTTGGGGGTAGGCAGGACCGAGTAGCCGGCGTCCAGCAGCAGGTCGAAGCGCGCCTTGGCGCCGATGCGGCCGTGATGCTCGCACTTGGGGCAGACCGAAAGATTGGCCTCGAATTCCTTGATGAAGAGCATCTCGCCGCAGCTCGGGCACTTCATCCAGAGGTCATCGGGCGTATCGCGCTTGGCGAGGCTCGATATGGAATTGCGGACCTTGCTGAGCCAACTCATTCGATTTCGTACCAATCTTCGTGGAAAAAGGGCCTTCGAGACTGGCCTTTTCCCCTTTAGTTTCGGCGCGTCTCGTGCGCATACGGCAGCGACCCGGAAAATGTGCCGGAGCCGTATGAGGCGCGCCCATTAGAGGAATCCGCGCAAAGGTCGCAAGCCAATTCGCCTCAGCCTGTGGGCAAGTGGGTTGCAAGCGGGCGGGGGCGAGCGATGAGTTATGCAGAATAACGACCATAAAACAAATGCTTGAAGCTTTTACGTCGTCCCGGACTTGATCCGGAACCGTTAGCGGTCTTTAGGTGGTTCCTGACGGCTACCCGCCTATCTGAGAGGCAAAGTGGGCCACGGCCAGCGGTCCCGGATCAGGTCCGGGACGACGAGGATATACATATGAACAATGCCGGATTCGCGGCCATCTCCGTGCGCCGTGATGCCTACGAGGATGCACCGGGCGACGCCTTCCCCTTCGATGTCCCGGTGGAGGCGCCGATCGCGATCGAGACCAACGGCATCGCCTATGCCGTGATGATGGCGACGCCGCTGGCGCTGGAGGACTTCGTGACCGGCTTCCTGATGGCGGAAGGGCTGGCAGACGCATCCGAAGTGAGCGAAGTGGCCCTCCACGCCACCAGCGATCCGCAGTGGGGCACCGGCTACGTCGCGCGCGTGAACCTGCCGCCCGAACGGCTCGGCCCGATCGTGGAGCGGGCGCGGCGGCGGGTGGGGGACAGTTCGTGCGGCATCTGCGGGATCGAGGGCGTGGAAGCCGCTCTGCGTCCGCTGCCGCCGCTGGCGCGCCGGTCCGAGGCCCGCCCGCAGGCGATCCGCCGCGCGCTGGACGCCATGCGCGAAGGGCAGGCACTGGGCCGCCGCACCCGCGCCACCCACGCCGCCGCGTTTTGCTCCGAGAACGGCGAGGTGCTGGCCCTGCGCGAGGATGTGGGACGGCACAACGCACTGGACAAGCTGGTCGGCGCGCTGGCCCGTGCCGGGATCGATCCGGCGCAGGGCTTCATCGTCATGACCTCGCGCTGCTCCTACGAACTGGTGGAAAAGACGGTGCGCGCCGGGTGCCCGCTGCTGGTGACGATCTCCGCCCCCACCGATCTGGCCGTGCGGCGGGCGCAGGCCGCAGGGCTGGCGCTGGCAGTGGTGGCGCGTGACGATTCCATGCTCATGGTCGATCCCGGTCAGCCGTTCGTCGAAGGCTGAGGGGCGGTTCTCCTTGCAGAGAAGCCGGGCCGCACATAAGTTCGCAGCCAACCGGGTTTTCACGAGGATTTCCACATGGCTACGGCCACGACTGACACTGCTGGCGAACTCAAGCTCACTCCGCCCGATCCGGTGCCCACTGTCGCGCCCGAGCGTGCAGCGGGCCTCGTCGCCATCGGGGATGAGGCCAAGTCGAAGCTGCAGGTGCGCGTGGCGGAGTTTGTCGACGACCTCGTTTCGCAGGACGCCGCTTCGCCCGAGTTCGGCCGCAAGGTGGACCAGATCACCAACATGGGGCGCAAGGAGATTTCCGACGCCTCCAGCCACTCCAACCGCTTCCTCGACCGTCCGGTTCGGGCGATGGACAAGGACGCGGGCGTCGGCGCCGATCTGGCCGAACTGCGCCGCACGGTCGAGGATCTCGACCCCAGCCGCAAGGGCAAGCTGCTGGAGCCGCGCAAGATCTTCGGCGTGATCCCCTTCGGCAACAAGTTGAAGAACTATTTTGACGGCTATCAGAGCGCGCAGGGCCACATCAGCGCGATCCTGGCGCGCCTGCAGGGCGGCAAGGACGAACTGCTGATGGACAATGCTGCCATCGACGTCGAACGCCAGAACCTGTGGGCCGCCATGGGCAAGCTGGAACAGATGATCCACATGGCCCGCACGCTGGATCAGGCGCTGGAGGACAAGGCGAACGACCTTGACCACACCGACCCGGCAAAGGCCAAGGCCATCCGCGAATCGGCTCTGTTCTACGTCCGCCAGCGCACGCAGGATCTGCTGACGCAGATGGCGGTATCGGTGCAGGGCTATCTCGCGCTGGATCTGGTCAAGAAGAACAACGTCGAACTGGTGAAGGGCGTGGACCGTGCTTCGACCACCACCGTCGGCGCGCTGCGTACGGCGGTCACGGTGGCGCAGGCGATGGCGAACCAGAAGCTGGTGCTGGACCAGATCACCGCGCTCAACACGACGACGGCGAACATCATCGACGGCACTGGCCAGATGCTCAAGGACAACACCGCGCGCATCCACGAGCAGGCGGCCAACTCCACGATCCCGCTGGAGACGCTGAGCCGCGCATTCCAGAACATCTACGACACGATGGATTCCATCGATACCTTCAAGCTGAAGGCGCTCGATTCGATGAAGCAGACGGTCACTTCGCTCGAAGGGGAGATCGGCAAGTCCAAGGCGTACATCGCCCGTGCACAGGGTCAGTCCGAAGGTCTGGCGGCGGGCGACGATACCGCCGCGAAGACCTTGCTGGAGGCGCTGGACTAAGCGACGATGGCACAGGTTCCGGCCAGGACTTCGCAGCGCGTGTCGCAGGAGATCGTGCGTGCCGCCCGCCGTCAGCGGGCCGCGCGCATCTACAACGCGCGCAAGGAGCAGTGGCGCTTTCGCATGCGCCGCCTGCGCCGCGCCTTTCTGGCGATGGCGGGCATCTATGTCGCGGGGCTGGTGGCGGCGCTGGTGCTGGGCGGGGTTTCCTTCACGGCTAGCCTGCTGACGTTCCTGCTGGGGCTGGCGGTGTTCACGGTGCTGTCGATCTTCCCGGCGACGCCGCGCACACACGTGGAGGATCTGAACACGGCCAGCCTGCCCGAACTGGCCGGATCGACCGAGCTCTGGCTGGAAGGCAGGCGCAAGGCGCTGCCCAACGCTGCCGTCGATGCGGTGGACATGATCGGCGTACGACTTGAACAGCTGGCGCCGCAGCTTGCCGTGCTCGACGAGCGTGGCCCGGCGGCGCGAGAAGTGCGCAAGCTGCTGACCGAGCACCTGCCGGAAATGGTCAACAGCTACACCCGCATCCCGGCGCAGCTGCGTGGACGTGCAGGCGCGGGTGGTACATCGCCGTCGGAACAGCTGGTGGACGGGCTGTGCGTCATCGCCGACCAGATCGAGGCGATGAGCGAGGACTTGTCTCGCAACGACGTCGATGCGCTGGCCACGCGCGGGCGGTTTCTGGAAGTGAAGTATCTCGACCGGGAGTGATGGCGGAAGGTAGTCAGCCTACCGCCAGTCGGACCGGCTTCTCCATTTCCAGCCGGTTGCGGCCCTTCGCCTTGGCGACGAACAGCGCCATTTCCGCTCGTTCGATAGTCGAATCCAGACTGGTGCCGATCCGGGCCACGCTGCCGCTGGCGGTCATCGCAAAGCTGCCGTCGACCACCGTCTGCTTGAGTTCCGCCAGCGTGGTGACGACGCGGCGGCAGATGCCTTCGGCCTCGGCGGCGGTCACCCGCGGGAGGATCACGGCGAACCGCTCCGACCCGATGCGCGATATGATGTCTTCGCTGCGCAGCAGTTCGCGCAGGAGATCGGCGAAGACGCGCAGCACGTCATCGCCCACGCTCTGACCGTACTGCATGTTGATGGTGCGGAAGAAGTCGATGCTGAACAGCGCCAGACAGCCATCCATCTCCGCCTCGATCATGTGGTCGAGCATTGAGACGAAGGCGGTGCGGTTGGTCAGGCCGGTGAGAGGATCGGTATAAGTCGCACTGAACAGGCGCTCGCTCAGGCTACGCAGTTCGTCGAGGTTGCGCATGATGCCCAGCACGCCGTAGGGCGCGCCGTCGTGCCGCAGCAACGCGCGCAGCCGGATCTCGAACCAGCGCTTGCGCTCGTCGTGCGTTACGGCGGGAAATTCGATCCAGTCCACATCCTCGCCGGCCATGGCGCGCGCGTGCGCCCTGGAAATCTGCTGCTTGGCTTCAGGCGCCACGATGTCCAGCAGGTGCGGGCCGACCAGCCCGGCGGTTTCGCGCGCACCGTCACGCGGGCCGAGTTCGCTCATCCCGGATGTTGCGTGGACGATGAAGCCCTTGGGATCGGTCTTGAGGATGACGTCCGTCGCACTCTCGGCCAGCATGCCGTAGAGCACCGAGCTTTCCTGGAATGTGAAGTTCATGCCCATGACGACTGTTCCCGGATGCCTGTTTCGACCTGTCCTTCAGCGGTCCACAAAACCACTTCGAATCCGCGACGAGTCGTTCAATAGAACACTCGGGCGATAAAATTAATATCGTTAACCATTTATAACGCGTTAACGCCAACAATATACTTTGTTAGCTAATAATTATACGCGAATGATGGTTGATGATTTATTTACGACGGTCCGGATTTAGTGGGTCAACTGCGGCAGGCGTCATTCGGTTTCTAGAAACCGGCAAGAAATCATCGCTCATCAACAACCGGGAAATCGACGCAATCACAACTCGATCATGATCCGCACTTTGTCCGGCGTGGTTTCCACTGCGGCTGCAATCTGTTCGCGGCATCGGGAAATGAGATCCGTCAG
This sequence comes from Novosphingobium gossypii, assembly GCF_050433305.1. Taxonomy (NCBI): domain Bacteria; kingdom Pseudomonadati; phylum Pseudomonadota; class Alphaproteobacteria; order Sphingomonadales; family Sphingomonadaceae; genus Novosphingobium; species Novosphingobium gossypii. The sequence goes on along the minus strand of NZ_JBNPXM010000008.1, from coordinate 29,945 downwards.
ACCGGGCACGGTGCGGCTGGGGCGCAGTTCCGAAGCATCGACACCAAGCGCGGCGGCGATCGCGTCGATGCGTTCTTCGATCGGGCGGGCGCGGCCCTGCTCCCATGCCCATACCGTGGGCTTGCTGACGCCCAACCGGCTGGCGAGTTCGCCCTGAGTCAACCCGCGCAGCTTGCGCAGGCGATGCAGGCGTTCACCAAGGCTCTCCCCGCCGATGGCGCTGGGGCCGGCGGGCGTTGGCGCTGCGGCAAGGCCCAGTTCGGTCTGGACCGCGCTGCGCAGCTGGGCCGCGCGCAAGGTGGCGCTTGGGATCGGCGTTTCGAAAGCGCAGCCATAAAGCTTGCCGCTGGCCCAGATCACCCGAGCCCGTGTGTGAATGGCATCGGGGAGGTCAAGCTCCAGCGTCTCGCCGATCTCCAGATCGACGTCGCTTTCCAGCAGTACGCCGGTTTCCGAGAAATTATGCAGCACGACCTGCGTCGAAACGCCCGATTGCAGAGAGCCTTGCGTCTCCAGCAAAAGGCGCCGACGTTCGGCACGTGGCTGTCCCGCAGCATCGTTCGCTTCAAAATGGGCCGCTATGGGCATCGTGCGCCTCCCTATGGTGGCGCAAACGTCCACTAGTTCGGTTAAAATTCGGTTAGTGGCATCGCAGGACGTCAACTCATTCGGTTGCCGCGCAGGTTGGGAGGAATCCCGCAAGTCGATGGGACCAGACGATTCCGCCTCGCCAGCCGATGTCGATCCCGGTCCGGCGTTAGCTGACCGCGTCCTTCACCGTTTCCATCGCCACGAAGGTGGATGTGCTGGCGACATGGGGCAGGCTGGAGATCTTTTCGCCCAGCACCATGCGATAGCGGCGAATATCGGCTGTCCGCACCTTGAGCAGGTAGTCGAAGCTGCTGGCGATCATGTGGCATTCCTCGACCTCGGGAATGCGGCGCACGGCGCGGTTGAACTCTATCAGCGCGCTTTCCCGCGTGTCGGACAGCTTGACCTCGGCGAATGCGACATGGTCGAGGCCAAGGCTTGCGGGGTCTACAATGGCCCGAAAGCCGCGGATGACGCCGGTTTCGATCAGTCGCCGCAGCCGCACCTGGCACGGGGTCTTCGACATGCCGACAGCCTTGGCAAGGTCGGTTACGGTGATGCGCCCGTCAACCCGCACGATTGCGATGATTTTGCGGTCAAGCTCGTCGATTTCGACCGATTGTGCGCTCTTTGCCATCCGCTTTACCTACAGGATCTTGGAAAATAAGTCGTAGTGGCCCCATTCGTCGTTCTGAAAAGGCAGATTGGCAAGCGCGAATCGCATATCATGCCGTCATGTCCACGCCCTTCGCCGCTTTCGCCCCCGCCATTCGCCCGCTGACGCCGCTGCGTCATGCCGTTGCCGACGCGCGCCGCCGGGACGAGGCGCAGTGTCTTGCCCCGCTGCTGGATGCCGCAACGCTGGACGACGGCACCCGCAACGCCGTGCGCGCAACGGCGACGGCGCTCGTCACAGCGCTGCGCGCCAATCACAAGGGCACCGGGGTCGAAGGTCTGGTGCAGGAATATGCGCTGTCCAGTCAGGAGGGCGTCGCCCTGATGTGCTTGGCCGAAGCGCTGCTACGCATTCCCGATCATGCCACGCGCGATGCTCTCATCCGTGACAAGATCGCCGACGGCGACTGGGGATCGCACCTGGGTGGTGGCAAATCGCTGTTCGTCAACGCCGCCACCTGGGGGCTGGTCGTCACCGGCAAGCTGGTGGGGTCGGTCGACGGCGCGGTGGACAACCGGGGCCTTGGCGCCGCGTTGACCCGCCTCATCGCTCGTGCCGGAGAGCCGGTGATCCGCCGCGGCGTGGACCTTGCCATGCGGATGATGGGCGAACAGTTCGTCACCGGCGAAACCATCGACGAAGCGGTGAAACGTTCGCGCGAACTGGAGGCGAAGGGCTTTCGCTACAGCTACGACATGTTGGGCGAAGCGGCCACTACCGCCGCCGACGCGCGCCGCTACTACGCCGATTACGAGAACGCCATCCATGCCATCGGCAAGGCGGCGGCGGGCCGTGGCGTCTACCGGGGGCCGGGCATCTCCATCAAGCTGTCGGCGCTTCACCCCCGCTATGCCCGCGCGCAGGCGGACCGGGTGATGGGCGAACTGCTGCCCGATGTGAAAGCGCTGGCGGTGCTGGCGCGCGGCTACGACATCGGCTTCAACATCGACGCCGAGGAGGCCGACCGGCTGGAACTGTCGCTGGACCTGCTGGAAAGCCTGGCGCTCGACCCCGACCTTGCCGGGTGGGACGGGCTGGGCTTCGTCATCCAGGCCTATGGCAAGCGCTGCCCGTTCGTGATCGACTGGATCGTCGATCTGGCGCGGCGGGCCGGGCGGCGGATGATGGTGCGACTGGTCAAGGGCGCCTACTGGGACGCCGAGATCAAGCGCGCACAGGTGGACGGGCTGGCCGATTTCCCGGTCTACACCCGCAAGGTCCATACCGACGTTGCCTATGTCGCCTGCGCCCGCAAGCTGCTGGACGCGCCGGATGCGGTGTTCCCGCAGTTCGCCACGCACAATGCGCAGACGCTGGCGACGATCTATCATCTGGCGGGGCCGGACTTTGCCGTGGGCCAGTACGAGTTCCAGTGCCTGCACGGCATGGGTGAGCCGCTGTATTCGCAGGTAGTCGGCGCGGATCGGCTCGATCGCCCGTGCCGCATCTACGCGCCGGTCGGCACCCATGAGACGCTGCTGGCCTATCTCGTGCGCCGCCTGCTGGAGAACGGCGCGAACTCCTCGTTCGTCAACCGCATCGCGGACCCGGAGGTACCGGTGGGATCGATGGTCGCCGATCCGGTGGAAGTGGTGCGGGCGATGCCTGCCCCCGGCGCCCGGCATGATCTGATCGCCGCGCCCGCCGGCCTCTATCCCGACCGCCGCAATTCCGACGGCATCGACCTGACGGACGAGCGTGAACTGGCCGCACTGGCACAGGCGCTGCAGGACAGCGCAGCGACGGCATGGCGCGCCGCTCCCGCAGGCGGCGAAGGCGTGGAGCGCCCCGTGCGCAACCCTGCCGACCACCACGACGTCGTGGGCATGGTGACCGAAGCCGCCCCGCAAAGCGCTGCCGCCGTCGTGGCGATTGCCGCCGCGTCTGGCTGGGGCAGCGTGCCGGTATCGGCCCGCGCGGCGATGCTCGAACGCGCCGCCGACCTCATGCAGGACCGCATGCCGGTGCTGATGGGGCTGGCCATGCGCGAAGCGGGCAAGTCCGCCGCCAACGCCGTTGCCGAAGTGCGCGAAGCCATCGATTTCCTGCGCTATTACGCCCAGCAGGCCCGCGACACATTCGGGACGGAGCAGGGGCCGCTTGGCCCGGTGGTATGCATCAGTCCGTGGAATTTCCCGCTGGCGATCTTCGCCGGGCAGGTGGCCGCTGCGCTTGTCGCAGGCAACCCCGTGCTCGCCAAGCCTGCTGAGGAAACCCCGCTGATCGCTGCGGAGGCGGTGCGAATGCTGCATGAGGCGGGCGTTCCCGCCGACGCGCTGCAGTTCATGCCCGGCGGCGGCGAGCTTGGCGCCGCGCTGGTGGCGGCCCCGCAGACGGCGGCAGTGATGTTTACCGGATCGACCGAAGTGGCACGGCTGATCCAGCGCCAGCTGGCGACGCGCCTGTCCCCCCTGGGCCGCCCGATCCCGCTGATTGCCGAGACGGGCGGGCAGAACGCGATGGTCGTGGACAGTTCTGCCTTGGCCGAGCAGGTCGTGGCGGACGTCATTGCTTCCGCCTTCGACAGCGCCGGTCAGCGTTGCTCGGCACTGCGCGTGCTGTGCCTGCAGGAGGATATCGCCGACCGCACGCTGGCCATGCTCAAGGGCGCGCTGGCGGAACTTCGGGTGGGCAATCCGGACCGGCTGGCGGTGGACATCGGCCCCGTCATCACCGCAGAGGCGCAGGCCAACATCGTGCGCCACATCGAGACGATGCGCGCGCGCGGTTGCACCGTGGAGCAGGTGGCTCCGGGCAAAGCGGCAGAGGCGGGCACCTTCGTGGCCCCCACCATCATCGAGATCGGCGGCATCGACCAGCTTGAGCGCGAGGTGTTCGGCCCGGTCCTGCACGTTGTCCGGTTCCGCCGTGACGGGCTGGAGGCGCTCGTCGATAGCATCAATGCGACGGGCTATGGCCTGACTTTCGGCCTGCATACCCGCCTTGACGAGACGGTGGCGCGGGTGACCGGCGCCGTGCGCGCGGGCAACCTCTACGTCAATCGCAACACCATCGGCGCCATCGTCGGCGTGCAACCGTTCGGCGGACGCGGGCTTTCGGGCACCGGGCCGAAGGCGGGCGGCCCGATCTATCTCGGGCGGCTGACCACGCAGGCCCCGGAAGTGCTGAGCCCGGGAACATCGCCTGCGATCCTGACGGCGTTCGCAGACTGGCTCGACAAGGCGGGTGAGGGCGAAGCCGCGCAGCAGGCGCGGATGATGGGCGCGACTTCGGCGCTGGGACTGGAGCTGCTGCTGCCGGGGCCGGTTGGCGAACGCAATCTCTATGCCCTGCACCCGCGCGGCCGCGTTCTGCTGCGCCCCGCGACACGCGCTGGCCTGCTTGGCCAGATGGCGGCGGTGCTGGCCACGGGCAATCGGGGCAGCGTGGAAGGCATGGCCCTGCCGGACGGTTTGCCCACTGCGATCGCGGCAGCGTTCCGGCCCGATCCGTCCGAATCCTTTGCCGCCTGCCTTGTCGAAGGAGATGCAGCGGCGGTGCGGGCGGCCTGCGACTCGGTAGCCGGGATGGACGGCCCGATCGTGCCGGTGCATGTCTGGAGCGGTGAGGGGATGGGGGCCAACCATGTGTGGCTGCTGGAAGAAGTCTCCATATCGGTGAACACGACTGCTGCCGGGGGCAATGCCAGCCTGATGATGATCGGCTAACCTGCGGAAACTACGCAAGGGTTGTGAGTCGCGCTCTGGCTGTCGCAAACGGGCAACAACCCAGCCGAATAGGAGAAACCGGGGGTCAAAGTTCAGTATTGCTTCGTTGCGACCACACCGCATTCAACTACAATGCAGGCGGGAGTAGAACCTATGGGCAGACTGATCGTCGATGCCGCCTCCAGCCTGGATGGCTATTGGGCCGATGCTCGTGGAAGAAGCGTGCTGCGCAACGCCGAGTTGCATGGCGCGGGTCTTTCCGGGATGCTGAACTCGGCATGCGGGGCAGTGGTCATGGGCCGGCGCGCACTGGGCCTGTCCGACGATGCGGACTGGATTGCCGAAGCCTATCCTCCCGGTACCCCGATCTTCGTCGTGGCTGACAGTCCATCGGAGTTCCTGCCATCCGCAACCGTGCGGTTCGTCGGCACTTACGCGCAGGCCTTCGCCGAAGCGCAGGCGGCAGCGGGAGACCGTGCCGTACTGGTCGTGGGCGAGGCAGGCGCCATCAAGGCGGCCCTTCGCTCGGGCGAGGCGGCCGAGATCTGGTTGCGGGTGGTGTCCCGCACGCTGGGCCGCGGCGATCCGCTATTCGACGACGGCATCCCGGTGGAGAACTACTTCGTGTCGGGGCTCGATACCACGGCCGACGCCGTGCACATGCATCTGGAACGCAGGCACGGCGCCTGATCGCCCGCCCGCCGCTTATGCGGGGCAGGCGTCCAGCGTCTGCCGCCTGTGCAGCGAGATGGTGACCAGGAACACCGCAAGGCCGCCTAGCGCCAGTCCCGAACCGATCCAGCCGGTGGACGTCAGGCCGTAACCCCCTGCAATCGCCATGCCGCCAAGCCACGGACCGATGGCGTTGGCGGTGTTGAACGCGCTGTGGTGCGCTGCTGCGGCCAGCGCCTGCGCCTCGCCAGCCACGTCCATCAGGCGGGTCTGCAGCACGGTGCCAAGGCCGCCGCTGAAGCCGATCAGCAGCACGTTGACCGACAGCGTCCAGATATTGCCAGCCATCAGCGGGAACAGCGCCAGCGATGCCGCGCTGAACAGCAGTGCCGCAATGGCCGCGCGGTTCTGCTGGCGGTCGGCCATCCAGGCCCAGAACAGGTTGCCCACGGTCATGCCAACGCCGAAGATCGCGAGGACCAGCGGCACCAGCCGTTCGGACACATGCGTAACTTCGAGCATGGTCGAGGCGACATACGTGTAGACGCAGAACAACCCGCCGAAGCCGATCGCGCCGGTCAGCAGCGTCAGCAACACCTGCGGGCTGCGTAGCGCGCCCAGTTCACGCAAGGGGCTGGCGTTCTCATCCGCGGGTTGGTGCGGGGCGTAGAGCGCGACCAGCGCCATCGTGATGATCGCAAGGCCGGACACAACGGCAAAGCCGCTGCGCCATCCCATGACCTGCCCCAGCCAGTTGGCAGCCGGAACGCCGATGATCGTCGCCACGGTCAGGCCGGACATCACCATCGCCACCGATTGCGCGCGCTTGTTGGACGGCACCATCGACGCGGCAACCAGCGCGGCGATGCCGAAGTAGGCGCCGTGCGGCAATCCGCTGATGAACCGGCACACCAGCAGCAGCGGGTAACTTGCCGCGAGCGACGAAATCCCGTTGCCGACTGCAAACAAGGCCATCAGGCCGATCAGCAGGCGGCGGCGTTCTATCTTGGCTGCCAGCACGGCGATGATCGGGGCACCGACCACAACGCCCAGTGCATAGGCGCTGATGGCGTGGCCGGCCTGGGGCTCGGTCAGGCCCAGATCGCGGGCGAAGAACGGGACGAGGCTCATCGCTGCAAATTCGGTGGTGCCGATTGCAAACGCACCCATCGCAAGCGCAAGGATGACGAGCGCAGGATGAGTAGCGCGCGAGGAAGCGGATTGTGGCTGAGTCATGTTGCGTCGCAACATAGCAACATTCGCCATTTTTCGCTACGCATGGAAATGTGCAAATTCTGCAACGCTGCCATGAATAAACTGCATCATGGCTATATGCAGAGCACGGCGACTGCGATTGCTATGGCGGAACAAGAGCAGGCGCTGTAGGGCGCCTGGGTATTGCAAGGCAGATCAGGCAGACCCATGGCCCGTAAATATTCTCGGCACGGCGCTTTCGCAGACCTCTCCCACGAGGAAGAGGACGTGCCGGCGGAACCCGTCGCCTGCTGGCTTTGCGGCAGGCCGACCGGGCAGACCATCGTCTGGCATCACCCCGTGCCGAAAAGCCGGGGCGGGCGCGACGTGGTGCCGATGCATCCGATCTGTCAGCAGACGCTGATCGCGAACTTCACCAATTCCGAACTGCAGCGCCACGGCATGGATGTGCAGGGGCTGTTGGACAACCCCAACGTGCGAAAGTTCGTGGACTGGGTGGCGAAGAAGGATCCCGACTTTAACGCAGCGATCACCAGGAAGCAGCGCTGAGCGACAGGGGTGCTTGACGCAAACGCGGTCGCCCGCCTCAGAACACCGGGTCGAATTCCGGCGGCAGTTCGCTGGCGGGACCGCCCTTATCGTCGCTGCCCGGAACGTGGATGCCGCATTCGGTCTTGTCCCAGCCCTTCCAGCGGCCGGAGCGCGGATCTTCGCCCGGCGCCACCTTGCTGGTGCAGGGCATGCAGCCGATGGACGGGTAGCCTTCCGCCACCAGCGGGTGCGGCGGCAGGTCGTGCTCGGCGATGTAGGCGGCCAGACGCTCTGCCGACCAGTCGATCAGCGGATTGATCTTGAGGCGCCCCTGCGCGTCGGTGGTGTCGATCTCGAAGCGTGGCAGGTGTGAACGGGTGGCGTTCTGGAACGACTTGCGCCCGGTGAACGCCGCGTCGTAGTGCGCCAGCGCCTTTGCCAGCGGCTTTACTTTGCGTATCTCGCAGCAACCGTCCGGATCGAACGACCAGCGCAGGCCGTTTTCGTCCTTTTTCGCCAGTTCCGCGTCATCAGGCGTCAGGTTGACGAGGTTGGTCAGCCCCAGACGCGCGATCAGGGTGTCGCGATAAGCCAGCGTTTCCGGAAAGTGCTTGCCCGTTTCGAGGAACAGCACCGGCACGCCCGGATCGACGCTGGCAACCAGATGAAGCAGGACGGCGCTTTCCGCGCCGAAGCTGGAAACGATCGCCACATCGCCCGCCATGCGCTCCTTGAGCACCGCTTCGAGCATCTCGCTCGTGTCGATGCCCTGGAACAGGCGGTTGAGACGCACCGCGTCCGCTTCGGTGAAGCGGGCGGAAGTGTCGATGCGGTCCCTGATGCGATCAAGGTTGTCAGCTTCGGTACGGAACATCGCCGGTCCTCTTGGGGTGGTCCCCTTTGATCCGGGCTTGTGCGGATCCTGGCTTATGCAGGGTGCCGCTTCGCCCAGATTGCCTGACGGCCGTCCACTGCGGTCGCCTGGTACACGTTGTCCCAGCGCGCGAAGGTGGCCTTCGCATCGTCGGGGTTGAGCGCCTTGTCGGGCGCGAAGGCGTCGAAACCGACGCGCTGGAGATGGCCCAGCATGTCGATCACGACATCGCCCACCGCACGCACTTCGCCGGTGTACCCGGCTTCGCGCAGGATGCGGGCGGCCGAATAGCCGCGCCCGTCGGTCCATGCCGGGAAGTTGACTTCCACCAGCGAGATCCGGTCGAGGTACGGCAGCAGCACGCGGGCATCGTCGCCCGGTTCGATGCGGACGGCGGTGGCGTTGGACTGTTCGGAGAACGCATCCACGGTGACGGCGGGATCGTTGACGGCTTCGTCGTCACGGAAGCGGAACTGGACTTCAACCATAGATCGCCTCCTTGAAGGGGTCCATGCCAATACGGCGGTACGTGTCGAGGAAGCGCTCCTCGCCCTGCTTGTTGGCGAGATAGACCTCGGTTGCCTTTTCGATCGCATCGACCACGCCGTCCTCGGTGAAGCCGGGGCCGATGATCTTGGCGAGCGAGGTATCCGCGCCCTCGCTGCCGCCGAACAGGAGCTGGTAGTTCTCCAGCCCCTTCTTGTCGACGCCAAGGATGCCGATGTGCCCTGCGTGGTGGTGGCCACAGGCGTTGATGCAGCCGGAAATCTTGAGCTTCAGCTCACCGATCTCGGCCTGCTTCTGCGCCGATCCGAAGCGTTCGGAAATCTTCTGCGCGACCGGGATCGAGCGGGCATTGGCAAGGCTGCAATAGTCGAGGCCGGGGCAGGCGATGATGTCGCCCACGGTGTCGAGGTTGGCCGTGGCGAGGCCCGCTTCGTCCAGCGCCTGCCAGACGGTGTAGAGATCCGCCTTCTTCACATGCGGCAGGACGATGTTCTGCGCATGGGTGACGCGCAGTTCGTCGAACGAATAGTCGCGACCCAGCCTGGCCATCAGGCGGATCTGGTCGGCGGAAGCGTCGCCAGGAATGCCGCCCACCGGCTTGAGGCTGATTGTCGCGATGATGTAGCCCGGCGCCTTGTGCGCGGTTGTGTTGCGTTCCACCCAGAGGCGGAAGTCGGGATCGGACAAGTCAAGGTCGTCTGACAGGCCGGTCTCGAACGCGGGATCGACGAAGTGCGCCTTGATCCGCTCAAGCTCCGCCAGTGGCGGTTCGATCGGCTGCGTCAGCAGGTGCGCGAACTCCTCCTCCACCTGGCGGACGTATTCGTCGCGGCCCAGTTCGTGGACGAGGATCTTGATGCGCGCCTTGTACTTGTTGTCGCGGCGACCGTGGCGGTTGTAGACGCGCAGGCAGGCTTCGGAGAATGTGATCAGCTGGTCCAGCGGCACGAAGTCGCGGATCAGCGGCGCGATCATCGGCGTGCGGCCCATGCCGCCACCGGCGTAGAACTGCGCGCCGATCTCTCCTGCGTCGTTCTTCACCATCTTGATGCCGATGTCGTGCAGGCGCATCGCCGCACGATCCTTTTCGGATGCGATGACGGCGATCTTGAACTTGCGCGGCAGCACCAGGAATTCCGGGTGGAAGCTGGACCACTGGCGCAGCAGTTCCGCATAAGGGCGCGGATCGACGATCTCGTCGGCGGCGGCGCCGGCGAACTGGTCGGCGCTGATGTTGCGGATGCAGTTGCCGCTGGTCTGGATCGCGTGCATCTCCACCTTCGCCAACTCGGCGAGGATGTCGGGCGTCTCTTCCAGCTTGATCCAGTTGTACTGGATGTTCTGGCGCGTGGTGAAGTGGCCGTAGCCGCGATCGTACTTGTCCGCGATGTCGCCCAGCAGGTGCATCTGCGTGCTGCTAAGGGTGCCATAAGGCACCGCCACGCGCAGCATGTAGGCATGGAGCTGCAGGTACAGGCCGTTCTGCAGGCGCAGCGGCTTGAACTGGTCCTCGGTCAGGTCGCCCGAGATTCGGCGGCGGACCTGGTCGCGAAATTCCGCGACGCGGGTGTCGACCATCTGCTGGTCGTATTCGTCGTACTTGTACATCAGATCACCCAGTTCAGAGCAGCGGGGTCGGACGGCTTGAGAGCCAGGTCAAGGCGCACGGTCGGCCCGAAGGCGCGGATGCGTTCCTTGATGTGCGCGGGGCGCACGCCTGCCTCGGTCTTCTCACCATCGACGACATAGGCCGCGAACACGTTCTGCGCGCCTTCTTCGCGCGCGATGATGGCGGGGCCATGGTCCGCCACGTCGGTGCTGTCGTTCACGTCGAGCGACCAGCCATGGCCGGTCCACCACACGACGGCGCCGCTTTTCAGGTCGTTGCCCGTCAGGATCTTCACTTCACTGCCTCCAGCGCCACGGCGCGAATGGTGTTGTCCGCTTCAGCGGCCACCGAGCCGATAACGATAAGCGCCGGGCTTTGCACCTTCTGACTTTCGACAAGTTGCGACAGGCCCGCCAGAGGAGAGCGCAGCACCCGCATGTCGGCGCGGGTCGCCTTTTCGATGACGGCGACGGGCACGTCGGGGGCAAGCCCGTCGGCAATCAGCTTTTCCGTGATCTGCGCGGCGGTGGCGAGGCCCATGAAGATCACCAGAGTTCGGCCCTTGCCTGCAAGACCCGACCAGTCCTGATCGGACAGGCCCTTGCACTGGCCCGCCACGAAGCTGACGATAGAGGCATGGTCGCGGTGGGTCAGCGGGATCTGCGCCGCTGCCGACGCGCCCAGCGCGGACGAGATGCCGGGCACCACCTCCACCGCCACGCCTGCAGCACGGCAGGCCTCAGCCTCTTCGCCGCCGCGCCCGAAGACGAAGGGATCGCCGCCCTTGAGGCGCACCACGTCCTTTCCCGCCAGCGCTTCGCGAACGAGAAGAGCGTTGATCTCCTCCTGTTTCATGGTGTGGCGCGAACGGGCCTTGGCCACGGAGACGAGGCGTGCGGAGGGCCGGGCCATCGACAGGATCGCAGGATCGACCAGACCGTCATGCACCACCAGCGACGCGCTCATCAGCAGGCGTGCGGCGCGCAGGGTCAGCAGGTCCGGATCACCGGGGCCGGCACCGACGAGGTACACTTTTCCCGTTGCGGGCGTGTGGGATGGATTCGTGGTCATGGTTCGGGGCAAATGGGCGCGAACCTGCTCCGTTACCAGTCAAAATGGCTTTGAGGGCAGTTAGAGCAGCTTTAGCAGGCCGAACTCAGCCCAGAACGCGCCGTGCAAACGCGATGGCGGCGGCAAGGCCGTCAGGCGCCACGGTGTGTCCGGTTCCTGCCGAAGCATGAGTTTCGACCGCAACCCCCGCAGCGGAAAGCGCGGTGGAGGCCATGTCCATCGAACGGAACGGGACGACTTCATCCTCCGTGCCGTGGACCAGCAGCACAGGTGGCCGGCTGCGGATTTCCGCCGAAAGCCGTTCCGGCGAGATCAGCATCCCCGAAATGCCGACGATACCTGCCACCGGGTCAGACCGCCGCAGCCCGACATGCAGTGCCATCATCGTGCCCTGGCTGAACCCGACCAGCAGCAGCCGGTCCGGCGTAAGACCCGCCGCTTCCAGTTCGGTGGTGATGAAGGCATCGAGCACCGGGGCGGCAGCGGCGGCGCCGGCTGCGCGCTCCGCCATGGAGAAGGTTTCGATCGGCCACCACTGGTACGCTGCGGTCATGTTCGGCAACCGCCCCGGTGCATTGGGCGCCACAAAGGCGGCATTGGGCAGGGCAGGGCGGATTGCCGCCGCCAGCGCGATGAGGTCGTCACCGTTGGACCCATAACCATGGACCAGCACGACAAGCGCGTCGGGTGCGGAACCGGACAAGGGGGTAAGGCGGGGGCCGTTCAGCGACATGGCGATCCTTTGGCAGCAATGGTCATGAATTTCACCGGCATTCAGCGCACTTTCAGGCCGATTTCGCCCAGCAGTTGGGCTGCCTGCGTAGTCGATATGGTGGCGCCGCGAAAGCGGGAGGCATCGTGAAGCTTCAGGCCGCCCAGATCCGCGCCGCGCAGGTCGGCATCTTCGAAGCGGGCCTTGTCGAGGATGGCATCGCGCAGGCTGCAATCGCGGAAGGTGGCCATGCGAAAATCGCCTTGCCGCAAGTCGCATTGCGAGAAGTCCATCATGACCAGATCGGCCTTGCGGAACGAGCGCCCGGTCATCTTCGCGTTTATCAGCAGCGTCTCTTCAAGGTGCAGGCTGATCGCGCGGATTTCAGAAAGATCCGCGCCAGTCAGCTTGCAGCGCACGAATCGCGCACTTTCCAGCGTGCTGCGCTTCAGCGTGGCGTTGTTGAAGTCGCTGCTGGCGAAGCTGGCTTCCGACAGGTCGGACCCGGCGAAGTTGGCGAACGCCCCGCGGCAACTGCGCCAGGTGGTGCGGCCAAGGGTGGCGCCCGAAAAGTCCGCGCGGCGAAGGTTGCAGTTCTCGAACGTCCATCCGGACAAGTCCAGGCGCGAGAGATCCGCGTCCTCCAGATCGCAGCCGACAAGCACCTGCGTTCCGCCCAGCGCCTGAACTCCAGCGCGATCGAGGGTGTGGTCGCGGATGGTTCTGTCCGTAAACAAATCGTCCATTAGGCGTGCCTATCTTACTGCAGGCGGGCGCGCCATCGCCATCTGCGGGCCAGTGCCACCACCGGCCCGCAGATGCTTTTTACGTCAGCTCCAGCCGTCCTGCGCTTCGAGGCTGGCGGCCAGTTCGCCGATCACGCGATAGCAGTCGAGCACCTGGCCCACCGACGAGTTCGGCTCTCGCCCTTCGCGGATGGCGGCGATGAATTCGCGGTCCTGCAGTTCGATGCCGTTGTTGGATACGGTCACGCCGGTCAGGTCGATGGGTTCTTCCTTGCCGTTCACAAGGTCGTCGTAACGCGCGATGTATGTGCCGTTATCGCCGATGTAGCGGAAGAAGGTGCCCAGCGGACCATCGTTGTTGAACGACAGCGACAGGGTGCAGATCGCACCGGTTTCCGCCTTGAGCTGGATGGACATGTCCAGAGCGATGCCAAGGTCGGGATGCCTGGGGCCCTGCAGCACGTTGGCGGCGACGATCCGGCCCGACTGGTAGGCGAACAGGTCGATCGTGTGCGCGGCGTGGTGCCACAGCAAGTGGTCGGTCCATGAACGCGGCTGGCCCTTGGCGTTCATGTTCTTGCGGCGGAAGAAGTACGTCTGCACGTCCATCTGCTGCAGCGACAATTCGCCCGCGACGATCTTGTTGTGCACGTATTGGTGCGAAGGATTGAAGCGGCGCGTGTGGCCGACCATGCAGACAAGGCCGGTTTCCTTCTGCTTGGCGACGACCGCCTCTGCATCGGCCCAGCTGTCTGACAGCGGGATTTCCACCTGAACGTGCTTGCCGGCGTTCATGCAGGCGATGGCCTGCTCGGCATGCATCTGCGTGGGGGTGCACAGGATCACGGCGTCGACGTCGGGCAGGGCCAGCGCTTCGGACAATTCGGTGCCCGAATGCGGCGCGCCGTACCTGGCGGCGACTTCCGCAGCCTGTTCGGCGCGGCGGCTGATGATCGAGGCGATTTCGACACCGTCGATGTTCTTGAGGCCGTCGAGGTGCTTTTCACCGAAAGCACCTGCGCCCACTAGGGCTATGCGCATGATATTCTCCTTGGATCGGGTAGGATTCAGATCGCCGACTGCGCGGCCGCGTTGTTGCCTTCCAGCGTCGGGCTGGGCGGAACGGCGCCGTCCACCGGTTCGAGCACAAGGTGCCCGATCGCGGTGTTGGAGCAGGGGACGTGATAGTGCCGGTGCAGCGCCCTGGTCTCCCGCCCCAGCGCGCCGCGCATGATCAGCCACATCACCATCTCGATGCCTTCAGAGCCGGTTTCGCGCAGGTATTCGATGTGCGGGATGGACCGCAGTTCCTGCGCGGTGCCGATCAGCCCGTCGATGAACCTGTTGTCCCATTCGGCATTGATCAGCCCCGCGCGCGGCCCCTGAAGCTGGTGGCTCATCCCGCCGGTGCCCCAGATCTGAACGTTGAGATCCTCGCCGTCGAAAGACTGCACGGCGCGCGCGATTGCTTTGCCTAGTGCCCAGCAGCGGTTGCCCGATGGCGGCGGATAAGTGACGACGTTGACGGCCAGCGGAATGACTTTTGCCGGCCATGCTTCGGGCGCACCGTACATCATCGTCAGCGGCACGGTCAGGCCATGATCGACGTCCATCTCGTTGATGATGGTCATGTCGAATTCGTCGAGGATCAGGCTTTGCGCGATGTGCCAGGCGAGGTCCGGATGCCCTTCGACATCGGGCACCTGACGCGGGCCCCAGCCTTCGTCGGCGGGCTTATAGCGTTCGCCGCAGCCGATCGCGAACGTCGGGATGATCTTCATGTCGAAGGCGCTGGCGTGGTCGTTGTAGACCAGGATCACGACGTCAGGCTTGTTCTCGGGCTTCGCGATCCATTCACGCGTCCAGTCGTAGCCGGAGAAGATCGGGCCGAAGTAGGCGTCGCGATCCTTGCCGGTGTCGGCAGCGACGCCCAAGAGCGGCACATGGCTGGACGCGATGCCTGCGGTTATGCGGGCCATTTCAACAACGCTCCTTGTTGTCCGCTCGGCCTTCGGCCTCCCGGTTGGCTTTGATCGAGCGCACACCTTCGGGTGAGCGGCCCCCGGCGTCCATCATCGCCTTGTATTCCTCGACGCTCATGCCGGTCATCGTCGAGACGGCCTGCAGAAAGCTGAGGCCGTCGGTCGAGAACACCTTAGCCAGAAAGTAGATGTTGCCGCCAAGGTCCAGCAGGCGGTTGTAATCGCGCGCCAGCACGGCCTGCTTCTGGTCCTCCGTCATCGGCCATTCGTCAAGGTAGGCGTGCTCGTCGGCCTTCCAGCGGTCGCGGTTTTCCGCCTTCATCAGGCTCATCGCGAACTGGTTCAGGTGATAGCCCTGACGGGCACGCGCAGCGGTGTAGACGCGCGTGCCGGGGATGTCGTCGAACTCGCCAAGATAGCCATGGATGTCGCGCGGGCCGCTTCCAGCTTTTTCGGTCACAGCCCGCGTTCCCGCAATTGCGCATCAAGACGCGGGAAGACCTTGCGGGTGTTGCCCTCGAAGATGGCGTGGCGTTCCGCGTCGCTGATGTCGAGCGCGTCGACGTAGCGCTTGGTGTCGTCGAAGTAGTGGCCCGTCTGCGGATCGATGCCGCGCACGGCGCCGACCATCTCGGAGCCGAACAGGATGTTCTTGTTGGCGATCACGTCGGCCAGCAGGTTTATGCCGGGCTGGTGATAGACGCAGGTGTCGAAGAACACGTTGTTCATGATGTATTCGTCAAGGCTGGGCTTCTTCAGCATGTCGGCCAGCCCGCGATAACGGCCCCAGTGATAAGGCACCGCCCCGCCGCCGTGGGGGATGATGAAGCGCAGCTTCGGAAACTTTGCAAAGAGATCGCCCTGCATCAGCTGCATGAAGGCCACCGTGTCCGCCGCGATGTAGAAGCCGCCGGTCGCGTGCATCGCCGGGTTGCACGAACCAGAGACGTGGATCATCGCGGGTACGTCCAGTTCGGACATGACTTCGTAGATCGGGAACCAGTATTCGTCGGTCAGCGGCGGGTGCTCGAAGTGGCCGCCGCCCGGATCGGGATTGAGGTTGCAGCCGATGAAGCCCAGTTCCTCGACGCAGCGGCGCAGTTCCCTGATGGATGCGGTCAGATCCGCCTTGGGCGACTGGGGCAGCATGCAGACGCCCACGAACGTCTCGGGGAACATCCTGACCACGCGCGCGATCAGGTTGTTGCAGTGAAAGGCCCACTCCTCGGAGATCGCCTGATCGCCGACGTGGTGCGCCATGGCAGAGGCGCGGGGGCTGAAGATCGTCAGGTCGGCGCCGCGTTCCTTGATCAGCTTCAGCTGGTTCTGCTCGATCGTCTCGCGGATTTCGTCGTCGGAAATTTCGGGGTAGGGGGGGATCGGCTCACCGGCCTTGAACGCGGCGATCTGGGCCTCGCGCCAGACGTCGTGCGCCTTGGGCAGGACGGTGTAGTGACCGTGGCAGTCGATGACGAGCGACATGGCTCAGTGCTCTCCCTTGGATATGGCGGTGATCGCCGCGAGCTTGGCGGCGAAGCCCTGCGGCAGTGGTTCGATGGCCGGATCGGCCCCCACGTCGCCCAGTGCCTGTTGGCGGGCGACGGTATTGTCGGTCATGAGCGGATCGATGCCGAGGTCGCGCAGCATCTGCGCTGCCTCGGCCATTTCTGCAGCGCGGCGGCGGCCGTGGACCAGCATTCGGTCCAGGTTGTAGTCGGCCTTATCGGCCCATGAGGCCGCCTTTTCGCTTGCGTCGAGCGAGGCAAGGACGGCGTCCGCCACGCCTTCGGCATGGGCGGCCAGCATCATTTCTGCGGTAAGCGCTTCCAGCCCCTTGACCATGACGGACCGCACCAGTTTGATCGCCGATGCCCGGCCCACGGCATCGCCGACGACGGCAGTTCTGGTGAACCCCGCATCGCGCAGGGCACCTTCCGCCTCCGCCGCATAGGGGCCGGAGATGTTTAGCGGCACCGCCATGTGCGCCGGGTGTACCGGAGCCATGACTGCCACGTCGACGTAGCGGGCCCCCGCTTCCGCAAAGGCCGTCGCGGCGCGGCGCTTGGTGCCGGGCGCTACGGAGTTCATGTCGCAGAACAGTGCATCGGCGGCGATAAGCCCGGCGCATTCGCGCGCGACGCGCAGCGCCTGGTCCGCAGTGACGAGGGACAGCACCAGAGACGCGCCGTCCAGCGCCTGCGACGCGCTGTCGCACGGCATGACGCCCAGTTCTTCCATCGCACCACGGCGCGCGGGCGCAACGTCGAACGCCTTCGCCAGTGGACCCCATGCACCAGCGCGGGCAAAAGTGCTTCCGGCCTCACCGAAGCCGATCAGGGCGATTGTTCCTCTCATGCCGCACTAAGTGGCGACGCGGCCCGCATGCGGCAAATCGGAACTGACGAAGCGCTATAAGACTGCGCTAATTTTGTGGGACGCCGCAGTCGCGGGCGGCGGCTTCCAGATCAGCGAAGAACTCCGACTGGACTTCGGTGGGCAGCAGCGAAGCGCGGGTCGTCATGCCGATTGTACGAGCAAAGCGCTCGGGCAGGCGGGCCAGCGGGCAAAGCCATTCGGCCTCTACTTCGACGGATACCTGATCGGGGGACAGCAGGGTGATGAAGTCGGTTCCCATCAGCACCTGCCGGATCATCATCACCGACCCGGATTCGATCGGAACCGGCGGCAGCGGCAGGCCAAGGTCGGTGAAGTACCCCTCGAAACTGTCGCGCAGCGGCGTGCCGCGCGGGGCCAGCGTAAAGGGGTAGCGGGCCATGTCGGCGCCAGTGGGCGCAGTGCCTGCCAGCGGGTGGCCGTGCCGGGCGTAGAAGGCGGGAACGTCGTCGAACAGGCGGTGCTGGACAAGGTCCGGCTCGGTCAGCGGATCGCGCAGCGCGCCGACCATGACGTCGATCACGCCGCTGCGCAGCGGCTCCACCAGTTCGGCGCGCGATCCCTCCACGATGGTAAGCCGAACCTGCGGCCTGCGGGCCAGGAACCGGGCTACGGCGGCAGGCAGGATACGCGCGCGCGAAAGAGGCATCGCGCCGATGGCGATGCGCCGGGTTTCATGGCCGCGCAGGGCCAGTACCTCGGACAGCCCGGCTTCCAGCTCCACTTGGGCCAGCCGGAACTCGCCCGCCAGCTGATTGCCCGCATCGGTGGTGATCGCGAACTTGCCGCGCCGGGTCACCAGCGCGCGGCGCAGGGCCAGGGCAAGATCGCCGACCGCGCGATGGATGGAGGGCACCGACAGCCCGGTCGCCTGGCTGGCGCCGGTGTAGCTGCCCGTTTCCGCCACCGCCAGCATCGCCCGCATCCGCGACATGGTGACATGCGGGCTGCGGACATGCGCCAGAGCGGCGGCAATGCGCGGGGCCAGCACTTCACCCGCGCGGGTCGGGATCATGCCGTCGTGGCGGCGCTCGAACAGCGGCAGGCCCAGCGCATCCTCCAGTTTGCTCAAGGCCTGTGTTATCGCAGGCTGGCTGAGATTGACCGCATCTGCCGCAGCGTTGACCGTCCCCAGACGGGCAATGCGCTCCACCGCATGAAGGTGCCGCAGGTTCAGCGTCCAGATGTCCATGGCGGCACTCTTAGCCAAATCCAATCGCTCTTTCCAAAGTTCTCTTTCCGATATGCGCGGCCCTGCGCCATCTCGGGGCAAAATCAGGAGTGCATGTCATGAGCGGTATCGTCGTCCAGAACATCGAACGCGCCGACCCGGCGGTGATCGACGGGCTTGCCCGGTGCGGCGTGGCCACCGTCCACGAAGCGCAAGGGCGCACCGGTCTGCTGGCCAGCTACATGCGGCCGATCTATCATGGAGCGCGGATCGCAGGGTCAGCGGTAACGATCAGCGCCGCGCCGGGGGACAACTGGATGGTCCACGTCGCGATTGAACAGTTGAAGGACGGCGACATACTGGTGCTCGCCCCGACCAGCCCGTGCGAGGACGGCTATTTCGGCGATCTTCTTGCCACCAGCGCACAGGCACGCGGCTGCCGTGGCCTTGTCATCGACGCGGGCGTGCGCGATGTGCGCGACCTGACCGAGATGCAGTTCCCGGTATGGTCCAAGGCGATTTATGCGCAAGGGACGGTGAAGAACACGCTGGGTTCGGTCAACGTCCCAGTGGTCTGCGCCAATGCCTTCGTTAATCCGGGTGACGTGATCGTGGCCGACGATGATGGCGTGGTGGTGGTTCCGCGTGAAAAGGCTGCCGAAGTCCTTGCCGCGGCGCAGGCCCGCGAAGCCAACGAAGGCGCCAAGCGCGAAAAGCTGGCGAGCGGCATCCTCGGTCTCGACATGTACAAGATGCGCGAACGGCTGGAGAAGGAAGGCCTGAAGTATGTCTGATGCAGCCCGCGGCATCCCCTGCATGTGGATGCGCGGCGGCACGTCGAAGGGCGGCTATTTCCTCAGGAACGACCTGCCAGCCGACGTGCCTGCGCGCGATGCTTTCCTGCTGGGCGTGATGGGCTCTCCCGATCCGCGCCAGATCGATGGCATGGGCGGCGCCGATCCGCTGACCAGCAAGGTCGCGGTAGTCGCCAAGTCCGCGCGCGAGGGGATCGACGTCGATTACCTGTTCCTGCAGGTCTTCGTCGACAAGGCCGTCGTCACCGATGCGCAGAACTGTGGCAACATCCTGGCCGGGATCGGGCCGTTCGCGATCGAGCGTGGACTTGTGGCCGCGACCGGAGACGAGACGCGGGTGGCGATCTACATGGAGAACACCGGGCAGGTCGCCGTTGCCACGGTGCAGACGCCGGGCGGTGCGGTGACGTACAGCGGCGATGCTGCGATCGACGGCGTGCCCGGCACTCATGCCCCGATACCGCTGGAGTTCCGCGATACCGCAGGTTCATCGTGCGGCGCGCTGCTGCCCAGCGGCAATGCCGTGGACGTGGTGAACGGCGTGCCCGTCACCCTGATCGACAACGGCATGCCCTGCGTGGTGTTCAAGGCTGCGGACGTCGGCATCACCGGCTATGAGGACCGAGAGACGCTGGATGCGGACACCGAACTCAAGGCCCGGATAGAGGCGATCCGCCTTGGCGTGGGGGAGCGGATGAACCTGGGCGACGTGACCGACAAGTCCGTCCCCAAGATGATGCTGGTCGCGCCGCCGAAGCATGGCGGGGCGGTGACCGTGCGCAGCTTCATCCCGCACCGCGCCCATGCCACCATCGGCGTTCTTGGCGCGGTGTCGGTGGCGACGGCCTGCCTGCTCGAAGGATCGCCTGCCGCCGAAGTGGCGCAGGTTCCCGCAGGCACGCGCAAAACGCTGTCGGTGGAGCACCCCACGGGCGAGATGACCTGCGTTCTGGAAACCGATGAAGCCGGCGCCGTCACCAGCGCCGCCCTGCTGCGCACCGCGCGCAAGCTGATGGATGGGATTGTCTATGTCTGACCGTATCGTTTCCTGGCACGGCGTGCCGTCGAAGCCGCTCTATACCCCGCCCGCGGGGGCCATCGACGCGCATTGCCATGTCTTCGGGCCGATGGAGCGGTTCCCGTTCAGCGCCAGGGCGAAGTACCTTCCCGAGGATGCGGGGCCAGACAGGTTGTTCGCCCTGCGCGATCATCTGGGCTTTGCACGCAACGTGATCGTGCAGGCGAGCTGCCACGGAACGGACAATGCCGCCACGCTCGACGCCATCGCAAAGTCCGATGGCCCGGATGGCATCAAGCGCGCACGTGGCGTTGCGGTGGTCGATCCGGCGATTTCGGAAAGCGAGCTTGCCGCTCTGCACGAAGGCGGCATTCGCGGCATCCGCTTCAACTTCCTCAAGCGTCTGGTGGACGATGCGCCCAAGGACAGGTTCCTCGAAGTGGCGAAGCGCCTGCCACAGGGCTGGCACGTCGTCATCTATTTCGAGGCGGATATCCTTGAGGAACTGCGCTCGTTCATGGACGCCATCCCCGTGCCGCTGGTGATCGACCACATGGGCCGTCCGGACGTGACGCAGGGACCAGACGGAGCGGACATGAAGGCGTTTCGCGCGTTCCTGAACAGCCGCGAGGACATCTGGTTCAAGGCGACCTGCCCCGACCGGCTCGATGTGACGGGCGGCGATCCGTGGAATGCCTTCGCCGATGCCGTGGCGCCGCTGGTGGCAGACTATCAGGACCGCGTGCTGTGGGGCACCGACTGGCCGCACCCGAACATGCAGGATGCGATCCCGGACGATGGCCACCTGGTCGACATGATCCCGCGCATTGCACCGACTGCGCAGTTGCAGCAGAAGCTGCTGGTGACCAACCCGATGCGGTTGTACTGGCCCGAAGAACTCTGAAACGAAAACCCCGCCCAATCGCTCCGGCGGGGTTTTTCATGGGTCACACGGGCAGGCCGACGTAATTCTCTGCAATGGAACGCTGGGCGGCCTCGCTCGATGCGATATAGTCCAGTTCGGCCACCTGAATGCGGCGTTCGAACGGGCCGTCGTCCGGGAAACGGTGCATCAGCCTGGTCAGCGACCAGCTGAACCGTTCGGCCTTCCAGACGCGCGCCAGAGCCTTGGTCGAATAGCCGACGATGGCATCATTGTCGGCTTTGCGGAAGAATGCCACCAGCGCCTCGGCGGCATAGTGGACGTCGTTTGCCGCAAGGTTCAGGCCTTTGGCTCCTGTCGGCGGCACGATGTGCGCAGAATCGCCGCAGAGCATCAGGCCGCCGTGGCGCATCGGTTCGAAAACGAAGGAGCGCAGCGGTGCGATCGACTTTTCGATGGAGGGGCCACGCGTGATGTGCGCTGCGGCTTCCGGGCCAAGCCGGACGCTGAGTTCGTCCCAGATGCGGTCGTCGCTCCAGTCCTCGACCTTTTCGGTCACCGGAACGTCGATGTAATAACGGCTGCGCACGTTGCTGCGCTGTGAGGCCAGCGCAAAGCCGCGATCGTGGTTGGCATAGATCAGTTCGTGGTTGCACGGGGGCACATCGGCCAGAATGCCCAGCCAGCCGAAGGGGTATACGCGCTCGAACGACCGGGCGACCGAGTCCGGGATCGCCTGCCGCGAAGGCCCATGGAAACCGTCGCAGCCGATGATGAAGCGCGCGTCGATGCGGTGTTCGGCGCCATCCTTGCTGTACGTGACGAAGGGCGTGTCGCTCTCGATGTCGTGCAGGGCGACGTCGGCGGCCTCGTAGATCACCTGAAGTCCGCGCGGTCCGGCCGCTTCCATCAGATCGCGGGTCAGTTCGGTTTGGCCATAGACCATGACCTGCCTGCCGGTCAGCGCCTTGATGTCGATGCGGATCAGGCGTTCGCCGTCTGCCAGGTTGAAACCGTCATGCGGCAGGCCCTCCGCTTTCATGCGGGCGTCCAGGCTCAGCCGTTCCATCAGGCCGACCGTCACCTGCTCCAGCACGCCAGCGCGGATACGCGACAGGATGTAGGGGCCGGTCTGACGTTCGATGACGATGCACTCCACGCCCTCTGCCTTGAGGAGGTGGGCCAGCAGCAGACCCGCGGGCCCTGCGCCGATGATGGCGACCTGTGTCTTCATGAGAGAATCTCCACGCGCGACACGCTCTGATCCGGCGCGTTCACATAAGCATGGATTGACAGCGACAGCGCCGTGCAGGAAGAGACAGGGCGGTCAAATTTCAGGTACTTTTGAGACAGCACGATGCGGCACTCGGCAATACCCGAATTCATCCTTTACGGAGAGATGCTGAGCGATAACGTCCCGGAATTCGCGCATATAGAGACGATCGCGACACGCAGCGCGTTGTACGACTGGGAAATATCACCGCACCGTCACTTACGCAGCGTGCAGGCTTTGCTGTTATCCAGCGGACAGGTGCAGTTCCGCTGTGATGATCAGGTCAGAGACTTGATCGCGCCCTGTTACATGATCGTGCCGATCGGCAGCGTCCATGGGTTCCGCTTCACGCCGGAGACCGCCGGGCACGTCCTGACGCTGTCTGCGGGGTTCACCTCACGTGCGGGGGGAGGCAGCGATCCGCTGCTGCGCCTGCTGACGCACGGGGCGTGCGGCGCCATACCCGAAGCCAATCTGGGGCGGGTGTCGTGGCTGTGTGACGAGATGCTGGGCTGTCAGGCCGACTGGCGCGCGCCGCAGCCGCTGTTCATGGCGCTGGCCGAGGCGCTGGTCAGGTCGCTGCCCGAGCCCGCGCAGGAGGAGACTGCCGACGAGGAGCGGCTGGTCGCGTTCCGGCGCATGATCGAGACGCACCTTCGCGAACACCGCAGCATCGCCTGGTACGCCGCGCAACTGAACGTCACCACCAGGACGCTGACACGGATCTGTCGGCGCGGCCTGGACTGCACGCCGACAGAGCTGATCCATGCCCGCCTGCTGCTTGAAGCCCGGCGGCTGCTGGGCTTCACCAATGCCGGAGTGGCGCAGGTGGCAGACGAACTGGGGTTCGCAGATTCCTCGTACTTCTCCCGGTTCTACCGCCGCCTCACCGGCCATCGTCCGCAACAGGACAAGGCGCGAGAAACGCGTGGTCAGGCGCCGAACCCGCCGTCGATGGTGTGAAGCGCGCCCGTGACTATCCCGGCTTCGGGGCCGGCAAGATAAGCGACCATACCGGCGACCTCGTCCGCGCGGGCGTGGCGCTTGATGGCCATGAAGGTGTGCATGAGATCGCTCATCGGGCCGTCGCCGGGGTTCATGTCCGTGTCGGTCGGCCCGGGCTGGACGGCATTGACGGTGATGCCGCGCGATCCGAAGTCGCGGGCCAGGCCACGGGTGAGGCCCTGGATCGCGGACTTGGTGAGCGCATAGGCGGCCCCGCCTTCGAACGGAATGCGGTCCCCGTTGGTGGAACCGATGAAGATGATCCGGCCATTGTCCGGCATCCGTCTCGCGGCTTCGACGGCGGCGTGATAGGGCGCGCGGATGTTGATGTCGAACATGCGGTCCACCATGTCGGCGTCCAGTTCCAGGGGATCGCCCAACACCAGCGCGCCTGCGTTGACGACGAGTATGTCGAGAGGGCCGGCGGCGGAAACGAGGTCGATCACCGCGCTCCTGTCTGCTGCGTCCGATCGGACGGCGGTGGCCCCCGTCTCTGCCGCCAGCGCGGCGCTGGCTTCTGCAGATCCTGCGTAGGAGAATGTTACCGCCGCGCCGTCTGCGCTCAGGCGACGTACGATCGCGGCGCCGATGCCCCGGCTGCCGCCGATGATGAGGGCTGTCTTGTCTGAAAAAGTGGTCATTCGCTTGGCTCCTGATGTCTGCCCGTATCCCGCAGGTTGCGGACGGTCGACGCCAAGATGATTTCAGGCCATCGTGCGCGCTAGCCGCCAAATTCCGGAACCGCCTTTCGGGAATGCCGAACGATGATGAAGTTGGAGGGAATGGCGGCGTTCGTCGCGGTGGCGGACGCCGGGTCCATAAGCGAGGCCGCCCGCCGCCTTGGCCTGGCCAAGTCCGTGGTGAGCGAACGCGTGGCCGAACTGGAACGGCTGCTGGGCGCCAGCCTCATGCAGCGCACCACGCGAAAGCTGACCCTGACGGTAGAGGGTGAACTGTTCCTGCACCGCGCACGCCGCATCATCCGCGAAACGGCAGAGGCGCAGGCGGAGATCACCGAACGGCGCGGATCGCTGGGCGGCCCGCTGCGTCTGGCCGGGCCGACCGGGTTCGGCATGCTGCATCTGGGGCGGATGCTGAACGGATTCCTTGCGCTGCATCCCGCCATAGAACTGAGCCTCGACCTGGACGACAGGTTCATCGATCCGGCCGCCGAAGGGTATGATGCGGTGATCCGCCATGGGCCAGTGCAGGATACCCGGCTTATCGCGAAACGCCTGGCGACAAGCCGACGGCTGCTGGTTGCCGCGCCGTGCTACCTGGACAGGCACGGCATCCCGGCTTCGTTGGAAGAATTGAGGCAAGCCAGCGCCATCCTCTATTCCAACCGCGCGGCAGACTGGCGCTTTCGGTCCGACGAGGGTGAAACCGTGCTGCGCCCGCGCGCGCGCCTGCGGGTGAACAGCGGTATCGTGATGCGCGATGCGGCGCTGGCGGGCCTAGGCATCGCGCTGCTGCCGACGTTCTTCACGCACGAACATCTGGCCAGCGGCGCGCTGCGGCAGGTCGAGGTGGGAGCGGAGGCGGAATCCGCCGAACTCCATGTCGCCTACGTGCGCAATCGCACCGCCTCTGCCAAAGTCGCGGCGCTGACGGACTGGTTGCGCGCAGAGATCGGTACACCAGCTTACTGGGACCGATAGAGCGCTGCTGCTCTTTAATTGGCGACCAGGGCGGGAGCGTCGCGGATGAAGCGGTCCAGCACGCCGTCACCCATTCGCACCTTGCCTTGGGGACGGGTGGTGCCGGGGATTGTCGATATGGCCGATGCTGCCTCAACCTCGCTCGCCGCTTTGGCGAACCGGATGGCGCTGGCCGGATCGGCGGCGAGGGCGGCGGTCAGGCCTGCAGAGGTTGCCTGCAACGCCTTGCCCCAGTGCCCCATAGCATCGAGCCAGGGGGCTGCCTGTGACAGAAAGCCGGGGTCGCGAACGCCCGTGCGGATGGTGGCCGGGGCAGCAGTGATGCGGTCGGCAAGGATCGACAGATCCTGAAGCGCACTGCGCTGCGCCTGCGGGGATCCGTTCGCCAGGGCATCGGTCACGGTATCCAGCACGCGCGCCAGACCGGGAGACTGCGGTTGCCATGGCTGGCTGCCGAACGTGGGCGCAAGGTGCTCCAGATCGAAAAGCAGCAGCAGTGCCTGTGCTGTGGCTTCATCACCCGATGCCAGTTCCCGTGCGGCCCAGACCCACGTCTTGCCGGGGTTGTAATCGCGGTCGTTCCAGCTGAACGCGACGCTTCCGGTGACGGCGACGCGGCTGGGCGCCTCCTGGTTCATCGGATTGGCGAGGATACCGTTCAACTGATCTGCCAGGCCCGGTTCGCGGCGGTCGTAAGGCGCCATCAGCAGGCGGCCCGACGATTCTTCGAAATCGTTGACCGGATAGTTGTCCCACAGCAGCGTCTTGCGCCCGAATGCCTTGGTGGCGGCCTTGGCGTCGCGGATCGCGATGGACGGCGGGACGACGTCGGTGCCGGTCCACTGCACCAAGACGCGCGGATCGACCGCGCGCAATGCGGCCTTGTAGGGGCTTTCCAGAGCGTCGTAGTATTCGGTCGGCACGATCATCAGTTCCGCTTCGTCGCCGTCGCGGGCGGCCAGCCAGGCCATGATCGTGTTGGTCAGCCCCGCCTGCGCCCGGCCCGCGGCCGCCTTGCCCGGTTCGCCCAGCGCGGCGCGGTCGGCTTCGCAGTTCCATTTGTCATATGCGATATCGTCATAGGCGATGTAGAACGAGCGCACGCCGAGTTCGGAGAAGGCGCCGAACTTGCGTTTCAGCGCAGCCAGATCGGCAGGGTCGGAATAGCAGATCGACGGACCCGGAGAGATGGCATAAGTAAAACGCACATGCTGCGCGCGCGCCGCCGTCACCAGCCTGCCCAGTTGCGCCAGCGTGGCTGCGGGATAGGGTTCACGCCAGCGATCGCGGGCGAAGGGGTCGTCCTTGGGGCTGTAGACGTAGGTATTGGCCTTAAGGCTGCCGAGAAAGGCAACGTGAGCCAGACGATCCGCAAGCGACCAAGGCGCGCCATAGAACCCCTCGATCGTACCGCGAACTGCCATGCGAGGGCGATCCTCGATGCGCAGGGCAGGCAGGGTGCCCCGCCGCGCGATCTGCTTCAGCGTCTGCCCGGCGTAATAGAGGCCGTCCGCATCCCTGCCCGCAAGGACGATCAACGCGGCGCCGTTGTCCATCGCCTTGCTCGCCAGCGTATACCCTTCAGGTACAGCTGGCGGCGTGCCCCCGACCGTGCGCAGCGCGGTTGCCAGCGCCGCTACGTCGCCTGCACCCAGCACCACGCAGGTCTCTGAAGGCGACCGGGGAACGCGGCGCGCGGTGCGGATGCGCTGCACGCCCAGCAAAGCCAGCGCCTCGCGGGTTAAGCGCACGACTTCGCGGTCTTCAGGACCGATGACGACGATCGTCGCGGTCTTGTCGATCGAAAGGGTGCCGCCGGTCAGCGCCATGGCCGCAGGCTGGGGCATGACCTGAGGCAAAGTGGCGACCGCGACCGGGGCAGTATCTGCCAGCGCAGGGACGGGGATTATGGCAACCAAGGGCAGGGCCAGCGGGATGCAGACGCGCAGCAGGCTTCGGATCATGGGGGGTCTTTCCTGTTCGTGTTCCTGAACGGCCACGCGATCACACCGCCCGCCCACAACGGCCACCAGATCAGGACAGGCTGAAGCGCAAGCCGGGGCAAGTGGTAAACCGGGCCAAGGCCACCGCCGGGCCGCGCGTGATCCAGCAGCATGTGCTGCACGTTGGCAGGCCAGACGCACAGCGCATAGGCGGCAAGCCCCCATGCCGCCGCAATCCGGATCGTCTCCGAACGCGCCTGAAGCAGGCCCGCAGCACCTGCCAGTTCCGCCAGTCCGGTCAGAGCCACGACTTGCGGCGCGAAGGGAACCCACGGCGGCACGATGGATACGAACGGTGCCGGCCAGCCAAGGTGCAGCATGCCCGCAGCGGCATAGAGCGCGGCGATGACCAGCCTTGAGGCGCCCCGGCGCGTCATCGCTTTCGCAACATTCATCGTGTCAGGCGCCGCCGTCGGAAGGCGTAATGGCCGCCGCCGCTTCCCGCCAGTTCACCACCAGCGGCACGTCCGCCGGAGACCACGGCGATACACGCAGCATGATCGCGGCGAACAGCGGAGACGCCAGATAGTCGGCCAGCCAGCGCTTTAGGCTGTCCAGCGGCTGTTCCGCGAACCATTCCGCGTCGACCGCGGCGAACTGCCGCACGAACGGAACGATCGCCGCATCTGCCAGACCCGGCGCCGCGCCGCCCAGATTGCCTTTCGCTGCCACCAGCCGGTCCAGCTGCTGCAGGAAGGCAAGCCCGCTTGCCCGGTGCAAGCCCGCGTCCGCGTCATGGCGCTCGGGATATTTGTATCGGTCCAGATCGGACTTGAACGGGCCGTCGTTGGCGGCAATGAGCGCCGGGTCGTCCCGGCCCAGCCAGCCTTCGGGATCATGCCAGGCCAGTGCCTGGCGCATGATGTCGATGCTCTGTTCGATGACGGTTCCATCGGGCAGGACAAGAACCGGCACCGTGCCTTTGGGCGAGGCGGCCAGCATCGCTTCGGGCTTGGCGGACAGCTTGATTTCGCGCAGTTCGACCTCGGTGCCGCTCACCGCCAGCGCCAGCCTTGCCCGCATTGCATAAGGGCAGCGCCTGAAGCTGTAGAGGACGGGAAGCACCGGGCTAAGCCTTGCTGTCGTTGATGAGGCCATACGCGGTTGCCAGAAGCGCATCCATGTCCGGCTGGCTCAGGACATACTGCGGATCGTACTCCAGCCCCTGCCGGCGGGACTGGCGCCAGTGATCGGCATAAAGCCCCTTGTCCGGGCCGAACACCGAGTGGACGTGGCGCGCCAGCACGGGCGGACAGTCCGGCGAATTGGCCAGCCGAAAGATTGCGGCGTCGATGACGTTGGGTCCGGCCATGATCCACAGATGGCCCGGCCATGCCGGCGCTCCGGCGGCGAAGGGGCTGGAACCATCGGACGGAAACCGACCGCTCCGCACCGCGACGCCGCCGACGCTGAGCGTCCCCGCCACAAGATAGATCGGTGCGCCCACCCTGCGCTGAAGCTGAAACGCCAGCGTCGCCGTCAGCAGGCTGGCGTTGTCGGCGGACGGTGGAAACAGCTTCAGGATGTCCGATGCGCAGGCGGCGATGCCGGCCTGATCCTGTTCGCTCCAGGTATAGGCCTTGAACGCCCTGGCCGCCGCCCACCCGTGAGTTGCGGCAACACGTTGGCCAAGTTGGGCAAGGTCATTCAGGGCTGGCATCGACAGTCTCAATCCATGTTGGTTTCCGGCACGTCTCTGCAGGCATGCCGGCAAATGTTCGCGCTATCGGGCTTTCCCGCAGGCAGCAAGCGCGCAAAGGCCGGCGCAGTGAATTGATTCCGAAACCGGATCAATCACGAACTAACCTGCCCCCGTCCGTATTCTGTGTTCCGGAGAAGGACGGTTGCGCGCGCGGTGCTCAGCCCTGAGCTGCAGTGCCCATCATTGCGCGACCGCCACATTTAGGAGGCGGGCATGGTTGCACAGGTCATCGACAAGGCGACGGGCAAGACGCGCGAAATCTCGCAGGACGTCATCGATCTGGATGCGCCCAGCGTCGTAAAGCTGGACATCGATCACACCGAAGTCGCCAGTGTCGAACGGCAAGGCAACGACCTGCTCATCCGGCTGCGATCGGGCGAGGAAGTCCGCATCGTCGATTACTACGACAAGGCTCATCCAAACAGCCAGAGCGACGTCGTCTTCCAGGACCATGACGGCCGCTTCTGGGGCATCAGTCACGACGGTGCGCTGCGCCTCTACGAAATCAGCGACATCAAGGAAGTTCTCGGAGTCGCCGTGGCGGCAGAGGGCGGCGGCATGTCCCTGCTCGTTCCCGCACTCGGCCTGCTGGGCGGAGCGGGCCTTGTGGCTGCCGTCGCCGGGGGCGGCGGGGGCGGCAAGGGGTCCGGCGGCGGGGATAACAACGCTCCTGCCGCCCCGGGCCTTGCTCTCGGCAACGATACCGGCGCTTCCGCAGTAGACCGGATCACCAGCAACGGCGCGCTGGTGGTAAGCGGCGTCGAAACCGGCGCAACCTACCAGTACAGCACCGACGGCGGCGTGACGTGGCAGCAGGGTACGGGCACCGGCTTCACGCTGGCCGAAGGCAGCTACTCCAGCGTGCGCGTTCGCCAGACCGATGCCGCCGGAAACGTCAGCCCGGAAACGTCACTCGGTCCCGTCACCGTGGACGCGACGATTCTCCCGCCGACGGTGGCACTGGCAAGCGACACCGCGACGCCGGGCGATGGCCTGACCAGCGACGGCACCGTCAATGTCGGCGGCCTGGAGCCGGGCGCGACGTGGGAGTACAGCCTCGACGGCGGCGCCACGTGGACCACGGGCAGCGGCACCAGCTTCGAGCTGGCCGAGGGCACCTATACCGGCGTGCAGGTGCGCAGCACCGATGTGGCAGGCAACGTCAG
>NZ_JBNPXM010000007.1:0-228089 GCF_050433305.1 Novosphingobium gossypii | reverse complement strand
GTCGAGATCGCCAGACCCGCCGCGTCGTCCTTGGCCGAGTTGATGCGCTTGCCGGTCGACAGGCGCTCCATCGCCGTGCCCAGCATCTTGTTGGCGGAATTGGAAGCGTTCGAAGCGCGGATCGCGCTGATGTTGGTGTTGATGACAGACATTGTGCGTGTTCCCGTGAAGTGTCCCGTTGGTCCCGGCGGGTGGGTTCCCAGCGCCGCCAGCCACTAGACCGGCAGCAGCGGGGGAACTTTAAGTCCGGCCATCAACAATCGTTTGCGGGTCCGAATCGCGCCTGGCGTTGCCCCGCATTCGCAAGGCCCGATTCGTGTGGCGGGCCAGCCGCTTCCCGAATCTTAACGCGGCGGCAAGCCATGCGCGGCTGTTCCGAACCACCAATGACAAACGGGCGATCTCGGCCCGGACGCGCCTCACGCCCGCATTGCGGGGGCCTTACGCGCGCGCGGGCGCAACGCGCGCTCCGAAATGTCCGGTGGCAGGACTACGCAAACCTACGCCCCCTTAAATTACCGCTCTTTTTGCCGTGCCCCCTGCATAAGCATCTTCGGAACACGGTTAATTCCGGAAGGAATGCGACATGGTCGGACTGCTCTACACCCAGGAAACGCTCCGCCTGCACGGCCCGCTGATGCAGCGCGCGGGTGCTATCGCCGCCTCTCTTTTCGATGTCTCTGCAATCGATTTTCGCGATGGCGAGGACCACAGCCCGATCAAGCCGCGCAACCGCCGCGTCACCCTGTCGCGCGCTGCGACCCCGGCGATCGTGCGCGAAGGCGCCGGGCACACGGCGGTCACGTACACCGATCCCGTCAGCGAAAGTTCGCTGGCGATGATCCTGGCGGCCATGGCCGGGCCGGAAGACCCGATCGCCGCCGATCCGGAAAGCCTGTCGGTCTTCGCGCTGGCCGAACGGCTGGCCGTCAGCGACATCCCCGTTCTCATCAACGGACCGACCGGCACCGGCAAGGAAGTGCTCAGCCGCTTCATCCACATGCGTTCCAACCGCCGCGCCGGGCCGTTCATCGCGGTGAACTGCGCCGCCATGCCCGAAACGATGCTGGAAGCGATGCTGTTCGGCCACCAGAAGGGCGCCTTCACCGGCGCCACTTCAGCCAGCGAGGGCTTCATGCGTGCTGCGGACGGCGGCACCCTGCTGCTGGACGAGATCGCCGAACTGCCGCTGCCGCTGCAGGCCAAGTTGCTGCGCGCGCTGCAGGAACAGGAAGTGGTGCCGATCGGCTCGACCCGGGCGATCAAGGTGGACGTGCGGATCATCGCCTGCGCCAACCGCGACCTTCCCGCCGAAGTCGCCGAAGGCCGCTTCCGCGCGGACCTTTACTATCGCCTCAACGTCTTCCCCCTGACACTGCGCCCGCTGCGCGAACGCGCGGACGACATCGCTCCGCTCGCCTTCGCGCTGGCGCTGCGCCATTCGCCGGGGACGACGCCGTGCTTCACCGAAAGCGCGCTGGCGATGCTCAAGCTGCATTCGTGGCCGGGCAATGTGCGCGAACTGGAGAACGTGGTGCGCCGCGCCCTGCTGCTGTCGCAGGGCAGCGCCACCATCGCGCCCGAGCACATCGTGTTCGACAGCCCGGCGCGCCTTGTCAGCCATCTGGCCATCGGCGGGCTTGCCGTGGCCCATGGCGGCGCGGGCATGGTGCCGGACATCGATGCCGACGACCACGGGGCAACGCGCAAGCTGTCCAGCATCGTCCAGCATTCCGAGGCGCGCCACATCGTGGAAGTGCTGGACGCATGCGGCGGCAACCGCCTGCGCGCCGCCCGCGAACTGGGCATTTCGGAACGCACCCTGCGCTATCGGCTGGCCTCCATGCGTGAGGCCGGGATCGAGATCAGCCATCGCGCCGCCGGGGGTGGCCGATGAACGGTCTTCCCTCCATCGGTGCGGGCGGCGGGATTCAGCAGATCCTGGCGCTGCGCCAGCAGATCATCTCTCGCAACGACCTTCTGCGCGAAATCCACACCACGCAGGCCGCCAACCAGCCCTCTGCCACGGAGGGCGCGGGCGGTGGCTTCGCCAACAGCCTGCATAGCGCCCTGAACGGCGTCAGCGCCGTGCAGCAGCGCTCCGAAGACCTCTCCGTCGCCTACGAAAAGGGCGAGGTCACCGACGTCGCCAAGGTCATGCTGGCCAGGCAGGAAGCGGGCGTCGCCTTCGAAGCCACGCTGCAGGTCCGCAACAAGCTGCTGTCCGCCTATCAGGACATCATGCGGATGGGAGTCTGAGTAGATGGCCGACCTCGTCCCCGCAGGCGGTCCCGCATCGCCGTTCGCCGCTGGTGGCAGCGTGCTGACGCGGCTTTCCGCGATCACGCAGCAGCCCGCCGTCAGGAAGATGCTGCCGGTCTTCATCGGCCTGTCCGCGATCGGCGGCGCAGCGCTGACCTGGAGCCTGATGGCCCCCACCCCGCAGCGCGTCCTCTACGCCCAGCTTGACGATTCGGAGCGCGCGGGCGTGGCGGAAGCGCTCGACGGGGCGCAGATCGCCTATCGCATCGACAACCAGACCGGCGCCCTCACCGTGTCCGAGGCGGATTACTACAAGGCCCGCATGCTGGTGGCGCAGGACGGTGCATTGTCCAGCCCCGAAAGCGGCGACCAGATGCTGGACAAGCTGCCGATGGGCGCCAGCCGCACGCTGGAAGGGCAGCGGCTGCGTTCCGCGCGCGAACACGACCTGCAACTGACCATCGGCCAGATCGACGGCGTGGAGGCTGTGCGCGTGCATCTGGCAGAGGCCGAACGCTCGGTCTTCGTGCGGGACAACGTGGCGCCCACCGCGTCGGTGATGGTGCGCCTGCGTTCGGGCCGCAGCCTCAGTCAGAGCCAGGTCGCGGCGATCGTCAACCTCGTCGCCGCATCGGTGCCGGGCCTGTCGCCCGATGCCGTGCGCGTGGTGGACCAGCATGGGCAACTGCTGTCCGAAGGCAGCCGCAACGGCGACAACGCGCGGCTCGACATGCAATCGCGCCTTGAATCCAAGCTGCGCGAACAGGTTTCACAGCTGCTCACCCCGATGCTGGGCGACGGCAAGTTCACCACCGAGGCGCAGGTGGAACTGAACATGGATCAGGTGACCGCCGCGCGCGAAAGCTACGACAAGGACGGGGTGGTGCGCAGCGAACAGCAGCAGCAGTCCTCCACCGCAGGCGCGGGGCAGGCGGGCGGTGTGCCCGGCGTCCTGTCCAACACCCCGCCCCCTGCCACGCAGGCCGTCCCCGGCGCGCCGCAGGGGACGCCGACCGCCACTGCGCCCGGCGCCACCCCGCAGAACGGCGAGAGTTCGTCCAGCCGCACCTACGAACTGGGCCGGCAGGTGTCGGTTTCCGAAACCGGTCCCGGCAACATCAAGCGCCTGACCGTGGCCGTCGCCATCAGTGCCGACGCCATGAAGGGAGCCAAGCCGCAGGAAATCCAGGATCTGCAGTCGCTCGTCAGCGCGGCGGTCGGGGCCGATCAGGCGCGGGGGGACACGGTGAAGATCGTCACCCGCAAGTTCACCCCGCCCCCGGTCGAGGCAACGCCGTTCTACGAGACTGATTGGTTCGCCATGATCGTGCGCAACGGCGCAGCGGTGCTGGCCGTGCTGCTGGTGCTGCTGCTGGGCGTGCGGCCGATGATCACCGCCCTGCGCGGCGGCAAACCGGCGAAGAAGGGCAGGAAGGGCGACGTCCAGCTGGACGACAGCCTGCCCTCCACCACCGCCGCCCTCACCGCGCGCCCGGAAATCTCGGACGTCGAAGGCGTCGCGGTTGAGATCAGCCGTGCCGAACTCCTCGCCCGCCAGCTGGAAATCGCCCAGCGCCTCGTTGCCGAAAAGCCCGATAGCGCCGTCCTTGTCCTGCGCCAGATGCTCAACCCGCCTGACGACCAGAAAGCCGCCTGATGACCGAAATTAGCCCGATGGCCCCCGTCGACAACGCGGCGGTCATGATGATGCTGCTGGACGAGGACCAGACCACGCATATCCTGTCTGCGCTCGAACCCCACGAACTGCGCCTGCTGGGCGAAAAGATGGTGCAACTGGGCGAGATCGGCCCGGACGTCATCGCCAGCGCCATCACCGGCTTTGTCGAGAAGACCGAGAAGATGGGCCTCGTCGTCCACGATCGCGTCGGCCAGGTCCGCACGATGATGAACCGGGCGCTGGGCGAGGTGAAGACCGAGAACATGATGCGCCGCATAGCTCCGGCGGCGGCGGCCACGGGAACGTCCTCGCTGGAACTGGCGCGCTGGCTGACGCCCGATGCGCTGATCCCGCTGGTGAAGGGCGAGCATCCGCAGGCGATCGCCGTGCTGCTGATCCAGCTGGACCCCGAAGTGGCGGCGGCGGTGATGCACGGTCTGCCGCCCGAGGTGCAGCCCGAGATCGTCCACCGCATCGCCACCCTCGGCCCCGTCGCGCCCCATGCGCTGGAGATGCTGGAGGAAGTGCTGTCCCGCCGCATTTCCGAGGCGCATGGCGAACGCCCGCTTCAAATGGGCGGCGCGCGCGAGGCCGCGCAGATCATCAATTCCATCGGCAAGGTCGCCGAAAAGCACGTCATGGGCGCGCTGACCAAGCGCGACAAGGTGCTGGCCCGCCAGATCGAGGAGGAGATGTTCAAGTTCGAGCACCTCTTCGTCCTCGACCCGCAGGCGATGGGGGCACTGCTGCGCGACGTGCCCAACGAAACGCTGATCGATGCACTCAAGGGCATTTCCGAGGACGAGCGGGAGGTCTTCTTCCGCGCCATGTCCAGCCGCGCCGCGGACGGCGTGCGCGACGAGATAGCCGCGCGCGGACGGGTCAAGCTGGCTGACGTGGTGACCGCGCAGAAGGCCGTCGTCGCCGTCGCCCGCAAGCTGGCGGCGGACGGCGCCATCGTCTTCGGCTCATCGGGGGATGACGACTATGTCTGACATGGGCTTCACTGTCCCGCGACCGCGCATCTCGCTGGCCGAGGCGCTGGGGCAGGCGCCCGCGTTCCGCCCCACCACGCGATTCAGCGCCCTGCCCGAGATACTCGTGCCGCATCACGACATCGCTGCGGACGCGCCCGACATCCTGACCGAGACATACGGGCGCGGCTATGCCGAGGGCCATGCCACCGCCACCGCCGAGGCCGCCGCACGCATGCTGGCCGACGACCGCGCGCGCGAGGAACTGGCGCTGTCCTTCGCCCGGCTCGACGCGACGATGGCCGAAGACCTGCGGCTGCGCCTGCGCGATACCGTAGCAGCCCTGTGCGAAGCGGCGCTCGGCCCGCTGGCGCTGGACGAGGTGGCACTCACCAACCGCATCGCCCGCGCCGTGTCCATGCTCACGCGCGCCGACGACGAGCGGGTGGTGCGGCTGCACCCCGCCGACATCGAACTGGTATCCGCACGCCTTCAAGCGGACTGGACCGTGCGCCCCGATCCCTTGCTGGAACGCGGCACCGTGCGCGTCGAAACCGCGACCGGCGGCGTCGAGGACGGCCCTGCCGCCTGGCGCCTGGCCATCGCCGAAGCGCTGCATCAGGCCTGACAGGACAGGGTCTGATGACATACGCCCGGATACTCGCCGACTTCGCCGCCGCCCCTGCCGAACTCGGCCCGCGCCGGTTCGGCATCGTCACCGCCTGCGACGGCGGGCTGCTGGAAGTCAGCGGGCTGTCGATCCCGGTCGGCGCGCTGTGCAAGGTCGCCAACGGGCGCGCGACGCTCGCCGCAGAGGTCATCGGCTTTCGCAACGGGCGCACGATGATGATGTTGCTGGGCGACACCACGCTTCTGCGCCCGGGCGCCCGCGTCGTGCCAGAGGGGCATCCCGGCATGCTGCCGGTGGGCGAGGCGTTCCTGGGCCGCGCGGTGGATGGAGAGGGACTGCCGATCGACGGCGGGTTGCCCATCCACACCCGGCTCGAATGGCCGTCCGGCGGCGTGCGCACCTCGGCGCTGGACCGCAGTCCGGTGCGCCGCCCGTTCGACACCGGCGTGCGCGCGCTGAACGCGATGACCACGTTCGGCATTGGCCAGCGGATCGGCGTGATGGCGGGGTCGGGCGTCGGCAAGTCGGTGCTGATCGACATGATCGCCCACGGCGCCAGCGCGGACATCATCGTCGTCGGCCTGATCGGCGAACGCGCGCGCGAGGTGTCGGACTTTGTCGAACGCCACATGCACGATGCCAAGCGGCACAAGACCGTCATCGTTGCCGTCCCCGCCGACCACGCCCCCAATCTGCGCCTGCGCGGGGCGATGCTGGCGACGTCGATGGCCGAGCATTTCCGCGCAGCGGGCCGCAACGTGCTGCTGATCCTGGACAGCCTGACCCGCGTGGCCCACGCCGGGCGCGAGATCGGCCTGCTGCTGGGCGAACCCGGCGCAGCGCGCGGCTACCCCCCGTCCGCCCTTGCCACGATCACCAAGCTGGTGGAGCGCGCGGGCAATTCGGCGGCCAGCGGCGGCTCGATCACCGGCCTCTACACCGTGCTGGCGGACGGCGACAACCAGGACGACCCGGTGGTGGACACCGCTCGGTCGATCCTGGACGGACACGTCGTGCTGTCGCGCGATCTGGCCCAGCGCGGGCAGTATCCGGCGATAGACATCGCAGCGTCCCTCAGTCGTGTGATGAATGACATCGTCCCGCGTGAGCATCAGCAGGCGGCCCGCACCTTCCGCGCGCTGACCGCCAGCTACGAGGCTAACCGCGACCTTGTGCTGATGGGGGCCTATCGACAGGGCGCAGACCCGCAGCTCGACCGCGCGATCGCCATGCACGGCGCGCTCACCGGCTTCCTGTGCCAGCCGCAGGGCGAAGTCGTGACGCTGGCACAAAGCGCCGCCCAGCTGACGAGCCTGATGTCATGACCGCCGAGCGCAAGAAGCTGGCGCGGCTCAACCGGCTGGAAAAACTGCGCGCGATCGCCAAGCAGACAGCGGCGACCGAGGCGGCGCAGGCGGAAAGCACGCTGGCGCAACTGCGCAACCTGTCCGACCGCACCCGAAACCTCGCCGCCGGATACGCCGCCCGCCGCGACGCGCCGGATGGCGCTTCGCTGCATCAGGTCGGGCGTTTCGTCGACGGAATGCGAACGCTTACCCGCACCACCGATGGCGACGCGCTGCGGGCCCAGGCGATCGCCGATGCCAAGCAACAGCTGCTGGTCGAAGCGGAACGCCGCCGCGCCGCCATCGAGGACCGCGCCACGGCGCAGGCCCGCGTCGTCGCCAGCAAGGCGCAAGAGCCCGCACTGGGCGGCAAAAGGGCGTCTGGCACGGAACTTGATTAACCTTTGCCGGGGCGGGCCTGCCTGACCCTGACACGCCCCATTGCCCAAGGACCGACGCTCCGCATGATCCAGAGTACCGCCCCCACGCTGACCGTCGCTCTCCCCCCGACGCCGGGCGCATCGGCGGCTGTCGCCCTGCCCGGCGACTTTGCCGCGCTGCTGGGCAGTGCGGGTGCACCTGTATCTGCGCCGGGGGAAGAAGGGCCGCCTGCGATGCCCTCACTGACCGCGACCGGCCTGACCGCCACCGGCCTGACCGCCGCAGCCGCAACGCCGCTGGCGGATGCCGTGAAGGGCGTGCAGAGCGGCCTTGAAGCGCTGGTGAAGCAGGCAGGCGTCGCAACCTCCGCGCCAAGGGCGGAACCTGATCCCGATGCTCCCATCCCGGCTTTTTCCGCGCCGTCACGCATCGCGCTGACCGTGCATCTGGCTGCCGGATCATCGGTCGCCGAGAACGGCGCTGCCGCGCCTTCCAAAGCGCCGCCCGCCACCGCGTCGACGGAAGGCACGCCCTTGCCTGCACCGTCGGCGCTTGTGCCTGCACATGCCCAGTCACTGCCGACCGTCGCTGCGGCACCGCTGCCGGACGGCAAGAACGGCAAGAGCAGCGGCAAGATGTTGCCGCAGGGCACCGCACCCGAAGCGGCTGTCGCTCCGACGATCGATGCCCCTGCCGATAGCATCGCGGCGCCGGGCGCAAAGGACGCGATCGCATCGACGATGCCCCTCGTTGCCGCGCCGGATATGCTGGCGCCGGTGGCGCCCGACGTGCAGGCAATCCTCACCCCTCCGGTGACAGCAGACCGGACCACGCGACCAGCCACCCTTCGCACGCCGGCTCAGCCGACGGAGAACCAGAGCGCGTCGCCCTCGCCGATCGTGCCCGAGCAGGTTCGCGCGATCCGGTTCGAGCCGATCGAGATCGTCCGCATTGCGGATGACCGCGCCCCGCCCGCCATCGACACGGCGAAATTCACCGCCGCCATGACTGACGCGGCGGCGCAGCCTTCGCTTCGTACGCCGGTAACGGTCGCGGCGACGCCGGGGGTGCTGCCTGAGCGGCCAGTGGCGCTGTCGATAGCGCAGGCCGCGGCGGGCATTCCCGGTGATGCCCCCTCATCCGCGACACCGCCCCCGGCTCAGGCAGTGCAAAGCCCCGATTCCCGAACCATGCCGCAGCAGAGCGCCACTGCACAACCTGCGCCCCGGATGGCCACGGCGCCGACCATCGAGCCGCCGCCGGCCCGCGCGACGGTGATGCCGGACGTACCGCCTGCGCCCGAAACGCCCGCCATCGCTCCTGAACCGCACCGCAGCGCACCGGTTTCGATAGACGCCACGGCTGAGCGGCCAAGCGCTTCGGAACCTGCTGCCACTCGTCCCATCCCCGAGGATCCGCAGCCGCCCGCCTCGTTGTTGGTTTCGCCCGCCCTTGCCGCAGCCGGGTCTGTTACCCCGGAAGCCGCCATCGCCGGCCACGCCCCATCGACAGTGAGCGAATCGCCGCAGGATTTCGACACGCTCGTCTCGCGCCTTGCCGAAGCGCGTGAAGCCGCCGCGCCGCATGTGGTACGCACCGCTTTCGACCATGCCGAATTCGGGCGCGTGGCGATGCAGCTGGGGCAGGACGAAGGCGGCCTTTCGGTCACGCTGTCCAGCCGCGATGCCGATTTCGTACCGGCGGTACAGGCCGCTGCCGTCGCAGTCGCCAGCGGCGCTGCGGGCGCCGGTACGCAGGACCAGCCGCGTCAGGACAATCCTTCATCGCAGCAGCAGAGCCAGAGCGCACAGGCCCAGAACGCGCAGACCCAGAACGGTCAGCAGGCACGCGCCGACGGCTCCGCCAGCCAACAGCAGCAGCGCCGGGAAGGGACGAACGGCGGCGCCGGCAACAACACCGGCCAGCGCCAGCAGGACCAGCAACAACCCGGCACGCCCGCCCGCCCCCGCGACGATCGTCGCCCGGGCGGCGTCTACGCCTGATCGCCGCCGCAACAGGGAATTGGTGAATGAGTGACAAGACTCCCAAGGTCGATGACGACGCGCCGAAAAAGAAGAAGGGTAAGCTGGGGCTGATCCTGGTCGCCGTCGGCATGCTGGCGGTGGGCGGCGGCGGCGTGTTCGGGCTGATGGCGGCGGGCGTCATTGGCGGCAGCCATGCCGAGGAAAAGAAGCCCGAAGGCCCGCAGCTGGTAAGGAAGGGCGAAGTCGACCCCTTCGCTCCCCCCGCCAAGGAAGGCGAGGGTGAGGAAGGCGGCGGAGAAGAGGCCGAAAG
Organism: Novosphingobium gossypii; assembly: GCF_050433305.1. Lineage (NCBI taxonomy): Bacteria > Pseudomonadati > Pseudomonadota > Alphaproteobacteria > Sphingomonadales > Sphingomonadaceae > Novosphingobium > Novosphingobium gossypii. The sequence goes on along the minus strand of NZ_JBNPXM010000007.1, from coordinate 218,522 downwards.
CGAAGGCGGCGACGAATACCGCACCGCCTACTACACCTTCACCGACGATTTCACCTCCAACCTCAAGGGCAGCGACGCGATGGTGCAGGCCAGCATCGCCTGCTCCACCCGGCGCGACGGGCGGGTGCTGCAATGGCTGGGCAAGCACGAACTGGCGATCCGGTCCCGGTTGCTGGGCATCCTTGCCGACACGCCCGAGGAAGACGCCTCTACCCCCGAAGGCAAGGATCGCCTGCAAAAGCGCATGACGGCGGCGATCAACCAGGTGCTCGTCCAGAAGGAAGGGTTCGGCGGCGTCGACGCCGTCTACTTCCGCAACTTCATCGTCCAGTGAGGCCGCGCATGGCTGCCTCCACACCGCCCCGCAAGGCCCGCCACGCCGCCGAACTGCTCGGCGCGGGGCCGTCCATCGCCGAGATGGTGCGCCCGCTGACCCAGCTGGGAGAGACGCTGGCGCGCACCCTGCCCTCTGGGCTGGGCCGCGTGTCCGGCAGCGAACCGCCCGTGGTGCGCATCGGCATTCCCGCCGAGGGCACGCTGCAGGCCCTGATCGCCGAGGAAAAGGGTCTGACTGCGCATGCCCTGATGGGTCTTGGCCCCAAGCGCCTGCCGCTGCTCGCCAGCTTCGAGGCGGCGCCGGTGCTGCGGCTGCTGGACCGCACGTTCGGCGGGCGCGGGCTGCTGCCCGATCCGCTGCCCACGCGCTTTCCGCTTTCCGCCGAACTGCTGCTGGCGCGCATGGAGGATGCCATCGCCGCCGCGCTGTCCGCCGGGATGGGTGGGGACGAGGTGCACCGCGTCATGCCGCTGCGGCGCGACACCGTTCTGGCGCAGCTGGCCCCGTTCGGCCCCGGCGAACCATTGCTGCGGATCGTGCTGGAGATCGAGGAACCGGGCGCCGAACCATGGTCGCTTGCCCTTGCCTTTCCGCTGGGCACGCTGGCGAGCGCCCTTGTCGCGCCCCGCAGACGGCGGCGTGCGGCCCCGCGCACCAGCCGCCCTGGCCCCGACGGCGAACCCTTCGCCTCGCTGCCGATCGAGGTGACGGCGGTGCTGGTCGACATGACCCTGCCCTTTTCCCGGCTGTCCGCGCTGCGGCCCGGCGACGTGCTGCCGGTGACGGTGGCGCGCGCGGTGCCGCTGCGGGTGGACGGGCGCACCATCGCTGCCGGCACCGTCGGCGAAGTCGAGGATCGCGTGGCGATCCAGGTCCAGAATGCCTTTTGAAACTCTATTTGAAGATCGAGGAACACCCACAAACATGAGTATCCATTCCCGCGGCCTCGATTTTCTCCGTGACGTCGATGTGCGCCTTTCGGTCGAACTGGGCCGGTCGCAGATGAAGCTGAAGGACATTCTGGCGCTTGGCCCCGAAAGCCTGGTCATGCTGGACCGCATGACCGACGACCTGCTCGACGTGCTGGTCAACGGCAAGCCCATCGCCAAGGGCGAGGTCGTCTCGCACAACGGCCGGTTCGGCCTGCGCATCGTCGAGATGCTGGGCGTGGAGGAAACCGCCGCCCCTGACGATGCGCTGGGCCTGCCCGGCGAAAGCGGTGAATGAAGGGGCGGGCTCATGCTGTGGTACGTCCTCAAGCTGCTGATCCTGCTGCCGCTGATCGCCGCGATGGTGTGGGGCTGCCTGCGGCTGGCGAAGATGGTGCAGGCGCGCGCCGGGATCGGCACGGGATCGAAGACCATCCGCATTGTCGAGACCACGATGCTGTCGCCCACGCTCAAGCTGGCGGTGATCGAGTTCCACGGGCGCGAAATCCTCGTCTCCGCATCGCGCAGCGGGCTGACGCGGCTGGCGGAGGCGCCCGCAAGGCCGCGCCCGGTCGAGCGGGTGGAGGTGGAGGAGTGAGCTTCCTCTCCCGCTGCGGAGCTATCGGTGCCGTGGTGATGGGGCTGGTGATCTCTGCCAGCGCCCATGCTCAACAGGCCGCCGCTCAGGCCACCGGCCAGCCCCCCGCAGCCATCCCCGGCGCACTTGACCGCGCGTTTGGTTCGCTGGGCGGCACCGACGGGCCGGGCATGACGATGTCGCTGCAGCTGCTCCTCATCATGGGGCTGCTGACGATCCTGCCCAGCCTGATCCTGATGATGACCAGCTTCACCCGCATTCTGGTGGTGCTGTCGATCCTGCGGCAGGCCATCGGGTTGCAGCAGTCGCCGCCCAACCAAGTGCTGATCGGGCTGTCGATGTTCCTGTCGCTGTTCGTCATGGCGCCCACGCTGGACACGGTGAACCGCACCGCCATCGCCCCTTACGCGGCGGGCACGCTGAACGCCGAGGGTGCCATCAGGAACGGCGGGCAGGCGTTCCACGCCTTCATGATCCGCCAGACGCGCGAACGCGACCTGCTGATGTTCGCCGAAATGGCCAAGGCCCCGCGCTTTGCCAGCGCCGCCGACGTGCCGTTCTCCATCCTGCTGCCCGCCTTCGTGACCAGCGAACTGAAGACCGCGTTCCAGATCGGCTTCATGCTGTTCCTGCCGTTCCTGGTGATCGACCTCGTGGTGTCCTCCGTCCTGATGAGCCTGGGCATGGCGATGATGAGCCCGATGGTCGTCTCGTTGCCGTTCAAGCTGCTGCTGTTCGTGATGGTGGACGGCTGGTCGCTGCTGATGGGTTCGCTGGCGCAGAGTTTCGGGTGATGGATGACATAAGCGCCCTCCTCGCCCTTGCGGACCGGATGCTGTGGGTGACCGCGCTCGTCTCCGCGCCGGTCCTGCTGGCCTCGCTGGCGGTGGGGCTTGTCATCGGGATCGTGCAGGCCGCGACTTCGGTAAACGAGCAGACGCTGACCTTCGTGCCAAAGCTGGCCGTCATCGCACTGGTGCTGGTGCTGCTGGGCGGTTCGATGATGACGCTGATCGCCGACTACACGCAGGACATCTTTGCCCAGATCGCTGCCACAGGCCAGCAGACGCAGGCGTCGCATTGAACGGCCCATCATGAACGGGGTCGACTTCGGCTTCGGCCCGCTGGAGGCCGAGTTCTGGCGGCTGGTCTTCGTCATGACCCGCATCGGCGCCGCACTGGTGGCGGCGCCGCTGTTCGGCGCGGTGACGGTGCCGCCGCAGGTGCGCGTCATGGTGGCGGGCGCGCTGGCGGTGCTGGTCTGCGCCTGGACGCAGGTGCAGGCGCCGCCGCAGCTATTGTCGGTGCCGGGCCTGTTAACAGTCATGGGCGAAGTGCTGGTCGGCCTGACGCTGGGGTTCATCCTGCAGCTGTCGTTCGCTGCGCCAATCATCGCGGCGGAGATCATCGGCGGCGGCATGGGCATGAACATGGCCGTCGCGGTCGATCCCGTGGCAGGCACCCAGTCCCCGGCGATCGGCCAGTATTTCATGGTCGTGATGACCGTGGTGTTCCTGGCGCTGGGTGCGCATCTGCAATGGTTCGGGCTGGTGATCCAGTCGTATGACGTATTCCCGCCGGGCCAGACCTGGCTGGGGCCGGAGCGGTTCTCCCTCGTCTCGGGCTTTGCGGGCCAGATGTTCCTCACCGCGGTCGCCATCGCGCTGCCGGTGACGCTGGTGCTGCTGGTGGTGCAGCTGGTGGCGGGCGTGCTCAGCCGCTCCGCCCCGGCGCTCAACCTGTTCTCGCTGGGCCTGCCGATGGGCGTGCTGGGCGGCATCGCGGCGATGATGATCTCGGCCCCGGTGCTGACCGACCTCGTCACCCGCCTCTCCGCCGAAGCGCTCGACCATGCCGAGGAACTGTTCCAGTGAGCGAGCAGGAAGGCGAGAAGAGCTTCGCCCCCTCCGAAAAGCGCCTGCGCGATGCGGCCAAGCGCGGCGACGTCATCCGCCCGCGCGAACTGGCAACGGCAGCCTCGATGGCGATCGGCGGGGCCTGGCTGCTGCTGGCAGGGCCGTGGCTGCTGGATATGTGCGAGGATCTGATCCGCACCAGCTTCACCTTCGACCGCGCCGGGCTGGACGAATTTGCGCCCGGCACGATGCTGACCCGCGCCCTCGTTGCCGCGCTGCCGCCGATCGCGGTGCTGGGCCTTGGCGTCGTCGCCATATCCCTGCTGGCGCAGCTGAGTTTCGGGCAGGGCCGCTGGATCGGCGGCAACCTTGCACCCAAGGGTTCGCGGGTGAACCCCATGTCCGGTCTCAAGCGCGTGTTCGGCCCTTCCGGCTGGATCGAGATGGCGAAGGGCCTTGCCAAGGTCGCGTTGCTGGGGGTGATCGCGTGGGTCTGGGCAGAGGGCCGGATCGACGCCTTCGCCCGGCTGGGACGCGGCGACGTGTTCGCGCAGCTGGCATGGGCGTGGAATACCATCGTCCTGCTGCTGTTCTGGCTGTCCGCCGGGCTGTTCCTGATCGCGCTGGTCGATCTGCCGATCCAGCTGTTCCGCCGCAACAAGCGGCTGATGATGACGCTGCAGGATGTGCGCGACGAATCCAAGGAAGCCGAAGGCGCGCCCGAAAAGAAGGCCGCCATCAAGGAGCGGCAGCGCAAGATCGCGATGGGCGGGCTGGTCCCGGCAATGCAGCAGGCGCAGTTCGTCATCGCCAACCCCACGCACTTCGCCGTCGCGCTGGCCTATGACCCGGCGAAGGCCGCCGCGCCGATCCTCGTCGCCAAGGGACGCGGGGACAAGGCGCTGGCGATGCGCGAACTGGCGGCAGAGCACAAGGTGCCGGTGCTGCAATACCCCGCGCTTGCCCGCTCGGTGTTCTACACTACACGCGAAAGGCAGGTGATCCGAGAGGAACACTACGTCGCCGTTGCCGCGCTGCTTGCCTTCGTTCTGGCGCTGAAACGCGGGGAAAAGCGGCCAAATCCCGAAGTCGCGGTGCCGGTGACCCTGCGCTTCGACGCCGAGGGAAGGCTCGATCCGGGGTCGGTGTCATGATCGGCCCAAGCCTTAATCGCCGCCTGCCGCCGCCGTTCTAACGCGCATGACCAGCACCTCCTCCACCACTTCGGCCACCACCACGACCTCGATCGTGACCGCGCTTGGCGGGGGCAGCGGCGTGGACATGACGGCGCTGGCCAACAACCTTGCGAACGCCCAGTTCGCATCGCGCAACGAACGGCTGGCGGCCCGGTCAGACAAGCTGGACGCGCAGATTTCCGCCGCCTCCAACATCAAGTCGCTGATGCTGGGGCTCGACACCTCGCTGGGCGCGCTGGTGCGTTCGGGCAGTCTGGCCCGCACGCCCAGCATTGCCAATGCCGCCGTCGCCACCGCCACGCTGTCCGGCTCCAGCCAGCCGAGCGGCAGTTTCTCGCTCGAAGTGACGCAACTGGCCGCGCGCCAGCAGCTGGCGAGCGCGCCCTTTGCGGCCACCACCAGCCCGGTCGGATCGGGCACACTGACGCTGAAGTTCGGCACCGTCACAGGCGGCGCCTTCGCACACGACACTGCCCACGCCGCAGTCGGTATCGCCATCCCGCAAGGCGCGACGCTGGCCGACGTCGCCACCGCAATCAATGGCGCGGATGCGGGCGTCAGCGCCTATGTCACCACCACCGTCAACGGCGCGCAGCTGGTGCTCAAGGGCGCGGAGGGCGCGGCCAACGGCTTCGTTCTGGAAACTGGCGATGCCAGCCTGTCCGCCCTCGCGTGGTCGCCCGGCTCCGCCAACGGCACGCTGATGAACACCGCCACCGATGCCGCGTTCAAGGTGGACGGCCTGCCGATGACGGCCACGTCCAACACCGTCACCGACGCGATCCCCGGCGTGAAGCTGCAACTGGCCGCCACCAATGTCGGCGCGCCCACCACGGTCGGCTTCTCCGACCCATCGAGCGCCATCGCCAGTTCGATGCAGGACTTCGTCGATGCCCTGAACGAAGTCGTCACCGCCCTCAACAGCGCCACGTCGCTGGGCGGCGACCTGGCGAACGATGCGGGTGCCCGCGCGCTCAAGCGATCGCTCTCCGGCCTTGGTGGCACCACGATCATGCCGGGCGCCACGGGCGCGGCAAGGACGCTGGCCGACCTTGGCCTCAAGCTCCAGCGCGACGGCACCTTCACCCTCGACACCGACCGCCTCAGCGCCACGCAGGCCGCCGATCCCAAAGGAGTGGCGGCGATGTTCACCAACGGCGTCAACGGCGTCTTCGCCACAGTGGACAAGATCTACCGCGCCACCACGACGACGTCGGACGCCTATTCGCTGGGCAGCTCGATCGCGGGCTACACCAAGAAGAAGACCGGCCTCACCACCGAAAAGACCGACCTTGCCGAACAGCAGGAAAAGCTGCGCGCGCGGCTGGTGGCGCAGTACACCGCGTCCGAAACGCGCATCGGCGCATCGAAATCGACGCTGGCGATGCTGACCAACCAGATCGCCCAGTGGAACAAGTCGAGCTGACCATGCTGATGCAGACCTCCCCTCAGGAAGCCTATCGCAGGGTGGACTTCGACGCGCGCGTCAGCGGCGCGGGACCGGCAGAGCTGGTGCATTTGTGCTACGAACATCTCGTCAGCGCGCTGGGCACCGCCGTCCACGCCGACGCCAACGGCGACAACTGCCTGAAAAGCCGGTCGATGACCCGCGCCCTCACCGCCATCACCGCGCTGCAGATGGGCGTCGCCGGGACGGACGGCATGGCGGCGGCGCTGGGCCAGCTCTACGAAGGGGCGCGGCGCACGATCCTCGACAATGCGCTGGCGTTCGATGCCGATGCGATCACCACGCTGCGCAGCGATTTCGCCGAGATCGGGCAGGCCCTGCTGGCCGGATGATGGTGTCCCAACGGGCTCGAAACGGGACGACGTACCCGTTTCGGTCAACGCGCGGGTCACGGAAAAAGGCGGGTTAGCCGCCATTAGCCCCGCACTTGCCTCGGTTTCGGAGCAGGTCGGGCGCGACGGGGCGAAGGGGATGCGAATAACTCCCTAGGCACAAACCCAATGAAGGGTATGGATGGGAGCCTCGCCGTGGACCTTATCTCGAACCTGATCCTCATCGATGCCGACATGCGCCGTCGCGCCGCCATCAGCCATGCGTTGTCCAGCGGCGGCATCCACGTCGAACCGTTCGAGAATATTTCCGAACTCGCGATGGCCTGGCCGCGGTCGGGCGTGGTGCTCATCCACGATCAGGCAGGCGCCATCGACGAACTGATCGAAAGCATGGCCAGCCACGGCGAATGGTTCCCGATCATCGCCTTTTCGGAAGAACCGGGCGCGCAACGGATCGTCCAGGCCATCCTGGACGGGGCGATCGACTACATCGCCTGGCCGATCTCGCCGGAAGAACTGACGGACAGCCTCGCCAAGGCGATCACCCGCGCCGAAAGCATGGGCAATGCCAAGCTGCGCGAAGTCATGGCCCGCGCTCGCGTCGACCGCCTGACCCGGCGCGAACGCGAAGTGCTGGGCGGGGTCGCCAGCGGCCTGTCCAACCGCCTGATCGGGGAAAAGCTGTCCATCAGCCCGCGGACCGTGGAAATCCACCGCGCCAACATGCTCAACAAGCTGGGCGCGAACCACACCTCGGACGCCATCCGCATCGCCATCGAAGCCTCGCTGGTGAACTGAGGGGCGGTCTTGCGGAAAGGTCCGTAACCCCTCGTCAACGCCGCGTTAGCCACGCGGGACGTACAAGGGATGCGTCGGCGCTCCTTCCGTTGCCAAGGCGCCGACGCCTGATCCCGCAGTCGAAGGGGCAGGCCCGGTCGCTCCCCCTCCCGGCCGGGCCTGTCAGGCGCCAGCCACGGCAGTGCGACTTCTGCTCAAGAACCTAGTGCAGGCGCAGCGACGCAGATGCCATGGGCATTTCGATCAGATGGCCGACCCGCTCCATGCGCGAAAGCACCGCAGCCACGTGGCCGGCCAGCATCGCCAGCGCCAGGGTAGGTCCCTCGGCAATCGCTTCTTCGGGGCCACCAGCCGGAACCACCGTGGCCAGACAGGAATCGCTTCCCCCGCGCGAAAGCATGAACGGCATGTCAGGGCCCAGGATTTCCAGCACCGCGCTCATCGCTGCCCCGCAGGCTAGCATGGCCTCGATCCGCGCGTGGTCGAATGGGGTCGCTCCGTCCAGGCCTGCGCCACCCAGCAGCGTCAGCGCTTCGCGCACGCGGTCGGCTTCCTCGCACGGGGCGCTGCCTGCACAGTCATGCAGGAAGTCACGCAGGCGGCGGGCCTGCGCACGCTCGTCCACGAATTGATCCAGGGTCGTTGCCATTGCGTTTATCGTTATTTTTCGCGTGCCGAAGGGTGCGCCACAGTCCCCGGAAGGGCCTTCGCGTCAATACGCACAGTTCCCTAGCCCGGATTCGCTGTCCCGCCTTGTTACAACTTATAGAGGGCAGGTGAAGCTCCCGTAGGGTCAAGACTACGCAAAGTCCTTCAGCATTATTGCGGAGGAAATTCCTGTTCCGAGACACCCCTTCCGACAATTACCCTCTGGGATCGACGCCTCATCCCCCGCCGACAGCTTCACGACGGGCGGCGAACCACGGCACCATCCGCTCTATCGCGTCTTCGATTTCAGCGGTGGACACGGCAAAACTGAACCGGATGAAGCGGTTACCGTCTACTGGGTCGAAATCGACGCCGGGCGCGGTGGCGACGGCGGTATCGGCCAGCAGTTGGCGGCAGAAGGCGAAGCTGTCATTCGTCAGATGACCGATGTCCGCCCAGATGTAGAATGCCCCGTCCGGCGGCGCGATCCGCTGCAAGCCAAGGCGGGGCAGTGCGGCCAGCAGCACTTCGCGATTGCGCGCATAGTTGGCGTGGTGGCCTTCCAGTTCCCCGGTGCAGTCGAAGGCGACCAGCCCGGCGTGCTGCGCCAGCACCGGCGGCGTCAGGAACAGGTTGGCGATTCGCGCGCGCGCCGGATCGATCAGGTGCGGCGGCACCACCAGCCAGCCCAGCCGCCATCCCGCCATCGAGAACCACTTGGAAAAACTGTTCACCACCAGCGCCTGCGGAGCGTGCTGCAGCAGCGAATCGGCCTCCACCGCGTACGTCAGGCCGTGATAGATCTCGTCCGAGATCATGGTGATGTTCTTGCGCGCGCAGACTTCGGCAATCGCCGCCAGTTCCTGCCGCGCGATGACGGTGCCGGTGGGGTTTGCCGGGCTGGCGACGATCAGCCCATCGGGCGCGGGATCCAGCGCGTCGAGCGCGGCGGCGGTGATCTGGTAACGCTCAGCCGGGCCGCAGGGCAGCTCCACCGGCTCTATGTAGAGCGTGCGCATGGCATTGCGGTACGCCACGTAGCCCGGCCGCGCCAGCGCCACCCGCGCGCCGGGCCGGAAGCAGCACGACAGCGCCAGCACGAACGCCGGCGAAGCGCCGCAGGTCAGGAATACCTGCTCCGGCGAGACGTCCACCCCGTAGGCGTCACGGTAATGGCGCGCGATGCGTTCACGCAGCGCCGAACTTTCCCAGTAGCCCCCAGCCTCGGCATCCAGCGCAGCATGCGCGGCGGCGATGGCGGCGGCGGGCGCGCCGGTGGACGGCTGGCCGTACTCCATGTGGATCACGTCGCGCCCTTCGGCGGCGAGTTCGTAGGCGAGGCGGCCGATGGTGGTGGCGTGGAACGGTTCAACCTGGGCGATCATGCCCGCCTGCTACGCCCCGCCGCCACGCGATGCAATCCGGCCCGTAGAAGCCCGGATGCCGCCGGTGACCGGATATGAAGCACGTCCCCGCCAGACCGAAGCGATGACCGGAGTGCAAAGCCTGCTGACCAAGGCCCGAACCGCCGCGCGCAAGGGCGCGGCGCAAGATGCGCGTGCGCTGTACCTGCGGGTGCTGGCACATTTTCCCCGCAACCCCCGCGCGCTGGAAGGCCTGCGCGCGCTGGATGCGGCTTCATCCCCCGACACCCCCGCCCAGCTGCAGTTCGATCGCATGGTCGCCGCGTTCGAGGCCGGGCGCATGGCCGAAGCAGTGGAGTGCGGCGAAGCGCTTTCCAGCGCGCATCCCCATGCCCACGGCGTCCACAACCTGCTGGGCGCTGCGATGCTGGAACTGGGAGACGCTGCGGGCGCGGAAATCGCGTTCCGCCGCGCCGTGGAGGCCGACCCCCATGCGCAGGCGGCCTGCAACAACCTGGCCGTGGCGCTGACCCGGCAGGACCGCGTGCCCGAAGCCGAGGCGGTCCTCCGCGAGGTGGTTTCACGCGCGCCCGACTATGCCGATGCCCGCTACAACCTTGCCGGCCTGCTCGACACGGCGGGCCGTCTGGACGAGGCGGCGCACCTGTTCGCGGAAGCCATCGCCGTCGATCCGGGCCACGCCGACGCCCATTACAACCTCGGCAACCTGCGCGCGCGGCAGGGGCGGCGGGCCGAGGCCATCGCCTGTTTCGCCACCGCCGCCGCGCTGCGCCCGGACCATGCCGACGCGCTCAACAACATGGGCGCGCAGTTTTTGGCCGCGCAAGATGCCCCCCAAGCGCTTGATGCATTCGACCGCGCGCTGGCGATCGCGCCTGACGACCGGCGGGCGCTGGTCAACCGCGGCAAGACGCTGTCGCTGATGGGCGAACGCACCGCCGCCATCGCTGCCTTCCGCGCCGCGCTGGCAGTGGACCCGGACGACGCCTCTGCCCGGTTGCAGGCCCTGTTCGAGGAGGCCCACATCTGCGACTGGCGCCACCGCGACGAATATGCCCTGACCGACGGGCCGGAAGCCGCCGCCGTGCAACCTTTCGCGTCGCTGCCTTTCGTGGACGACCCGGTGCACCAGCTTCGCCGGTCGCAGGCCTGCGCTGCGCGGATGTTCCCGGCGGCGGCATCGCTGCCCGAGCCCGCTCCGGCTCCCGATGGGCGCATCCGCGTCGGCTATTTTTCCGCCGACTTCCACGATCACGCGACGATGCACCTGATGGCCGGCTTCTTCCGCGAGCACGACCGCGCCCGCTTCGCCGTGCACCTCTACAGCTACGGACCACGGCGCGAGAACGATGCCGCCCGCGTCGCCCTGCGCGCGCATGCCGACACCTTCGTGGAGATCGGCGACATGCGCGACGATGACGTGGTGGCCCATGCCCGCGCTGCCGGGCTGGACATTGCTGTCGATCTCAAGGGTTATACCATGGGCACCCGCAGCCGCCTGTTCGGTCATCGCCTCGCGCCCGTGCAGGTGAGCTGGATGGGCTATCCGGGCACGCTGGGGCACCCCTGCATCGACTACGTGCTGGCAGACCGGATGACGGTGCCCCACGGCGCGGGGGCGGGTTTCGCCGAGAATGTGGTGCGTCTGGCGCACTGCTACCAGGCCAACGATGACCGGCGCCCGATCGTCCCCGACACCCTTGGCCGCGTCGGCTGGGGACTGCCCGAGACGGGCTTCGTCTTCGCCTGTTTCAACCAGTGCTACAAGATCTCGCCCGCCGAATGGGACGTCTGGATGGGGCTGCTGCGTGACGTCGAGGGTAGCGTGCTATGGCTGCTGCGCACCAATCCATGGGCCGAGGCGAACCTTCTGCAAGAGGCCGCCGCGCGCAGCGTGCCTGCCGGGCGGATCGTCTTCGCGCCGCCCGTCCCCCACGCAGAGCACCTCGGGCGGCTGGTCCACGCCGACCTGTTTCTCGATACTTTCTCGGTCAACGCCCATACCACCGCCAGTGATGCATTGTGGGCGGGACTGCCGGTGCTGACGCTGGCCGGGCGGCAGTTCGCAGCGCGGGTGGCGGCAAGCCTTGTGAGCGCCGCCGGACTACCGGAGCTGGCGGTCGATCACGTCGAGGAGTACATGCGGACCGCGCAGGCGCTTGCCACCGACCGGGCCCGGATGGCGACCTTGCGCGCACGGCTGGTGGAGAACCGCCTGCAATGCGCGCTGTTCGATACCGCCGGGCTGACTCGCCGGGTGGAACACGCCTTCACCGAAATGCAGCGGCGACAGGTGGAAGGCCTGCCGCCCGCGCCGTTCGAGGTGCGCTGACCGCCTCAGGCCGCGCGGGCGCGAGACAGCCTGCGACGACCGACCACCGCCGCTGCCGCCGCTCCGAACAGGATCAGCATCGGCGGCGCGGGCACGTCATGGCCGCCCGTGCTGGTCGAAGTCGATCCGCCCGACGAGGTGCTGGTCGATGTCGAGGAGGACGTCGAGGACGAAGTGGACGACGAAGTCGAGGTGCTGGTCGAGGAAGAAGAACTGGTCGATGTCGAGGAACTGGTCGACGAACTGGTGCTGGTCGACACGTTGCCCGAACTGGTCGAGACGTTGCCCGATGTCGTCGAGGTGGATGACACGTTGCCCGAGGTCGAGGAGATATTCCCCGAGCTGGTCGTGGTGGTGGACGAGGTGACGTTCCCCGACGTCGTGGAGCTTACGTTCCCGGACGTGGTCGACGAAACGTTGCCCGAAGTCGTGGACGAGACGTTGCCAGACGTGCTCGTGCTGACGTTGCCCGACGTGGTCGAGGTGGAGACATTGCCCGATGTCGTGGAACTGGTGCTGGTCACGTTGCCGGATGTGGTGGAGGTCACCGTGCCGCCGGTGGTGGTGCCGCCGGTGGTCGTCGAGGTGATGACCACGTTACCGCCGGCACCGCCACTGCTGCCGCCACCGAAGAACCCGCCGAAGAAGCCACCGCCGAACCCACCGATGGGGCCGCCGCCGATCACCACCGGCGCGCCGCCGCCGCCGCCCGAATAGGACGGACCGGGGCCGGGAACGTATGGCGGGGGCATCGGCACCATGGCCATCTGCTGGGGCTGGTCGCAGCAGGTGCGCTTGACGATCTTGCGGACGCGCCGGGTGGTGCGCGGATCGTCCTTGCGGACGATGCGCCGGGCCGGGTGCTTCACCGTCTTCACCGGAGCAGCCTTTGCCACCTTCACCTTGCGGTATTCGGTCTTGGCCGACTGCGTTTCCGCCACATGGACGGCACCGCCGCCGATGATCGCGCAGCCTGCCGCACAGGCAGACAGTTTCGCCAGGGCCATCCTAACCGACATAATGCGTTGCTCTCTTTGTTTCGCACCGGAAGCGCGAAGACCCTTGCGGGCTACCTTGCGTCCATCTGCCAGAAACAACGCAGAGACACGTTAATGCGGCAACGCCATTCACCGGAAATTCAGCGTCCCGATGCGGGAAAACGGGTTAATTTATCATTCTAACCAAAGGGGTGTACCGAAACGGGACTATCGCCCCGGCCTGATGTAAAGCGGGCCGACGGTTTTGCCGCCGCCGGCACGTTTCGCGTCTTCAGGTTTCCGAATCGAACAGCCCGCCCTGCGGCCCTGCCGGCGGGGTAATCCCCAGATGGCTCCAGCCCCGGTCGTTGAGGCAACGCCCGCGCGCGGTGCGGGCGACGAGGCCCAACTGGATGAGGTAGGGCTCGATCACTTCCTCGATCGTGTCGCGCGGTTCCGAGAGGCCCGCCGCCAGCGTTTCCACGCCCACCGGGCCGCCCTTATAGATGTCCGCGATCATGCGCAGGTAACGACGATCCTGCGCGTCTAGGCCGATCGCATCCACCTCCAGCCGGGTCAGCGAATCGTCGGCGATGGCGCGTGTGATGACGTCCGATCCCGCCACATGCGCAAAGTCGCGCACGCGGCGCATCAGGCGGCCTGCTACGCGCGGGGTGCCGCGGGCCCGCCGCGCGATCTCGGTAGCGCCGCCCTTGTCGATGCCGATGCCGAGCAGCCCCGCCCCGCGCGAAACGACCTTTTCCAGCTCCTCCACAGTGTAGAACTGCAGCCGCACGGGGATACCGAAACGGTCGCGCAGCGGCGTCTGCAACAGCCCCTGCCGGGTCGTCGCGCCGACGAGGGTGAAGGGGGGCAGGTCGATCCGCACCGATCGGGCGGATGGGCCTTCACCGATGATGAGGTCCAGCGCGCGGTCTTCCATCGCCGGATAGAGCACTTCCTCCACCACGGGATTGAGGCGGTGAATCTCGTCGATGAACAGGACATCGCCCTGCTCCAGGTTGGTCAGCAGCGCGGCCAAGTCGCCCGCCTTGGCAATGACAGGCCCGGACGTGGCGCGAAAGCCCACGCCCAGTTCCCGCGCGACGATCTGGGCCAGCGTGGTCTTGCCAAGACCCGGCGGCCCGAAGAACAGCACATGATCCATCGCCTCGCGCCGCGATTTGGCACTTTCGATGAAGACGCGCAGGTTGTCCTTGGCCGCCGCCTGCCCGACGAATTCGGCCAGCGTCTTGGGCCGAAGCGCCGCATCGGCGTCCTCCGCCTGGCGATTGGGGGAAAGGATGGGGTTATCGGTCATGATTTGCCACGCAGCGCCGCGCGTTCATCCATCGCGTGATGGAGGATGCGAGCGATCAGAACGGTGTCGCCGTCGATGCGATAGAATATTCGGTGCTGCCGATGCGTCAGGCAGCGGATGCCTTCCCCCAGGCGTTCCCAGCCGGCCCCTGCGTGCGGATGACGCGCCAGAAGATCGAACGCCTCCATGAAGCCGCGCGCATAGACGTCGGTCACGTCGTCACCAAACTGACGGGCGCTGTATTCGTCGATGATTACAAGATCCGAACGAGCAGCGGACGAGAAGCGGACGTCAGCCACGCTTGCTTCGTCGGTCCGCGATGATCTGCTCGATCACCAGCCGGGGATCCTCATCGACCACACCCGATGCAAGGCCTTCCGCGATCATGGCGCGCAATGCCTCGGTGTCGTCCTGTGCCATGTCCTGATCGCGCCGGACCAGATCGCGCACGTAATCGCTGGCGTTGGCATAGCGCCCTTCCGACACGCGAAACTCGATCCATCTGCGCAGGGCGGGCGGCATTGTGACGTTGAGCTGGGACATGGGCGCAGTATAGGGATTCATAGGCGATTGTCCATTTTCCCTAGCCCGACGCCAGTTTCAGCGCCACACGCATAAGGTCGCCCAACGCCGCATCCTCGCCCAGTTCGTCCACCGCCTTGCCGACGGCTACTGCCGCGACGGCGGGCTTGAAGCCCAGGTTCTGGAGGGCCGACACGGCGTCCGCGCTGGCGGAGCCTGCGGGCGCTGCGGAGGCGATGCCGGGCATACCGGGCGCAACCGGCAGGCCGCCGGCCTTGTCCTTGAGTTCGTTGACAATGCGGCTGGCCAGCTTTGGGCCGACGCCGTTGGCGCGGGCCACCATGGCGCTGTCTCCACCGGCGCAGGCGCGCTGCAGTTCCTCTGTCGTCAGGGCCGAGAGGATTGCCAGCGCCACCTTGGAGCCGACCCCCTGCACCGCCGTCAACAGCCGGAACCAGTTGCGCTCCGCCGCAGAGGCGAAGCCGATCAGGCGCTGGTCGGTTTCCGACACCTGCATTTCGGTATGGACCACCACGCGGTCGCCCCGGATGCCGAGGTGGTCCAGCGTGCGGGCCGAACAGTGCACGAGGTAACCCACGCCGTTCACGTCGATGATCGCCCAGTCCGGGCCGGTATCATCGAGCAGTCCTGTCAGCTTGGCGATCATGGTTTGTTCCTATGGCAGGAAGGGATTCACCGCGCCAGAGGAAAAGCGCCGACGTTTAACGATGGCTGCCCAGCATGTTCGCGTGCGTGATCGCCACGGCCAGCGCGTCTGCCGCGTCTTCGCCCGCCAGCTTGACGCCGGGCAGTAGCACCTTGAGCATCGCCTGAACCTGTGCCTTTTCCGCGCCGCCGGTGCCGACGATGGCCTTCTTCACCAGCTTGGTCGAATATTCCGCCACCGTCAGCCCCGCCCGCGCGACCGAGAGCATCGCGACGCCGCGGGCCTGCCCCAGTTTCAGCGTCGATTGCGGGTTCACGTTGACGAACACCTCCTCCACCGCGCCGGTATCGGGGCGATGCTGGAGGATCACGTCGGTCAGCGCCGCGTCCAGCTCCACCAGACGCTCGGCCATTCCGGCCTTGGCGTTGGTGCGGATCTGGCCGTTGGCGACATGGCTGAGGCGGCTGCCGCTCTTGGCGACGACGCCCCAGCCCGTGCACGTCAGGCCGGGGTCGATGCCGAGGATTATCATGGCTGCGGAATAGCCGGAATCCGGATCAGCCCAGCGTTTCCATGACTTCGTCGGAGATGGCGTAGTTGCCCCACACGGTCTGCACGTCGTCGTCGTCTTCCAGCGTGTCGACCAGCTTCATCAGCGTGCTGACGGTGTCGGCATCGACGTCGACGGTGAGGTTGGGCTTCCATGCCAGTTTCACGCCCTCGGCCTCGCCGAGCGTCTTTTCCAGTTCGCGCGCGACTTCGTGGAGCGAATCCACCGAGACCCAGATCTGGTGCTGGCCCAGGTTCTCGTCGCCGTCGCCCATGTCGCTCTCGACGTCCTCTGCGCCCGCTTCGATCGCGGCTTCGAGAACCTTGTCCTCATCGCCGACCGAGGCGGGGTATTCGATCAGGCCAAGGCGCTCGAACCCGTGCGAAACCGCGCCCGAAGCGCCAAGGTTGCCGCCGTTCTTGGCGAAGGCGGTGCGCACGTTGGTGGCGGTACGGTTGCGGTTGTCGGTCAGCGCCTCGACGATGATGGCGATGCCTGCGGGGCCGTAACCCTCGTAGCGCACTTCCTCATAGTTCTCGGCATCGCCCTTGCTCGCCTTGTCGATGGCGCGCTGGATGTTGTCCTTGGGCATGGACTGGGCCTTGGCCGCGTTGACGGCGGCGCGCAGGCGCGGGTTCATGTCCGGGTCGGGCATACCCATCTTGGCGGCCACGGTGATTTCGCGGCTGAGCTTGGAGAACTGCGCCGAGCGCTTCTTGTCCTGCGCACCCTTGCGGTGCATGATGTTCTTGAATTTGGAATGGCCTGCCATTGCTCGTGCCTTACCTGTCCGCTCGTTGTCTGCCCGTTGATCGACGGGCGATTGCGATGAATGAAGTGGCGCGGGCCTTACAACAGAGGCAGTGCAAAGGGCAACCGGAGTCGGGCTTTCGCCCCCGTGCCAAACGAAATCGCGCAACGAAAAATCAAGGACCGTCTGGCTAATTGCGTTCGATGGCTACGCAGACCCTGACCTCCTCCCCTCGCTTTGCGATCCTGCGCGAACTGGGCGCTTTCCTGAAACGTCCCCGGGTGCTGCGCCCACTGGGGCTATTGTCGCGGCAGGCATGGGCTGCGCTGGGGACGCTGACGGCCCTGCATGTGGGCGGGCTGCTGCTGGTGATCCTGCCGCTGCTGGGGTTCTACCAGCAGGCGATGGGCCAGCCGCTGCCCGATGCATTCGGCAAACTGCCGTCCGCATGGCTGCTGCCGATCACGGTCGTCATCGCGCCGGTGCTGGAGGAGATGATCTTTCGCGGCTGGCAGACGGGACGGCCCCGCGCGCTATGGCTGCTGGGGTGCGCCATCCTGTTCGCAGCGCTGACTGCGGCGGCGAAGTCGCTGGCGCCGCTGGCGTTGGTGGGGTCGCTTCTGGCGCTGGTGCTGGCAGCCGTGGGCGGCTGGCTATGGCTTAGAAAGCGCGGGACGCCCGATGCCTACGCCAAGGTCTATCCGGCGGTGTTCTGGCTGGTCGCGCTGGCCTTCGCCGGGGTTCACCTGATGAACTATCCGGCGGTGTCCGTGCTGCTGTTGCCGATGGTCCTGCCGCAGTTGTGGGCAGGCGTGCTGCTGGGCTTCACCCGGCAGCGCATCGGCCTACCCGCCGCGATGATCCAGCACGGCTGCGCCAATGCGGCGGCTATGGTGCTGGTGCAACTGGGCGGATAACCCCTCCCCGAGCCGCTCCGGAGAGGAAGCGGGCACGGGGAAGGACCGGGTTCAGTCGATGCCGAGCGCGGTTTTGTAGGTGTCGATCAGCATGTCCATTTCGCGGCGATCGTCGGGCTTCATCTTGCGAAGGCGCACGATGGTCCGCATGATCTTGACGTCGTAGCCGACCGCCTTCGCCTCGTTGTAGACGTCGCGAATGTCGTCCGAGATGCCCTTCTTCTCTTCTTCCAGGCGCTCGACGCGCTCGATCAGAAGGCGCAGGCGATCGTCGGTGGTTTCGGCCATGGGGTACGTGCTCCGGTAATGCAGGTGAATCGGTTGGTCGGGGCTGATAGCGAGGCCGGGAGATTCGGGCAAAGCGCGCCCCTGTGGAAATCATGTGGAGGACTGCGGTTGTATGCCCGCTGCCCACGTCCTATCTGGGCCTTGCGTCGACCACGTTCGCGCTCCTGACGGGATATTCAAGACCGGGACGGCCCGGCAATCGACCGTAAAGGAGCAATGCCGAATGCCGTGGATCCAACTGTTCTTCGCTGGCCTGCTTGAAGTGGTCTGGGCCTCTTCCATGAAGCAGTCCGCCGGATTCACCCGGCTGTGGCCCAGTATCATCACGATCGTCGGGATGGTCGCCAGTTTCGGATTGCTGGCCAGCGCCATGCGGTCGCTGCCGCTGGGCACCGCCTATGCGGTGTGGACCGGTATCGGCGCGCTGGGGGCTTTCGTGGTGGGCATCACTTTGCTGGGCGAAGCGGCAAGCGCGATGCGGGTGATCGCCGCCGCCTTCATCCTGGGCGGCATCGTGCTGATGAAGGCGGCGTCCTGAAGGCTTGCAGTCGGTTCCCGACCTGCTCAGTGCCCCGGAGCGTTCTTCTTCACGCTTTCTTCCATACGGGCGATCTGGTCCGGAGTCGCTTCGCTCTGGTGCTGCGCCTTCCATTCGTCGAATGGCATGCCGTGGATCACCGCGCGCGCATCGGCACGGTCGCCTTCGAACCCGGCATCGCGAATCCAGTCGGCCAGGCAGTTGCGGCAGAACCCCGCCAGGCCCATCAGATCGATGTTCTGGGCATCGTGCCGATGCTGCAGATGACGCACCAGTCGGCGGAATGCCGCTGCGGCCACCGCGTCGTCCAATGTATCAATGCGATGCTGGTCGTTCATAATCTGCCAATCGTCCTTGGTTTGTAATGCTGCCTTTGCCATATGAGGCCCCGTTTCCGGAAGAGGCAGAAAACTTGGTCACCACCATTCCTTCGGGCAGCATGCCCTATCGTCGTTCCCCCCACCATCGCGGCATCAAGCGCCAGCGCAAGGTCAAGATCCTTGCCACGCTTGGCCCCGCCAGCCGGGACAAGGAGACGATCGCCAAGCTGCTCAAGGCGGGCGCGGACGCCTTCCGCGTCAACATGAGCCACGGCGACCATGAAACCCACCGCGAAACCATCGCCAACATCCGCGCGGTGGAAAAGGATCTGGAGCGGCCGATCGCCATCCTGTGCGACCTGCAGGGACCGAAGCTGCGCGTCGGCCAGTTCGAAGGCGGCAAGGCGTTCATCCGCCACGGCGCGCACTTCACGCTGGACCGCGATCCCACGCCCGGCAACGACGAGCGCGTGTGCCTGCCGCATCCCGAACTGTTCGGCATCCTGCAGAAGGGCCAGCGCCTGCTGATCGACGACGGCAAGCTGCGCCTTGTGGTCATCCGCGCCGACGCGGACGCGATCCTGTGCAGTGCCGAAGTCGGCGGGCCGATCTCCGACCGCAAGGGCGTGAACATTCCCGACGCGATCGTCCCCGTCCCGGCCCTGACCGAAAAGGACCGCCGCGACCTGGCCTTTGCGGTGGAACAGCAGGCGGACTGGATCGGCCTGTCCTTCGTCCAGCGCCCCGAGGACGTCGCCGAAGCGCGCCGCCTCTCGGGCGGCGTCGGCGCGATCATGGCGAAGATCGAAAAGCCCGCCGCCGTCGAAAGCCTGGATGAGATCATCGAGCTTTCAGACGGGATCATGGTGGCGCGCGGCGACTTGGGTGTCGAACTCCTGCCCGAGGAAGTGCCGCCGATCCAGAAGCACATCGTCGCCCAGACCCGTGCCCAGGGCAAGCCGGTGGTCGTCGCCACGCAGATGCTCGAATCGATGATCACCAGCCCCTCGCCCACCCGCGCCGAAGTGTCGGACGTGGCGAACGCGGTCTACGACGGCGCCGACGCGGTGATGCTCTCGGCAGAGACGGCAGCGGGCCAGTGGCCGGTAGAGGCGGTGACGATCATGGACCGCATCGCCGCCAAGGTGGAAAGCGACAGCACCTATCGCCAGCGCATCCACCTGACCAACACCCCGCCCGACGCAACCAGCGCCGACGCCCTGTCCGACGCCTGCGCCCAGATCGCCGATACGCTGACGATCGAGGGGATCGTGGTGTTCACCGGTTCGGGCAGTTCCGCCCGCCGCGTGGCGCGCGAGAGGCCCGGCGCGCCGATGCTGGTGCTTACCCCGTCGCAGAAGACGGCCCGCCGTCTGGCGCTGCTGTGGGGTACGCATTCGGTCATCACGAAGGACATCGGCAGCTTCGAGGAAATGATCGGCAAGGGCAAGCGCATGGCCCTGCGCCATGGCTTCGGCGCCGCCGGTTCGCGGCTGGTGACGCTGGCGGGCGTTCCTTTCGGCGTGCCGGGTTCCACCAACCTGCTGCACATCGTCACGCTGACCGGCAACGAACTGGACACCCCGCGCTGACCGACAAGCGGCGCGGGGGGCGCTTCACGGCTCCCCCCGCGTCCTGTCCATCACGCCTCAGAGCGCCGCTTGCGCTCCATCCGCCCCGCCCCGACGATGCAGCAGCACCGTGCGCAGCATCGAGAGCACCTGTTCCCCGCGCTGGTTGGTCATCTCGTGGCGGAACACCACGATCCCCTGCCCCGGCCGCGACCGGCTTTCGCGCAATTCCACGACCTCGCTGGAACACGTCAGCGTATCGCCGATGAACGTCGGTTTGGGTGTCACCACCTTGTCGAAGCCCAGGTTGGCGACCAGCGTGCCCAGCGTCGTGTCGGCGATGGAAAGACCCACCGCCAGGCTGAAGGTGAAGGTCGAATTGACCAGTATCCGCCCGAACTCGCTGGCCCTGGCGGCTTCCGCGTCCAGATGCAGCGGCTGGATATTGTGCGTCATCGTCGAGAACAGCAGGTTGTCGGTCTCGGTGACGGTGCGGCTGGGCTGGTGCGTCACGCGGTCGCCCACCTGCCATTCGTCGAAGAAGCGCCCCGCCATCAGGCCGTCTCCTCGATCTGAGCCAGCAGCGCATCGACCTGCACCTGCCGCCCGGCGACGGCATCCAGCCGCGCGACGACGCCATCGAACGGCGCAACCAGCGTGTGTTCCATCTTCATCGCCTCTAGCGTCAGCAGCTTCTGCCCGCGCGTCACCGCCTGCCCTTCGGCCACATCGACGGCGATGACCTTGCCCGGCATCGGCGCCAGGATCGCGCCCGACCCATCCGCGCCGCCGTGCGTGCCATCGCGCCGCCACGGGGTCAGCAGCCACGCCCTGCCCTGTTCGGCCACCAGCACGCCGGTGGAGGGAGCGTCCGTGCCGCCCCCTGCTGCCTGCGCCCCGCCCACTTCGATTTCCACCTTCTCCCCGTCGAGCAGGAACCATGCCTTGCGGCGGGGTGGCGCATTCAGCCGCAGCCCCGGCGCGATGCCTGCAGGCGTCAGCGATGCGGCGGCGGCCTGCAGAACCGCGTCCGAAGGCATGGGATCGACGGCCAGCGCTTCCCCGTCGCGACCGATCAGCCCGGTATCGACCCTGCCCGCCGCAAAGTCCGGGTGGCGCAGTGCGTTCACCAGGAATGCGGCATTGGTGCGGACCGGCCAGACGGCCGTGTCCTCCAGCATCGCGCCCAGCCGTTCGCGCGCCTCGTCGCGGTCGTCGCCCCAGGCGATGACCTTGGCGATCATCGGGTCGTAGAAAGGCGACACTTCGGCCCCTTCATAGACGCCGGTGTCGATGCGGCCCCCTTCCGCCTCTCCGAACTGCAGCAGGTCCAGCTTGCCGATGCTGGGCATGAAGCCCTTGGCCGGGTCTTCGGCATAGAGCCGCGCTTCCATCGCCCAGCCGTCGATCGCCAGGTCGTGCTGGGCCAGCGGCAGCGGCTCTCCGCTCGCCACGCGCAGCTGCCATTCGACCAGATCGACGCCGGTGATCGCCTCGGTGACGGGATGCTCGACCTGCAGGCGGGTGTTCATCTCCATGAACCAGATCCGGTCCGCCGACAGCGCGCCCGACCCGTCGGCGATGAACTCTATCGTGCCGGCGCCGACGTAATCGACCGCCTTCGCCGCACGCACCGCAGCCGCGCACAGCGCCTCGCGCGTAGCCGCGTCCATGCCGGGGGCGGGCGCTTCCTCGATCACCTTCTGGTGGCGGCGCTGCAAGGAGCAGTCGCGCTCGAACAGGTGGACGACGTTGCCGTGGCGGTCGCCGAAGACCTGCACCTCGATGTGGCGGGGAGAGGCGATGTATTTCTCGATCAGCACATGGTCGTTGCCGAACGACGCCGCCGCCTCGCGCTTGCACGAAGCCAGCGCATCGGCGAAGGCGTCCCCGCTCTCGACCAGCCGCATGCCCTTGCCGCCGCCGCCCGCAACCGCCTTTATCAGCACCGGATAGCCGATTTTGGCGGCTTCCTGCGCAAGGAACACGGCGTCCTGATTCGCGCCCATGTAACCGGGCGTCACCGGCACTCCGGCCTGCGCCATCAGCGTCTTGGCCGCATCCTTGAGGCCCATCGCGGTGATGGAGGACGGGTCCGGCCCCACCCAGACAAGGCCCGCATCCAGCACGGCCTGCGCAAAGGCGGCGTTCTCCGACAGGAAGCCGTAACCGGGATGGATCGCCTCTGCCCCCGTGGCCCTTGCGGCGGCAAGGATCCTGTCGCCCACCAGATAGCTTTCACGCGCCGGCGATGCGCCGATGTGCACTGCCTCGTCCGCCTCGCGCACATGCAGCGCATCGGCATCGGCATCGGAATGGACCGCGATGGTGCGGATGCCCATCACCCGTGCCGTGCGGATGATCCGACAGGCAATCTCGCCACGGTTGGCGATCAGGAGCGAGGTTATCATGATGTAACTCCCATCGAACGCCGGGCCACAAAACGCCCTTTTCTTCTCCATCCGGAGAGGAGCAAGTCGGCCATCACATCCGGAACACCCCAAAGCGGGGCGCCTCCGCGATCGGCGCCTCAAGGCAGGCGGACAGCGCCAGCCCCAGCACGTCGCGGGTCTGGGCCGGGTCGATCACGCCGTCGTCCCACAATCGCGCGGTGGCGTAATAGGGGTTGCCTTCGTCCTCGTACTTCTGGCGAATGGGGGCCTTGAACGCCTCCGCCTCTTCGGCAGACCAACTGGCGGCATCGCGATGGACAGTGGCCAGCACCGATGCCGCCTGCTCCCCGCCCATCACCGAGATGCGCGCATTGGGCCAGGTGAACAGGAAACGCGGGTCGTAGGCGCGCCCGCACATGCCGTAGTTGCCCGCGCCGAACGACCCGCCGATCAGCACCGTCAGCTTGGGCACCTGCGCCGTCGCCACCGCCGTGACCAGCTTTGCGCCGTGCTTGGCGATGCCTTCGGCTTCGTACTTGCCCCCGACCATGAAGCCCGAGATGTTCTGCAGGAACAGCAGCGGAATGCGCCGCTGGCAGGCCAGTTCGATGAAGTGCGCCCCCTTCTGTGCGCTTTCTGAAAACAGCACGCCGTTGTTCGCCAGGATCGCCACCGGATGCCCGTGGATATGCGCAAAGCCGCAGACCAGCGTGGCGCCGTACAGCGCCTTGAATTCGTGAAATTCACTGCCATCGACGATGCGGGCGATCACCTCGTGCACGTCGTAGGGTGCGCGCACGTCCTCGGGGACGATGGCGTAGAGTTCCTCGGCGGCGTATTTCGGCGGGCGCGCCTCGCGCAGTTCCAGATCATGGCGGTGGGCCGGACCAAGGTGGCTGACGATGTCGCGTACGATGGTCAGCGCGTGCTCGTCATCCTCTGCCAGATGATCGACGACGCCCGACTTGCGCGCGTGCAGGTCGCCGCCGCCCAGATCCTCGGCGGTGATGACTTCCCCGGTCGCGGCCTGCACCAGCGGCGGACCGGCGAGGAAGATCGTGCCCTGCTCCTTCACGATCACCGTCTCGTCGCTCATCGCCGGGACGTAGGCGCCGCCCGCGGTGCAGATGCCCATGACGCTGGCGATCTGCGGGATGCCGCTGGCGCTCATCCGCGCCTGGTTGAAGAAGAACCGGCCGAAATGGTCGCGATCCGGGAAGACCTCCGCCTGGTTGGGCAGGTTGGCGCCCCCACTGTCGACAAGGTAGATGCACGGCAGGCGGTTGGCCTGCGCGATCTCCTGCCCGCGCAGGTGCTTCTTGACGGTCATTGGGTAGTACGTGCCGCCCTTCACCGTCGCGTCGTTGGCGAAGATCATGCACTGCCGACCGGAGACCGTGCCGATCCCGGCGATCACCCCGGCGCCGGGCACTTCGTCCCCGTACATGCCGTTCGCCGCCAGCTGGCCCACTTCCAGAAACGCCGATCCGGCATCCAGCAGCCGCTCCACCCGGTCGCGGGGCAGCAGCTTGCCGCGCGCCAGATGCCGCTCACGCGATCGTTCGTCGCCGCCCAGCGCCGCTTTCGCCACCCGTTCGCGCAACTCGGCGACCAGCGCGCGATTGTGCGCATCGTGCGCGCGGGCTTCGGGACTGTCCAGGTCAACGCTGGTCTGCAGGACCGGTGCGCTCATGCCTCTTCCTTTCGTGCAGGCCGTGCCTGTCTCTTGCTCAACTCTCTAGCGCGGGGGACGGGCGCACGGAAACGGAAAATTGCGCAGGAGTGAAATAATAAACCTGACAGCAAAGCTCGTTGCCCGATACGCGAAGACATTCCACGAACCCGCCGATTTCGCGAACCTCATGCTTGTTGCAGGCGTTAGGCCACCTTGTAACCGCTAGGAGCCGTACCTAGACCATGTCGGAAACTGCGGGCATCCATCACCGATGCCCCCCGCCCGGCAGACAACGAGGAACCACGCAAAATGGCCTATACCGACTTCCTGAAGCAGCAGTGCTACATCGACGGCGCCTGGGTCGATGCGGACGGCGGGGCCACCATCGACGTCACCGATCCCGGCACCGGCAAAGTGCTGGGCACCGTGCCCAAGGCAGGCGCCGACGAGACCAACCGCGCCATCGCCGCTGCCGAGGCTGCCCTGCCCGCCTGGCGCGCGAAGACCGCCGGGGAACGCGCCAAACTGATGCGCAAGCTGTTCGCCCTGATGATGCAGCACCAGGACGATCTGGGCGAACTGCTCAGCCGCGAACAGGGCAAACCGCTGGCCGAAGGGCGCGGCGAAATCGCCTATGGCGCCAGCTTCATCGAATGGTTCGCCGAAGAGGGCAAGCGCGCCTATGGCGACGTGATCCCCGGCCATGCCGCCGACCGCCGCATTGTCGTCATCAAGCAGGGCGTCGGCGTCGTCGCCGCGATCACGCCGTGGAACTTCCCCAATGCGATGATAACCCGCAAGCTGGGCCCGGCGCTGGCAGCGGGCTGCACCATCGTCATCAAGCCGGCGTCGGCCACGCCCTTCTCGGCGCTGGCGATCGCGCGGTTGTGCGAAATGGCGGGTATTCCCAAGGGCGTGGTCAACGTCGTCACCGGCAGCGCCGGGCAGATCGGCGGCGCGCTGACCGCCAGCCCCAAGGTCGCCAAGCTGACCTTCACCGGATCGACCGAGATCGGCCGCGACCTGCTGCGCGAATGTGCCGAAACGATCAAGAAGTGCTCGATGGAACTGGGCGGCAACGCGCCGTTCGTGGTCTTCGACGATGCCGACGTGGACGCGGCCATCGAAGGCGCGATGATCTCCAAGTTCCGCAACGGCGGCCAGACCTGCGTTTGCACCAACCGCTTCTATGTGCAGGACGGCGTCTACGACGAGTTCGTCGAGAAGCTGGCCGCGCGCGTCAGCGGCATGAAGGTGGGCTACGGCCTGGACGACGGCACCGAAGTCGGCCCGCTGATCGACGAGAAGGCAGTCGAAAAGGTGGAAGAACACCTGAAGGATGCCGTCGACGGCGGCGCCAAGGTGCTTGCAGGCGGCCAGCGCAACGAGCGCGGCGGCAGCTTCTTCAACCCCACCGTGGTCGCCGGGGTAAAACCTGACATGAAGCTGGCGCGCGAAGAGACGTTCGGCCCGCTGGCCGGCGTGATCCGCTTCACCGACGAGGCCGACGCCATCCGCATGGCCAACGACACCGAATTCGGCCTTGCCAGCTACTTCTACGCCAGCGACCTGAGCCGCGTGTGGCGCGTGGCAGAGGCGCTGGAAGCGGGCATGGTGGGCATCAACACCGGCCTCATCTCCACCGAAGTCGCGCCGTTCGGCGGCGTCAAGCAGTCGGGTCTGGGCCGCGAAGGCTCGCACTACGGCCTCGATGACTACATGGAGGTGAAGTACCTCTGCATGGGCATCAAGCCGGCCTGAATCCGCTTCGGCAGGCTTAGTGACAATGCCGCCCCGGTCAGGAAGGCCGGGGCGGCATGTGCGCTCACATCCAGGTGCGTCCGTCGGCGGCGGCGCATCCATAGGGCGGCAGCTGCGCGCCGAACCGGGATTGCAGCTTGTGGCAGCCCCAGGCCCGCAGCGGCCCCGGAGCATAGCCGTTGAGCGCAATGCCCACCTCGTCATACGGGCTTTCGGCATTCGCGACATACATGTACCAGCGGCCGCCGAACATCACCGTCACCGCGACCACGATCACGACGATAAATTGTATTACTTTCTGCACAGTTAGCCTTCTCCTGGAGGGGGAAGCCGTTGTGCATGGATCGTCCCTGCGCATCAAGGCCCCACTCACCCCAGCAGCGCCTCGATCTGGTCCACCGTCGCCTTGAAGTCCGCCACCAGCGCGCGGTACGGGTCGGGCGTGGTCATATCGAGGCCGGCCTTCTTCAGGATGTCCACCGGGTCCGCCGATCCACCCGCGCGCAGCACGTCCAGATAGAGTTCGCGCTCCGCCTTGCCGCCGTTCAGGATCGATTGCGCGAACCACGTCCCCGCCGAGATCGAAGTGGCATACTGGTAGACGTAGAACGTGCTGTAGAAGTGCGGGATATAGGCCCATTCGATCGCGTAAGGCGCGTCGATCACGAAGTTGGGGCCGTGATAGCGCTTCAGCAGGTCCAGATAGACCCGCGTCAGGCTCTCGCCCGACAGGCCGTCTCCGGCCTCGGCCATCTCGTGCATCTTCAGCTCGAACTCGGCGAACATGGCCTGGCGGAAGAACGTGCCGCGCATCCCTTCCAGCCGCATGCCGAGGTAGTAGATCTTCTCTTCCTTGGTCTTCGCCTGCTCCAGCATGTAGTGCGCCAGCAGCACTTCGTTGCAGGTGGAGGCGATCTCCGCAGTGAAGATCGGGTAGTCCGACAGTTCGTAAGGCTGCACCGAATCGGCCAGCAGCGAATGCATCGCGTGGCCCCATTCGTGGGCATAGGTGGTCATCCCGTCGTAGTTCTCGCCCAGATTCAGCAGCAGGTACGGGTGCACCCCATAGGCCGAGCCGTTCATGTAGGCGCCGGGACGCTTGCCGGGGCGCGGCCACGGATCCATCCACTTCGCCGCCGTCGCCGCGCCCAGCCGCTTGACGTAGTCGGGGCCGAGCGGCTCGACGGCCTTCAAGGTGATGTTGCGCATGTCGGTCAGGGTGAACTTGCGGTCCATGCTGACCAGCGGCGGGTAGATGTCGTAATAGTGCATGTCCGGCAGGTTCAGCATCCTGCGGCGCAGTTCGAACGAGCGGTGCAGCTGCGGCAACCCCGCATTGGTTTCCGCCACCAGCGTGCGATAGACGCCTTCAGGCACGGCGCCGGGCGCGAGCGCCATGGCAAGGCAGCTCTTGTAGTTACGGGCGCGCGCCTCGAACACGTCGCCCTTCAGCTTGGCAGCCATGGCCGCGCCCAACGAGCTTTCGAACTTGCCCATCTCGCCGAAGAAGCCGTCCATCACCGTCTTGCGGTCCGCGCGATTCGGGGCATCGCGGGTCAGCGAATAGCCCTGCGCGTCCAGCCGGGTCTTGCGCCCGTCCGAAAGCGTCACCTCGGGCCAGGGAATGTCGGAGGAGAACAACTGCTGCCGGATCGTCTCCGGCCCTGACAGCGGCGATGAAGCCGCCGCCAGCAGGGCCTCTCCCTTGGCATCCAGCGTATGTTCCGCATCGCGCATGGTCTTGCGCAGACCATAGGCGAAGCGCGTCTGCAGCGCCTTGTCGGCGGCGATGAAGCCCTCCACCTTGTCGCGGCCCAGCGCCAGCGTTTCAGGCGCAGTCCACGCGGTGGCCTCTCCGAAAGCGGCGTAAAGGTCCATGACCTGCGCATTGCGTTCCTGATTGGCCGAAACGCGCACGTCTTCGTCCGCGCGCAGCGAGGCATAGACGTAGACGCGGGCGAACGTGCGCGACACGTCGGAGATATCCTCCAGTGCCTTCCGCATCGACCCGGCGCTCTGCCCCAGCGTACCCTTGTAGGCGGACAGGCGCGGCAGCGCGGCGGCCACCTGCTTGCGAGCGGTTTCCCAGGCATCGAGGGTAGGGTAAAGATCGTTGAGATCCCACTGCGCCCCGCCGGTGGCGGCCGCCTCGGCGGCATGTGCGGTGCCCGCCAGCAGCGCAGGAAGCCCCGAAGCGAGGGGAAGCGCGGCGGCAAGGCCCAAAGCGCCGCGGCGGTCGGTTTCGATCATGGATATGTCCCTTGCATGCCGCGCCCGAAGCACGGCTCATCCCGTCGTAGCTATCGCCTTGTCGCGGGCTGGCAAGAGAAACGCCGACGCCGGTCGAGCGGCGTCGGCGGTTTATCGAAGCAGGTCTGCAACTCAGGGGGCTTCGACAAGCTCAGCCTGAGCGGATTGGAAAGCGGGGCCATGACGGACACGCTCACTATCGGAGTGGACGCCAAGGGCCATGCCCCGCTCACCCTGAACTTGGCGAAGGGTGGCCGCAGCCACCCTCCAGATCAGGCCAGCGCGGCCTTCAGCGCATCAGCCAGGTCGGTGCGTTCCCAGGGGAACAGGTCGCCTTCGGGCTGGCGGCCGAAGTGGCCGTAAGCCGCGGTCGGGCCGTAGATGGGCTTGTTCAGGCCAAGACCGACGCGGATGCCGCGCGGGGTCAGGCCGCCCAGCTTTTCTGCCGAAACCTTGGTGATCGCGGCTTCCAGCGCGGCATCGTCCACGGTGCCGGTGCCATGCGTGTCGACATAGAGCGACAGCGGCGCAGAGACGCCGATGGCGTAGGAAACCTGAATGGTGCAGCGCGTGGCAAGGCCCGCAGCGACCACGTTCTTCGCCAGATAGCGCGTCACGTAAGCAGCCGAACGGTCCACCTTGGTGGGATCCTTGCCCGAGAACGCGCCGCCGCCGTGCGGCGAAGCGCCGCCGTAAGTGTCGACGATGATCTTGCGCCCAGTCAGACCCGCGTCGCCGTCAGGGCCGCCGATTTCAAACGATCCGGTCGGGTTGATGTGGAACACCGTTTCCGCCGTCACGAACCCTTCGGGCAGCACTTCGCCGACGACCTTCTTCACGTAGGCCTTCAGTTCGGCTTCGTTTTCGCCCTTGTCGTACCCGGCGGCATGCTGGGTGGAGACGACGACGGCGGTGGCGGCAACCGGCACGCCGTTTTCAAAGCGCAGGGTGACCTGGCTCTTCGCGTCAGGCTCAAGGAACGGCGCCACGCCCGAATGGCGGTCGGCGGCCAGGCGGTGCAGGATCTTGTGGCTGTAGTCCAGCGTCGCGGGCATCAGGTCGGGCGTCTCGTCGCAGGCGAAACCGAACATGATGCCTTGGTCGCCGGCGCCTTCGTCCTTGTTGCCCGAAGCGTCGACGCCCTGCGCGATGTGCGCGGACTGGGCATGCAGGCGATTGATGAACTCGAACGTTTCCCAGTGGAAACCGTCCTGCGCGTAGCCAATCTTGCGGACAACGTCGCGCACGACCTTTTCGATTTCCTCAAGCGCGCCTTCGGCCCACTCGCCATTCTCGAACACGCCCTTGCAGCGGATTTCGCCGGCAAGAACAACGAGCTGGGTGGTCGTCAGCGTCTCGCAGGCGACGCGCGCCTCGGGGTCTTTCGACAGGAAGAGATCGACGATGGCGTCGGAAATCTGGTCGGAAACCTTGTCCGGATGCCCCTCGGAGACGCTCTCGGACGTGAACACGTAGTTGCTGCGCATGTGATCCCTTGGGATATAAAGAAAGCTTTATGTGAGCGTCTGGTTTAGCCCCGCCGACGCCCGAGCGCAACCACGCAAAGCGCAATCGCCATCAGCAATGCGGCAACCGCCAGAGGGAGAGCATTCCCTAAGCGGGCGAACGGTGTCGGCTGGTGAACCGGCGGGATCATCCCGTCGAGCCGTCCGGCACGGTGGCGCGGCACGAAGGCGCGCACGATGCCGTTCGCGTCGATGACCGCGCTGATGCCCGTGGTCGTGGCGCGCAGGACCGGCACCCCTTCCTCCATCGCGCGCAACCGCGCCTGCGCGAGATGCTGCGGTGGCCCCCAGGCGCCGAACCAGCCGTCGTTGGACGGGTTGAAGATGTAGCTGGGCCGGTTGGCAGGATCGACGACCTCGCCGCTGAAGACGATTTCGTAGCAGATCTGCACGCCGACTTTGCCATAGGCGCCGAAGTCAAGGGTGCGGGGGCCCGGACCCGGCAGGAAATCCAGCTGCCCCGCCACCAGACGGCTCAGGCCCAGCGGCTCCAGCAGCCCGCGCATCGGCAGGTATTCGCCGTAAGGCACCAGATGCGCCTTGGAATAACTGCCAACGATCGCGCCGTTCCCGTCGATGGCCGTGACCGAATTGCGCGCGGCCTTCTGCTCGTCGCCTTCCATCACGAGGTCGACCGCGCCGGTCTGCAACAGGCCGTAAGGTCCGATCACCCGGCCCAGTCGCCGACGGGCCAGCACCGGGTCGCCAGCATACGTGTAGATGCGGTAGAGGTAGGTGGGATAACCGTCGCGCAGGAAATCGCCCAGACCTGATTCGGGCCATAGAACCACGCGCCGGTCCCCCGGCAAACGCGGCAGCGACAAGGCGGCTAGGCGCTGGAAATTACGCTCGAAATAGCGGGGATCGTCGATGAATTCCTGTCGGATGTCGGGCTGCACCAGCGTGTAGCGCACGGATCCTTCAGCGGCGGACGGTCCTGGCATGTGCATGACGACGGCAAGACCGATTGCCACTACCGCCACAGAGATCGACGCAGCCGCCCTGCCCATCGAACTGCGCGCAAAGATGCCGGGCGCACCCGCCAGCAGCGCCAGCACGCCCGACAGGCCGTATGTCCCGATCCACGGTGCCAGCAGCGCCAGTCCCCGGCTTTCAAAACCACCCAGCAGCGCTATGCCTAGCGGGTTCCAGGCAAAGCCGGTGAACAGCCAGCCACGCAGCCATTCCGTGACGATCCAGCTCGCCGCAAAGGCGAGCGTGAAGGTTGCGAACACCCGCGCACCGGGCTTTCCGTCAGGACGGGTCACCAGCCATGCCGCCAGCACGGCGAAGGCGGGAAACAGCGCCAGGTAGAGCGCAAGTAGCAGCACCGCGATCATGCCCAGCCAGTGCGGCATGTTCGCCTGATAGGTGAAGGCCGTGGCGATCCAGTTGTTGCCGAGCGTGAAATAGCCCAGCCCAAAGCACCATCCCAGCGCGAAGACCTGCCGCCCGGTGCGCGCCCGGACAACCAGTTCCATCAGCCAGGCGACGGCGATCAGCGTCAGCGGCCAGAGCGCCAGTGGCTGGAACCCGCACGCAACAAGCGCGCCAGCGGCAGTCGCTGCCACGGCGCGCAAGGCAGGCCGCGGGGGCACGGCCAGGGCAAGGATTGCGGGAAAGGGCGAAGCGTACCGGTCGGACTGCATCGCGTTGGGCTTGTAGGCCCGGTCCGGCGGGATGCAAGAGCCAGTTACGGCTCAGATGCATCACGCCGGGTAAGGGTTCAGCCTTCGACCGCTTCGGTCGCGGTTTCGTCAGCGGCCTTGCGGGTGCGACGACGGCGGGGCTTTTCCTCGGGTGCCGCTTCGCCTTCGGCTGCCGGAGCGGCTTCGACCGGGGTGGCAGCCTTGGGGGTACGCTTGCGCGTCGGCTTGGCCGAGATCGCGGGAGGCAGCGTGGCGGCATCGAAGGCCGAGGCCTCTTCCGGCGCCTGAACAACGGGAGCGACATCGTCCGATGCAGCCGGAGCCGTGTCTTCGCCTTCGTCGTCGCCGCGGCGATCGCCACGCGGCTTGCGCTGCTTCAGACCACGCGATGCGCGGTTGTCACGCACAAAGGGGTTCTCGGGCGGTTCGTAGAGGTTGCGCTCACCTTCGGGCACGTCCTCACCGACAGGTTCGGGGGCGTCCTGCGCGGCCTGCTCATGCTGGCGCTGTTCGTTATGGCGCTGGTCGCGGCGGTCATCACGCTGGCGGTCGCCGCGCGGTTCACGCTGCTCCTGAGGACGGTCGCCGCGCTGTTCGTACTGGCGCGGTTCACGCTCTGCACGGGGCGCACGCTCGACCGGAGCGGCAGGCGCTTCGCCGTAAGGATCGTCGTAGGAACCGTAGTCGTCGCCGTAGTCGGCCTGACGGTGATCGTCGCGGCGCGGCTGCTGCGGCTGGCGGCCTTCTTCCTGGCGCTGCTTCTGGTCGGCGATGACGCGGAAATAGTGGTCCGCGAACTGGAGGTAATATTCCTCCGTCACGCGATCGCCGTTGAGATGCGCGTCGTGCGCCAGCTTGCGGTACTTTTCCAGAAGCTGCGGCGCATTGCCGCGTGCCCTGCTGTCGATCCGATTGGTCTGCTGGCCGCCCTGCTGGCGATTGTTACCGCGGCCACGCCGACGGTTGTTACCACGATTGTTGTTATTCAAGGGATGACTTTCCTCAAAACCCCGGCTTCAAGCCCTGGCGCGCTCCGACCCCGATTAAGTCAGAATGCCCTGCGTCACATGATCACGATCGACCCCCCGGTCGCCGTGTCTTCCCCATCTGCCCTGTCGGATGCGTTGGTGCCGCCGACCGCTTGCAAATGCTGGAGGCGAACCGGGTATGGGAAAAAATCGTCCATTCGGCCGGTTCGCCATAATCATTAGGGATTCGGACGTCCGATTCCAAGAGGAAACTTACGCGGCCTGCACGTTTGTCCCCGAAAACGCGACCACACGATCCCGCCCGCCCAGATCGCGGTGGACCGTGGACGAAAGCCCCGTTTCCGCACCGATAGCAGCGACCGCTTCAGCCTGCCGCCAGCCGATCTCCACCATCGCCACCCCGCCGGGCGCCAGCAGGCCGGGCAGCTGGGGAACGAGGGCACGGTAATCGTCGAGCCCCTCAGGCCCTGAAAACAGCGCGCCCGCAGGCTCGAACCCGCGCACCGAGGTATCGAGCCGGGCATCGTCCTCGACATAGGGCGGGTTCGTCAGGATCAGGTCGAAGCGGCCCAGATCCGCAGACCAGCCCGCCTTCGTCCAGTCCGCCAGCACCAGCCGTGCGGTGGGCGCATGGCGGGCGGCGTTGGTCTGTGCCACGGTCAGCGCATCGGGCGAGCGGTCGGTCGCGACCCCTTCGGCCTCGGGCCAGAGCGACAGCGCCGCCAGCAGCAGCGCGCCGGTGCCGGTGCCAAGGTCGAGGATGCGCGCGGGCGGACGGTCCGTCAGAGCCCGCCGTGCGGCCTCGACCAGCGTTTCGGTATCCCCGCGCGGGATCAGCGTGGCAGGGGTGACGTCGAGTTCCAGACCGTAGAATTCGGCCTTGCCGGTGATGTAGGCGACAGGTTCATGCGCTGCGCGCCGATCCACCAGAGCGGCGAACCCAGCGGGCGCGGGTTCGCGCATCCAACTGAGCAGCAGCTGCGAGCGGGTGACTCCCAGCACATGGGCCATCAGGACTTCTGCGTCGAGGCGGGCGGTGTCGCTGGTTTCGGCGAGGCGCAGGGCTGCGTCGCGGATGGCTTCGGCGACGGTGATGGCGATGGCGTCAGCCATCCATCGCCGCCAGCCGCTTTGCCTCGTCCTCGGCGATGAGCGCGTCGACCAGTTCGGCAAGGCCGGTGCCTTCCAGCACTTCGGGCAGGCGATGCAGCGTCAGGTTGATGCGGTGGTCGGTCACGCGCCCCTGTGGGAAGTTGTAGGTGCGGATGCGCTCCGACCGGTCGCCTGAACCGACCATCGCCTTGCGCGCCTCGGCCTCTGCCCCCTGCGCTTCGTCGCGCATCTTTTCATAGAGGCGCGCGCGCAGCACCTGCATGGCCTTGGCCTTGTTCTTGTGCTGGCTGCGCTCGTCCTGGCAGGTTACCACGATGCCGCTGGGCAGGTGCGTGATGCGGACTGCCGAATCGGTGGTGTTGACGTGCTGCCCGCCCGCGCCCGACGCGCGGTAGATGTCGATCTTGAGGTCCTTGTCCTCGATCTGGACATCGACCTCCGTGGGTTCGGGCAGCACCGCCACGGTGGCCGCAGAGGTATGGATGCGGCCGCCAGATTCGGTCACGGGCACGCGCTGGACGCGGTGGACGCCGCTTTCGAACTTCAGCTTGGCGAACACGCCCGATCCGGTGACGTTGGCCACCACTTCCTTGAAGCCGCCGACATCGCTGGCATTGGCGCTGACCATCTCGACCCGCCAGCCCTGCTCGGCGGCGTACTTTTCGTACATGCGGTAAAGGTCGGCGGCGAACAGCGCGGCCTCGTCGCCACCGGTGCCGGCGCGGATTTCCAGCATCGCCGGGCGCACGTCCGCCGCATCGCGCGGCAGCATGGCGATGGCCAGGCGGCGCTCGGCTTCGGGCAGTTCGGCCTTCAGGCGCGCCGCTTCCTCTGCGGCAAGGGCGCGCATCTCGGGGTCCGGGTCTTCGAGGCCGAGCAGCGATTCCAGTTCGCCGCGCATGGAGACGACTCGCGCAGCGGCCCGCGCCACCGGTTCAAGCTCTGCATAATCGCGGCTGGCGGCGACGAATGCCTCGCCTTCCAGCGTGCCGGACGCAAGGCGCGCCTCCAGTTCAGCAAGGCGACCGCCGAGCTGCGCAAGGCGAATGTCGGATATGCTCACGGCTGGACGGTCACCAGCACCTGCTCCACCGCCAATCGAGCAGGCGTGGTTTCGCCGGCGCGCAGGTTGGCGACGGGCGCGCCGTCCTTGACCACGAACGAGACGATCGCCTTCGCGTTCGACTTCACCGCCTTGTCGAAGCGCTTGCGCGGGGATCCGGTGGCGATGATTTCGGCGTCGATGCCCTGGTGGCGCAGCGCTGTCAGCGTCTTGAGCGCGAAGCCCAAAGCGGCGTCGTCCTCCACCGCCAGCATCGCCGTCAGCGGCGCCTCGGCGGTCTGTCCGGCATCGGCTACCAGCATCGCCAGCCGCTCGATCCCTGCCGCCCAGCCGACCGCCGGGGTTTCCGGACCGCCCAGCGCGACCATCAGGCCGTCATAGCGCCCACCGCCCAGCACCGTGCCCTGCGCGCCAAGGCGGTCGGTCACGAACTCGAAAGCGGTGTGGCGATAGTAGTCCAGCCCTCGCACCAGCGCTTCGGCGCGGGTCCAGGCGACGCCCGCTGCATCGAGACCGGAGGTGACCGCGCCGAAGAAGTCCTGCGCCTCTGCCGACAGGTAATCGTCGATCTTCGGCGCATCGGCAGTGAAGGGCTTGTCGCGCGGATCCTTGGAATCGAGGATGCGCAGCGGGTTGCGCTCAAGCCGGTCCTGCGAATCCTCGGACAGCGAATCGCGGTGCGCGCTGAAATATTCGACCAGCGCAGCGCGCCATGCCTCGCGGCTTTCGCCGTCACCCAGCGTGTTCAGCTGCAACGTCACGCCATCGGCGATGCCGAGTTCCTTGAGCAGCTGATCGGCCATCACCAGCAGCTCCACGTCCGCCATCGGCTCTGCCGCGCCGATCACTTCGGCGTCGATCTGGTGGAACTGGCGATAGCGGCCCTTCTGCGGGCGTTCGTAACGGAACAGCGGCCCATGCGTCGCCACCTTGAGCGGGGCGAACTGCTTCCAGCCGTCGGTCAGGTAGGCGCGGGCGATGCCAGCGGTGAATTCAGGCCGCAGCGTCAGCGATTCGCCACCGCGATCCTCGAAAGAATACATTTCCTTGGATACCACGTCGGTCGTCTCGCCCAGCGAGCGGGAGAACACGGCGGTCTTCTCGAACACCGGCATCTCCACACGGCGGAAGCGGTACAGCTTGCGCACGCGCTCGAACGTCTCGACGACGTGGGCGAAAGCCTCGGCGTCGGCGCCGAAGATGTCCTGGGTTCCGCGAATGGCCTGTGGTGTGGTGTTCATCCGCGCGCGTCTAGCCGCAATGGCGCTATCCGTGAAGTGGTCCCGCCAATTTGAGCTTATTGGATGGTTGCCAAACCGGGCAACAAGCGCAAAGACCTGCGTAATGAAGACTCTGCTCAAGGGCGCGACCCTGCTCACCACCCCCCTGCTGCTGTCGACTTCGGCCTTTGCGCAGGATGCCACCCGTTCCACCCCCATGGCGCCCCCGCTGCCGCCGGAGATGCCAGCGGCCAGGGACGTGCCCTATGCCGGGCCAATCGACCTCACGATCGACGCCACCGACATCACGCGCGGCGTCTACCGCGTGACGCAGCAGATCCCGGTGGCGACCGGTGCCCGCGACCTCATCCTGCTTCAGGCGGGCTGGCTGCCGGGCAACCATTCGGAAACCGGCCCTTACGCACTGCTGGCGGACATTCACTTCTACGCCGACGGTAAGGAAATCCCGTGGGTGCGTGACACCGTGGCGGTAAACGCCTTCCACCTCGCCCTGCCCGAGGGAACCAGGACGGTCACCGCCAAGTTCGTCCACACCTCGCCGCTGCAAAGCACCGAAGGCCGTATCACGATGACGCAGGAGATGCTCAATCTCCAGTGGGAGAAGATGAGCCTTTACCCGGCGGGCTATTACACGCGCGGCATCCAGTACAAGCCGACCGTCACCTTCCCGCGCGGCTGGCAGGTCTTCACCGCGCTCGACGGGTTCCAGCGCGCCGGAGACACGGTGACGTGGAACACCATCGACTTTGAGCGGCTGGTCGATTCGCCGGTGTTCGCCGGCATCCATGCGCAGCGCTGGGATCTGGGCAAGAACGTGTTCATGGACGTCGTCGCCGACGAGCCGGACCTGCTGAAGATCAAGCCGGAGCACCTCCAGACATATCGCAACCTGGTGACCGAATCGCTGGCCACGTTCGGGTCGCGCCACTTCGACCATTACGATTTTCTCCTTGCCCTTACCGACCGTATGGGCGGCATCGGGCTGGAGCATCATCGCTCCAGTGAAAACCAGCAGGAACCCAAGTCGTGGACCGACTGGGACACGATGGGCTGGGACCGTAACGTCATCTCGCATGAATTCGTGCACAGCTGGAACGGCAAGTTCCGCCGCGGCGCCGATGCCTGGACGCCGGACTACCAGCAGCCGATGCAGAACACGATGCTGTGGGTCTACGAAGGCCAGACGCAGTTCTGGGGCTATGTCCTGGCCGCGCGTTCGGGCGTCCAGTCGCGTGACATGGTCACGGCGATGTTCGCCACCGCCGCAGCCAAGTATGCCGAAGGCACGCCGGGCCGCGCCTGGCGCTCGGTCGAGGATACGGTGAATGCGCCGCAGCTGGTCCGCCGCCGTCCCCTGCCCTACACCTCGCTCACCCGTTCGGAAGACTACTACGTCGAAGGCGCGCTGGTCTGGCTGGAAGCCGACCAGATCATCCGCAAGGGGACGAACGGCGCCAGAGGGCTGGACGATTTCGCCAAGGCCTTCTTCGGCATCCGTGACGGCGACTGGGGCGAAGTGACTTACACTTTCGACGACGTGGCAAAGACGCTGAACGGCATCTACGCCTATGACTGGGCCACCTTCCTGCGCACCCGCCTGTACGACACCAACCAGCCGGCACCGCTCAACGGCGTGCAGATGGGCGGCTACAAGCTGGTCTGGAAGGACAAGCAGAACCCCTATGAAAAGGGCATCGCCGACGATCGCAAGACGCTCGACCTGACCTATTCGCTGGGCGTCACGCTGAACAAGGATGGCGACGTCACCGCCACCCTGTGGGATGGCCCGGCCTACAACGCCGGTATCGTCAACGCGGTGAAGATCGTGGCCGTGGGCGGGCGTGCCTATTCGTCCGACGTGATGAAGGACGCCATCACCGCTGCAAAGGACGGCAAGACCCCGCTCAGCCTGCTGGTGAAGCGTGGCGAACGCTACCAGACGGTGTCCATCGACTACCACGGCGGCCTGCGCTACCCGTGGCTGGAAAGCACGACGCCGGGCAAGACCAACGGCTTCGACAGACTGCTGGCGCCGCGCGGCAAGTAAGCCGCACCGGACGCAATTACCCCTGTCCGGCCCCGGCTTGAGGGCCGGACAGGGGTAATTGCGTCGACTTTGGCGTAAACTCCCTCCAATAGTCCGAAATGGCTGTTGCGACGCAATAAACGCGACGCTAAGCCCGCGCGAACCGTGCTTCCCAGGCACGACGACGAACAGCGCCAGAATAAAGAAGGACCATTATGCGCATCGACATGATTCCCGTCGGCGACAATCCGCCCGAGAGCCTGAACGTCATCATCGAAGTCCCCGTCGGCGGCGAGCCGGTGAAGTATGAATTCGACAAGGATTCGGGCGCGCTGTTCGTCGATCGCATCCTGCACACGCCGATGCGCTACCCCGCGAACTACGGTTTCGTGCCGCACACCCTTTCGCCCGATGGCGACCCGCTCGACGCGCTGGTCGTGGCGCGTTCGCCCTTCATTCCGGGCTGCGTGGTCAAGGTTCGCCCGATCGCCGTCCTCAACCTTGAAGACGAGCATGGCGGCGACGAAAAGCTCCTCTGCGTGCCGATCAACTCGACCTTCCCGTACTATTCGCACGTCAACGAGAAGGAAGACCTGCCCGACATCGTCTACCAGCAGGTCGAGCACTTCTTCACCCACTACAAGGATCTGGAGAAGGAAAAGTGGGTGCGCGTCGGCA
The DNA here is from genome assembly GCF_050433305.1 of Novosphingobium gossypii. Classification (NCBI taxonomy): domain Bacteria; kingdom Pseudomonadati; phylum Pseudomonadota; class Alphaproteobacteria; order Sphingomonadales; family Sphingomonadaceae; genus Novosphingobium; species Novosphingobium gossypii. The sequence goes on along the minus strand of NZ_JBNPXM010000007.1, from coordinate 179,857 downwards.
CCTGGGGCACCGCCGAGGATGCCCGCCGAATCGTGATCGAGGCGATCGAGCGCTACGAGGCCGACAAGAAGGCCTGATCCAAGGTTTACGATCCACTTCCCCATGTGGACAGGGGCCGGCGGCGCAAGCTGTCGGCCCCTTTTTCATGGCCTGAAGCGAACGCTCCCCGTTGCCGGGCACGATCGTGAAAAATCCCATCGGTGAACGCAGTGCCATCGACAATCCGCCTGCCGGGCGCGTATCGTGATCGCCAGCCAAGCACCCGATGCCGACGCGCACCAATGAAGGAACCGATGACTTACCAGACGCTGATCGCGGTCGACGCGCTCAAGGACATGCTTGCATCGGGTGCGGACGTGATCATTTTCGATTGCGAATTCGAACTGGGCGCGCCGGACAAGGGCGCGGAGATCTACGCGCGGGGGCACATTCCCGGCGCCCGTTACGCGCATCTGGACAATGACCTTGCATCGCCATCCGACGGCACCAATGGACGGCACCCGTTGCCGGCGCCGGTGGCTTTCGCAGCGTGGTTGCGGGCGCAGGGCCTTCGCCGGGACCAGCAGGTCGTTGCGTACGACAGTCACGGCGGGGCCTGGGCCGCACGTCTGTGGTGGCTGCTGCGCTGGCTGGGGCATGGGCCCGTCACCGTACTCGACGGCGGCAGGCAGGCCTGGGTGGCTGCCGGACTGCCGCTGGAGGCCGGAACGCCCGTTGCCGCCGTACCGGGCGATTTCGAGGTGGCGGACAGTCTGGTTCCGGCACCGGTCCGTGCCGCCGACGTGCTCACCAACATCGACACGGGTAAGGCTCAGGTGCTCGACGCCCGTGATCCGTCGCGCTTCGCCGGCGAGCCTAACCCGATAGATCCGGTCGCCGGCCACATTCCCGGCGCGCGCAATCGCTTCTTTCGCGACAACCTCGGCGCGGATGGCCGTTTCCGACCCGCCGATGACCTTGCCGCCGATTTCAACGCCCTGCTGCAGGGCGCATCCGCCATCCTGCAGTGCGGATCGGGCGTCACCGCCTGCCACAATGCGCTGGCGATGGCGGTGGCCAGGGTGCCCGCAGGCCGCCTTTACCCCGGTTCGTGGAGCGAATGGATCAGCGACCCTGCCCGCCCGGTTGCGACGGGCAGGGACTGAACGGTCACGGACGGACGCGACGGGCGCTCACTTCGCCAGTTCGGCCTCGATCGCCTCGACCAGTGCAGGATCCCTGGGCTCTACGCCCGGCGCGAAGCGGGCGACGACAGAGCCGTCGCGGGCGATGAGGAACTTCTCGAAGTTCCACAGCACTTCGGGGTCTTCGGTCGGCGTCATGCCGAAGCCCTTCAGCTTGTCACGAAACTCCTGCGCCGGCCCCTGCTTAGTGGGCTGCGCCTGGGTCAGCGCGGTGTAGAGCGGCTGCCTTGCCTCTCCGGTGACGTCTGCCTTGGCGAACAGCGGGAACGAGACGCCATAGTTGATCGAGCAGAACTCGGCGATTTCCTCATGCGTGCCCGGCTCCTGCGCGCCGAAGTCGTTGGCGGGGAAGCCCAGCACTTCGAAGCCCTGCCCCTTGTACGCCTCGTATATGGCCTCAAGCCCTTCGTACTGCGGGGTGAGGCCGCACTTGGAGGCCACGTTGACCACCAGCAGGACATTGCCCGCGTGGTCGCCAAGCGTGTCGGGCTTGCCGTCGATGCGGGTCAGCGGGATGGAAGCGAAGTCGGCCATGCGGGAAGTCTCCGGAAAAAGGTGTCGCAAAACTATGGGGCGGTCCGGCCAGACCGGCAAGCGCGCAAGGCGCGCGGGCGGGCCGGCCTGAGCGAATGCACCGAATCAGGCGCGCCGGTAATCGGCGGTGACGTCACCGGACTCGGCCAGTTCGGCCTCGTGACTTTCCTCGCGCCAGGTTTCGGCAAGGGCTTCCTCCTCCCACTGGCGCATCGCCGGGTGGGCCAGCATCGCATCCACCCACGCGTGGCCGCCGCCGACGTCGAGGCCGTAGGTGCGGATGCGAAAGGCCACGGGCGCATAGAACGCATCGACCGCACTAAACTCCGCCCCTGCCAGCCAGGGTCCGCCGAAGCGCTCCAGCCCTTCCTCGAACAATTCGCGGATGCGGTGGACTTCACGCACCAGAGCACCGCTCATCGGGCGCAGCTTCACGCGGACGCCAACGTTCATCGTGCAGGCGCTGCGCAGGGCCGGGAACCCCGCGTGCATCTCGCACACCGCGCTTTGTGCAAAGGCGCGGGCCTCAGCGTCCTGCGGCCAGACGGCCGGATGACGGTCAGCAAGGTAAAGCGCGATGCCCAGCGAGTCCCACACCGTGCGATCGCCATCGATCAGCGCAGGCACCTGTCCAGTGGGAGAGAAGCTGCGGAAGGCGTCGTAATTCACCGGCATGGTGAACGGCTCAAGCTCGTCCTCGAACGGAATGGCGAGCGCCTTCATCAGCACCCAGGGGCGCAGCGACCAGCTGGAATAGTTCCGGTTCGCGGTGATGAGGGTGTAAGTCATGGAAGGTTCCCTGCGAATATCGCGCCGGGAATACCGCGAAGTTGCCACCGTGGCGAGGGGTGAACCGCCGCCCCGGACCCGATCCGGGACGACGGTTTCCGATCAGCTTATGTAATGCGCCGAGGTCTTGGCGGCGACTTCCTCGGCCGTCACGCCGGGCGCCAGTTCGATCAGCCGGAACGGGCTGTCATGGTCCGGGCGCTGGAACACGGCGAGGTCGGTGATGACCATGTCCACCACGTTGGTCCCTGTCAGCGGCAGCGTGCAGGCGGGGATGAACTTGGGATCGCCGTTCTTGGACGTGTGTTCCATCACCACGATGATCTTCTTCACGCCGGCAACGAGGTCCATCGCGCCGCCCATGCCCTTGATCATCTTGCCGGGGATCATCCAGTTGGCGATGTCACCGTTTTCCGCCACTTCCATCGCGCCCAGCACGGTCAGGTCGATGTGCCCGCCGCGGATCATGCCAAAGCTGGTGGCGCTGTCGAAATAAGCGGAGTGCGGCAGTTCGCTGATGGTCTGCTTGCCCGCGTTGATGAGGTCGGCATCGACTTCGTCCGCATAGGGGAACGGACCGATGCCGAGCATGCCGTTTTCGCTCTGCAGGGTGACTGTAATGTCTTCGGGCACGTAGTTCGCCACCAGTGTGGGGATGCCGATGCCCAGATTCACGTAGAACCCGTCCTGCAGTTCCTTCGCGGCGCGCGCGGCCATTTCGTTGCGGTTCCAGCCTTTGGATTCCTGGGCCATTACGCGCTCTCCCTTTCACGGGTGGTCGTGAACTCGATCTTCTTGTCGTAAGGCGCGCCCACGACGATGCGCTGGACGAAGACGCCCGGCAGATGGATCGCATCGGGATCCAGGGTGCCAACCGGCACGATCTCCTCCACCTCGACGATGCAGACCTTGCCGCAGGTAGCGGCGGGCACGTTGAAGTTGCGCGCCGTCTTGCGGAACACGACGTTGCCGGTTTCGTCAGCCTTCCACGCCTTGACGATGGACAGGTCGGCGAAGATCCCTTCCTCCAGGATGTAGTCTTCGCCCCGGAAGCTCTTCACTTCCTTGCCCTCGGCCACCTGCGTGCCAACACCGGTCTTGGTATAGAAGCCCGGAATGCCCGCGCCACCGGCCCGCATGCGCTCGGCCAGTGTGCCCTGGGGGCAGAACTCGACCTCAAGTTCTCCGGCAAGGAACTGGCGCTCGAACTCCTTGTTCTCGCCCACGTAGGACGAGATCATCTTCTTCACCTGCTTCGTGCGCAGCAGCTTGCCGATGCCTTCGTTGTCGATACCGGCATTGTTGGAGGCGAACGTCAGGCCAGTGACGCCCGAATCGCGAATAGCGTCGAGCAGCCGTTCGGGGATGCCGCAAAGCCCGAAACCGCCGCTAGCGATCAGCAGGCCGTCCTTAAGCACGCCGTCCAGCGCGGCCTGCGCGCTGGGATAGATCTTCTTCATCGAGGCCGATCCTCTTTGTAGTTTCTGCGGGAGGCTAGACAGCTTATCCCATCACGAATAGCGATTGTTTTTTATCGGTTCCAATATGCATCTTTTATGAAACGCATCGCCCTTTTTCATCTGGAAACACTGATGTGGATCGACCGCCTCGGCACGTTCGCGGCGGCGGCGCAGCGGCTGAACACCACCCAGCCCGCGATTTCCGCCCGCGTGCGCGAGATCGAGGAGCAACTGGGCGTGCCGCTGTTCCAGCGCGAAGGGCGGCGCATGGTGCTGTCGGCACGGGGCCGCCGGCTGGTCCAGGCCACAGAGCCGCTGTACCACGGGCTGGAACAGGTGCTGCTGGAGGCCAGCGACTTTGCAGGAGCCACCGCCTCCGTCCGCATCGGGGCCGGAGAGATCGCGGCGGCCAGCTGCCTGCCCTCGTTCATCCAGGCGATCGAGCGCGACCGTCCGGGCGTGGCGATGGAAATCGAGATCGACCTGACGGCGCCGCTGCTGCATCAACTGCTGAACGGCACACGCGACATCGTGTTCCTGGCCGGCCCGGTCGCGAGTCCCGGAATGCGCACGGCGCCGATCGGTTCGGTCCAGCTGGTCTGGGCAGCGAACGCGGAAGTCTTGGCGGCAGGCGGCTTCAGGCAGTCTCTACCGGTATGGTCGCTGCCCGAGCACTCCCCGCTGCACGCCGTTACGCATGAGACGCTGGACGGCCACGGCATCGTCCCGCGCGCGCTCCATACCTGCAACAACGTGCGCACCCTGATAGAGATCGTCGCGAGCGGCCAGGGCGCCGCCGTCCTGCCCGAAACCATGGTGCGCGGGCACCTTGCCGCCGGCTATCTGCACGAAGTGCTGCCCCGTCCAAGCCAGCACGTCCACTTCGAGGCCGCGATCCGCACGCGCGAACGCGATCCGGTGATCCTGGACCTGTTCGAGCGCGCGGGGCGGCTGCGGATAGACGCCACGGACAGGAAGCCGCCGCGAACCTGATCGGCGCCCGGTCGACCATGTCAAACCATGTCCGCCCCCCATCGCGCCGCAACCCGGTGCGCGCCCGCTCGTTTCCCCGTCATGACCTATGTTTAATCCCGGTCATGGACCGCCCACCCCGACGGCCCGGACTGAGGATGCCTCAGAGGGAGAAAGATCATGCGCTCGATACTCGTCAACGCCGACAGCAGGCCGGGCAGCGACGCCCGCCTCGAGACCGCGCTCGCCATCGCCCGGCGGGAAAACGGCCATGTCACCGTGCTCGTCGACACCCCCGTGTCGCGCTACATCGCGATGGATCCCATGGGCGGCAGCTACGTCCTGTCCGAAGCATTGGAAAAGGCGCGCGCCACCGATGACGAGGTGGCCGATGCCGCCGAAGCCCGCCTTGCCACTTCCGGTGTCCCGTTCGAGGTGGTGCGATGCGAGGACGATCCCGTCACCGCCTTTGCCTATGCCGCGCGGCTGGCAGACCTCATCGTCGTCTCGCGCTCGGGCGGGCTGGCGGGCGATCTGGCGCTGCGGGCGCGGGCACCGGTGCTGGCGCTGGCGGATACGCCGCTTACCGTCCCCGTCGGCAGCGCCTGCATCGGTTGGGACGGCGGCGAGCAGTCTGCCGCAGCCCTGCGCGCCGCCGCGCCGCTTCTGGCGCAGTGCTCATCGGTGAAGCTGATCTGCGTGATCGACAAGGACGGCAGCTTCCCCGCCACCGACGCCCTGCGCTACCTGTCGCGCCATGGCATCAATGCCGTGCTGGAGGAACACGAACGCGGCGATTCCACGCAGGACACACTGGCGAATGCAGTGCGCGGCACCGACCTTCTGGTCATGGGCGCGTACGGCAAGAGCCGGGTGCGCGAATACCTGTTCGGCGGCGTCACCGAGTTCTTCCTGAAAGAGGAAACCGCGCCCGCGCTGCTGCTGGCGCACTGATCGTCCTCTTACGTAAAAATGGCGTCTGCTGGCTCAGGAGCAGGCGCCGTTTCGTGTATGAGCCACATCAATGATGCTCAACACGGCAAGCTATTTGCGCATCGCAACAGGCAAAGGTTTGCACAGTCGCGCATTAGGGCTGTGAGTTGCCCTATGGGGAAAGTCATACTTGAAAGGTGGTTCAGATTAAGAACTGCGGATTTCCTGACATTTCGTTCATTTACGGCCAGCTTATGCAAGCGGATGCAAGCTAGGTTGCATTTTTCACAATCCGTTTACTCATTTCGCACTTGCACAAAACCCGATTCGGGGCCATACAGACATTGCCTTTCAGGCATCCTCTCCCAAAACTTTTATGGCCCGGTCGGTAACGATCGGGCCTTTTTTCTTGCCTGAACGGGCCTGCGTTCCGTGCCGATCCAAGGGAACACCGACACGACCCGTCGGTTGGTTTGAAATCCCCGGTGTCGATACCCACTATCCTTCACCAGCCGGTCGATCAGATCGATGACCGGCACGGGATCGAAGAAGGAACACCCCGCACATGGCGGATACCGACATCAAGACCGACGACCGCACCGTCAGGCTGCAGGTCGCCGCCGCTCGTCAGGAAGAGAGCGGCCATGGCATCGCTCGCCTCTCCCGCGCCTCGCTTTCAGAGATTGGCGCGATGGAAGGCGATGTACTCGAAATTACCGGCAAGGCCGTCACGGTGGCCCGAGCCGTCCTTGCGCATGACGAGGACGAGGGCCTCAGCGTGGTGCGCCTCGACGGCCTCCAGCGCGGCAATGCCGAGGTCGGCTCCGGCGACCACGTCACCATCCGCAAGGCCGAATCGCGCCCCGCCCAGCGCGTCGTCTTCGCGCCCGCGCAGAAGGACATGCGGCTGCAGGGGCCGTCCGCCGCATTGAAGCGCAACTTCTTCCAGCGCCCGATGGTGCAGGGAGACCTTGTGGCCACCACCGGCCAGCAGCAGGTCGCGGACATCCCGCCCCAGCTGCGCCGCATGTTCAACGCGCCCGCCTATGCGCTGACGCAGATCCGCCTCAACGTCGTCTCCACCACCCCGCGCGGCATCGTCCACATCGATGAGAACACAGAGGTGGAATTGCGCGAGGTGTTCGAAGAGGCGCACGATGCGCGTGGCGACGTCAACTACGACGACGTCGGCGGCATGAGCGACACCATCCGCCAGCTGCGCGAAATGGTGGAACTGCCGCTGCGCTATCCCGAACTGTTCACCCGCCTTGGCGTCGCCCCGCCCAAGGGCGTGCTGCTCCACGGTCCGCCGGGAACCGGCAAGACGCGCCTTGCCCAGGCCGTCGCCAACGAAAGCGAGGCGCAGTTCTTCTCCATCAACGGCCCCGAGATCATGGGGTCCGGTTATGGCGAGAGCGAGAAGCACCTGCGCGAAGTGTTCGAGGAAGCGACCAAGGCCGCGCCCGCAATCATCTTCATCGACGAGATCGATTCGATCGCCCCCAAGCGCGATCAGGTCCACGGCGAAGCGGAAAAGCGCCTTGTCGCCCAGTTGCTCACCCTGATGGACGGCCTCAACAGCCGCGCGCACGTGGTGGTGATCGCCGCCACCAACCGCCCCGACGCCATCGACGAGGCCCTGCGCCGGCCCGGCCGCTTCGACCGCGAGATCGTCATCGGCGTGCCGGACGAAAAGGGCCGTCGTGAAATCCTGGGCATCCACACCCGTGGCATGCCGCTGGGCGACCGCGTGGACCTCAACGAACTGGCGCGCACCACGCACGGCTTCGTCGGCGCCGACCTTGCCGCCCTTGCGCGCGAAGCCGCGATCGAGGCGGTGCGCCGGATCATGCCCAAGCTGGATCTGGAAGCCCGCACCATCCCTGCGGAAGTGCTCGATAATCTGCAGGTCTACCGCGAGGACTTCGTCGCCGCGCTCAAGCGGGTGCAGCCCTCGGCCATGCGCGAAGTGATGGTGCAGGTGCCGAACATCGGCTGGGCCGACATCGGCGGGCTGGACGGCGCACAGCTCAAGCTGAAGGAAGGCATCGAACTGCCGCTGAAGAACCCGGAGGCGTTCCACAAGCTGGGTATCCGCCCGGCCAAGGGCTTCCTGCTCTACGGCCCTCCCGGCACCGGCAAAACCCTGCTCGCCAAGGCCGTCGCCAAGGAGGCGGAGGCGAACTTCATCTCGATCAAGTCGTCCGACCTCCTCAGCAAGTGGTACGGAGAAAGCGAACAGCAGATCGCCCGCCTCTTCGCCCGCGCACGGCAGGTGGCCCCCTGCGTCATCTTCATCGACGAGATCGACAGCCTTGTCCCCGCCCGCGGGATGGGTGGCGGCATGGGCGAACCGCAGGTCACCGCCCGCGTCGTCAACACCATCCTCGCCGAGATGGACGGCATGGAGGAACTGCAGTCGGTTGTGCTGGTCGGCGCCACCAACCGTCCCGCGCTGGTCGATCCTGCGCTTCTGCGCCCCGGCCGGTTCGACGAACTGGTCTACGTCGGCACGCCCGACGCGCCGGGCCGCGAGCACATCCTGGGCATCCACACCAGCCGCATGCCGCTGGCCGAGGACGTGCGCCTTGGCGAGATTGCCGACCGCACCGAACGCTTCACCGGTGCGGATCTCGAAGACGTCGTCCGCCGCGCCGGCCTCATCGCCATCCGCAAACGCGGCGCATCGGTAGACGCGGTGACCATGGCCGACTTCGACGAAGCCCTCGAAGACAGCCGCGCCACCGTCACCGAGGACATGGAAGCCGAATACGAGCGCATGAAAGGCGAACTGAAAAAGCGCGCCATGGAGATCAACCCCATCGGCTTCATCGCCCCAGGCATGGTCGAAAGCACTCGCGAACGGAAGCACTGAACCGGAAGGCCTGTGCTCGATATTGAAGAGAAGCCCGGTCGGTGACGGCCGGGCTTCTCTTTATCCATCAGTTAAGAGCACCCTTCCCCATGGCCTCCACCATCGAAGGTGCGGCGGCAAGTTCCATCGGGGCGACCTGCATCTGGCGGCGGCGAGCCAGCGCTGCGGGCATCTCGCGACGGATCCAGTCCATCATGCTCTCGCGGATCTCGCAGCGCAGATCGAACAGGGTCGGGCCGTCGCGCGCGCTCATCAGCAGGCGCACTTCCAGGGTCTGGTCGCGGCAGTCGGTGACCTGAAGCACTTGCGCGCGACCGTCGAACAGGCGGTGCGCCTTGATCTGGCGCGTATATTCCTCTCGGATCGGGCCAATCTCGGTCCCGTGGTCGAGGTAGAGGAACACCGTCCCCAGCAGCTGCGACGTGGTCTTGGTCCAGTTCTGGAAGGTGTCCTCCAGAAAGCGGTTCGACGGCACGACCAGGCGGCGTTCATCCCACAGGCGCACGACGACATACGTGGTGCGGATATCCTCGATCCGACCCCATTCGCCGTCGAGGATGACGACGTCGTCGATGGAGATCGGCTCCGTCATCGCCATCTGGATGCCTGCGATCAGCGCCTTAAGCGCCGGCTGGGCCGCGGCGCCGACGGCCAGTGCGGCAAGGCCCGCCGATGCCATCAGGGTGACGCCGATCTCTTTGACGCCGGGGATCGAGGCCAACATGCCGGATATGGTCAGGAAAACGATCAGGAACGTGCCGATGCGGCTGAATATGCCCAGCCGGGTGCGGCGGCGGCGGGCGTTGCGGTTGTTCTCCACCGTGATGTCGGCGCGCAGGATCATCGCCTCGATGAAGGCGCGCAGGATGGCAATGGCGACCCACCCTGTCAGCAGCGGCATGACGAAGGGAGCGAACCGTTCCCACACTGCCTCCAGCGCCGGAGCTTCCCGCGCGGCGAGCACCACGCCGATGGAGACGAAGGCCCAGCGCGTGGGCCGCTCCAGCCGGTTGACGACAAGATCGTCGGCGTCGCTGGCGCTGCGCCGGGCCACCCGCACGAGAATGCGGAACAGCACCGCATGGACCAGCAGCGCGAAGACAACGCCGATAAGTCCGGCCAGAATGGCGACCACGGGCCGCTCGGCCCAGTTCGGAAGGCCCGCGATGTGGCTCTCGATGAAGTCGATCATCCCGGATCAACGGTGCTGCAGTGCAGCAGTTTCTCTGCCGGTCGCGCGATTGGGGCAGCGCGCCGAGAAGCCGTCTGTCAACGTGCTGGGAATAAGCAGCGCCTAAGGACCGATACTTATCCCACGTGCCTGCTCAGTGCGCGGCACCCCAACTTTCGCCGAAGCCGATCTCGATGCCCAGCGGCACGTCCAGCGTCACCGCCGGCAGCGCCGCCCCAGCCATGACCCGCTCGATCACCGGGCTGGCCGCCGCCACATCCCCCTCGGGCAGTTCGAAGACGAGTTCGTCGTGCACCTGCAGCAGCATGCGGACATGGCCCAGCCCCGCCTCGGCCAGCGCCGGGTTCATCCGCGCCATGGCCCGCTTGATGATATCCGCACTGGTGCCCTGGATCGGCGCATTGATCGCGGCGCGTTCGGACCCCTGCCGCTCGGCCTGGTTCTTGGAGGCAATGCGCGGGAACCACGTCTTGCGGCCGAACAGCGTCTCCGAATAGCCCTTGGCGCGCACCCCCTCCAGCGTTTCGTGGATGTAGCGCTGGATGCCGGGGAACCGCTCGAAATAGCGGTCGATCATCGCCTGCGCCTCGTCCGCCGGCACGCCCAGCCGACCGCCAAGGCCCCAGCGGGAGATGCCGTAGAGGATCGCGAAGTTGATGGTCTTGGCCCGCCCACGCGTGTCGCGGTCCACCGTGCCGAACATTTCCATCGCCGTGCGGGCGTGAATGTCCTCTCCGGCGGCGAATGCTTCCTTGAGGCTGGGCACGTCGGCCATGTGCGCTGCAAGGCGCAGTTCGATCTGCGAATAGTCGGCGGCGAGCAGGACGTTGCCCGGCTCCGCCACGAAGCAGTGGCGGATCTGGCGGCCGATCTCGGTCCGGATCGGGATGTTCTGAAGGTTCGGGTCGGTGGAGGACAGACGCCCGGTCTGCGCGCCGACCAGGCTGTAGCTGGTGTGGACGCGGCCCGTCGCCGGGTTGATCGCCGCCTGCAGCGCCTCGGTGTAGGTTGAGCGCAGCTTGGACAGCTGACGCCATTCCAGCACCTTGGTCGCCACTTCCGCACCCTGCCCGGCCAGCCCCTCCAGCACCGACTGGTCGGTGGAATACTGGCCGCTCTTGCCCTTCTTACCGCCCTTGTAACCCAGCTTCTCGAACAGGATGTCACCCAGCTGCTTGGGGCTGCCGATGGTGAATTCCTGCCCGACGGTGGCGAAGATGTCGGCCTCCAGCGTGCCGATCGCTTCTGCGAACTGGCTGGAAAGGCCCGCCAGCTTTTCGCGGTCCACCTTGATGCCGTGGCGCTCCATCTGCGCAACGACAGGGATCAGCGGTCGATCGACGCGTTCGTAGATGCGGGTGCCGCCCTCGTACGACAGGCGCGGCTTGAGCGCGCTGTGCAGCCGCCAGGTGACGTCCGCGTCCTCGGCGGCGTACTGGGTGGCGCGATCGAGCGGGACTTCGCCGAAGGGTATTGCCTTCTTTCCGGTCCCGCAGATGTCCTTGAACGTCAGCGTGGTGTGGGAAAGGTGCCGCTGCGCCAGCTCGTCCATGCCGTGGCCGCCACCGATCCCGTCGAGTGAACGGCCCGCATCGAGGCAGAAGCTGACGATCATGGTGTCGTCGATGGGGTGCACATCTATGCCGTGGCGAGCCAGCACGTTGAGGTCGTACTTGATGTTCTGCCCCACCTTGAGCACTGCATCGCTTTCCAGCAGCGGTTTCAGCCGGGCCACGGCGACGTCGAGCGGCACCTGCTGCGGCTTTTCGGCGAACATGTCGGAACCGCCGTGGCCCAGCGGGATGTAGCAGGCCTGGTTGGCGCCCACCGCAAGGCTGATGCCCGCCAGATCGGCGCGCATCGAATCGAGCATCGAGGTCTCGGTGTCGATGGCGACGACGCGCGCGGCGGCGGCACGGGCGATCCATTCGTCCAGCTCGGCCTCGGTAGTCACGCACCGATAGGCATCGCGGTCGATCGCGGGCCATTCCGGCAGGGCCTGGCGGGCGGCGCCTTCCAGCGGGCTGGCAGCGGCGGTCGTCGCCTTGGCAGGGTGAAGCTGCGTCGCACGCTCCGGGCTGCCGTGGCCGGTGTCGAGGCGCTTCAGCAGGCTGGTGAAGCCATGCGTAGACAGGAATGCGGCCAGCGGCGCGGGCGGAATGGCGTCCAGCTTGAAGTCGTCGAGCGCCATCGGCAGGGCGCAGTCCTCCTTCAGCGTCACCAGCACCTTGGACAGGCGCGCCTGCTCGGCCTGCTCGATCAGGCGTTCCTGCAGCTTGGACTTCTTCATCGAAGGCGCGGCGGCTAGCGCCGATTCAAGGTCGCCGTAGTCCTGAATAAGCTTGGTCGCGGTCTTGGGCCCGACGCCGTAGACGCCGGGCACATTGTCCACCGCGTCGCCCATCAGCGCCAGCACGTCGCCAACCTTTTCGGGCGGCACACCGAACTTCTCGACCACTTCGGGAATGTCGATCCGCTGGTTCTTCATGGTGTCCAGCATGTCGATGCAGCCGCCCTCGTGGCCGTCATGCGGGGCCGCGCACTTGCCCACCAACTGCATCAGATCCTTGTCGGACGATACGATCGTCACGTCCCAACCCCGCCGCGTCGCTTCGCGGGCGTAGGAGGCGATAAGGTCGTCCGCCTCAAGCCCCTGCTCCTCGATGCAGGGCAGCGAGAAGGCGCGCGTCGCCTCGCGGATCAGGGGGAACTGCGGGACCAGGTCTTCGGGCGGCGGCGGGCGGTTAGCCTTGTAGTCGCTGTAGATGTCGTTGCGGAACGAGATCGAACCGGCATCGAGAATCACCGCCAGATGAGTCGGCCCGTCCGCCTTGTTCAGATCCTCGGCCAGCTTCCACAGCATCGTCGTGTAGCCGTAGACCGCGCCAACCGGCGTCCCTTCCGGGTTGGTGAGTGGCGGCAGGCGGTGATAGGCGCGGAAGATGTAGGCCGAGCCATCGACGAGATAGAGGTGCTGCTTGGAATCCATGTCGGCATGCCTAGCAGCGACAGGCGGCGCCGTCATTTCTCGATTGCGCAGGAACCGTCCCTGTCCGCAGGAGTTTTCGCCCGGCGCTTGATACGCCGCGCTGCGCCTTCTACCCACGGGCCTGAGCCCACCGAAGGAGGCTCACGCGGCGTCCGCGCCGACGGGGTAACTCGCAGAAAGAGGGATACATTTTTATGCGCAAGATCGTTTTTGCCGCCGCAGCAGCCGCTGCCGCCATGTCGCTGGCCGCCTGCTCGGAAAAGACCCAGGACGCCACCGAAGCCGCCGCATCGTCGGCCGGTGACGACATTTCCGACACCGCCACCGACGTGGGCGACGCCCTCGGCAACGCCGGGGCCAAGGCTTCCGAAGCCGCGAACGACACTGCAGACGCCGCCAAGGACGCTGCCAAGAGCGCCGAGAAGACCACCGACGACATCGCCGCCGACGCCGAGAAGGCCGCGAACGACGTCGCCAAGGAACTCGACGATCATACCGACGGCAACCCGAACACCAACTGATCGCGTTCGGATCGCCAAAACGGAAAAGGGGCCGCGAAGGCCCCTTTTTTGTGTCGTCAAGCCGATCCCATCCGTCCGTCAGTTGGACAGGGCCGTGCGAGGATAGTTCGGGCCTTCCGCCAGATAGCCATTGTAGATCGTGCGGGCGATGCTGGCGATACGGGTTTCACGGCCCGGCCGTCCGCCCTGCCCGGTGACGTAGATGGCCACGGCAAAGACGTGCCCGTCCGGCGTCTGGATGATGCCCACGTCGCTCGATGTATTGTTCAGCGAGCCGGTCTTGTGCGAAACCTTGACTTCCGCAGGCAGGCCCGCCGGGATGCGGCGGCGCCCTGTAAGGCAGCGGCTCATCGCGCCCATCAGGACATTGCGGCTGGAGGGGCTGAGCCACTTGCCCTGATAGATCCCGGCCAGCAGATGGACCATCGCCTTGGGCGTGGCGCTATCACGCTTATCGATGACGCGGGCCGGATCGATGGCACCGTCGTCCCGCACCAGCGTGGCGATGTCGCGGTCGATGTGCCAGTCGTCGATACCCGCACGTTCTACCCAGGCGTTCACCGCCTTGGGACCGCCCACGACCTTGAGCAGCGCGTCAGTGGCGTAATTGTTGGACCTTGTGATCATCAGTTCGATGAGGCGCGAGGCAGTCATGTATTCGCCCGGACGCACCGGAGCCACGGCGCTGGAGAACGGCGCAGAGCCGACCGGCACCATCAGCGGGAACTCGCTGGACAGGCTCCACTTGCCCTTGTCGACGCCTTCGAGGAAAGTTGCGGCAATGGCGATCTTGCTGGTGCTGGCCATCGGGAACCGCTGGTCGCCCAGCACGTCGACCATGCGGCCGGTGGTGAGGTCCATCGCCGCAACGCCGATGCGGCCATGCGATGCATTGGCGACAGCGGCCAATTGCTGGCCGAACGGCGAATTGTAGGTGCGAGGCCCGCGCTTCTCGGTGCCGAACAGATCATCGAAACTGTCCTGAACCTTGCCGACCTGCTCACTTGGGCGGTCCTGCGGATCGATCTGGCTGGCGTGCACCGCATGCGGCGATGCCAGCCCGGCGACCAGCGCCACAGCGGCAAGAAAGCGTCCGGCACCGTAACGGCACCGTGCGAAAAGTCGGTCTGCCCCGGTCATGCAGCCCACACCCTAATGTCGTCCATATTCCCAATCGGTTAACGCACGCGCGACGAAACGCCAGAGTCCAGCGACGAACCGCATCGGACTTGCGGCGATTTCCGAAACCCGCACTTTCCTTTCACGCAGATGAACGATGTGTTCGCGCAAGGGCAGGTAGGTTGGCCAAGTCTCTACATGACCCGGCAAAACGAAAGGGCCGGGAGATCGCTCTCCCGGCCCTTCATTGTCTGACGCTGGGTCAGGGCTTCATCAGAAGCCCATGTCGCCCATGCCGCCCATGCCGCCGGGCATCGCCGGCATTGCGGGCTTGTCTTCGGCGCGCTCGACGATACCGGCTTCGGTCGTGATGAGCAGGCCGGCGACCGACGAGGCGTCCTGCAGCGCGGTGCGCACGACCTTGGTCGGGTCGATGACGCCGGCGGCCTTCAGGTTCTCGTAGACGTCGGTGGCCGCGTTGAAGCCGATGTTTTCGTCCGACTGGTCAAGCAGCTTGCCCGCGACGACGGCGCCGTCGTTGCCGGCGTTTTCGGCGATCTGCTTCACCGGAGCGGTGATGGCGCGACGCACGATGTCGATGCCGCGGGTCTGGTCTTCGTTGGCGCCGGTCAGG
Organism: Novosphingobium gossypii; assembly: GCF_050433305.1. Lineage (NCBI taxonomy): Bacteria > Pseudomonadati > Pseudomonadota > Alphaproteobacteria > Sphingomonadales > Sphingomonadaceae > Novosphingobium > Novosphingobium gossypii. Next base: position 164,655 of record NZ_JBNPXM010000007.1, on the reverse strand, counting down.
CCGTCGAGAGCGCGCGTTGCGTAGAGCAGCGCGGTGCCGCCGCCGGGGACGATGCCTTCTTCAACGGCTGCGCGGGTCGCGTGCAGCGCGTCGTCGACGCGGTCCTTGCGCTCCTTCACCTCGACTTCGGTCGCACCGCCGACCTTGATGACGGCAACGCCGCCGGCCAGCTTCGCAAGGCGCTCCTGCAGCTTCTCGCGGTCGTAGTCCGAAGTGGTGACTTCGATCTGCGCACGGATCTGCTCGACGCGGCCCTTGATGTCCTCGGCGGAACCGTTGCCGTCGACGATCGTGGTGTTGTCCTTGTCGATGGTGACCTTCTTGGCCTGGCCAAGCATGCCCAGGGTCACGGTCTCAAGCTTGATGCCGAGGTCTTCGGAGATCATCTCGCCGGCGGTCAGCGTGGCGATGTCGCCCAGCATGGCCTTGCGACGGTCGCCGAAGCCCGGTGCCTTGACGGCAGCGATCTTCAGGCCGCCACGCAGCTTGTTGACGACGAGCGTGGCCAGAGCCTCACCCTCGATGTCTTCTGCGATGATGAGGAGCGGGCGGCCCGACTGGACAACCGCTTCCAGGATCGGAAGCAGCGACTGCAGCGACGACAGCTTCTTTTCGTGGATGAGGATGTACGGGTTTTCGAGTTCGACCGTCATCTTCTCGGGGTTGGTGACGAAGTAGGGCGACAGGTAGCCGCGGTCGAACTGCATGCCTTCGACGACGTCGAGTTCGAATTCGAGACCCTTGGCCTCCTCGACGGTGATGACGCCTTCCTTGCCGACCTTTTCCATGGCCTCGGCGATCTTCTCGCCTACTTCGGTGTCACCGTTGGCCGAGATCACGCCGACCTGGGCGATTTCCGAGGAACCGGCAACCGGGGTCGAACGGCTCTTGAGGTTCTCGACGACCTTGACGACAGCGAGGTCGATGCCGCGCTTCAGGTCCATCGGGTTGATGCCGGCGGCAACCGACTTCAGGCCTTCGCGAACGATCGCCTGGGCAAGAACGGTCGCGGTGGTGGTGCCGTCACCGGCCTTGTCGTTGGCCTTCGAGGCCACTTCGCGCAGCATCTGCGCGCCGAGGTTCTCGTACTTGTCCTTGAGTTCGATTTCCTTGGCGACCGAAACACCGTCCTTGGTGATGCGGGGCGCGCCGAAGCTCTTCTCGATGACGACGTTGCGGCCCTTGGGGCCCAGGGTCACCTTGACGGCATTGGCGAGGGTGTCGACACCGGCGAGGATGCGCTCGCGGGCGTCGCGGCCGAACTTTACGTCCTTGGCTGCCATTGTAGAATTCCTTCAGTAAATCAGGTTGTGGTCCGGATACTCAGGCAGATCAGCCGATCACGCCGAGGATGTCCGATTCCTTCATGATCAGCAGGTCTTCGCCGCCAACCTTGACTTCGGTGCCCGACCACTTGCCGAACAGCACGCGATCGCCGACCTTGACGTCGAGCGGGGTCACGGTACCGTTTTCAGCGCGGGCGCCGGAACCGACAGAGACGATTTCGCCTTCAGCGGGCTTTTCCTTGGCGCTGTCGGGGATGATGATGCCGCCGGCGGTCTTTTCCTCGGCTTCGACGCGGCGCACGAGAACACGGTCGTGCAGCGGGCGGAAAGTCATTGGGGTGTCTCCCTAGAATCCAACGAACAAAAATTGGGATTGGCACTCAACAAAGGAGAGTGCCAACGGCCGAGATATGGTCCGGCTCCGGGAGGTCGTCAATGGGCATACGACAGAAAAAATTCGGCGCCCGTCATCCTCGCGAACAATTGGTGCGCCGCCAAGATGATCGCTTTATGACAGCGCGCTCATGGGCCCAGAGATAGGCCCGCGATGATCTGGAACAAGGCCGAACCGGCCGCGCCAGTGCCAGCGCGCCAGCAGCAGCGCTGCGGCCACCGTCAGCCCGACGGCAAGGCCGATCCACACGCCCACGCCCTTCAGCGGCGTGAACAGGCCCAGCATCACCGACGTCGCGAACCCTGCCAGCCAATAGCCGACAATGGCGATGACGGCGGGGATGCGGGTGTCCTGTATCCCCCGCAGGACGCCCGCGGCGATGGCCTGGATACCGTCGGTCAGCTGGAAGATCGCCGCCACGAACAGGTACTGCACAGCCAGCACGACCATGCCTGCATTTACGGGGTCCGACACGTCGACATAGGCGGCGATGATTGTCCGCGGTATCGTCAGCATCGCAAGCGCGGACAGGCCGACGAAGGCGATGCCGATGGTCAGCGCCGCCCAGCCCGCATGGCCGATGGCGGCGCGGTTCCCGGCGCCGTAGTGGTAGCCAACGCGGATCGTCGCCGCCTGCCCGATGCCGAACGGCACCTGAAACGCGAAGGCGGCGATCTGCAGGGCCACGGTGTGGGCGGCCAGTTCGGTTTCTCCGACCAGCCCCATCAGGAACGCCGCGCCGGAAAACAGCCCGCCCTCCGCGATCAGCGTGGCCGAGATCGGCAGGCCCAGCCGCAGCATCTGCTGCAGGCGCTGCCACTCGGGCCGCCAGAACCTGCCGAAGATGTGGTAGCGGCGCAAGGTCCGGTCGCTGCGGATAGCGATGACATAGGCCAGCACGGTGGTCGTCGTGGTGATGGTGCTGGCCAGCGCCGAACCGGTCAGGCCCAGCGCGGGCATTCCCAGATTGCCGAAAACCAGCGCATAGTTGCCCAGTGCATTGATCAGGATCGACAGCGCGGTAATCACCGTGGCGAAGACCGGGCGCCCCAGCGCGGACACGAACGTGCGCAGCACGTTGGCAATCGCCATCGGGATCAGTGCCAGCGACACCACCCGGATGAAGTGCCCCGACAGTGCGGAAATGCGAGGGTTCTGGCCGGTCAGCAGCATGATCCGCTCACCGAAAAAACAGATCGCCACCGCCAGCATTCCCAGCCCCACAGCCAGCCACAGCGCCATGCGGACGGAGCGGCGCACTTCGCGCACCGAATTGCGCCTGCGGCCCACTTCCGCCGCGATCAGCGGGGCAACCGCGCCGGTGACGCCGTTGAGGCCCATCATGACCACCGCGATGATCGCCACGGCAAGGCTCGATGCCGCCAGCGATTCCTGCCCGAGCCGCGCCACGAAGATCACATCGACGGCGAAGACCGCCATCTGCAGCATGTTCGCCAGCGCCAGAGGCCCCGCAAGTCGCAGGGTGGCGCCCAGTTCGGCGCGAAACGGATGGTTGGTGGTGCTCTCCCGCATTTGGGGGCGCGATAGATGCTGGGCTGGCGAAGGGAAAGCAATTTTCGTCCCCTGCGCTTTGACACGGGCCTGCTGTGCTCTACCGCGGGGCGGACACAGGAAAGAGGCACCATGACCCGGACAGCGACCATCCTTGCCCTCTGCGCCGCCGCAGCGGCGGCGGGCTGCGGAGGCAATGCCCCCGACCAGCAGGCACCCTCGGCCAAGGATACGCCCAGCCAGGCCGCTCCGTCAGCCGCGATCGCGGACCCCGCGCCGATGGCCTTCGCCACCTGCCGTTCGTGCCATTCGACGCAGGCCGGGCAGAACGGCATCGGCCCGACGCTGCACGGCATCGTCGGATCGAAGGCGGGCGCGGTGGCGGGTTACGCCTTCAGCCCGGCGCTGAAGAACTCGGACATCACCTGGGATCGCCAAAGCCTGGACACCTGGCTGCAGGCGCCGATGAAGATGGTCCCCGGCACGAAGATGGTCCTCCCGGTGCGGGATGCCGACAAGCGCAAGGCCATCATCGACTATCTCGAAACGCTGAAGTAACTTACGGGAAGGGCCCCGTGCATCGCTGCACGGGGCCCCTTGTGTGGGCATCCCAGGGGACCGGGGGACGCCGCGTCGAATGCTGCCATATCAGACCTTGTGGCCGGGCGGGGGTGCCTGCTCCACCGGGGCTTGCGCCTTGGCGGGAATGGCCTGAACCGGGGCCTTGGCGGCGTCGCAGCCGTCCGAGGCAACTTCGGTCACCTTGGGCTGCGCGCCCGAACCGTTCGAGTTGTAGGACGTGGACCGCGTACAGCCATTGGCGTCGGTGCTGGATGAATAGTAGCTCACCTGCACGCCCTGCGGCAGGTTGCCGGCAACGGTATAGTTCGGCGCCGCCCCGCCCGCACCGGTCGCTACAGCGTGCTGCTGCAGCTGCGCCGCCTGCTGCTGCATGAGCGCGGCGTGCTGCATCATCGCATCCATCTGCGCGTCCATCATCGCGGAAATCTGCGCCATGTGCGCGAAGGGATCGGCGATGATCGGTACCGCGGCTGCCGGAGCCATCGCATCGGCGGGCACGAACTGAATCCGTGGGGCGACATCGCCGGTGTACTGGACATGCACGACGGAGCCGTCCGGCGCATCGACCTGCATAGTGTGAAGCTGCGTGCCGGCGGCCTGTGCCGCTCCTGCACCCAGCAAGGTCAGCACGGCGGCGCCGACCAGGTATCGTTTCGAAGGCATTCGCATTGGGGGGCTCTCCTTGCGGATCAGGATGTTCGGGACTCGACCCTTTGCCCGACCGAAGCTGCCCCCGGAAAGCTGAACGCACGATTACACGATGCGCAAACGAAAAGGGCGGCACCCTGCGGCACCGCCCTTCCCTATCAACTCGATCCCATGCCGGTTCGGCAGGGCACCGGGAAGAAGATTACTTGAGCTCGACGGTGCCGCCGGCTTCTTCGATCTTCTTCTTGATTTCTTCGGCTTCAGCCTTCGAAGCGCCTTCCTTGACGGGCTTCGGAGCGCCTTCGACGAGCGCCTTGGCTTCAGCGAGGCCCAGGCCGGTGATGGCGCGGACTTCCTTGATGACGTTGATCTTCTTGCCACCGTCGCCGGTGAGGATCACGTCGAATTCGGTCTTCTCTTCAGCAGCGGCGCCAGCGTCGCCAGCCGGGGCAGCAGCCACGGCAACAGCGGCAGCGGCGGAAACGCCCCATGCTTCTTCGAGAGCCTTGGCGAGGTCAGCGGCTTCCAGAACGGTGAGCTGCGACAGTTCTTCAACAAGCTTGGCGATATCGGCCATGATTATAACTCCTGATCTGTGGTCCACCGTGGGCCTCATGCCCGGCGGCGGAATAAATCGTAAGAAACGTTCTGCTTAAGCGAGTGCTCAGGCAGCCTTGTCGGCGTAGGCAGCGAAGACGCGCGCCAGCTTGGCCGCCGGAGCGGTCTGCAGCTGGGCGATCTTGGTCGCCGGAGCCTGAACGAGGCCGATGAGCTTGGCACGCAGTTCGTCGAGCGAGGGCATCGAGGCGAGAGCCTTGACACCGTCCGCGTTCAGAACCTGCGAACCCATCGCGCCGCCGACGATTTCGATCTTGTCGGTCGTCTTGGCGAAGTCGACGACGGCCTTTGCAGCTGCGACGGGGTCCACCGAGGTGGCGATGGCCGTCGGGCCGGTCAGGAAGTCGCCGATACCGACGTAGTCGGTGTCCGCGATGGCAAGCTTGGCAAGACGGTTCTTCGCAACCTTGTAGGTCGCACCGGCATCACGAATCTTTCCGCGCAGGGCGGTGGACTGGGCCACCGACATGCCGAGGTTGCGGGTGATGACCACCGCGCCGGCCTCGGAAAAGACTGCGTTGAGCTGGGCAACCGAATCGGCTTTCTGCGAACGATCCATGCCTTACTCCTTCACAATGGCCACGAAAGGCGAACCCCTCGTAGCCGGCTACGTATTGTCCGGGGCGCAAAAGCACCTCGGGCGAGTCCGTCGAAGGGGAAGGAGTTATCCGTGCCTTGGCACGGATGTGGCGCCACGCTTCCGAAGGAGTGCGGGCCGGGTGATTTCCTTGTCCCCGTCTAGGCTGCAGATTAAGAGGGAAACCCTCAGCAGCGGTCTTGGACGGATGACAGACGGGAATCACCCCATCAGTCGGAGCGGGCCAATGGCGGATCGCCGCTCCGAAGTCAAGCCTGCCGGCACTGAACCTGGCTGCGCGCGATGACGGCAAGGACGGTGAGGAACGCCATCGTCGGCAGCGCCCAGTGGCCGATGTGGCCCGCCGCGATCACCGCCGCCGCAAAAACCGGCAGCCCGTGCCGCCAGGGACCCTTCAGCACCAGTCGGTCGCGCACGAACCACAACGCGACCATGTAGATCGCAAGAGGCACGGCGACGGCAAGGTTGCTCGCCAGTTCAGGCGCGTGATGTCCCTGCCCTGCCGCATTGTCGATGGCAACGGCAAAGCCCGCCCCCGTCGCCGCACCGCCGGCGTAGATCAGCGCATGGGCATAGCTCCAGTTGAACGAACTGGCGAAACGCGCCTCATCCAGCGGCCCCTCCTGCGAGAAATAGAGCCACCACATCGCAAAGGTGATCGCCAGCGCCGACAGGGCAAGGATGACCAACTGTGCGGGGTGTCCGCTAGGGGCATCGGCGTACGTGAACGCAGCCGCGCTGGCGAGGAGCACTTCGCCCAGCACGATGATGACGAACAGGCTGTGCCGCTCTGCGACGTGGTGGTGGTGCCAGGGCGTCTTGCCGCGCGCCTCGGCCAGCAGCGGCACCGCCATCTCCATCAGCGCGCCCAGCATGAACAGCCCCGCCACCGTGCCAAGGCCGGTCGGCCTGAACACCAGCAGCGCCATAGTCCAGTAGAGCTGCACCACCGCGATGCCGACCGCATAACTCACCGCCGTGCCGCGATGGCGCGGGTCGCTGTGTGCTGCAATCAGCCAGAACGCCACCATGCATATCCGCATGACGATGTAGCCGACGATCACCAGCGTCAGCTGCCCGCCCGCGAAAACGCGCGGCACGCCTGCCGCCACTGCCAGTGCGCCCGCCATGATGACGCAGGTGATCAGGCGGTAGACCGGCCCGTCGTTGTCGTAGGCGGAGGCGAACCAGGTGAAGTTCATCCACGCCCACCACGTCGCGAAGAACGCCATCGCAAACGTCGCCAGCCCGGTGACCGCATGGCCCGCCGCGACGGCGTGGTGCAGCCCCTCGGCGGAACTGGCGACTGCGATCACGATGACAAGGTCGAACAGCAATTCCAGCGGGGTGGAGACGCGGTTTGGTTCATGCGGATCGCGGGCGCCGAAGGGCCGCCCTGCTTTTATGGTGGTCATGCTTGCGGTGGTCCCGGTTGGCTGGCGCGCGATTTAGGGGTGCAGGGCGCGGTCAGGCAATAGGGGCACGCGAAAGGGGCGGCTCCTGGCAGGAACCGCCCCCTCCACAGCGCCTGAGCGCCGGGCGTGACCACCGGGGTTCAGGCTTGCGTATATTCCCGCTGGCGTGCCGGGGCGACGCTTTCGGGAGTGCGGCGCGTGGGCTTGTAGGTACGGAAATCGAAGCCGCCCGTGCGACCGTTCGCTTCCTCGCTCTCGCGATGCTGCAACTGCAGGCGCGCCCGGCGCAGGCGGCCCTTGCGCGACGTGAACGGGTTGCCTTCATCCGGCGCGGCCGCAGCCATCGCATCGAGCAGTTCGTAGCGTTCCTCCGCCGTTTGCGGCAGCGGCGACGCGGCGAGAATCGCGGTGGCGGAATTGCCCGCGATCACGGAGTTGCGGCGGAAGGGCGCAGGTTCAGCGATGACCGGCGCGGCGACTTCCGTAACAGGGGCTGGCGCTGGCACCGGCTCAAGCGGGACAGCGGCATGGTCCGCCTCCTCATAAACCGGATCCCGGCGGCGGCGCATGGCAGCGATGCCCAGCCCCGCCACGCCAAGTGCGGCGAGAATGCCGGCAACCTCGGCGACGGGGAACCCGTCTCCACGATCGGTTGCAGGCGCAGGTTGCGCAGCCGTGGCAGCCGGAGCGGGATCGGCGCGAGCCGGGGCCGGCGCAGCAGGCGGCACCGAACCCTGCGCCAGCGTGCCGTCGGTAGCGGTGCCGCCGTTCTGCGCCGTCGGGACGGTTGGGCGAATGGGAGCCGGTTCAGCTCGGACCGGTTCCGGTCGCGCAGGCGCGGCGGCTTGGGTGGCAGGACGCGGAGTGGCCGGCTCACGAACCGCTTCTGCGGGCGCCGTCGGCGGGGCGACATCCGGCAGCACGACCGTCGGCGGGGCGGCAGATGTGGGCGCTGGTGCCGTTGACGTGGCTCCGGCGCTCGTCGTCGTGTCGATCGGCACGTTCATGGGCGCCGTGGCTTCGGGCGGCAGCGTCACCGTCGGCGTCGCAGGTGCAGCGGCAGCGCCTTGCTGCAGGGACTGTACGGGCGCCGTCGAAGGCTGCACGTCCTGCGCGACAGCGGGGATTGCAGAGAGCGCGAGGACGGCGGAAATCGCGGTCAGGGCGCCGGGCGAGCGGGGGACAGCAATGTTTCTCATACCGGAAACAATGCGTGCCGCATGGCCAAGGTCCGTTCGCACCTGCAAAATCCAAGGCAGGGCGAATATAAGTTTGCGACGAACCGATGCTAGCCCTGTTTAGGGTCAATTAGGCTGATTTACGCCAGATTAACAGCGGTTTTCAGCGGCACTCGTTTGACACCAGACACCCCGGCTCCTATATGGCGGCCTCGCTCGATCGCTTCGAGCAAGGCGGGTCCATGCGCGGGGACACGCCCGGGAAGGAAGCGGTCGGGATTTCATCCGACGTGGAAGGCTGCAGGCCGCATGGGTTTCCGATCCCGGAAATTCGCGTGCCTGGCGGCCTTTACTGCGTTTCCGGATGGCCTGCTTTCGGGCAGGTACCGTCACTCGCGACGACGAATTTTTACGAAGGCCGCGTCCCTTGCGACTCGGCCCTCACACGAAGAGGCAAAGACCAGCTCATGGCCACCAAGCCCATCGACACCACCCCGCTGGTGCGCACTGCGAAGAAGCGCATCCGCAAAATCTTCGGCGACATCCACGAAGTCGTCCAGATGCCCAACCTGATCGAAGTCCAGCGTGAGAGCTACGAACAGTTCCTCCGCTCCGACCCGTCGATCGGCTATGTCTCGGGCCTGGAGAAGACCCTGCGCTCGGTGTTCCCGATCCGCGACTTCGCGGGCACCAGCGAGCTGGACTTCGTTCACTACGAGCTGGAAGAACCCAAGTACGACGTGACCGAATGCCGCCAGCGCGGCATCACCTACGCCGCGCCGATGAAGGTCACGCTGCGCCTGATCGTGTTCGAGGTGGACGCCGAAACCGAAACCCGTTCGGTCCTCGATATCAAGGAGCAGGACGTCTACATGGGCGACATGCCCCTGATGACGGAGAACGGCACCTTCTTCATCAACGGCACCGAGCGCGTCATCGTGTCGCAGATGCACCGTTCGCCGGGCGTCCTGTTCGACCATGACCGCGGCAAGACCCACGCTTCGGGCAAGTACCTCTTCGCTGCCCGCGTGATCCCGTACCGCGGTTCCTGGCTCGACTTCGAATTCGACGCCAAGGACATCGTCAACGTCCGCATCGACCGCAAGCGCAAGCTGCCCGTCACCTCGCTGCTCTATGCGCTGGGCCTCGACAGCGAGCAGATCCTCCAGCACTTCTACGCCACCATGTCGTGGAAGCGCGGCACCGGCGGCTGGCAGCTGCCGTACGCCACCGAGGCTTGGCGCGGTGCGAAGCCGACCTTCGACATCGTCGATGCCAAGTCGGGCGAAGTCGTGTTCCCCGCCGGCACCAAGATCAGCCCCCGCGCCGCCAACAAGGCGCAGAAGGACGGTCTTGAGGAACTGCTGCTGCCGACCGAGGAAATCTTCGGCCGCTATTCCGCCAGGGACCTGATCGACGAGTCGACGGGCCGCATCTACATCGAAGCCGGCGACGAAGTGACGCCAGAGAACCTTGAGGCGCTCGACGCCGCGGGCTTCGACCAGATCGACCTGCTCGACATCGACGAAGTCAACACCGGTCCCTGGATTCGCAACACCATGAAGGCCGACAAGGCCGAAGGTCGCGACATGGGTCTGGAAGCGATCTACAAGGTCATGCGTCCGGGCGAACCGCCGACGAAGGAAACCGCCGAAGCCCTGTTCGACGGCCTGTTCTTCGACGCCGACCGCTACGACCTCTCGGCCGTGGGCCGCGTCAAGATGAACATGCGCCTCGGTCTCGACGCCGAGGATACCGTCACCACCCTGCGCGTCGAGGACATCCTCGCCGTGGTGAAGGAACTTGTCGGCCTGAAGGACGGCAAGGGCGAGATCGACGACATCGACAACCTCGGCAACCGCCGCGTGCGTTCGGTGGGCGAGCTGCTGGAAAACCAGTACCGCGTCGGCCTGCTGCGCATGGAGCGCGCCGTGAAGGAGCGCATGTCGTCGGTGGACGTGTCGACGGTCATGCCGAACGATCTCATCAACGCCAAGCCCGCCGTGGCGGCCGTCCGCGAGTTCTTCGGCTCCTCGCAGCTCTCGCAGTTCATGGACCAGACCAACCCGCTCTCGGAAGTCACCCACAAGCGCCGCGTTTCGGCACTTGGGCCGGGCGGTCTGACCCGTGAGCGCGCCGGCTTCGAAGTCCGCGACGTTCACCCGACCCACTACGGCCGCATCTGCCCGATCGAAACGCCGGAAGGCCCGAACATCGGTCTGATCAACTCGCTGTCGACCTTCGCCCGCGTCAACAAGTACGGCTTCATCGAAACCCCGTACCGCAAGGTGAACGACGGCAAGGTAACGAAGGACGTCGTCTACCTGTCGGCGATGGAAGAGCAGAAGCACACCGTCGCGCAGGCTTCGGCCGAACTGAACGGTGACGGCTCGTTCGTCGAGGAACTCGTCTCGGCTCGCCAGAACGGCGAATTCGTGATGAGCCCGCGCGACCAGATCACGCTGATGGACGTTTCGCCCAAGCAGCTCGTCTCGGTTGCCGCCTCGCTCATTCCGTTCCTGGAAAACGACGACGCCAACCGCGCTCTCATGGGCTCGAACATGCAGCGTCAGGCCGTGCCGCTCGTTAAGGCCGATGCGCCTTACGTCGGCACCGGCATGGAAGAGACCGTGGCCCGCGATTCGGGCGCCGCGATCTCGGCCCTGCGCGCCGGCATCGTCGACCAAGTGGACGCCACCCGTATCGTCATCCGCGCGTCGGGCGACATCGAACCCGGCAAGTCGGGCGTCGACATCTATCGCCTCCAGAAGTTCGAGCGTTCGAACCAGTCCACCTGCATCAACCAGCGTCCGCTGGTGAAGGTGGGCGAGCTGGTCGAAGCCGGCACGATCATCGCCGACGGTCCCTCGACCGAATTCGGTGAACTGGCGCTGGGCCGCAACGTGCTCGTCGCGTTCATGCCCTGGAACGGCTACAACTACGAGGACTCCATCCTCATCTCCGAACGCATCGTGAAGGACGACGTGTTCACGTCGATCCACATCGACGAGTTCGAAGTGATGGCCCGCGACACCAAGCTTGGGCCGGAAGACATCACCCGCGACATCCCGAACGTCGGCGAGGAAGCCCTGCGCAACCTCGACGAAGCGGGCATCGTCTATGTGGGCGCCGAAGTGCACCCGGGTGACATCCTCGTCGGCAAGATCACGCCGAAGGGCGAAAGCCCGATGACGCCGGAAGAAAAGCTGCTGCGCGCCATCTTCGGTGAGAAGGCTTCGGACGTTCGCGACACCTCGCTGCGCCTGCCGCCGGGCGTTTCGGGCACCATCGTCGACGTGCGCGTCTTCAACCGCCACGGCATCGAGGTCGACGACCGTACCCGCGCGATCCAGAACGAGGAAATCGAACGCCTCGCCAAGGACCGTGAGGACGAACGTGCCATCCTCAACCGCGCCACCTACAACCGTCTGAAGGACATGCTCCTCGGCCAGGTCGCGACTGCCGCGCCCAAGGGCCTCAAGAAGGGCGTCGAGATCACCGACGAGGTGCTGGACGAGGTTGAGCGTCACGAGTGGTGGAAGTTCGCGGTCGCCGACGACCACGTCCAGTCGCAGCTCGAAGCGGTCAAGACCCAGTACGACCTGACCGTCAAGGCGATCCAGGAGAAGTTCGAGGATCGCAAGGAGAAGCTGGAGCGCGGCGACGAGCTGGCTCCGGGCGTGCTCAAGATGGTCAAGGTCTTCGTTGCGGTGAAGCGCAAGCTGCAGCCGGGCGACAAGATGGCCGGCCGCCACGGCAACAAGGGTATCATCAGCCGCATCCTGCCGCTGGAAGACATGCCCTTCCTGGAAGACGGCACCCCCGTCGACTTTGTCATGAACCCGCTGGGCGTGCCTTCGCGCATGAACGTGGGCCAGATCTTCGAAACGCACCTTGGCTGGGCCGCACGCGGTCTGGGCAAGCGCATCGGCGATGCTCTGGATGCATGGCGCGTGGCCAACCCGAACCCGGTCGCAGGGCAGCCGCCCGAGGCCGTTCGTGAACTGCTCACCGAGATCTACGGCGACAACTACGCCGCAGACATCGCCGAGCGCACGGACGACCAGATCGTCGAATTCGCCGACTCCGTCCGCAAGGGCGTGCCGATGGGTTCGCCGGTGTTCGACGGCGCGGTGGAAGCGGACGTTTCGGCCATGCTGAAGCTGGCCGGGCTGGACGAATCGGGTCAGGTGGACCTGTACGACGGCCGCACCGGCGACCGCTTCGACCGCAAGGTTACGGTGGGCATGAAGTACGTGCTGAAGCTGCACCACCTTGTCGACGACAAGATCCACGCACGTTCCATCGGCCCTTACTCGCTCGTCACTCAGCAGCCGCTGGGCGGCAAGGCGCAGTTCGGTGGCCAGCGCTTCGGTGAGATGGAGGTCTGGGCGCTCCAGGCCTACGGCGCGGCGTATACCCTGCAGGAAATGCTGACGGTGAAGTCGGACGACGTGGTCGGACGCACCAAGGTCTACGAAGCGATCGTCAAGGGCGACGACACCTTCGAGGCCGGCATTCCCGAGAGCTTCAACGTGCTCGTCAAGGAAATGCGCTCGCTGGGCCTCAACGTCGAACTGACCAGCCACGACGATGCCGAGGACGACGACGGCGTGGCCCTGGCGGCGGAGTAAGGATGCGCGGGCGGGGCTTCGGCTCCGCCCTCCCCTCCACCGCCCAGAGACAAGAATTCACCCCCAGAGGGATTGAACTATGAACGACCTGACCAAGTTCACGAACCAGATGGCCAAGCCCGAGACGTTCGACCAGATCCAGATCGGACTGGCGAGCCCCGAGCGTATCCGCTCCTGGTCCTTCGGCGAGATCAAGAAGCCGGAAACCATCAACTACCGCACGTTCAAGCCCGAGCGTGACGGCCTGTTCTGCGCGCGCATCTTCGGCCCCGTGAAGGACTACGAGTGCCTGTGCGGCAAGTACAAGCGCATGAAGTACAAGGGCGTCGTCTGCGAAAAGTGCGGCGTCGAAGTCACCGTGACCAAGGTGCGCCGCGAGCGCATGGGCCACATCGAGCTGGCCGCCCCGGTCGCGCACATCTGGTTCCTGAAGTCGCTGCCTTCGCGCATCGGCCTGCTGCTCGACATGCAGCTCAAGCTGCTTGAGCGCGTCCTGTACTTCGAAAGCTACATCGTCATCGAGCCGGGCCTGACCCCGCTCGAGAAGTACCAGCTGCTGACCGAAGACGAGATGCTCGACGCGCAGGACGAGTATGGCGAAGATGCCTTCTCGGCCGGCATCGGCGCCGAAGCCGTGAAGCAGATGCTGATCGCGCTCGACCTCGAGCAGGAACGCGCCGACCTTCTGCAGGAACTTGAGACGACCAAGTCGGAACTCAAGCCCAAGAAGATCATCAAGCGCCTCAAGGTCGTGGAATCGTTCATCGATTCGGGCAACCGCCCCGAATGGATGATCCTTGACGTCGTGCCGGTCATCCCGCCCGAACTGCGCCCGCTGGTGCCGCTGGACGGTGGCCGCTTCGCGACCTCGGACCTCAACGACCTGTATCGCCGCGTCATCAACCGCAACAACCGTCTGAAGCGCCTGATCGAACTGCGCGCGCCGGACATCATCGTGCGCAACGAAAAGCGCATGCTGCAGGAAGCGGTCGACGCCCTGTTCGACAACGGCCGCCGTGGCCGCGTCATCACCGGCGCCAACAAGCGTCCGCTGAAGTCGCTGTCCGACATGCTCAAGGGCAAGCAGGGCCGCTTCCGTCAGAACCTGCTCGGCAAGCGCGTCGACTACTCGGGCCGCTCGGTCATCGTGACCGGTCCGGAACTCAAGCTGCACCAGTGCGGCCTGCCCAAGAAGATGGCGCTCGAGCTGTTCAAGCCGTTCATCTACGCCCGTCTGGACGCCAAGGGTCTGTCGATGACCCTGAAGCAGGCCAAGAAGTGGGTCGAGAAGGAGCGCAAGGAAGTCTGGGACATCCTCGACGAAGTCATTCGCGAGCACCCGGTCATGCTGAACCGCGCGCCCACGCTGCACCGTCTGGGCATCCAGGCGTTCGAGCCGGTCCTCATCGAAGGCAAGGCAATCCAGCTGCACCCGCTCGTCTGCTCGGCCTTTAACGCCGACTTCGACGGTGACCAGATGGCCGTCCACGTTCCGCTCTCGCTGGAAGCCCAGCTGGAAGCGCGCGTGCTGATGATGTCGACCAACAACATCCTCTCGCCCGCAAACGGCAAGCCGATCATCGTGCCTTCGCAGGACATGATCCTCGGCCTGTACTACCTGTCGCTCGACCGCGACGGCGAGCCGGGCGAAGGCATGAAGTTCGCGGACATGGCCGAAGTGCACCAGGCGCTGCACGTCGGTGCCGTGACCCTGCACTCGAAGATCGAGGCCCGCGTGCCGCAGACCGACGAGAACGGTCAGCAGTACATGAAGCGCTTCGAGACCACGCCGGGCCGCATGCTGCTGGGCGAATGCCTGCCCAAGTCGCACACGGTGCCCTTCGACGTCGTCAACCGCCTTCTCACGAAGAAGGAAATCGGTGACGTCATCGACCAGGTGTACCGTCACACCGGCCAGAAGGACACGGTGCTGTTCGCCGACGCGATCATGTCGCTCGGCTTCCGCAACGCGTTCAAGGCGGGCATCTCCTTCGGCAAGGATGACATGATCATCCCGGACTCGAAGGAAGCCCTGGTGAACGAGACCAAGGAACTGGTTGCCGACTACGAGCAGCAGTACCAGGACGGCCTCATCACCCAGCAGGAGAAGTACAACAAGGTGATCGACGCCTGGAGCCGCTGCGGCGATCAGGTGGCGAACGCCATGATGGACGAGATCAAGGCCCAGCCGATCGACCCCGAAACCGGCCGCATGGCACAGATCAACTCGATCTACATGATGAGCCACTCGGGTGCGCGTGGTAGCCCGGCGCAGATGAAGCAGCTTGCCGGTATGCGCGGCCTCATGGCCAAGCCGTCGGGCGAGATCATCGAAACGCCGATCATCTCGAACTTCAAGGAAGGTCTGACCGTTCTTGAATACTTCAACTCGACCCACGGTGCTCGTAAGGGCCTGGCGGATACGGCGCTCAAGACGGCGAACTCGGGCTACCTGACCCGCCGTCTGGTTGACGTGTCGCAGGACTGCGTCGTCGTCGTCGATGACTGCGGCACCGACCGTGCGCTGGAAATGCGCTCGATCGTGCAGGGCGGTTCGGTGATCGCCTCGCTTGCCGAGCGTATCCTGGGCCGTACCCTGGCCGAGGACATCGTCGACAAGGAAGGCAACGTCATCGCGACCAAGGGCCAGCTCCTCGACGAAGCCGCCGTAGCTGCGATCGAAGTGACCGGCCTGCAGTCGGCACGCATCCGTTCGCCGCTGATCTGCGAAGCGACCCAGGGCGTCTGCGGCACCTGCTACGGTCGTGACCTCGCTCGCGGTACGCCGGTGAATATCGGTGAAGCCGTGGGCGTCATCGCGGCGCAGTCGATCGGTGAACCGGGCACGCAGCTGACCATGCGTACCTTCCACATCGGCGGTGCGGCGCAGCTGAACGAAACCTCGCACCTCGAAGCGATCAGTGCGGGCCATGTCGAATATCGCGACATCCCGACGATCGTGGACAAGCGTGGTCGCCTGCTCTCGCTGGCGCGCAACGGCGAGATCGTGCTGTTCGACACCGAAGGTCGCGAACGCGCTCTGCACCGCGTGCCTTACGGTACAGTGCTGCTGCACAAGAACGGTTCGAAGGTCGAGCAGGGCGAACGTTTGGCCGAGTGGGATCCGTTCACGCTGCCGATCATCACTGAAACTTCCGGTATCGTGAAGTATCAGGACCTGATCGACACCCGCACCCTGACCGAGCACGTCGATGACGCTACCGGCATGACCAGCCGCGTCGTCACCGAGGACCGTTCGACGGCCCGCGCCAAGAAGAAGGAAGACCTGCGTCCGCGCATCACCCTTCTCGACGACGCGAGCGGCGAATCGGCCCGCTACATGCTGGCTCCGGGCACCACGCTCTCGGTCGAAGACGGCCAGGCGGTCGAAGCGGGCGACATCGTCGCACGTGCCAGCCGCGAAGCCGCCAAGACCCGCGACATCACCGGTGGTCTGCCGCGCGTTGCCGAACTGTTCGAGGCCCGCAAGCCGAAGGACAATGCGGTCATCGCCAAGGTCTCGGGCCGCGTCGAATTCGTCCGTGACTACAAGGCCAAGCGCAAGATCGCGATCATCCCGGAAGAGGGTGATCCGGTTGAGTACCTGATCCCGAAGTCGAAGGTCGTCGACGTTCAGGAAGGCGACTGGGTCAAGAAGGGCGACAATCTGGTTTCGGGCTCGCCCGATCCGCACGACATCCTGGAAGTCCTCGGCGTGGAAGCGCTGGCGGAATACCTGGTTGCGGAAATCCAGGAAGTCTACCGACTGCAGGGCGTGAAGATCAACGACAAGCACATCGAGGTGATCGTTCGCCAGATGCTGCAGAAGGTCGAGATCACCGACGGCGGCGACACCACGCTGCTCGCGGCCGAGCAGGTCGACTACGAGGAAATGGCCGAGATCAACGGCAAGCTGCCGGAGGGCAAGCGCCCCGCCGTCGGCAAGCCGGTGCTGCTGGGCATCACCAAGGCCTCGCTGCAGACCCGTTCGTTCATCTCTGCCGCGTCGTTCCAGGAAACCACCCGAGTGCTCACGCAGGCGGCGGTCGAGGGCAAGAAGGACTCGCTGATCGGTCTCAAGGAGAACGTCATCGTCGGCCGTCTGATCCCGGCCGGTACGGGTGCGGGCATGAACCGCGTCCGCGTGGCGGCCTCCAGCCGTGACGCGGCGCTGCGTGCAGCAACCCGCCGCGTGCAGGAAGCCATGATCCTCGCCAACACGGCAGAGGAAGAGCACAAGGCCGAACTGCTGCGCAACGCGGCCGACGATCTGGGTGACAGCCCGCTGGCAGCGGTCGAGGGCGAGACCCACGGCACCGACGCCGATGCAGGCGATTACCTGATCAAGGGTGACGACGCCGAATAAGCCTCACCGCCTCAGGGTAAATGAAAAGGCCCCGTCGGAGCGATCCGGCGGGGCTTTTTGCTACCATGTTCCGTAGCATAAATGTCACAGTTCCGTCGCCATCGACCAAGGGCGCGGAACCAGCCTCCCGGCTCCGGGTTTCCCCTCACGAGATGATCGAAGGTAGCTGACACAAACGAACTGTTGTTGATCGAGAACATGGGCACGTCCCGCTACGGCGGATCTAAGGCGTGAGGACACGGCGCCCATCCCTTCAACCCCAAAGCACACAGACCTCGTTGACCCGGCACAAGCGGTGCCGCGTGCCTGTCCTGATGGACCCGGCACCGATGCCGCGACTTGCGATCCCTCGGCAAAGACAAACGGCGGCGCCTTCCCCCCGGCACGCTCTGATGGAGTTAGACTATGAAGAAGATTGCACTTTGCGCGGCTGCCCTGATCGCCGCCGTCCCCACCATCGGCTTCGCGCAGGACGCGGACACGACGACCACCGAAGCAACCGCGCCTGACGGCACGCCCGCCTTCGGCATTGAGCCCTACGTCGGCATCATGGGCGGCTACGACAGCTACGACAAGCGCAGCGAGTTCGGCAGCCCGCGCGGTGGCAAGATGAACGGCGCGCTGATCCAGGGCGTTGCCGGCGTCAACGTTCCGATCGGTCCGGCGTTCGTCGGCGTGGAAGGCAACGTCGCCAAGGGCTTCGGCGACATCGATTGGGAATACGGCGTCAAGGGCCGCATCGGCGCCCGCGCTGGCGACAGCGGCATGATCTACGCAACCGGCGGTTACGAGTGGGTCAACGGCAAGCGCGCCTATTCCGACCAGAAGGACTGGATCTACGGCGTCGGCGTCGAAGTCGGCCCCAAGGACATCGGTCTGGGCGGCATCACCGGCAACAGCGGCGTGCGCCTGCGCTTCGAAGTCGACACCTACGACTTCGACAGCATCCGTCCGATGGCCGGCGTGATCGCGCACTTCTAAGCGCGTTCCTTTAAGTCAGCGAAAGCCCCGTCGAAGCGATCCGGCGGGGCTTTTGCATTACGGCGGGCGAGCCGCTAGGCGGGCGGCATGATACGCGCGCTTCCACCCCTGCAGTCCTGGACCTCCGCATTCGTCGGCGCGATGATCGGCTTCGGCGCAACGGTGGCGCTGATCGTTCAGGCGACACAGGCGCTGGGCGCATCGGTCGCGCAGGCGGGATCAGCCGTGACTGCGCTGTGCCTGGGCATTGCCGGAGCCGGGGCCATCCTCTCCTTCCGTCTGCGCATCCCGATCGTGCTGGCGTGGTCCACGCCCGGCGCGGCGCTGCTGGCAACGACCGCACCGGGCACTCCATGGTCCGCCGCCATCGGTGCTTTCATGGTGGCCGCACTGCTGACGATCTGCCTGGGGGTTGTACCCGCGCTGGGAAAGCTGGCGGAGCGCATTCCCGCATCCGTCGCATCGGCGATGCTGGCGGGCGTGCTGCTGCCGTTCTGCCTTGGGCTGTTCAAGGTCGCCGGCACCGATCCGCTGCTGGTCGCTGCCGTGCTCGTGGTGTTCCTCGCCGCGCGCCAGCGCCTGCCGCTTTATGCGCTGCTTCTGGTCCTTGCCGTGGGTGCAGGCCTGCCGATCCTGCGCGGCGACCTTGCCGCCCTTCCGCCGGGAGCGACCTTCGGCCACCTGACGCCAACGCTGCCCACGTTCGAACCCAGCATCATCCTTGGCATCGGTGTGCCGCTGTTCCTGGTGACGCTGGTGGCGCAGAACCTGCCGGGGCTGGTCGTGTTGCGCACTGCCGACTATCGCCCTGCCCCGCGCCCGCTTCTGGGCGGCGTCGGGCTGGCATCGCTGGTCATGGCCCCGTTCGGTGCCCATGCCGTCAACCTCGCCGCGATCTCCGCCGCGATCTGCACCGGAGAGGACGCCCATCCCGACCGGAACCGTCGCTGGACCGTGGGCGTGCTCTATGCGGGGTTCTACGTGCTGCTGGCGGCATTCTCGCCGCTGCTGGTACGTTTCTTCCTGGCGCTGCCGCATTCGGTGATCGCGGCGCTGACCGGCGTGGCGCTAATCCCGGCGCTGGTCGGCTCGATAGAGACCTCGCTGCGCACCGTGGACGAGCGCGATGCCGCGATCGTCACGTTCCTGACTGCCGCTTCGGGTCTAACGCTGCTGCACCTGGGCGCGGCGTTCTGGGGGCTGGTGCTGGGCTTCGCGGCGCTGGCGATCAAGGCGGCGTTGCGCCGCAGCCCCTGACCCTTCCTATTCCGCCGCGACGGCTTCCTGTGCGGCGTTGGCGGCTTCGATTTCCGCCGCCTTGGCTTCCACCAGCGCCACGATGTGGTCGAGCATCGTCTCGCTCTGCACCGTGTGATCGGTAACGCCGGACAGGTAGACCATGTGCTTGCCGTTGCCGCCGCCGGTAAGGCCGATGTCGGTTTCGCGCGCCTCGCCCGGTCCGTTGACCACGCAGCCCAGCACCGACAGCGAAAGCGGCGTCTTGATATGCTGCAGGCGTTCTTCCAGCGCTTCCACCGTGCGGATCACGTCGAAGCCCTGCCGGGCGCAGCTGGGGCACGATACCACGCGCACGCCGCGGGTGCGCAGGCCCAGCGCTTTCAGCATCTCGAACCCGACGCGCACTTCCTCTTCCGGCTCGGCGGAAAGCGAGACGCGCAAGGTGTCCCCGATGCCCGACCACAACAGCATGCCCATCCCGATGGAGGACTTCACCGTGCCGCCGATCAGCCCGCCCGCCTCGGTGATGCCAAGGTGCAGGGGGCAGTCCACCGCATCGGCCAGCCCCTGATAGGCGGCCACCGCCAGGAACACGTCGCTGGCTTTCACGGCCACCTTGTATTCGTGGAAGTCATGGTCCTGCAGCAGCTTGATGTGATCGAGCGCCGATTCCACCAGCGCCTCCGGGCACGGCTCGCCGTACTTTTCCAGCAGGTGCCGCTCGAGGCTGCCAGCGTTCACGCCGATGCGGATCGCGCAGCCGTTGGCCTTGGCAGCCCGCACCACTTCGGCCACGCGATCTGCGGAGCCGATGTTGCCGGGGTTGATGCGCAGGCACGCCGCGCCCGCATCCGCCGCTTCCAGCGCGCGCTTGTAGTGAAAATGGATGTCCGCGATCAGAGGCACGCGGGATTCACGCACGATTTCCCGGAACGCCGCCGTGCTTTCCACGTCGGGGCACGAGACGCGGATCAGATCCGCCCCGGCATCCTCGCAGCGGCGGATCTGTTCAATCGTCGCCTTGGCGTCGGACGTCAGGGTGTTGGTCATGGTCTGGACCGTGATCGGCGCATCGCCGCCGACGGGGACACTGCCAACCATGATCTGGCGGCTCTTGCGGCGCTCGATATCGCGCCAGGGACGTACAGAGGACATGCCCCCCTATAGGCGTTCCCGGCGGCGGTTTGAAGTCGCTTTGCGTGGCCTGCTGGCAGCCTTGCATGATTTAGGGCATTGAAGCGCAATGACCCCCGACAGCCAGCCCGCGCGCATCACCGACGACGATCATTGCGAACTGCCCCTGCTGTTCGGTCGCGTGCTGGACGGGCGGGGCGGCGCGCGGGCCGTGGACTGGAAGGAGGCGCAGCGCTGGAAGCCGGGCATCGAAAGCGAAGTGCTGTGGATCCACCTGCTGCGCACGCATCCCGGCGTGCAGGTCTGGCTGGAAACCCACTGCGCTGTGCCCGAACCCACCGCCGAGCTCCTGACCAGCGACGCCAACCGCCCCCGCGCCTTTCGCGAAGGGCAGGCGCTGGTGGCGACGCTGCGCGGGATCAACTTCAACCCCGGCGCCGATCCGGAAGACATGCTTTCGCTGCAACTGTGGAGCGACGGCAACCGCGTGGTCACCCTGCGCCGCGCGCCGTTGCAGACGCCGCGCCTTGTCGCCGATTCGCTCGACCACGGCGATGGGCCGGAAGACGCGGGCGCGCTCATCACCGCTCTGACCGAGCACCTGATCGACCGCATGAGCCACGCCATCGTCGACATGAACGCCATGATCGACGAGTTGGAGGACGAGACTGCCGACACCTATTCCGACCAGACGCTGGATAAAATTGCCACGATCCGCCGCCAGAGCCTGGCCCTGAAGCGGCACATGTCGCCCCAGCACGAAGCGCTCACCGCCATCGCCAACGGCGCGCCCGGCTGGTTCGAGGATCACGACCGGCGCGAGATCGCCGAATCCATAGCCCGCCTGCGCCGCTATCTCGACGACCTCGACATCAGCAAGGAATCGGCCCTCGTCCTGCAGGACGACATCCGCGCCCGCGCCGCGGCCAACACCCAGCGCACGCAGTACGTGCTGGCGGTGGTGGCGGGCGTGTTCCTGCCCCTCACCTTCATCACCGGCCTGCTGGGCATAAACGTCGGCGACATTCCGCTGGCGCAACCGGGGTCGCACGGCTTCTGGATCATCACCGGCCTGTGCGGCACGATCCTGGCCGTCGAACTGCTGCTGCTGCGACGGTTGAAGTGGTTCTGAGGTCGCCGCCGGCGCAGCAGCCGCGTCAGATCACTCGTGCGAACAGGAACTCTTCGTCGCGCTGCTGGCCCACCATGAAATGGATGTTCGCCACCTTGGCGAACCCGTATCGCGCGTAGAACTTCTGCGCGCCGGAGTTGTGGGCGTAGACCGACAACTGCACTTCGTCCGCGCCGAAAGCCGCGGCCTCGCCCAGTGCCCAGTCCATCAGCACGCTGCCGATACCCTGCCCGGTCGCCTCGGGCGCGGTGTAGAGCTGCTTGAGTTCGACGGCGCGCTGCCCCTGCGCGTGCTCGGGCCAGCCGCAGAGCATCACCAGCTTGCAGTAGCCTAACAGCACGCCGTCCTGCTCGGCCAGCATAACGCGCATGTTGGGGTCGGCGATCTCGCCCGCCACCTTGTCCCTGCTGTGCGCGGTGGAGAGGAAGAAGGCGAGGTCTTCGGGCGTGTAGAGATAGCCGAACTTGGCAACGAAACTGTCGTGCCCCAGCTTTGCCAGCGCGGTGGCATCGTCAGGGGTGGCGGTGCGCAGGTCCATCACAGTTCTTTCGTCATGCACATAGAGAAATCGTCAGCGACATAGTCCCCGAACGGCGGGCATTCCACGAACCCGTTCGCGCGGTAAAGCCCGTGCGCGGGCTGGAACGGTTCGGGCCGTCCGGTTTCCAGGCTGACGCGGACGTAGCCGCGCGAACGAGCTTCATCCAGAAGGTGCGCAAGGATCGCCTTGCCCACGCCCCGCCCGCGATATTCAGGCGCAGCGCGCATCGATTTCAGCTCACCGTGCGCGTCGTCCAGATGCTTGATGGCGCCGCAGCCGGCCAGCACCTCTCCGTCCCAGGCGGAAAAGAACGCGACATCGCTTTGCCGCAGCCGTTCGGCGGGCATGGCATGGACGCTTTCGGGCGGCGACCAGAGGTGCATTTCGTCGAGGTGGAAGTGCAGCAGGGCCAGGATCGCCGGGCCGGAAAGATCGTCGGGCCGGATAGTGAGGTTCACGCGCTTGCCCCCGAATGCTTGTCGGCCTTGCGGCGGCCCATCCGCATGCCCGCTTCCAGCCGGGCCCGCAACTGGGTGTAGTAATCGGACAGGAACCGCTGCTCCGCGCCCCAGCCATCGCTGCGGCCGATCTTTTCGGCGATCGTCTGGTACACCGTTTCGATGGCATCCGCGCGATCCTCGCGCAGGACGCGCTCCAGCGCCTTCAGCTCGAACTCACCATAGACCGCCAGTTCGGCGTCCTCGAAGCGGAACGTGAAGCGGTCCGCAGCGGCCGCGGCTTCGCCTGTCTCCTCGACCGCCGTCATCGCCGCCTGCAGCTTCTGCCGGGGCCGTTCCAGCACCCAGCTTCCCGCGATCACGTCGCCCGCGCGCAGCGCATCCCGATTGAAGAACGGGAACAGCAGGAAGATCGCCAGCCACCCTGCCGCCGCCAGCCACGCCATTCCGCTGTCCGCGCCCGCCATGGCGATAAGCGGGATCGGCAGGAACATTTCTATGTCGCGCAGCAGGTTGCGGGCGATCACCATCTCGGCGGTCAGGCGCCCGCCATCGCGCGCGGCGATGCGGATGCCGGTCATCCGCTTGCCCGGCGTGGCGCCGCGCGGGCCAAGTTCGAAGTACAGAAAATAGGCGTTGCGGAACAGGAACATCGCCACGATCCACACGATGAACAGGAACTGCAGCGCCTGCGCCGCAGCGCCTTTTCCGTCCATCACCCGGTCGATCCGGGCGGCGCCACCAGCAATCGTGAACAGGGCGTAGGACGTCACCCCCATCAGCACCAGGATGATGAGAAGGTCGAGGATCAGCGCCCCCACCCGCGCCCCGCGCCCGGCGACGGTGACCGGCAGCGAAATGCCTTCGGGGGTGACGAGGATACGCTCCTTGGCCGAACGGCCCGGAACGCGGGGCCTGCGCGCCCGCTTCATCGTGCGCTCCTGCGCCGCAGGGCCGAGCCGCGATAGGCGAAGAAATATGCGCACCACGCCAGCAGCATGAACCCGCCAACGGCGAAGCGCGCGGGCGTCTGGTCAACCAGCTGGCGCGCGAATCCTTCGAGCAGCGCTGCCACCACCAGCATCAGCACCACGCCTGTCATCACCAGCGCCGAACGACGCCCCGCCTCTGCCGTCGCCGTCAGCACCGGACGGTTGCCGGGAAACGCGATGGCCCGCCCGACATGCAGCCCCGCCGCGCCCGACAGCAGGATGGCGAACAGTTCAGTCGTGCCGTGAATGCTGATCCAGCCCGCGAAATCGGTCAGCAGGCCGGCCTTGTAATAGATCCAGCCCATGGCCCCCAGCCCCGCCAGATTGTGCACCAGCAGCAGCAACGAGGGGATGCCCAGCGCAAAGCCGAGCGCGAACGCGAGGATCGAGACTTGCGCGTTGTTGCTGAACAGCTGCGCGGCGAACACGCTCATCCCGTTCTTCTCGGAATGGCCGAAGATCGTGCCGCGCAGCACTTCGGCGCTGGCGCCGGGTACGCGCTCTCCCGCCATTTCGCGGCCCATCAGCGCGAAATACCATTCCGGATCGTGCGATACGAGCAGCCAGCCGACCACCGTGCCCGCCACCATGACCAGCAGCGCCACGACGATCTCGAAGCCGATGGCGCGCACCGCCGCACTCCACCCGCCGCCCAGAAACCCGCGCAGCCATTCCCACAGCGAAGAGCGCGGGCCATAGACGACGTACCACGCGCGCTGCACCAGCGCCTCCAGATAGGCCAGCGTCGCCGCGTCCAGCGACGTTTCGCGCGCGATCGACAGGCTGGATGCGACGGTACGGTACAGGCCGGGCAGCGCCAGCAGGTCTTCATCGGAAATGCCGCGCAGACGGCCCTTTTCCAAGCGCAGGACGATGGCTTCCAGTCGCTGCCAGTCGGCCTCGCGCTGCAACCGGAAGCGGTCGGAACGCAGCGCCGCGCCTTCCACGGCGGCATTCGAAATCGCGTTCATCCGATCGCTCCCGTCCGCTTGATGGCAAGGTAGGCGTCGATTAGCCGGGTGCCGATCTGCCGCCACGGCGCCTCGATCACGTCGACGCCGATCTGCCGCAGCCGGCGGGTGACGAGCGCACGCTGGCGCAGCAGCCCGTCGGCGGCAACCGCCATCGACAGCACTTCCATGTCGTCCGGATCGGCGGCGGACAGCGTCTCCAGTTCCTCATCCGCCATCGTCACGAACAGCACGACATGGCGCGCCACCAGCCGCCCGATGCTCTCGATCATCAGTTCGGCGCTGGTTGGGTCGGAAAAGTCCGAAAAGATCACGATCAGCGACCGGCGCTGCAGCCGCCCGGCCAGTGTCGCCAGCGCCAGTGTGAAGTTCGGTTCCTCGCTGCGGTACTCAAGCCCCGCCGCGGCCCTTTGCAGGCGGTGGAAATCGCTGCTGGCGGTGATGAACGGCGTCGCCACTTCGGGGCGCGAGGCAAAGCCGAACAGCGAAACCCGGTCCCCGCCCTTCAGCGCCACGAACGCCGTCGCCAGCGCTGCCGACACCGCGCGATCCAGCCGGGGCATGCCCGCCACCGGTTCGCACATCGCCTGCCCGCAGTCGAAGGCGAAGACGATCTGGTTGTTGCGCTCCACCTCGTACTCCTTGGCATAGAGGTGGACGTGGCGCGCCGAGCTTTTCCAGTCGATGCGGCGGCGGTCCATGCCGGGCTGGTATTCCGCGAGCGATTCGAACTGCGTACCCTCACCCCGGATGCGGCGGGCAAGAAGGCCGTACTGCGCATCCTTGAGGAACGTCTGCAGCGTGGGCGATCGCACGGCAGCGACGTTGGGCCATACACGCACCGCTTCGTCCAGCGTGCCCGCCAGTTGCCGCGCGCCCAGCCCCAACGGTCCGGTCCAGCGCAGCCAGGCGCGGGTGACCTTGCCCGTGCCCCGGCGCGACGGGGTAAAGGCGCCGGAACCGCGCCACCCATCATCACCACCCGTCAGTGGGAACACCAGCCGGCCGCCGGGCGCAAGGCGCGGGTCACATTCCAGCGCCACTTCGGCGCGCGATGGGCGGCCCCGGCGCAAGACGATATGCGCCGCCATCTCTCCCGGCGCGCCCACTTCGACGTCGCCCGGCACGATCACGCGCAAGTCCGCGACGCGTCCTGCCAGCAGTGCGTCGATCAGCACCGTGACCAGCACCGCCAGCCCCGCAACGGGCGCGATCACCCACAGCGCCGGGCTGGCCGCCGCGATCACCAGCGCCACCGGCGCGATGATCGCCAGCGTCACCGCAGCGCGGGCGGTAGGGACGACAGGAGCCCAGGAAGAGGACAAGGCGCGCGCCTTCACGCCGATCAGCGCGGCGCTTCGGTCTGTTCGACCAGCTGGGCGACCAGCGCCTCGACCTGCTTGCCCTCGATCTCCGCCGCCGGGCTGAGCAGCAGGCGATGGCGCAGCACCGAAGTCGCCAGCGCCTTCACGTCGTCAGGCACCACATAGTCGCGCCCGTCGAGCGCGGCGCGGGCGCGGGCGGCACCGGCCAGCAGCACGGCGGCGCGCGGCGAGGCCCCGCTCGACAGGTCAGGCGATTCGCGCGTGGCGCGCACCAGCCGTACGATGTAGTCGGTGACGCTGTCCGCCAGCTTCACGCAGGCTACCGTGCGCGTCACCGCCTCCAGTCCGGCGGGCGTGGTGACAGCGGTGATGCCCACTTCGGCCGGGGTGGGCGCGCCGCGATTCTCGCCATAGCGGGCGACGATGCGGCGCTCTTCCTCGGCGCTGGGGTAGTCGACCAGCACCTTGAACAGGAAGCGGTCCAGCTGCGCTTCGGGCAGCGGGTAGACGCCCTGACTCTCGATCGGGTTCTGCGTGGCGACCACGGTGAAGTGCGCGGGCAGCGGATGCGCGGTGCCGTCCAGCGTTACGCGGCGTTCCTGCATGGCTTCGAGCAGCGCGGCCTGCGTCTTGGGCGGGGTGCGGTTGATCTCGTCCGCCAGCAGCAGGTCGCAGAAGATCGGCCCGTGCGTCAGCGTGAACTGGCTGGTCTGGAAGTTGAACAGGTTGGAGCCGAGAATATCGCCCGGCATCAGGTCCGGGGTGAACTGGATGCGCCCGAAATCCAGCCCCAGCGTGGCGGCGAAGCACTGCGCCAGGAACGTCTTGGCGGTGCCCGGAGGCCCTTCAAGCAGCACGTGCCCGCGCGCCATCAGGGCGATCAGCAGGTGGTCCACCGTCTCGGCCTGGCCGATCACGCCCTTGGCCACTTCGGCGCGAATCGCCCGTGCCAGCGCACCTACACTTGCGATACCAGGAGCGATGTCGGGCGCCATGTCAGCCGGGGCATCTGGAAACTCGGTCATCGGGTCAGCATCCTTTCGAGCGCGTGGAGGTCGCGCGCGGCCTTGAGGAGTTCGTGCGATCGCCGCGCCGCGCGCAGGCGGGCGGCAATCACGGAAAAGGGTTCGGCATCGTGTGCGCGGGCGGCAAGCGCCCGGTCGATGGCGACGTCGGCATGTTCGGCATCAAGGCTGCGAGGCAGTGCCAGCGCCGCCGCCAGCCGTTCGCGCGCGCGATCTGCGTATGGGGGACCGAGCAGATGCAGGCGGCGGGTGCGGCGCACGAAGCCGGCAGCGTTGCTCACCAGCGCGCGCTTGCCGAAAGCGATGGCGCGTTCCGGCACCAGCGGCGGCCCGAAGCGCAGAAACGCGCGCCAGCCGACTACGATGGCGGCCAGCAGCAGGCAGAGCGTGGCGGCCAGGAACGGCGGGGTGAACGCCAGCGTCAGCAGGTTCTGCGCGCGCGCATAGCCGGGCAGCGTCATGTCGAAAACGACGGTGTTTTCGGCGGCATTGCCCGGCTCAACCCCGCTGGCGCGCACCAGCGCCTCTGCCAGTCGCGCGTTTTCAAGCCGCGCCATGCCGTAATTGTCGACGAGGTCCGGCTCGAACACGAGGACGACGGGGTAGCGTTCCTCGTCCTCGCCGGAGTGCAGCACGCGGTCGAGCGCCATGTCCTCCAGCCCCGGATAGAAGCCGCCGTCATCCATGTAGCCCGCCAGCGTCAACCGCTCTCCCCGCCCGGCGACCAGCCGCACGAGGCCGGTGCCCGCGCCCGACATGACGATGCGCCCGTCGGGGAGCGCACCGGAAAGGCCCGCCCCGCGCCACCGCGCCTGGGCCCGAGGGACGGGTGTTGTCTGCACCGATAGCTGGTCAAGGAAGCCCGGCCATTCCAGCCCGCTTCCGGGCTCCAGCCGTACCCAGCCCCTCTTCGCCTTATCGCGCTGGTCGCGCGCGGGCGGCAGGGCCAGCCACTTGGGCGAGATCACCATCGTCGGCCCGACATAGCGCCGGGCCAGCACGATCTTCTCGATCTCGTCGCCCTTCATGTAGGCGGGCGGGGTGAGCACGAGCAGCCCCGGCCGGTTCAGCGCGCCGGGATTGCGCGTCGTCTCCACCGCGAAGCCGCGGCGTTCCAGATAACCGGCCATCGCCGCATAGCCGTTCAGGCCCTTGCCCTCGGCATGGGCCTTGCCGTCGTTCGCGCTGCCCATTCCGGTCCCGGTGCCGATCATCCACAGCAGCGCCACGAACAGCAGCCCGCCGACGATCACCATCGCCAGCACCGACCACACCGAAAAGGGGTTGGCGCCGACCGCGACGCCCTGATTTTTGTGGTTCATGCCCGCAGCTCTATCTGCGCGAATCGGGCGTAGGCGGAGCGGGCGGCGGTCCAGTCCGCCGCGTCGAGATCGCGCAGGGCGAAATACGCGCGCTCCACCCGGCGGGCGATCACGTCGAAGGCGCTGCGCCCCGTTTCGGGCAGCATCGGCAGCGCGGCGATCTCGCGTGCGGTGCTGGCCGCGTTCAGCCAGTCCGGCCGGGCATCGGAGATCTGCCGCACGCTGCGCTGGAGCAGCAGATGCGCGGCTTCGGCAAAGCGGCCTTCCGCGGCAAGGCGGTCTGCATCCTCAAGCAGGGCGACGGCTTCGGCGTGGGTGGGGGTCCAGTGCACCTCCTCTGCCCTGGGACGGCGGCTGCGCCAGGCGTCAAGGCCGGGTTCGATCACCAGCCGCCACAGGATGAACGCCGCCAGCAGCACCGCGCTGCCGATCAGCACCCACTGGAACACCGGCCATGACATGCCCAGCAGCTTGCCGATGGGCTCGAAGATCGATTCGAGGAAGCGGCTCAGCGCTTTCAGCCATTCGGGAATATCGGCAGGCGGCTGCGGTTTCGGCGCGGGCAGCGGCGCATACTGAATGTCAGAGGCATCGCGCACGGCCTTCCAGTCGTCCGCAGCGGGTGCGGCCGAACCCGCGTCAATGTTGCCCCCGGCCATCGTCACGCGGGCAGGATTGCATGCGTTGTCGAAGGGCGCAAGCGGTTGAAACGGCGGTTGTATCGGATGCGGAGGCTTTTGTGCGCCCGTCCGACGACCGCGCCCGCTTACCCCCGCTTGCGCGCCTGCCGGTAAGTGCCAAGCGGGCGCACGTACTTGCAATGGAACGCCAGTTCCTGCAGCGCCTGGTCGATCCGCTCCTCGCCCGGCGCACCTTCGATGTCGGCATAGAACGTGGTTGCGGCAAAGCTGGCGCCGATCTGATAGCTTTCCAGTTTGGTCATGTTGACGCCGTTGGTGGCGAATCCGCCCAGCGCCTTGTAGAGCGCAGCGGCGATGTTCTTCACCTCGAAGATGAAGGTCGTCATCGCCTGCGTATCCTTGAGGTCGAACGGGTCGAGCGGTTCGCGCGCCAGCACCACGAAGCGGGTGGTGTTGTCCGCCGCGTCCTCCACATTGTCTTCCACGATGTCGAGGCCGTAGAGCTGCGCCGCCAGCCGGGGCGCGATGGCGCAGGCTTCGGGATCGGCCTGTTCGCGCACCAGCGCCGCCGCGCCCGCCGTGTCGGCATAGGCCATCGGCACGATGCCGCGTTCCCGCAGGTAATGGCGCGACTGGCCCAGCGCCTGCGGGTGACTGTAAGCCGCAGAGAACGGGCCCTTTGCGCCGGGAAGCGCCATCAGCGCATGGTTGATCGGGGTGAAATGCTCGCCCACGATCGACAGGCCGCTTTCAGGCAGCAGGAAATGAATGTCGGCGACGCGGCCATGCTGCGAATTCTCGATCGGGATGATCGCGCGGTCGGCGCGCCCTTCCTTCACCGCATCCAGCGCATCCTCGAACGAAAAGCACGGCAGCGGCAGGCAATCCGCATCGTGTTCCAGCGCCGCACGGTGGCCGTTACAGCCCGGCGCACCCTGAAACGCCACGGCGCGCGCGGGCTCTGCCCGGGCGGCGGCCTCCATATCAGCGACTAGAGCGATGGCGGGCTGTGGATAGGCGTGCATAGAATCGGGCGATTAGGCGGCGTCGCAATGTTCTGCAATGGCCGAATTCCTCATCGGTACTTGCGCTGGACCAAGGTGCAGATTAAGCCCCAAGGCCAACAGGATGAGCTAATAATCACCCGCGGGGCATGCTGAATGGACGATCGTTTCAATACAATCGCCGGTTGGACTCTGTTTTCAGGCATCGTTGGCCTGGGATTGACGATAGCCAGCTCGATGTATTTTCAGGCTGACAAGCATCACGCGCCCGAAACTGCGGGCTATGCTGTCGAGGGCGTGGCAGAGGAAGGTTCCGGCAGCGGCGAACCGCCGATCGCCACCATGCTCGCCAGTGCCGACGTGGCCAAGGGCGAGGCGACGTTCGCCAAGTGCACCTCATGCCACACCATCAACCAGGGCGGCGCCAACGGCATCGGCCCCAACCTGCACGGCGTGGTGGGCGAGGCGATCGGCAAGGGCGTGGGCGGCTTCGCCTTCTCCGACGCGCTCAAGAGCAAGGGCGGCAACTGGACGTTCGACAGCCTGAACGAATGGCTGAAGAGCCCCAAGGCCTTCGCGCCCGGCACCAAGATGACTTTCGCGGGCCTGTCCAAGCCGGAAG
The DNA here is from genome assembly GCF_050433305.1 of Novosphingobium gossypii. Classification (NCBI taxonomy): domain Bacteria; kingdom Pseudomonadati; phylum Pseudomonadota; class Alphaproteobacteria; order Sphingomonadales; family Sphingomonadaceae; genus Novosphingobium; species Novosphingobium gossypii. The sequence continues at coordinate 134,037 of NZ_JBNPXM010000007.1, read as the reverse complement.
ACCGCGCCAACATCATCGCCTATCTCAATGCGCAGGGGTCGAACCTCCCCCTCCCCGCAGCCGAGGCAGCGGCCCCGGCCGCCGATGCCGCCGCCGCGCCAGCCGAAGGGGCCAGCGAGGCTGCACCCGAGGCGTCGGAAGCGGCAGCGCAGTAATTCGCAGATCCGGCCCCTTTTTCGGGATACCGGTTGAAAACGGTCCGCTAGCGTCGCCGAGTCGCTAGCGGGCCGTTTTCGTCTTTCGCGCCCGCCACGGACAGCCGCGTGAGAAGACGCAACGTTTTGCGCCGCGTGCCAAGACGCTGCATTTCGTTGAACTTGTTCAGCGTGACGAAATGCTTCTTCGTCGTCCCGGACCTGATCCGGGACCGCTGCCCGTGAACAGCCTACATCGCGGAAAGGCGCCGTGCCGATAGCTGGCGCCTAAAGACCGCCAGCGGTCCCGGATCAGGTCCGGGACGACGGATGTGCCAAATCGTCCGCTGGCGAATGCGGACCTTACGCCGGGTAGATCTCGACCGAAGGGTAACATCGGGTCGGCGTCGGGGCGTCCCTGCGGGTGTGCGAGGGAGCATGGCGCTGCATGATGCGACCGGACGGGTAGTGGCCACCAACACCCCGTCTCGACCCTTGACGGAAAACGATTCGGATCGTCGGCGCGGGCTCGCGGACGGCGACGATCCTGCCTGCTGTGCCGTGCTGGACCTCGCAAGGTACAGGCTCCGGCGCGGCAGATTGGGTGGGCAGGCGAGGTTCCACGGAAAGAGCCGGGGAACGGGATCGCATGGCCGGTGAACCGTTTCCGGGAGGACGCTCGTGGCGTGGTCCACGGCTTGACGCTCGTACACCGCCCACGACACCGACCCGATACACCGCTGAAACCGAAGGCCTTCGGTTCGGCGGATGCTGCGGCATATAACCTAAATGGTTCTTAATGTCAAGCTGGGAGGATCACGTCACACCCGACCGACGCGCCACAGCGCGCGATGGCGCAAGTAGGCATCGGACACGTTCCAGCCCACCGCGCCCGACAGCACTGCCAGCGCCGCGTCCAGACCACGCCGGGCAAGTTCGTCTATGGCCGGCGCAGTGTCCTGCCCCAGTTCGCGCGCCAGCATCTTGAGAACATGCGCCGTCTCCGCGAACTCGATCTCGCTCAGCCACGCAAGCCGGTATTCCTCGGTCTTCACGAAAGTGTCGTGCATCAGGCAACCCATCGAACTCTCCATCCTGAAAGGCTGCCTCCCGCAATCGGGCCGACTCTGTTAAATCGTTTGCAGCACCGCATGGGTATCATCGTCCTCGCGAACCGATCGCTACTGGCTGATAAGTGAATACCCGTGGCGTGCTGGTGGTATTCGCGCTTGCAACATAGCTGCGCCGATCCCACCCTGCCGCCATGACCGTTGCTCGCATCACCCGCCGCACCCTCGTCTACGACGGATGGTACAAGTTCTACCGCCTCGATGTGGAGATGCCCGACGGCACCATGGTGGAGCGCCATCTGCTCGATAATGGATCGGCGGTGGCGGTGCTGCCTTATGACCCGGTGCGGCGCGTGTGCATGCTGATCGACCAGCCACGCGCGGGCGTGCTGGCAGCAGGAGAGCCGCCGGTGCTGGAGGCGATCGCCGGCAACCTCGACGGCGCCGCGCCCGAGGCCCGCATCGTCGAAGAAGCGTTCGAGGAAGGGGGGCTGCGCATCGCCGCGCTCGAACCCGTCACCAACATGTGGTCGCTGTGCCCCGCCTCTACCGAGCGGGTGCAGCTATACCTGGCGCAGTACGCCCACCACGACCGCGTGGCCGCAGGCGGCGGCGCGCATGACGAGGACGAGAACATCACCGTCCACGAGATCGGCCTCGACGATCTGCGCGCCATGACGCTGTCCGGCGCGCTGACGGACGCCAAGACGCTGATCCTGGCGCAGGCGCTGCTGCTGAAACACCCGCACTTGTGGGAGAAACGCGATTAAAACGGCGGAAATCGGGCGGCGGACGGTTCCCATCCGCCCCGCCGATCTGCCATAACGGCGTCCGTGAACGACGACGACTGGCCTTTCGAGACGACCTTCTACGGCGAACCCGACGCCGACATGATCGATCCCTATGCCCCCGATGTGGACTGGACGCCCGCGCCGCCGCCCACCGACGATGCGGTGTCGAAGGCGCTGCACGACGTGTTCGGCTTCTCCGGCTTTCGCGGCGTGCAGGATCAGGTGGTGGACCGCGTGCTCCACGGCCATTCCACGCTGGCGATCATGCCCACCGGCGCGGGCAAGTCCCTGACATACCAGCTGCCCGCCGTGCTGCTGCAGGGCACCTGCGTGGTCGTTTCCCCCCTCATCGCGCTGATGCACGACCAGCTGCGCTCGGCCCGCGCCAACGGCATCCGCGCCGCCACGCTGACCAGCGCCGACACCGATCGCGGGGCGACGATGGACGCCTTTCGTGCAGGCCAGCTGGACCTGCTCTACATCGCGCCCGAACGCGCCAGCCAGCCGCATTTCCGCGAACTGCTGCAAAGCGCGCGCGTTGGCCTGTTCGCCATCGACGAGGCGCACTGCGTATCCGAATGGGGGCACGATTTCCGCCCCGACTATCGCCTGCTGCGCCCACTGCTGGACGCTTTCCCGCAAGTGCCGCGGCTGGCGCTGACGGCGACGGCGGACAATCACACCCGCAAGGACATCCTGACCCAGCTGGGCATCCCGGAGGATGGCCTGATCGTCGCCGGGTTCGATCGTCCGAACATCCGCTATGCCATCCGCCCCCGCGAAAGCGTGGGCCGCCAGCTGAAGGCCGTGGTGGAGGAAAACCCCGGCCCCGGCATCATCTATGCGCCCACCCGCGCCCGCGTGGAGCAGCTGGCCGAAAGTCTTGCCCGCGAAACCGGGCGGCGCGTCCTGCCGTACCATGCCGGGCTTGCCCCCGAAGTGCGCGCGCGCAATCAGGCCGCCTTCGTCGCCAGCGAGGACATGGTGATGGTGGCGACGGTCGCCTTCGGCATGGGCATCGACAAGCCCGACGTGCGCTTCGTCGCCCATGCGGGAATCCCCAAGTCGATCGAGGGATACTATCAGGAAACCGGGCGCGCGGGCCGCGATGGCGATCCTTCGGTGGCGGTGATGCTGTGGGGCGCGGACGATTTCGCCCGCGCCCGTCAGCGCCTGTCGGAGATCGAGCCGCACCGCCAGCAGAGCGAGCGGCAGCGGCTGGACGCGCTGGCCGGGCTGGTGGAAACCGCCGAGTGCCGGCGCGGTGTCCTGCTGCGCCACTTCGGCGAAACGCCGCCGCAGACCTGCGGGAACTGCGACAACTGCCTTGAACCGGTGGGCGTGGTGGACGTCACCGAACTGGCGCGCAAGCTGCTTTCGGCGGTATTCCGCACCGGGCAGTCCTATGGGCTGGGGCATCTGGAAAAGGTGCTGGCCGGCGTGTCCGACGATCGCGTGCTGCAGCGCGGGCACGACCAGCTGACCGTCTTCGGCATCATGACCGAGGATGAAAAGCCGCTGCTGAAAGCGCTGGCCCGTGCCCTGCAGGCGCGCGGCAGCCTGATTGCGACCGAGCACGGCGGGCTGGCGCTGGGCGGCGACGCCCGCGAGATCCTGAAGGGCGATGCAAACGTCGCCATCGTCATCCCGCCCAAGGCCGAGCGCAAGCGGCGCGGGCGCAGCGGCGATACCGGCGCAAACCCCGTCGGCAATCCGCTGTTCGAGGCGCTGCGCGAACTGCGCCGCGATCTGGCGAAGGAGGCCGGGGTGCCCCCTTACGTCATCTTCCACGATTCCACCCTGCGCGACATGGCCAATGCGCGGCCTTCCTCACTGGCGGAACTGGGCACCGTGGGCGGCGTGGGCACCCGCAAGCTGGAGGCTTACGGCGAGGCATTTCTGGACGTCATCCGGCAGCATTGACAGTAGTCGCGCCGGACGGCGAAGCGTCCTCCCCGCTCACGGACGAGATCACCGTGGCGCAGACCATGTCGCCCACCACGTTCAGCGTCGTGCGGCACATGTCGAGGAAGCGGTCGACGCCGATGATCAGCCCTATGCCCTCGGGCGGGACGCCGACGCTGCCCATGATCAGCGCCACCACCGGCAATGACCCGGCGGGAACGCCTGCAGTGCCGATGCCGGCCAGGATGCAGATCAGCATCACGTAAAGCTGCTGGCCCAGGCTCAGCTCCACACCGAAGAACTGCGCCAGGAACAGCACCGTCACGCCTTCGAACATGGCGGTGCCGTTCTGGTTGGCGGTGGCGCCGATGGTCAGTACGAAGCGGGCGACGCGGCGGGGCAGGCCCAGCTCCTCGTCCGCGACGCGCAGGGATGTGGGCAGCGTGGCGTTGGAGCTGGCAGTGGAAAACGCCAGCATGCTGACTTCGCGCGTCTGGCGAAAGAACGCCAGCGGGCTGCGCCGGGCGACGAAGGCCAGAAGCAGCGGATAGACGCCGAACATCTGCAGCCCCAGCGCCAGCAGCACCACGCCCACGAACGCCGCCAGCTTGGCCAGCAGATCCCAGCCGAACTGCGCCGAGAGGTTGAACATGAAACAGAAGATCGCGACCGGCGCCAGCTGGATGACGATGCCGATCAGCCGCATCGACACCTCGAACAGGCCCTCGATGGAATCCTTGAGCACGGCGGTGTGCTTGCTGGATACGAGCAGCAGCCCGATGCCGAAGAACAGCGCGAAGAACATCACCGCCAGGATGTCGTTCTCGCTCATCGCGGTGACGACGTTGGACGGCACCAGCGCCAGTACGGCGTCGACGCCGGACGGGGCGTCCTTGGACGATTGGAGGATGCTGCCGGCGGAATCGGCGCTCTGGGCCAGCAGGTCGCGCGCGGCCTGCCGGTCCACTCCGTTGCCGGGGCGCAGCAGGTTCACCAGCGCCAGGCTGATCGCCACCGCGATGCCCGACACCACCAGCGTATAGGCCAGAGTGGCCAGCCCCACCTTGCGCAGCGCCCGGATCTCTCCCATCTCCGCGATGCCGATGACCAGCGCCGAGAACAGCAGCGGCAGCACCAGCATGAACAGCAGCCGCAGGAAGATCTGGCCGACAGGCATCGTGCCATAATCGATGACGGCGGAAACCCAGCGCGCATCGCGGGCGAAAGTGTACGCCAGCAGTCCACAGACCAGCCCCAGCACGAAGCCGATCAGGATGCGCAGCTGCAGCGTCCGGGGAGACTTTTCGCTGCCTTCCGAAGCCTGATCCATGTGCCGATACCCCCTCTGTCTACGCCCATGTCAAAGGCGCGAGAGGGCAAATCGTTGCACGCGCCGTCCGGGAGGGCGGGCGTGCGACGGCGTGGAGCTTCGATCAGGCGGACCGGATCAGAGAGGCCGGATCAGAGAGGATTATCCAGCTGGATGATCGCCTCGTCGCTGGCGCGCTGGGTGGTCTTGAGCTGGCGGGCGGCCTTGAAGCTGGCCAGCACCGGCGCGTCGCGTTCGTAGAGGTCTGCGAACGACTTCAGCGTACCGTCGATCGACCGGGCGAACGTGAAGTACGTCAGGTAGACCGGGAAGGTGCGCGTCATCGCGACCTTCTTGTATTCGCCCGCGCGCGACAGTTCGGCGGCGTCGGTGGCGGACATGCCCGCACCCAGGATCGCCATCGTCATGCCCAGTTCCACCGCGCGCTCGGTGCGGATGCAGCCGTGGCTGAAGGCGCGCACGTCGGCGTTGAAGTAGGACTTGGACGGGGTATCGTGCAGGTAGATCGCATGCGGATTGGGCATGTCGATCTTCATCAGGCCCAGCGCGTTCGTCGGCCCCGGCTGCTGGACGACGGTGATCATCCCGTTTTCGGCCTTGTACCCCTTGTAGTGGTTGGCGGCGGCCCACTTCGGGTTGTTGAGCACCTTCGCGCCCAGCCCCTCGCCTTTGACGATGGACTGCGGCACCGTCCACGTCGGGTTGAAGACGACGGCGCTGACCGTCTCGGCCAGCTGCGGGGTGGCGGTGCGGCCCGGCTTGCCCACCACGGTCTTGTACGTGCGCAGGATCTTGTTCTTGACGACCAGCCGCAGCTGGAATTCCGGCACGTTGGTCATCAGGTAGACCGTGCCTAGATCGCGGGCCAGCCAGCGCCAGCGGTCCATATTGGCCTGGATCAGCGCGCGGCGCTCCTTCTGCGCCATCGGCGTCGCGTTCAGCGCGTCCTTCAGCGCGGCATAGTCCGGGTTGGTCGGCGCCAGCTTGGCCACCACGCCGGGCACGTCGTGGTCGGACAGGGCCTGCGCCATGATCTGCTGCGTGGGCATCGTGTCCTGATCGGGATCGACGGCGAACCACTGGACGCGCGCGGTCATCGGCGTGCGACCATCGCGCAGATCCTCGATCAGCCAGGCGAAGACACGGCTGGCCAGCGCGTCCAGCGCATCGCCTTCACCTCTGGCGATGGCGGCCTTGAGCGCGGCGGGCTGGTAGTCGGCGGGCACAAGGCCCTCCTTGCCGATATAGCCGATGGTGCTGAGCAGCGCCTGCGCATCCGCAACGGTCCAGGGCATGACCGGCTCTGTCACGACCACTTCCTGCACCACCGGCGACGAGACCGCCTGGGGGGTGCCGACGGGCGACTGCATCGGCATGGTGGTGGGAGCCGCGGACGTCGGCGCACGCGTCGGCACCGCAGCGGGCGCGGTGCGCGCGGGCCGGGCGCCGGATGTCGGCACCGGCGTCGGCGTACCGGAGGGCGCGGCGATGGTGGGCGGAAGCAGATCCTCGGGCATCTTTTCCGTCTTGATCTTCTGCGCCGCCACCGGCTGCACGCCGACAGCCAGAAGCGTCAACGCCGAGACGACGCCGGAACCGAACCGCTTGAAACTCGCCATATACTTTTGAAACCTGCCCGAACTGGAACTCTTGGGGGGATGACGCGCGAAGCCTTCCGAAGTTGCCGACGCGCGCAACGGATGTGCCCGTTTACGCGTCTTTCTTCAAGCATGCCACCTGACGTCAGCATGAATTGCTTGCGAACAACGTTGCGCCGGGCGACAGGCGGCAACCGATGACCACCGCCGCCGCCCGCCCTTCCCCCCTGCTGCCCGTGCTGGCGGTCGTCGCCGGGATCGCGGCGTTCAGCGTGATGGACGCGACGATGAAGGCGGCTTCGCTGGCGCTGGGAGTGGGCACCGCGCTGCTGCTGCGCAACCTGTTCGGCACCCTGCTGACGGTGCCGCTGTGGCTGGCCGGAGGCCGTCCGATCCCCACGCGCAAGGTCGCGCTGTTCCATTTCCAGCGCTCCTGCGTGACTTCGGTGATGGCGGCGCTGTTCTTCTACGGGCTTGTCCGCATCCCGATGGCGGAGGGGATGGCGATCTCGTTCTTCGCGCCGATCATCGCGCTCTACTTCGCCGCGCTCCTGCTGGGAGAGACGATCCGCCCGCGCGCGATCGTGGCGGCGCTGCTGGGCCTGGTGGGCATGGTGGTGATCGGCGCCGACCGTTTCGGAGCGGGCGAATACGGGGCGGAAGCAGTCAGGGGCACCGCCGCGATCGTCGCCTCGGCGGTGTTCTATGCCCTGAACCTGGTGATGCAGCGCAGGCAGGCGCTGATGGCAGGGCCAGTCGAGATCGCGATGTTCCAGAACCTCAACGTCACGGTGCTGTTCGCGCTGTTCGCGCCGCTCTACTGGAACGCGCCCGATGCCGTGAGCATGGGCTGGGCGGCAGCCGGTGCGGCGCTGGCGACGATCGCGCTGCTGTTCCTGTCCTGGGGCTATGCGCGGGCCGAAGCGCAGGTGCTGGTGCCCATCGAATATACCGGATTCCTGTGGGCCGCGCTGATGGGCTGGCTGGTGTTCGGCGAGACGCCGGGGGTGGGCGTCGTCGCGGGTGCGGCATTGATCGTCGTGGGTTGCTATATCGGCACCCGAGGGACACAAAACGACACTTAAGTCCACCCCCGCGCCCCCTTGACGGCGCGCCAACAAGCGCGCATCGGCGGCGCAACGAATCCGCCTGTCGCACTGCAGCACGGTAAAGGAGCGCCGCGAGGCAGCCTGCGAGAGGCATCACACGAAGGGGATAACGCCCACTATGACTCAGGTCGGACAGGACTCGCTCGGCACCCGCAGCACCATGACCGTCGGCGGCAAGGACGTCGCCTACTACTCGCTCAAGAAAGCTTCCGAGAAGCTCGGCGACATTTCCCGCCTGCCCTTCTCGATGAAGGTTCTGCTCGAAAACCTGCTGCGCTTCGAGGATGGCGGCTTCACCGTTTCGACCGATCACGTTCAGGCGGTGGTCGACTGGCAGAAGAACCCGGTCACCGGCGACGAGATCCAGTACCGCCCGGCCCGCGTGCTGCTTCAGGACTTCACCGGCGTTCCCTGCGTGGTCGACCTTGCCGCCATGCGCGACGCGATCGCCAAGCTGGGCGGCGACACCAGCAAGATCAACCCGCTGGTCCCCGTGAACCTCGTCATCGACCACTCGGTCATGGTTGACGAATTCGGTCACCCCAAGGCGTTCGAAGAGAACGTCGAGATCGAATACCAGCGCAACATGGAGCGTTACGACTTCCTCAAGTGGGGTTCCAAGTCGCTCGCCAACTTCTACGCCGTTCCCCCGGGCACCGGCATCTGCCACCAGGTCAACCTCGAGAACATCGCCAAGGCCGTGTGGTCGAGCGAGGACCAGAACGGCCAGCTGGTCGCTTATCCCGACACCTGCGTCGGCACCGACAGCCACACCACCATGGTCAACGGCCTGGGCGTGCTGGGCTGGGGCGTGGGCGGCATCGAGGCTGAAGCCGCGATGCTTGGCCAGCCCGTCTCGATGCTCATCCCCGAAGTCGTCGGCTTCAAGCTGACCGGCGAACTGCAGGAAGGCGTCACCGCCACCGACCTCGTGCTCACCTGCACCTCGATGCTGCGCAAGCACGGCGTCGTCGGTCGCTTCGTCGAATACTTCGGCCCCGGCCTCGCCTCGCTCAGCCTTGCCGACCGCGCGACGCTGGCCAACATGGCCCCCGAATACGGCGCGACCTGCGGCTTCTTCGGCATCGACGACAAGACGCTGGACTACCTGCGCCTCACCGGCCGCGAGGAAGACCAGATCGCCCTCGTCGAAGCCTACGCCAAGGAGCAGGGCTTCTGGATCGAGGCGAACGCCGCCGACCCGATCTTCTCCAGCACGCTGGAGCTGGACATGGCGACCGTCGTGCCCTCGCTCGCCGGTCCCAAGCGCCCGCAGGACTGGGTTGCGCTGCCGGAAGTCGACGACGTGTTCAACGCCGACATGGCCGCCACCTACAAGAAGGCGCCGCAGCGCGTCCCCGTCGAAGGCAAGGACTTCGACATCGGTGACGGCGACGTCATGATCGCAGCGATCACCAGCTGCACCAACACCTCGAACCCGAGCGTGCTGGTCGCTGCCGGCCTCGTCGCCAAGAAGGCCGACGAACTGGGCCTGAAGCCCAAGCCCTGGGTCAAGACCTCGCTCGCGCCCGGTTCGCAGGTGGTCACCGACTACCTGAACAAGGCCGGCCTGCAGTCGCACCTCGACAACATCGGCTTCAACCTCGTCGGTTACGGCTGCACCACCTGCATCGGCAACTCCGGCCCGCTGGCCGAGCCGATCAGCAAGGCGATCAACGAGAACGGCCTGGTCGCCAGCGCCGTGATCTCGGGCAACCGCAACTTCGAGGGCCGCGTCTCTCCCGACGTGCGCGCCAACTTCCTGGCCTCGCCGCCGCTGGTCGTTGCCTATGCCCTGAAGGGCACCGTGGTGGAAGATTTCACCACCACCCCGATCGGCGTCAGCAAGGACGGCACGGACGTGTTCCTCAAGGACATCTGGCCGACCAACCTCGAAGTCAACGACACCATGAATTCGTGCATGGACCGTCCGATGTTCCAGGCCCGCTATGCCGACGTCTACAAGGGCGACAAGCACTGGCAGGCGATCAACGTCGTCGGTTCGGAAACCTATTCGTGGCGCGCCGGCTCGACCTACGTCGCCAACCCGCCCTACTTCGAGGGCATGGAGATGACCCCGGCCCCGGTGACCGACATCATCGAGGCCAAGCCGCTCCTGATCCTGGGCGATTCGATCACCACCGACCACATCTCGCCGGCCGGTTCGATCAAGGCCGACAGCCCCGCCGGCCAGTGGCTGATGGAGCACCAGGTCGCCAAGGCGGATTTCAACTCCTACGGCTCGCGCCGTGGCCACCACGAAGTGATGATGCGCGGCACCTTCGCCAACATCCGCATCCGGAACGAAATGGTCCCCGGCATCGAAGGCGGCATGAGCCGCTATGGCGAGGAAGTGGGCGCGGTCTACGACGTCGCTGAAAAGCACAAGGCCGACGGCACCCCGATGGTCGTCATCGCCGGCAAGGAATACGGTACCGGCTCCTCGCGCGACTGGGCGGCCAAGGGCACCAACCTGCTGGGCGTGCGCGCCGTCATCGTCGAAAGCTTTGAGCGTATCCACCGCTCGAACCTCGTCGGCATGGGCGTGCTGCCGCTGCAGTTCAAGGAAGGCGAGAGCCGCCACAGCCTCGCGCTCAATGGCGACTGCAGCTTCACCATCAAGGGTGTCGCCACCCTGAAGCCGCGTCAGGACGTGGAAGTCGAAGTGACCCGTCCCGACGGTTCGACCTTCACCTTCACCGCGCTGTGCCGCATCGATACTGCCAACGAAGTGGAATACTTCAATAACGGCGGCATCCTGCAGTACGTGCTGCGCAACCTCGCCGCGAGCTGATCCAGCCCGCAAGGCTGCAGAAAATCACCCCGTCCGGTGCGAACCGGGCGGGGTTTTTCTTGGCCTTCGGCACCTACCCGGCGTGCTGAAACGCGCGACAACTGGCAAGGTGCAGATTTTCTACTTGCGACCGGATCGTTTTGATTGGCCGCGCGTTATCGATCTTTCGCCAGTTTCATACGATCAACTCCCCCGCCAAGTAGCTGGCGTGCGCACTTTTTCTCGCCAGCCCGTTCGCAGCTCATTCTATCGATGCAGAGGCACGGCTGGTCCCACTTACCCTTGTGGTTGACTACGCATTTCTACAGGCATGGTGCACTGCAACGAAAAGTGCCCGATCCTCGCGATCACCTCATCAGCGTTTGCGTTGCAGTTCACCAAAGGTGAAAACGGGGTGGCAACGAGGATCGCCTTTCATCGACGTCGAAAGGACTCAATGAATGCTTAAGAAGACTCTTCTCTCCCTCAGCGTTGCGGCTCTCGTCGCTGCGCCGGTGGCGGCTCAGGCCGGCACCGCTGCGTCGGCTTCGGTCGGCAAGATCTCGTCCGTGAATGGCCTCGGCGTCCGCAAGTCGGCAGCCGTTGCCAAGAAGAACAAGGCCGAGGGCGGCACCATCGCTCTCGCCGTTCTGGGCGTTGCAGCTGCCGGCACGGGTATCTACCTGGTTGCCGACGGTGACGACGACAAGTCGAACGGTTCCTGATCTCCTGATCGGATCCGTCTGATTCAAGCGAAGTGGTCGGCCGTGGCAACGCGGTTCGGCCACTTTGTGCGTCCGGGCGCACCGCCACGGGTTTCCACGAAGCCCGAAAGCGGCGTAGCATCGTGCGATGCGCATCCTCTCCCTCCTCCTCGCCGGCCTGCTGGCCACCCTGACGATGGCCGCCTCTGCCGGCACAGTCGAACCGACCCGCGTTCTCGATGCCGGGGCGGCCAAGCGGCTGGCCGCCAACAAGGGCCTGTCGCTGCAGTGGATAGACTGGAACACCCGCGGCACCGTTGCCGTGAAGCGCGATGGCGGCGTCTGGCGCCTGCGCGGGGCGCAGGCCGAGGCGGGTGGGCCGGGGCGGCTGCTGCTTGACGGCACCATCACCGAGATCGGCGCAGATTACTTCACGTTCGAAGGCCGGATCGCCATCACCGATACCCCGGACGAGGGGCGCCACTGCGACAGGACCAAGACCTGGCGCTTCGCGGTGACGCAGAACCGGCCCTACTACCGCCTGCGCGAATTCGAATGGTGCGACGGCCTGACGGACTACATCGACATCTACTTCTGAACGATGGTCCCGGTGTAAAGGGCCAGCCAGCCCCCGACGTGATCGCGCAGGGTGCGTGCCATGTCCTGCGGTAGCGCGTCAGGCGCGAAGAAGGCCGCTTCCACGATCTCGCGCCGGTCGATGCGCACTTCGCCCGCCACCTGCCCTGCGACGATGCTGACCGTGTTCGGCACGCCGTGCAGCCATTCGTCGCTGGTCAGAACGATCCGGGCATCGCGCAGGCGGCAGCCTGCCTCTTCCAGCAATTCGCGCGAGGCGGTGTCGATCGGATCCTCGCCCGGTTCAAGGCCACCACCGGGAGGCATCCAGCTGCGCGTGCCGTAGGAGTGGCGCACCAGCAGCACACGCCCCCGGTCGTCGAGCGCCAGCACGCGAACCCCGCGCACCCGCGTGCCCCTCAGCCGCCACAGCCGGATCCGCGCCGCATGTGCCAGCCGATAGAGCAGCCGGTGCAGCGGCACGGGGATCAGGTTCAGCAGAAGCAGGTCACTTTGCCGCGAACCGCGCCGAGCAGGCGGGCGACGGGCAGATCGTGCTCGCCCCTGACGGCGGCGTCGAACACCGCGCGCTTGTCTGCGCCACGGATGACGAAGACGATCTCGTCGCTGTCGAGCAGCGAGGGAATGGTCAGGCTGAGGCGGTCGAACGGCGCTTCGGGGGGAAGCGGGTCGGGCGTCAGGCGGCGGACGGCCAGACGGTCGTTCACCTGCGGATCGGTGTTGGGAAACAGCGAGGCGATGTGCCCGTCGCCGCCCATGCCCAGCCAGGCGATGGCGAAGTGCGGCGGCTGCGCATCTTCGGTCAGCGGCACGATCCGGGCGCCGGCGGGTTCCAGCCGGGCGCGGATCTTGCCGACGTTGCTGGCTGGGTGATCCTCGTCGACGATGCGGTCGTCCCCCGGCCAGACGGCGATGCGCGGCCAGGGCAGGTCTTGGCCCGCCAGCCGGTCGAAGATCGGGAACGGGGTGGAGCCGCCGGGCACCGTGACCGCGATTTCGGTATGGACGGCCAGTGCGGCGCGCAGGCGTCCCGCGAACCACGTGGCGATAGCGGCGTCGTCGGCGCCTTCGATCACTTCGACGTTGAGCATGGGGAATGCTCTAGCACTCCCCACACGCAAGCGGAACCGGTCAGGCGATGATCTCGCGCAGGAACCAGGCACGCTGTTCGGCCTGATCGGTCCAGTCGTCGATCACGCCGTCGGTGGCGTTGTCGCCCGCTTCGCCGGCCAGTTCCTTGGTCGCCTTCAGCGTAGCGACATAGGCGGTGTTGTCCTGGAACAGTTCCTTGACCATCGCAGCGGCGTCGAGCGAGGTATCGTCCTCGTCCTTGATGGTGCTCTTCGCGGCGATCGAGCCGATCGAGGTCAGCGTCTTGCCGCCCAGCTTGCGCACGCGCTCCGCGATAAGGTCGGTCAGGCCAAAGATTTCGGTCGCCTGCGCGTCGAACAGCAGGTGCAGATCGTGGAACTGCGGGCCCTTCACATGCCAGTGGAAGTTCTTGGTTTTCACGTAGAGCGCGAAAGTGTCCGCCAGCAGCCCGTTGAGGCTGTCGATCAGGGCGGCCTGCGAATTGTCCTTCGAAGTCATGTCTGTTCCCTCTGTGTGTCGTATTGTGAACGGAAGTACGATCTGGAAACGCGCTTGGAAAGGATGGGTTCGATTGCAAAATTCGATCACAGAATATCGAATTGTCGAAACGCCGTCACTGTCGCCGCCAGAAGGAGCAGCGCCCCGGCGGTTCGGCGCACCCACCTTGCACCGGGACTTGTGACGGCTTCAGGGCAAGCCCAGGCGAAACCGGCAAGGATGGCTGCGCCCAGCGCCCCCGCCGCGCCCGATACGATCGGCGCGGCAAGCCCCACGCCCAGCGCGAAGACGATGAAGCGCGCCGCGTCGGTCACTTGCGCGGCCAGCAGCACCACGGCCAGCGCGCCCAGCGAATTGGTCGGCTCTCGCGGGGCACGGCGGCGCACGATCACCAGCGATTCGAGGCCTGCCATCGCCAGCGCGATCGCGGCGAATATCGCACGGGCCGGGGGCGGGAGGTGGAACAGCATCCAGTGCGCGGCCCATGCCGCCAGCACCGCCGTCACTACGCCCACCGCTATGGCCACGAACAGCACCGCCGGACGGCGCCCCTGAGCCTGCGCCAGCCCGGCGATGGTGCCCTGATCGCGCGCGCCGATGCCGGACAGCAGCACCGCAAGGAAGGTCAGGTAGAAGGCAGGCATCGCCCTTTCCTAAAGCGTGGCGGCTTCGGAGGAAAGCATGGCTGCGCAAGGCGAAACGGCGGTTGCGCCGATGGGCAGGAACACCCCGCCGCTCCATTCGTTGACCCGATCGCTATCGCGGCGCAGCATGTGCCCCAACCTTACCCCACGTCTTCCTCCGAAGGCACGAACCCCTGGCGCAAGGCTGACCATTGATGACCAATCCCAGCGACGGCCCAAGCGACGGCCAATATCCCGTTTTCCATTCCGTCGACGACCTGCCCACCCCGCCCGCGCTTGCCATCGGGCCGGGAACGGCCCTGTTCCTCGACTTCGACGGCACGCTGGTGGACATCGCCGACCATCCCGATGCGGTCGTCGTGCCCGATGACCTGCCCGATCTGCTGAGCGGCCTGTCGCGGGCGCTGAAGGGGCGGCTGGCGGTCGTCACCGGGCGCTCCATCGCCGCGCTGGAAGGGCTTGTCGGCACGCTGGACGTGGCGGTCGCCGGTTCGCACGGGGGCGAGTTCCGCCCCTCCGCCGATGCCGGGGTGCAGCCGCTGGCCGAGCCACTGCCCGGCGAGGTCGTCGCCACGCTGGAACGCTGCGCCCGCGACAACGGCGGGCTGCTGGTGGAGCCCAAGCCCTTCAGCGTCGCCGTCCACTACCGCCATCATCCCGAAGCGCTTGAGCCGCTGCTCGCCTGCGCCGAAGAGCTTGGCGCCCGCTTCGGCCTGTCGCTGAAACACGGCAAGCAGGTGATCGAACTGGCGATGCCGGGCTCGGACAAGGGCAGCGCGGTGACGCAGTTCATGGGCCTGCCTGCGTTCCGGGGCGCCGTGCCACTGTTCTTGGGCGACGACGTGACCGACGAAGACGCGTTCCGCGCCGCCCGGGCGCTGGGCGGGCACGGCGTGCTCGTCGGCCCGATGCGCGCCACTGCCGCTACTTACCGGCTGCCTGACGTCGCGCATGTGCGCGGCTGGCTGAAGGCCGGGTTCGATACTGCGATCAAGGGAGACATCCACGCATGACCTCACCCGCACCGACCAATCTGGAACTGTGGCCCATCGGCAACTGTCAGGTGAGCGCGCTTATCGACACCGCAGGGGCCATCGTCTGGGGCTGCGTGCCGCGCGTGGATGGCGACCCGACGTTCTGCGCCCTGCTGCGCGGCGAAGGGCAGGACGCGGGCACCTGGCGCTTCGAGCTGGAGAACCAAGTCGCGGTGCACCAGCACTACCTGCGCAATACCCCGATTCTGGTCACCCGGCTGGAGGACGCTACCGGCGGTGCGGTGGAGATCTACGACTTCGCGCCCCGCTTCGAGCGGTCGGGCCGGATGTACCGCCCGGTCGCCTTCGCCCGCATCGTGCGCCCGGTGTCGGGTTCGCCGCGCATCCGCACGATCCTGACGCCGATGAGCGGTTACGGCAGCAAGCTGGCACCGATCACGCAGGGGTCCAACCACATCCGCTATCTGGTGGAGCGCAACGTGCTGCGCCTGACCACCGATGCCCCGGTCGGCTACGTGCTGGACGAGCGCTGGTTCCGGCTGGAAAAGGCGCTACACTTCTTCCTCGGCCCCGACGAGCCGTTTGCCGGCAATGTCGAGCACGATCTGGAAACGATGCTTCAGCGCACGGGAAACTACTGGCGGCTGTGGGTGCGCGGCCTTGCCACCCCGCTCGACTGGCAGGATGCCGTCATCCGCGCGGCGATCACGCTGAAGCTGTGCCAGCACGAGGAGACCGGCGCCATCGTCGCCGCGCTCACCACGTCCATCCCCGAGGCGCCGGGTAGCCAGCGCAACTGGGACTACCGGTATTGCTGGATCCGCGACGCCTATTACACGGTGCAGGCGCTCAACCACCTGGGCGCGCTGGACGTGCTGGAAAAATACCTCGCCTATCTGCGCAACATCGTTGCCGATGCGCCGGACGGCGTGGTCCAGCCGCTTTACGCCGTCAGCGGGGCCAAGGAGATCATCGAGTGGGAAGCGCCCGACCTTGCCGGTTATCGTGGCATGGGACCGGTGCGCGTAGGCAATGCGGCCTACTATCAGGTGCAGAACGACTGCTACGGCCAGATCGTGCTGCCTTCCATACAGGCGTTTTCCGACCAGCGCCTGCTGCGCATCGCCAACGAGGACGACTTCCGCAGCCTTGAACAAGTGGGCGAAATGGCGTGGAAGACCCACAACCAGCCTGACGCCGGGCTGTGGGAACTGCGCACCCGCACCGCCGTGCACACCTACTCCAGCGTCATGAGCTGGGCCGCGTGCGACAGGCTGGCGAACGCCGCCGACTACCTCGGCCTGCCTGACCGCGCAGCGCTGTGGCGCGAGCGTGCCGACACCGTGCGCGCCAACATCGACGCCGGTGCATGGCACTCGGTCGAGGGCCACGACGCGGGCGGTCACTTCGCCGCCAGCTTCGGCGGATCGCAGCTCGACGCCAGCCTGCTGCAGATGGTGGAACTGCGCTATCTGGAGCCGGGCGACCCGCGCTTCCGCTCCACCCTTGCCGCCGTCCAGAAAGCCCTGCGCCGCGGCGAGCACATGCTGCGCTATGACAGCGAAGACGATTTCGGCCTGCCCGAAACCGCCTTCAACATCTGCACCTTCTGGCTGATCGAGGCGCTTCACCGCAGCGGGCAGGACGAAGAGGCGCGCCGCCTGTTCGAAGCGATGCTGGGCCACCGCACCCAGTCGGGCCTGCTTTCCGAGGACATGGATTTCGAAACCAGCGAACTTTGGGGGAACTTTCCGCAGACCTATTCGCTGGTAGGTATCATCAATTGTGCCGGGCAGCTGTCCCGGTCGTGGCGGGACTGGCGCTGACGGCGTCGGGGCATCCCGCCTTTGCGCGTGGCCGGATGGCCGCGCCCACGCACTTTCAGGCCTGTCAGGGCGCACAAGAAGGGCTGAGCCATGGGCCGTCTAATCGTTATATCCAACCGCGTCAGCGTTCCCAGCGCGGCGGGGGCCGCCGGTGCGCAAGGGGGGCTTGCCGTGGCGCTGAACTCTGCGCTGCGCACTCACGGCGGCATCTGGTTCGGCTGGTCCGGGCAGGAAACGGCGGAATTCACCGGCCACCTCGACATGCAGCGCAACGATGGCGTCACCACCGCCACCATCGACCTCGAACCGCAGGACATCGACGAATACTATAACGGCTATGCCAACCGCACGCTGTGGCCGCTGTTTCACTATCGCATCGACCTGACCGAGTATGACCGCAATTTCGGCGAGGGCTACGAACGGGTGAACGAACGGTTCGCCGATTCGGTTTTCCCGCTGATCGAACCGGACGACATCGTGTGGATTCACGACTACCACCTGCTGCCGCTTGCCTCCATCCTGCGGGGCAAGGGGGTGCAGAACCGCATCGGCCTGTTCGTGCACACGCCGTGGCCGCCGACGCGCCTGCTGGCCTCGCTGCCGTTCCATGACCGGCTGGTCGCCTCGATGCTGCAGCACGACGTCATCGGCTTCCAGACGACCGAATGGCTGGAGAGCTTCCTGCACTATGTCCAGAAGGAGATGGGCCTGAAGGTCGGGCTGGACAACACGATCGAGTACGAAGGCCGCCGCATCGTCGCCCGCGCCTTCCCGATCGGCATCGACTATCCCGAATTTTCCGAAGCCGTCGCCAGCCCCGCCGCCGCCGAAGCGCACGACCGGCTGAAGGCCAGCGTGCGCGGTCGCAAGATCCTGATCGGGGTGGACCGGCTGGACTATTCCAAGGGGCTGGGCGAACGCTTCGAAAGCTTCGCGCGGTTCCTGTCCGACCATCCCGAGCGCACCGGCAACGTGGTTCTGCTGCAGATTGCCCCGCCCAGCCGTGGCGACGTGGCCAGCTACCAGCAGATCCGCGAGGATCTGGAACGCAAGACCGGCCACATCAACGGCGCCCATGCCGACGTGGACTTCGTGCCGATCCGCTACGTCAACCGGGGCTACCCGCGCAACCAGCTTGCCGGGTTCTACCGCGCGGCGGACGTCGCGCTGGTGACCCCGCTGCGCGACGGGATGAACCTGGTGGCGAAGGAATACATCGCCGCACAGGACCCGGAAGACCCCGGCGTGCTGGTGCTGTCGCAGTTCGCCGGCGCGGCGCTGCGCCTGAAGGACGCGCTACTGGTCAACCCGCATTCGGTGGAACAGGTCGCCGAGACCATCCAGCGCGCTCTCGACATGCCACTGGACGAACGCCGGCGTCGCCATGCCAAGCTGCTGGCCGCCGTTCGCGACGAAGACGTCAGCCACTGGCTCGACCAGTTTCTCAGGACGCTGGAAGACGAGGACGGTCCGGTGGAAGCCGCCCCTGAACCTGCCACGCAGCCCACTACGGAGCCTGCCTGCTCCTGAACCGTCGCGCGCGGGCCGCTAGCGTTGCGGCCCGCCTGCGGCCTGCTCCGCCTCGATGATCTCGTGCTCGGGGAAGATCTGCCGTCCGGTCAGCGTCTTGTTGAGGGTGATCGTCTTCATCGCCGGATTCGCCAGCACGCTGATGGCCGACATGTAGGAACTGGATCGCACGATGACTGGACTGCGCGCCAGCAGGAAGATGTTGACCAGCGATTCCACCGCCTTGTCCCGTGCCGACATGGCCGAGAAATGGCGGGGCGTATCGTCCGGCAGCACCGACAGGTCGTAGCTGGAGAAGGTGTGCTGCGGGTAGCGCGTGGTCAGCACCCGGCGGAACGCATTGTCGTCCGTGGCGAGGAAAACGTCCTTGCCCCGCGTCCCGTCCAGGAACCCGCCGATGTGCTGCAGTGCCCGGTCCATGTCGGGCGTCCCGGATTCCAGCACCTTGTCGGTTCCCCGGAAATGGATGCTGAGATCGAACGAGGAGCGGCCCTGCAGAACCTTATCGACCTGCTCGACGATGGCGGGGGCCGGGTTGAAGTGCGTCGCGAACAGCTGCGCTGCACGGTCCAGCGGCATGTGCAGGGGCGCTCCGTGGCGTAGCGCCCACATGTAGCTCTTGCCCGAAAGCGGGCGCGAACGGACTTGCGTCGGACGCCCGGTGAAATAGTCGGCCAGCACGTCCGACGATCCCGGCGAGAGGTAGAGGGAGTTGGTCGAGACGATTTCCGGCTTCAGGCCCGCCCGGTCAGCCATTTCGTGGAACAGCAGCGCTTTGGCGATCAGGGCGCCCATGCCCATGCGGGGGTGGACGTCGATGCACAGCGCATCGCCCATCTTCCCCCGGCGGGCAATATAGGATGGCAGTCCGGCAATCGCCGTCAATTCCCGCACCGGCTCACTGGTCATGGTGCGAATGACGAACGGATATGCCGGCCCGAGAACACGCCGGGCTAAAGACCCCATCGGATTTTCCCTGTTTCGAAAATCGCGCG
Organism: Novosphingobium gossypii; assembly: GCF_050433305.1. NCBI lineage: Bacteria > Pseudomonadati > Pseudomonadota > Alphaproteobacteria > Sphingomonadales > Sphingomonadaceae > Novosphingobium > Novosphingobium gossypii. Next base: position 114,446 of record NZ_JBNPXM010000007.1, on the reverse strand, counting down.
GATGCATGAATGGCGCGGCCATCCTGTTACGCGAAAATACGGTTTCAACCTGAACCCCTTAGCATGGCCAGCGAAGCGGTAAATTGATTCCGGACCATAAACACTCCACAACGGACTGAACTAGCGATATGTGCGCGGCCCGGCCACGCGATCAGGTCGAACGGATACGAATGAGCGGGGAATTGCGATGACCACTGTCGACGTGCCTGTGGGCGGAGCGGACCCGACACTCCGGTCGATCGCCGTTGACATGGCGAAGAAAGCCGGGATCCGCCTGCTCCATCTGGATGCGTGTAAGGGGATCCTGATCACCCTGGTGCTGTTCGGGCATTCCATCCAGTATTTTTCGTATGCAAGCAGCGGCCAGTTCTGGTCCGATCCGGTGTTCAAGTTCATCTACATGTTCCACATGCCGCTGTTCGCGGCATACAGCGGGTACTTCTCACCCGGTCGTGCGGTGATCCGGCAGGACGTGATGAAGCGGATCGTCACCCTGATTCTGCCGATGATCGTATGGGTGGTGATCGCCTGGTGCATCCACGCGGCGATCACGGCGGACCTAAGCCGGGCGCCGCTGACCGCTCTTAAAGAGATATTGGTCAGCCGCTACTGGTTCATCTGGGCGATCTTCTTCTCGCTGGCCGCCTGCTATCTGTGCGAAAGCGTCCTGCGACGGCCAAGGCTTGGCTATGCCGCCATTTTCCTGGTGCTGCTGCTGCAAGGCACCGCGTCGGACAGCATCGCCAAGTTCGGCTTCATCTTCCCCTACTTCGTCGCCGGACGGCTGCTGCGCACCGAGCCTGCCCTTGCGGCCTTCGCCAGCGCCAACAGGGGGGTACTATTTGCGCTAGGCGCAGTGGGCACGGCGATCGCCTATCGGTACTGGACTCACGATACCTACATCTACAACAACCACCTGCAGACGATGGCCGCTCCCGGCCAGATCGCCCTGATGCTGGCAGGATCGGCATGCGCCACCGTCTTTGCCGCCATCGGCATCGACTGGATCGCCCGGCGCGTGGTGAACACCTCGCCGGGGCGGATGCTTCAGCGGATCGGCGTCGTGACCATGGAAATTTATCTGGTCCAAAGCATCTTCTTTGCCGAAGCACCCCGCCTTGCCCGGCCGTTCCTGGGGCCGGACGCGCCGGCGCTGGGCACGAGGCTGGCCCTGGCCGTCGCCGTCTGCGCGCTGTCGCTTGTCCTTATCATGGCCGTGATCGCGCTTACCCGGCGCTCGGCGGTGGTCGGCAGGGCGCTATGGGGCCGCTGAGGCTTCAGGCGGCGGCGGTTTTTACGCCGTCCGCCTTGTCGACCCGCAGGATGAGTACGGCCATCAGCACGATCTCCGACACGGCCATCGGCAGGATCGCCCCCGGAAGCCCCAGATACCTCGGCGCATAGGCAATTGCGGCGACCACGAACGGCAGCATCACCACGTTGTATACGAACAGTTCCCGATACCGGCCCATCGCCTGGTAAAGGGAAGTGAAGATGCTGCGCGCCGTCGTGGCCGCGGCAAACAGCAGCCAGACCGATACCAGCTGCGCCAGATGCGGGAATTTCGGCGGCACGAACGGGGCCAGCACGGTGGTTCCCAGCATGAGGCAGCCTAGGCTGGCGACCACCCCGCCCAGCAGGCACAGCAGTGCCGGGCGGCGCGCTCCGGCCAGCGCGGCAGCTATGCCTTCTCCCGCAAGGCGGCGGCTGGCGTTGACCTGGGCCAACCGGATCAGTCCCGAAGTCACGATCAGGATCGGCATGATCGCCATGCGCGCGGCGGAGACTTCGCCCACCGCGCCGATGTCCAGATTGATCGCGATCAGAGTCAGGTAGAAACTGTTCTGCAGCCAGATCGCGATCGCGCCGGGCAGCGACCATGTCGTCATCCCGCGGATTTCCCGCTGCGTCTCGGCAGGAATGCGCGCTTTCGTGGTCAGGCTGACCCAGACGTAGCGCGATACCGCCAGCAGCGATGCCGCCGCCAGCGCGGCGAGGCCCAGCACCGCGTCGATCCGCCGGAACACGATGAACATTCCCAGCAAAATCGCCGCGATAGCCGCTGCGAAAATCATCGACAACACCGCTGCCCGGACCAACTGCAACTGCGCCAGAAGTACGCTGCGCAACGCGTCGCGAAACGACACCCCCACCAGCCCGACCGCCGCGGCCACCGCGACGGACGCGGGGATTCCCGCAAACCACGCCAGCACTAGCCCCAGCAGCCCCACCACCAGCGACGCCATCATCTGGAACCGCAGGACGGCCTCACCGATATGACGGCGCTGCTCATCGCCCTCCATCCGGCCCAGCAGGGTCACCAGCGGCGCTCCGAACAGTGCCGACAGCAGCACCTGCCCCATGAGGACATAGGAATAGCCCAGGCTGTACGATCCGAACGCCTGCTTGTCCGCGGTAAGCAGCACTGCCCCCTGCAGCAGGAACATCGCCCCGCTGGAAATGACGGGATCGAGCGCGCTCGTCAGGGCGCGGCCCATGCCGGTGTCGAGCTTTCGGCGCAGGGCCGCAATGGTCACGTCGGTTAGTCCTTGTCCTGCCTGTACGGCACGTGCCGCCATGGCTTCATTTCGGCGGGCGCGCCAGCTGGCGGTAGGGGGTGGGGATGCCGCGACTGCCGGTCTGCATGGCGTTTGCCCCCTTGTCGGTCGCCGCGGTCGATGCGCGCAGGGCCCAGCGCAGCGCATTGCCATGCAGCGCGCGCACTTCGACGTTGGCCCGTTCGTCGGTGATGACGCCGTACCCGATCGCTTCGACCCACGTGGCACCGATCGACCCGTAACTGGCCCCCTTGACCATCACCGCAGCCAGATTGGGGAACGGATTGGGCGCCCGATCGCGGCTTTCGCTGTAGATCGTCTGGATATCGAACCCGGCGACACTGATCAGCAGGACACCGATCCCGCAGTATTCGGCCTGGATGACGCCGGCGGCCACGGCCTTGCCACGGTGCAGGCACACCCCCACCGTCTGGCGCATGACGGCATAGGTCCAGTCCTCTCCGGGCTGCTTGCTCGCCACGAAGCGGGTGTCGCGGCACAGGGCATCCCCCCAGTTGGGCGGCACGGCCCAGCCGGTCTTCCCGTCCTTCGAGCGCAGCACCACCCATCCGAAAAGCGGTGCCGCTTCGCCCGCTCCGGCGCCGGACCATGTCACCAGGTCCGACCCCGCGGCGAAATTCCGGCGGACTTCGACGCCTTGCGCCGGCACCCGCCCGCCGCCGTCTCCGCCGCCGTTGGTCATGACGATCAGGCCGAAGCGCCATGCGCTTTCGCCATTGCGCGCAGCCCCCTCGACGCCGCCCACGACGATGCCGGCGGTCCTGAAATGCTGGCCGTATATGCGGTCGTAGGACAGCCCCAGCGGATGCTCCCAGGCCGTGCCGAAATTGATGAAGGTATCGGCGGACTGCAGCATCACCGTGTCCAGGATGGCAAACCCTGCCCCGCCGACCTCGTCGCTGCCGATCAGATGGCAGCCTTCGCGGCCATTGCCCGCCAGGCGGATGCCGCGAATGTCGTAGGACCCCGATGGTTTCAGAAGGTATCCGCGAAAGCCGGGGGCAGCCTTCAGCGTCGATGCCGCGTTGCCATGGATCCCGGCTCCGCGGATGAGCAGCGGCTGTTTCGCCTGCGGCTGGAGACTGGCACCGATGATGTACGTCGCGCCCGGTCGCGGAGCCACGACCCGTCCCGTCGCGATGGCCGCCTGCCATGCCGAGGTGTCGTCATGCCGCCCGTCGCCGACCGCGCCGAAATCTTCGGGCCTCACGTCTGCGCCAGCACCCGGCCCCGTCTTGCCGGGCGCAGCCGCCCCGGCCGGCTGCGACAGCGCCGCCGCCCCCGCCATTCCCAGCAAGCCGGTGGCACCCGCCGCGATCAGAGCGCGGCGTTCCAGGTTGAATTGTGCATCGTTGCGCGGCAAGTTTCGCTCCTTGTCAGCAATGTCCCTGCGCGCGGGTGTCCACTTGGGATCGTGACCAGGGGATGTACGTAGCGGACTTTCGCGTCCACCCGGTGCCCGCGTCAGGCTTTCAGTCTCCAGAAACGCAGCAGATGGCGGTATGGGGTCACGAAATGCAGCAGCCAGTTCCGTCCGGAATGGCGCCGCGTGAAATACAGCCAGTCTCTGAACGGCAGTCCGTGATGCGTGTTGACCTTGCGCCACTGCTGCTGGACGGACAGCTTCGGCGCGCCGTATCCGCGCTGGGACTTGGCGGCGTTCGCCTCGCAATAGCCGACGGTTCCGGGCAGGAGCATCACCGGTATCCCGGCCTGTGTCGCCCGCAGCCCGTAATCCACGTCGCCCAGGTTGTGGAAGAAGTAGGGGTCGTTGAGGCCGATCCTGCCGACCGCGCTCTTGCTGACGAGCACCACGTTGCCGTTGAAGGTGGAGATCGGCACCAGTCCGCTTTCCTTCGGATAGGCCCGGCTCATGCGAAACGCCACGCGCGAATTGCCCATGTGCAGGCCGCCGTAGCTGATCTCGCCATCGGTGCCGCGGGTGCTGCCGACGAGGATGAAGCCTTTGTCGCCATCGACCCGGGTCATCTCGTTCCAGCCGTCGGCGATCTTGTCGAATGCGTCGTCGTCCAGCCAGCTGTCGTCGTTCAGCCACAGGAATGCGTCTACGTCCGCATCGCGCACGGCGCTCCACAACCGGTGCAGTCCGCCATTCCAGAAGGCGTTGCCATCGCCCTTGACGATCCGCACGTCGGGATAGGCGGCGCTCACCGCCTCCGGGGTGCCATCGGTGGATGCATCGTCGAACACGGCGATCGATGCGCGCACGGGTGCCTTCTGCCGCTTGATCCGCTCGATCGCGGCCAGCGTCGTGTCCCGGCGATTGCGGCACACCAGCAGGGCCATGATCGACAATTGCGGCTCGGTATTCATTGACTGGGGTCTTTCCGTCACAGGAAATCAGGAAATGGGATAAAGCATGTAGTGGATCAGATCGCCGCCGAAATCGAACGGAGAGCGATCGAGCCTGAACTGCACATAGCAAAGCCCAAGGAACAGCATCGGTATACCCGCAACGATATTGTCCATGCTTCGCGGCAGGTATCTGAGGAGGCATACGGCGATGACGACCAGCGCCAGCGACCGCACGAAGTCGATGTAGAAATACATGCGCAGCGCTGCCAGCGGGATGGTCATCATGAACGCCATCGCCGCGGCGAACAGCAGGAACGACAGCACCAGTTCCCTGGCCTGCGGACCCGCCGGGCGCAGGAAGGTCGTCACCAGGACCAGCCCGCCAAAGATGACCGCATCGAGCAGGAAGATGACGATGGACACCGAACCGTCGTTCTTCTGCCCGATGGCCACGATCTCGCTGTGCGAGACGTAGTATCCCAGCAAGGCGGCCACCATCAGTGCGCCCAGGATCGCGAACCGGCGGGCCAGCGGATAGCGCTTGAGGTTCAGGGTGATGAACGGCGGCGTATAGAGCACCAGAAGCAGCAGCGCGGCGGACTGGTGCGTGGTTACCGCCAGCAGCGCCAGCACGCCGGCCGCGACGTACTGCCGCGACCGCAGGAATGAATAGCCCAGGATGCCGAACGATGCCGCCAGTTCCTGCCGGATCAGGTGCGTGGTCAGTGTGAAGTTCATGGCAAGCAGCACGCAGGCCATCAGGATCAGCGCGCTGGGCAGGCGGCCGGCAGACCTGAAGATGTCCTTGCCCACGCGGTAGGTCGCCCAGCCGATCATGCTATAGTTGAGCGCCGTCAATACCGCCGCAAGGGCGGCAATGCTCCCCCCGGACAGCACCGCGACGGCCTTTGCAATGGCGTAGTAGGTGGGCTCGTTCCACTTGATGGTGATCCAGCCCATGCGCGCGCCGATGTAGCTGGACAGGCTCATATGCTCGAGCCGGCGATAGTGCTCGGTGTACCAGACCCAGTCGCCCATCATGCCCTTGTTCATGTCCATCATGCTGAACATGACGATGAACACCAGCAACAGCAGCAGGTACTCGCGCCGAACCCGTTTCGGGTCGGCAAGGGAAAGGAGCACGATCCCCAACACAAGCGCTAAGAACATTTAAAGGACGACCTTGTGCCTATCAGACCGCCAAGGCCTTCAGAATGCCGTTGGCAAAATTATCCGCCATCCGCTCGATCGAATAACGGTCCGCCATTTCCCGTGCCGCTATGCCGATCTGGCCCAGCCGAACAGGATCGTGCAGCAGATCAGCCACTTCGCGCGCATAGGCAAGCGGATTTTCCCAGTCTTCGACAACCAATCCGCTGATGCCGGGCTGGAGATAGGCGATTTCCGGGCTGTGCCACGGATATGCCGTGGTGGCGACGGGCAGACCGACGACACCGGCATCCAGAATCGCCAGACCCATCAGGCCGGGCATCATGAAAACGTGGCCCAGCATCATCAGTTCCACCTTGTCCTGCCCGAACCGCGGCCCCAGCACGTGCACCCAGGGACGATCCCGCGCCAGATCGCTGACGAGGGACAAGTCGGACCCGCCGCCGACCACGAGCAGTTCGAAATCGGGCACGCTTTCGCGTATGCGGTCCGCCGCCTCGATCAGGAATGTCATGCGCTTGTCGGGATAGATTCCGCCGACGAACACACCCACATGCCGCCCGACAAGCCCCAGTTCCGCGCGGCGCTGCTGCAACCGCTCGTCCGTCACCGCCGCCACCTGGGCGCGCAGTTGCGAGGTATCGACGGAGTTGTTGAACACCGTGATCCGGTCCGGCGCGAACCCGAGCGATTCGACGTGTCGCCGCGTCTCTTCGGTATAGCCGAACCAGTAGTCCACTTTGGTGGCCCAGAAGCGCTTCCATTTCTCGCCCGCGCTGTCGGGCCGACGTGACTGGAAGTTCCTGCCATGCCCCATCAGCGCCAGTTTTGGCCGAAGGCCCTTCGGCGTCATCTGATAGAGATAGTTCTGCAGGTGCTTGTTCTCTTGACCCAGTATGACGAGATCTGCACCTCGCGCGGCGGCAAACACCGGATGGAACTGCATCTTCACCGACTTTATGCGCCACCGTTTTTGCGGAATCCTGGTCGCCCAGTCTGGCTCCACGGTGTCGTTCTTGGATGCTTCCGCTTCATCGGGTTCGCCATAAATGATGTCGTACCGGATGCCGGCTTCCTCCAACCGCGCCCGGAGAAGTTCATGGAACTTCAACCGATAGTGCGTGATGATCGAGGTCAGGAATACGACTCGGCGCTGCCTGGACTTCACGATCCGGCTCCTTCCTGAAATTGCGTCCTGACACCTTCTGTCATGTCGGACCTGATGAGGGCGAAGCACGACACGGTCACTGCACCATGACCTGCCGATAGACACTCTCCAGCGCGGCCAGGCTGGCCGCCGGAGACAGCGCCGACTGGTAATGCGCCCTGGCATTGCGGCCCATCTGCTTAAGGTGCGCGGGCTGTGACGCGGCCTTTCGCACCGTACGCGCCAGATCGTCGGGATCGCCTGCTGTGAAGTGGCAGCCGGTCACGCCATCCTCGACGATCTCCTTCAGGGCACCGATGCGCGATGCGATGACGGGGGTGCCGCAGGCCATCGCCTCCACCACCGTCATCGGATACATCTCGTACCATACCGAAGGCACCACCAGCATGGCCGCGCGGCGCATTTCCTCCTGCACGAAGCGGCTGTCGCGAAATCCCAGGAACCGCACCTCCGGCCCCGCGATCGCTTCCAGCGCAGCCCGGTCCGGTCCGTCGCCGATGATGGTCAGCGACAGGCCCATGCCGCGCCAGGCCTTGACAAGAACGTCCACGCCCTTTTCAGCACTCAGCCGTCCGACGAACAGGGCGCCGGTGCGCAGCGGAGCATCGCCGGTCCCAGCCGGCTGGGGGTCTACCGCGAAATTGGGCTTGACCACGATCCTGTCGGCAGGAAGCCCGGCGGCGATGAACTTTTCCCGCGCGAACTGCGTCAGCGCGAGGAAACGCGACACCTTGCCGTGCCACGTGCCGCGCCGCTGGTGCCGCCAGATCAGCCCGGCCACGGCGGCGGAACCGATCATCGACCCGCGATAGCAGCGATGGCGGATCGCCGGCAGCGGCGCGCGCCCGACACAATCCTCGCACGGGGCCTCATCCCGTAGCAGGATGGCGTTGGCGCAGGTCACGCGAAAATTATGCAGGGTCCAGACTACCGGCACCCCGGCGGCGTGACATGCATCGAACACGGCCGGGCTAAGCCGGGGGAAGGTGTTGTGAACATGTACCACGTCCGGCCGGAACGCGGCGATGGCGTCGGCGGCCAGTGCGCGCCCGGCTCGGTTATAACTTGCCGACAACGCCGTCTTCAGTTGGGATACCCGGGAGGAGATCCCATCGTTCGATACGGTAAGGGTCTCTACCTGATGGCCGGCATCGCGGAGCAGTTCCGTCTCGCTGGCAAAGACCGTGTCCTCGCCGCCGGCCTGCTGGTAAGCATTATGTACCGTCAATATGCGCAGACGGCCTGAGCCGCTGTCATCGTTCATGTTTCAGGCCTCGCGCCGAATGGCTCGATATGCCATCTTGGCCACGAACTTCGGGGCCATGACAAGGTAGCGACGCCACAGGCGGCGCGGCTCGCTGACAAGGCGGTGGAGCCACTCGAAGCCCGACTTGTGCATCCACACCGGCGCGCGCTTGACGTCGCCGGCGTAGAAATCGAACGCGGCGCCGATGCCCACCAGCGTCGCACCGGGGATGCGGCCCACATGGTCGCGCATCCAGTATTCCTGCTTGGGCGTCGACAGGCCGACCCAGACGATGTCGGGCCGGGCAGCGGAAATCTCCGCAACCGCCTGCTCGTCTTCTTCAGCCGTCAGTGCCCGGAACGGCGGCGTGCCGGTTCCCACCACCTTCAGGCGGGGATAGCGCTTCACCAGTTCCTCTGCCATCCGCTCGGCCACGCCCGGCTTGCCGCCGTAGAAGTAGTGGCGCGCCCCGTTCGCTTCAGATGCCTCGCAAAGCGCCGCGACGAGATCCGCGCCGCAGACCCTGCTCACGCCCTTGTAGCCGCGCGCCTTCAGCGCCCAAACCAGCGGCATCCCGTCCGGCGTGATCAGGCCTGCGCCGTGATGGATGTCCATCAGCGCCTCGTCCTCCTGCGCGCGCATCACGCCATGGACGTCGCGCACGCAGATGTAGTGGGCGCTGCGGTTCCTGATCCAGCCGAAGATCGTTCGGACAGCCGCATCCATGTTCACCGTGCTGACAGGCACGTCGAGGATCCTGGTGGCAGGAACCCCGGCGGCGGTACGGACCGCGCTCGCATCACGCTTGGTGCTGGCAGGGTAGGATACGAGGGCGGAAGTCATCTAATCATCCCATGCATTTGACTGTGCCCATGTCCAGCACCAGACCGGCACGATGCCGCTTTTTCAGGGTCAGGCGGCAGGCTGCGGGACCGCCGCGCCGTTTTCGAGATACCAGGCGTAGGTTTCGCGGATCCCCTCGGCCAGTTCGACGCGCGGCTTCCAGCCCATTGCCCGAAGGCGACCGGAGTCCATCAGCTTGCGCATCGTGCCGTCCGGCTTGTCGGCATCGAACACGATCTCACCCTTGTACCCGGTGACCTCGGCGATCATCGCGGCAAGCTGGGCGATGCTGACATCGTCGCCGAACCCGACGTTGATGTGGCTCAGCATGGCTTCGGTGTTCGCCTGGTACGTGTCCGCGTCCAGATCGAAGACGAACAGCGATGCTTCGGCCATGTCGTCGACGTGCAGGAATTCGCGGCGCGGCGTGCCGGTGCCCCAGATCGCGACCTGGCTCGCGCCCGCCTGCACCGCTTCGTGGAAGCGACGGATCAGCGCGGGCATCACGTGCGAGTTGGTCGGGTGGAAGTTGTCGCCCGGCCCGTAAAGATTGGTGGGCATGACGCTGCGGTAATCGGTGCCGTACTGCCGGTTGTAGCTTTCGCACAGCTTGATCCCGGCGATCTTGGCGATCGCATAAGGCTCGTTGGTGGGCTCAAGGATGCCCGTCAGCAGCGCATCTTCGCGCATGGGCTGGGCCACTTCGCGCGGGTAGATGCACGACGAACCCAGGAACAGCAGCTTCTGGATGCCGGCGGAATAGGCCGCATGCACCACGTTGCATTCGATCATCAGGTTTTCGTAGATGAACTCTGCCGGGTAGGTGTTGTTGGCATGGATGCCGCCCACCTTGGCCGCCGCCAGCACCACACCGTCAAGCTGTTCCGCCGCGAAGAAATCACGGACGGCCTTTTGATCGGTCAGGTCCAGTTCGGCATGGGTGCGGCAGACCACCTCCACGCCGCGCTCACGCAGCTTGCGGGCGATGGCCCCGCCGACCATCCCGCGATGTCCTGCGACGAATATCCGCATTGTCTCAGCCCTCTCAGGATTCGATCGAAACCGGCAGCTCGTAGCCGTGCGCCTTGAGCAGGGCATGGCGCTTGGCGGTGTGGAGGTCTTCGGCGATCATCTCGGCGCACATTTCCTGCACGGTGATCTCCGGCACCCAGCCTAGGCGCTCCTTCGCCTTGGTCGGGTCGCCCAGCAGGGTTTCGACTTCGGCCGGACGGAAATAGCGCGGGTCGATACGGACGATCACATCGCCGACTTCGACCGAAGGCGCATCGTCGCCGGTCACCGCCTCGACGATGCCCACTTCGTCCACGCCTTCGCCTTCGAAGCGCAGCGTCACGCCCAGCTCCTTCGCGGACCAGCTGATGAATTCACGCACCGAATACTGCACCCCGGTGGCGATCACGAAGTCTTCCGGCTGATCCTGCTGCAGCATCATCCACTGCATGCGGACGTAGTCCTTGGCATGGCCCCAGTCGCGCAGGGAATCGATGTTGCCCATATAGAGGCAGTTTTCCAGCCCCTGCGCGATGTTGGCCAGACCGCGGGTGATCTTGCGGGTCACGAAAGTCTCGCCGCGGCGCGGGCTCTCGTGGTTGAACAGGACGCCGTTGCAGGCATACATGCCATAGGCTTCGCGGTAGTTCACCGTGATCCAGTACGCGTAGAGCTTGGCGACGGCGTAAGGCGAGCGCGGGTAGAACGGCGTCGTCTCGCGCTGGGGCGTTTCCTGCACCAGACCATAGAGTTCCGAGGTCGAGGCCTGGTAGAACTTCGTCTTCTTTTCCAGACCCAGGAAACGGATCGCTTCCAGCAGGCGCAGCGTACCGGTGGCGTCGACGTCGGCCGTGTATTCGGGCGCCTCGAAGCTGACGGCGACGTGGCTCTGCGCGCCAAGGTTGTAGATCTCGTCCGGCTGCACTTCACGGATGATGCGCGTCAGGTTGGACGTGTCCGTCAGGTCGCCGTAGTGCAGCTTGAGGTCCGGCTTGGCCGAATGCGGATCCTGATAGATATGGTCGATGCGCTGCGTGTTGAACGACGACGCACGGCGCTTGATGCCGTGGACCTCGTAGCCCTTTTCCAGCAGGAATTCCGCCAGATAGGAGCCATCCTGACCGGTGATGCCGGTGATGAGCGCGATCTTCTTGTCAGCCATAACTACTCCTGATGCCGCTTTCTGTTTCCATCCGCGGCGGTGCCTGTCAGCACCGCAGCACTGCTGCGCTGCGCGGCCATACCGCGCAAATGCAGCCATCGAATTTCACTCAATTTCGGGCTGCCCAAACAGGGCCAGCCCATATGCCACCCTGTCGTCCCGTCAATCCGCGCCGAAAAGATCGCGCGTGAACAGCTTGTCCTGCACGTCCTCGATGTCGGGCGTGATCCGGTTGGCCAGGATCACGCTGCTGCGCCGCTTGAAATCCTCCAGATCACTGAGCACTTCGGAGCCGTAGAAATGGCTCTCCTTCAGCGCCGGCTCGAACACGATGACCTCGATGCCCTTGGCCTTGAGGCGCTTCATGATCCCCTGGATCGAGGACTGCCGGAAATTGTCGGACCCCGCCTTCATGACAAGGCGATGGACGCCGACCGTCCGGGGCTTCTTCGCGATGATGACGTCGGCAAGGAAGTCCTTGCGCGTGCGGTTGGCATCGACGATCGCGCGGATGAGGTTCTGCGGAACATCGGAATAGTTCGCCAGCAGCTGCTTGGTGTCCTTGGGCAGGCAGTAGCCGCCGTAACCGAAGCTGGGGTTGTTGTAATGACGCCCGATGCGCGGATCCAGGCTCACGCCGTTGATGATCTGCCGGCTGTCCATCCCACCTGCGATGGCATAGCTGTCCAGTTCGTTGAAGAACGCGACGCGCATGGCGAGATAGGTATTGGCGAAAAGCTTGATCGCCTCCGCTTCGCGCGCGTTGGTGAAGAGGACTTCGACGTCCTTGTTCAGCGAGGCATCCAGCAGCAGGTTGGCGAAGATCCGCGCCCGTTCGGACTGCTCGCCGACGATGATCCGCGACGGATAGAGATTGTCGTGGAGGGCCTTGCCCTCGCGCAGGAATTCGGGACTGAAGATGACCTGCTCGGTCCCCAGCCGCTGCCGGACGTCGTCGACGAAGCCGACCGGGATGGTCGATTTGACCACCACCGTCGCATCCGGGTTGATGGCGATGGCCTGCCTGATGACGGCTTCGACCGAGGACGTATCGAACTTGTTGGTATCGACATCGTAATTGGTGGGCGTGGCGACCACGACATAGTCGGCGCCCTGCAGCGCCTCTGCGGCATCCAGCGTCGCCTTCAGCTTCAGCGTCTTGCCGCCCAGATACTCTTCAAGCTCGGCGTCGATGATCGGAGAGCGACCGGCATTGACCTGGTCCACCCTCTCTCCCGAGACGTCTACCGCAACGACATCGTTGCGTTGAGCAAGCAGCACCGCATTGGACAGACCTACGTAACCCAAGCCAAAAACGGCTATCTTCATCTCAGGAACACTCACGCTAAATTGTCTACGCGTAACCACATCGAGCTTTTTTCCCCCGTTCGCCTTCGCCCCGTCACACAGGTAAACCCATGTTAGTGTTACGAAAGACGATGCCTCCGCGTGCCGCCAGCGTCTATGCTGCAGGCGCACAATAAGCTTATGCAGCGAAAAGTGCGACAAAAAAGTAGGTAAAAATCACCAGTAAGAAAGCGGCAACTCGTCCCATAATTGGCGCGTTTCGACACAGCCGAAACGCTGCAACGCAGTGCAAACGATTTGGTTCGAGACATCGGATCACGCTTGATCCTTTTACACTACAGACATGCTCGTGGCGCATCAGGACGCAGCGGCTGGGCAAGCGCGGCGGGCGCCTGGCTCATGCCCAACGACCTTGAATGGTGACTTCTCAACGCCTTGCCCGCGCTATCCCGCGGCCCCTACTCTACCGCCGCGGCTGCATCGCCGCCCTTGAACCCCTTGGCAATCACGTACCATTCGGACGAATCCTTTCGGCTGGCAGGGGGCTTGGCGTGCTTGACGCTGGTGAAGTGCTTTTTCAGCAGGGCCAGCAGCTGCGTGTCGGTGCCGCCGGCCAGCACTTTGGCGACGAAAGTGCCGCCCGGCGCGAGGTACTGGATGGCAAAGTCCGCTGCGGTCTCGACCAGGCCCATGGTGCGCAGGTGATCGGTCTGCTTGTGGCCGACCGTGTTCGCCGCCATGTCCGACAGGACCAGGTCGGGCGCGCCTTCCAGCGCTCCGTCGAGTGCCGCCGGGGCTTCGTCCGCCATGAAGTCCATCTCGAAGATGGTCACGCCCTCAATGGGGTCGGTGGGAAGCAGGTCGATGCCGACGATCTTTGCCTTGGGTCGCTTGAGACGCAGCACCTGGCTCCACCCGCCGGGCGCGATGCCGAGATCGACGGCGCGTTCGACGTTCCGGAACAGGTCGAATTTCTCGTCCAGTTCAAGCAGCTTGTACGCCGCGCGGCTGCGGTAGCCGTCGGCCTTGGCCTTCTTCACGTAAGGATCGTTCAACTGGCGCGTCAGCCACCGCGCCGAACTGGTGGAGCGCTTCTTCGCGGTCTTCAGCCGCTCGCCCGGATCACGGCCCGAGCGGCTCATCGCGCGCCTGCTGCGTTGCGGAGGGTATCGGTCATGGTCTTGGTTCCCGTGGGTCTGTGCGAGGCGATGAGGCTGCGAAGGATGCCTTCGCGGATGCCGCGGTCCGCCACGCCGAGGCGTGCGGCGGGCCAGAGGTCGAGGATCGCCTCAAGGATGGCGCATCCGGCGACGACGAGGTCGGCCCGCTCACGCCCGATGCAGGCAAGTTCGCGCCGGTCCTCGATCGCCATCGAGGACAGCCGCGAACTGATCCCGCGCATCGATTCGGCGGGCACGATCAGGCCGTCCACCATGCGCCGGTCGTACTGGGGTAATTCCAGGTGCAGGCTGGCGAGCGTGGTGACCGTGCCGCTGGTGCCCAGCAGGCGCAGCGGGCCGTCCTGCCCGGCGCTTTCGCGCGCCGGCGCGACCCGCTTGGAAAAGGCCGCGAAGCTTTCGGCGACCAGACTGTGCATGTGGCGATAGCGGGCAAGCCGTTCATCCTGCGTCGCGCCTTCAGGTCCGCAGCTTTCGGTCAGCGAGACGACGCCCCACGGCACGCTTTGCCAGTCGAGGATGCGCGGCACGGTGCCGGTGCTTTCGATCAAGACCAGTTCGGTCGATCCGCCGCCGATGTCGAAGATCATCGCCGGGCCGAAGCCGTCCTCCAGCAGGACGTGGCAGCCCAGCACCGCCAGCCGCGCCTCTTCGCGCGCCGAGATGATGTCCAGCGCGATGCCGGTTTCCTGCCGCACCCGCTCGATGAATTCGGGGCCGTTGGCGGCACGGCGGCAAGCCTCCGTCGCGACCGAGCGGGCGAGGTACACGTTGCGGCGCATCAGCTTGTCGGCGCAGACCCGCAGTGCCGATAGCGTGCGCTCCATCGCCGCATCGGACAGGCGGCCTGACTGGGCGATCCCTTCCCCCAGCCGCACGACGCGACTGAAGGCGTCGATCACCGTGAAGTTCTCCCCCGAAGGGCGCGCGATCAGCAGGCGACAGTTGTTGGTGCCCAGATCGATGGCGGCATAAGCCTGCCGCCCCGAAGGCTGACCCGACAGCACCGCCGCGTGTGAAGGCGCCCTGTAAGGCGCCTTCGGGACCGGCGCCGTGTCGGGCGGCACGGCCTGCTTTTCTGCGCGCGGCGCCCTGCCTGTTTCTGTCCGGTTGCCTTCCTCGGTTCTGGCGCCGCTGCCTTGCGGGCGCGCCTTTCCCTTGGGTTGCGTGCCGGGCGGCTGGGAGCGCTTCGCCTTGCTCCTGCGCCCCTTGCGCCGCCGCGCCGGACGATCCGGCGCATCGGCTGTTCCCGACACTTCGACTTTGGCAACCGGCGGATCGTGGTCCGCCATAAATTCGATACTCGTTCAAATGTCTTCCCGCCGATCGGGCGGGCACCTGACGCCGATGCTAACGCCCTACGCGCGAACCGGCAAGGGGCGCACAAATTGATGCACCAAAGGTGCTTGACCCGAATCAGAACCCCTCCTAAAGGGCGCCCTCCGGTTGCCCTCAGGGGCCGCCCGATGCCCCGTCGTCTAATGGTAAGACTACGGATTCTGATTCCGTCTATCGAGGTTCGAATCCTCGCGGGGCATCCAAATTTCTCTCCTTTGACAGCCAATCTGCCCGCTGTGGCAACAGCTTGCCCCGAACATAGCTATGCTGGCTGCCATCACCATCTTCGGCATCGACGACCCGCGTGAGCATTTGCCTTTCGGCCATATTTGCTGGTCGGCGCCGGGTGGTTGGGCTCTGTCTCGCTTCGAGAACTGCAATGCTGGCTTGGATTTCTATCAGACCCCAAGCCAATCTACATCGGCCTCGCGATGCACGAGCGGCTACAAAACCAGTTTATGGATCATGTCGAAGCGCAGAAGCACAGTGGGCAATTGGTGGAAAACCATTCGCTCCCATGCCGGCAACTCGCTGCTCGGCGGTAGGCAAGCTGGAAAGGCCATGGCCCGGCCTTTGAGCCGGTTCCGGGGCCCTGGCCCTCACCCCTTGGTGACGGCAGGCATGCCGTCCTTGGGGCCGGTCGTGCCCTCGTCGCGATGGGGGTTGGCGACGGCGGCGGCGATCAGGCGATCGTGTTCAACGGCTTCGATGCGTTCCCAGCCAGCGCGGCCCAGGCGTTCCATGGGGCGGTAGCGCACCTTGTACTGCATGCGCGCCGAACCTTCGACCCAGTAGCCGAGGTAGACGTAGCCCAGACCCATATCGACCGCGCGGCGAACGTGGTCGAGGATGATGTAGTTGCCCAGCCCCTGCCGCTCGCTTTCGGGATCGTAGAACGAATAGATCATCGACAGCCCGTCGCACTGACGGTCAGTGAGGCAGGCGCCGATCAGGCGACCCGGCACCACGCCGTCGCGCGAGGGTTCGCGGTATTCGATGACGTAGCTGGTGACGGGGGTGTGTTCCACCATGTCTGCGAAATCGACTTCGTCCATGGTGGTCATGCCGCCTTCGGGGTGGCGGGCGGAAAGATAGCGCTGGAGCAGTTCGAACTGTTCGCTGGTGGACCAGGGGCGGCACACCGTGGCGACAAGGTCGGCATGCGCGTCCATCGTGCGCTTCTGCGTGCGCGAGGCGCGGAATTCCGAAGCGACCACCCGCACGGACACGCAGGCGTTGCAGTCTATGCAGGACGGGCGATAGGCGACGGTCTGGCTGCGGCGAAAACCAATGCGGCCCAGTGCGTCATTCAGCGAATCGGCGTGCGGCCCCTTCAGTTCGGTGAAAACCTTGCGCTCGCTCCGCCCCGGCAGATAGGGACACGGCGCCGGGCTCGTCACGAAAAAGCGCGGAAATCGAACGGGAGCCGTCACCGAAAATGGTCTTCCTCTAGCTTTATTGCCGGCCCGAAGTCCGTCTGCTGGCCCAAATATGCCTATGGCGGCAGCCTCTTGCGAGTCATTTAACCACAAAAACCGACCAGTCCGCAGCCAAATCGCGCCGGACTGGTGGCATCCGTGGGTTCCCGTGCCAATTCGGGGCGGCGCCGGGCGGCAACCGTTAACCCGGCAGCACAGCGATCAAGGCCGCGCGTATCAGTCCGTCTCGACCATGCGCACTTCGTAGCCTTCGCGCCGCAGCCCCGCGACCAGCGCCTCAAGCTGCGCCCTGTCGCGTGCCTCGCACTCGATCTCCGTCACCAGGCCCTTGGCGGGCAGGTGGGTGAAGATGCGCTGATGGAAGACTTCGATGATGTTGACGTTGTGTTCGTGGAACACCTTGGCCACCTTGAACAGAGCGCCCGCGCGGTCCTGCAGGCCGATGCGCAGGCGCGCCAGGCGGCCCGAGCGGGCAAGGTCGCGCAGCAGCACGTTGGCGAGCAGCCGGGTATCGATGTTGCCGCCCGACAGCACCATGCCGATCTTGCGGTCGGCGAACAGTTCGGGGTTGTTGAGCACGGCGGCAAGGCCGGTGGCGCCCGCACCCTCGACCAGCGTCTTCTCGATCTGCAGCAGCAGCGCCAGTGCGCTTTCGATCTGCGATTCCGTCACCAGCAGGAATTCGTCCAGCAGGCCGCGCAGCACTTTCTGCGTCATCAGGCCGGGCGCAATGACGGCGATGCCTTCTGCCAGGGTATCCCCGCCGATCGGCAGGCTGGTGCCCTTGAGCACATTGTACATCGAGGGGTAGAGTTGCGCCTCCACGCCGATCAGGCGGATGTCCGGGCGAATGTCGCGCGCCACGGTGCCCATGCCCGAAGACAGCCCGCCCCCGCCCACCGGCAGAACCAGCGTGTCCAGTTCGGGAACGTCCTGCAGCATTTCGAGCGCCACGGTGCCCTGCCCGGCGGCGACGTGCGGGTCGTCGAACGGGTGGACGAACGTCAGGCCCAGCTGCGCCTCCAGCTTGAGCGCGTGGGCATAGGCTTCGTCGAAGCTCTCGCCTTCCAGCACCACTGTGCCGCCGACGCTCTCGGTCTGCATGACTTTCACGGTCGGCGTGGTGCGCGGCATCACGATGGTGACGGGCACGCCCAGCCGGGTGCCGTGATAGCTCAGGCCCTGCGCATGGTTGCCGGCGGACGCCGCGATGACGCCGCGCGCCTTCTGCTCGTCGGTCAGCAGCAGCAGGGCGTTGAGCGCGCCGCGTTCCTTGTAGGCGGCGGTGAACTGAAGGTTCTCGAACTTGAGCCAGATGTCGGCGCCGGTGATGGCGCTGAGCGTGGCGCTGTACGCGGTCGGCGTGCGCACGACCTTGCCCGCAATTCGCTCCGCCGCCGCGCGAACGTCGGCTGCGGTCAGGGGCGCGTCGTCCAGCGCACCGGGAGCGATATTGAGCAAAGTCTGGTCCATAGACCCGCGCGCCTACCGGAAATGGCGGCGAATGGCAAAGCAATGTAGGGCCGGTCCTCGCCGGGGACGGCGGCATTTCGCTTTTCAGCCGGTTTGCTTTTGAGCAAAAGGCGCTAAGTACGGGCGCATGACCGAACAGACCGCCACGCCCCGCAAAGTCTCGATGATCGGCCTTGGCACGATGGGCGGCGCGATTGCGCGGCACATCGCCGAAGCCGGGCACGAACTGACGATCTACAACCGCACGCCCGAACGCTCGCGCAAGTGGCGCGACGCGAACCCGGGCCTCACTCACCGCATCGCCGCCAATCCGGCCCATGCAGCGCAGGATGCCGACGTGGTGATCACCTGCGTGGGCAACGACGACGACTTGTCCGACGTCGTGCTCGGCCCCAACGGCGTGTTCCGCATGCTGAAGCGCGGCGGCGTGTTCATCGATCACACCACGGTCTCGGCCCGCATCGCCCGCCAGATCTCGGTAGAGGCGCGCGACCTCAAGATTCACTGCGTCGATGCGCCGATGACCGGATCGCAGATCGGCGCGGAAAACGGCACGCTGACGCTGATGTGCGGTGGCCGGGACGACGCGCTGGAAGCCGCGCGCCCGATCATGGAAAGCTATTCCAGCCGCATCGTACACGTCGGCAAGGCGGGCTCGGGGCAGATCGCCAAGATGGCCAACCAGATCTGCATCGCCGGCAACGTCGCCGCACTGGCCGAAGCGGTGCGCTTCGCGCAGGCATCGCACCTCGACATGGATAAGGTCTACGAGGCGATTTCCGGCGGGGCCGCGCAGTCGTGGCAGATGGACAACCGCTGGAAGACGATGGACGCCGGAGAATTCGACTTCGGCCTCGCGATCGACTGGATGCGCAAGGATCTGGGCCTCAGCCTTGAGGAGGGGCGCGGTCTGGGCGTCTCTCTGCCGATCGCCGCGCTGGTGGACCAGTTCTTTTCCGAAATTCAGGCACAGGGCGGCGGGCGGCTGGATACCAGCGCCATCATCAAGCGGCTGCCGAAGAAGGGCAATTCGTGAAATCCATATCTGCGGCAGCCCTTGCGCTGCTTTCCGGGACCGCACTGATCCCGGCTCTGTCGACTCCGGCGCTGGCCGACGTGCTGGTGGACAACGTCGAAGGCATCACGCCTGACGGCAACGGCGGGGTGGACCGGTTCGAGGGCTTCCTGATCGATCCCGACGGCAAGGTATCGCAGGTGTTCCACAAGGGCGACAAACGGCCCAAGAAGGTGGACTACAAGGTCGACGGCAAGGGCCGCATAGTCGTGCCCGGCATGATCGACGCGCATGGCCACGTCATGGCGACCGGCTTTGCGCGGATGACGCTGGACCTGTCGATGGCGAAGTCTCTGGACGAGGCGCTGTCGCGGATCGCCGCGTGGACGGCAGCGCATCCGGAAGCGCCGTGGATTCTGGGCGGCGGCTGGAACCAGGCCAGCTGGGGGCTGGACCGCATGCCCACAGCTGCCGAACTGGACAAGGTGACCGGCGGCAAGCCTGCGTGGCTCACCCGCATCGACGGGCACGCGGGCTGGGCGAACTCCGCCGCGCTCTCCGCCGCCGGCATCACTGCAGCGACATCCAACCCTGCGGGCGGCGAAGTGCTGCGCGTTGCCGGGTCGAAGGCGCCCGAAGGCGTGCTGATCGACGCCGCCACCGCGCTGGTCGAGAAGAAGCGCCCCAAGCCCCGCCCCGAAGACGCTGACACCGCGTTCGGAGAAGCGCAGCTGCAGTTCCTGGCGGCGGGCGTCACCACCGTGGCCGACATGGGCACCTCTATAGAGGACTGGCAGACCTTCCGCCGCGCCTCGGACAAGCACCAGCTGCGGATGCGGATCGTCGCCTATGCCGGCGGGATCGAGGCGATGACGCTGATCGGCGGGCCGCGCCCCACGCCGTGGATCGACGATGACCGGCTCAAGATGAACGGCGTCAAGCTGTACCTCGACGGCGCGCTGGGATCGCGCGGGGCATGGCTGAAGGCGCCCTATGCGGACGATACCGCCACGAAGGGCTTGCCGCAGATGAGCCAGACGCAGTTGGGCAACCTGATGAGCCGCGCCGCGATGGACGGGTTCCAGGTGGCAGTCCACGCCATCGGCGACGAGGCGAACGCCACCGTGCTCGATTCGATCGAGGAACTTTCGCAGACCTACAAGGGCGACCGGCGCTGGCGCATCGAACATGCGCAGGTGGTCGATCCCGCCGACATTCCGCGTTTCGGCCGCAACGGCGTGATCGCCAGCATGCAGCCGCAGCACGAAGCCTCCGACCGGGTCATGGCCGAAGCGCGGCTGGGTCCGCAGCGGATCGCCGGTGCCTATGCGTGGAAGTCCATCGCAGCCACCGGCGCGAAACTGGCATTCGGCTCCGACACCCCGGTTGAGCCTGCCCGTCCGTTCGAGGGGCTGGCAGTGGCGATCACCCGCACCGGCGGCGATGGGCAGCCCATCGGCGGCTGGCAACCGCAGGAAATCCTCACCCGCGAAGCCGCACTGGGCGCCTACACCACCGGTGCCGCCTATTCGCTGTTCGCCGAGGACCGGCTGGGCCGCCTCGCGAAGGGCATGCGCGCCGACTTCCTGTTCGTCGATCAGGATCCGATGACGGCAGACCCGCAGGCCCTGCGCGGCACGCATGTGCTGGAAACATGGATCGGCGGCAAGCTGGCATGGTCGGCGGCGCAGGACGGCGGCAAGGCCGGCGTCCGGCGGTAGCCCCGCCATTCCGAAAGGCCGACGCACCGTCCGGCGCAGCGATTGAGAGATCGAGCCAAATCAGGTGCTTCGGCCGTCTGACAACAACCCCGCAACGGCGGGGATTTCTGTCAGTACAACAGTCATGAAATGGACTTTCGTCCGCTGCGTATGCAGGTACCGTACCTGGCAGCGATACGATTAGTTGTCCCCTTCTCAGACATGGCCTTATTTCGGTCACGGCAAAGTTGGACCCATATTTGTTGCTGCTACTATTGCTTCGCTAGGCGGTATGTTTCTGAATATTGCTCTGATCCAGCTGCAGTCCTTCAGAAAATAATGCTCATTGTGAGGGTCATAGACGGAAACTGGCAGCATCATGCCGGTTGCACGCGATGCCAGCGTTGCAATATAGCAACATTTCTGAAGCAATTTGCAACTAACCAGAAATGCACTTTGAAAGTTCCGGACCACGGGCGCAAGGACGCGCCCATGAGCGGCGATGCGCGCGCTCACTGAGCGGCGAGGGCCGCACTTCTGCCGAATCCGGTCACGCGGCCGGCAGGGGTAATGGACAAGGAACGTAGACTTGAAGACATCCCCCCAGAAGGCCCTGCTGCGCGGCGCCACCAGCCTGACCGCGTTCGCGCTGCTGTGCGGAACCGCCTATGCGCAGGACGCCGCCCCCCAGGCCGCAGACGATGCCGGTGAGGAAAGCACCATCGTCGTCACCGGGTCGATCACGCGCAACCCGGCTGCCGCCACCGCCTCGCCGGTCGTCTCGGTGACCGCCGAAGACCTGACCAAGCGCGGCATCACCACCGTTTCCGACGCGCTGCAGACGCTGACCGCCAACAATGCCGGCACGATTCCCGCCAGCTGGTCGGCCAACGGCTTCACCACCGGCGCCACCGCGCCGTCGCTGCGCGGCTTCAACAACGCCTATACCCTGACGCTGTTCGACGGCGCGTCCGCGACTTACGGCTCCGACGCGATCGCCGGTGTGGTCAACGTCATCACCAAGCGCCAGGTCCAGTGCCTGCACCTTGACGGATCGCTGGGCATCTCGCAGCGCGGTGACGGCGGCGAGCAGCGCATCAACGCCACGTACGGCTATGGCGACCTGAACGAGCAGGGCTTCAACATCTACGCCAGCGCCGAGTACCAGCATAACGACTCGCTGTACCTGCGCGACCGCGGCGGCCTGCCCGGCACTGCCGACCAGAGCTCGGTCTGCGGCACCGCCGAACAGGGCTGCCTGACCAACTCGGTCCGCAACGGCATCCAGGCCGATGGCAGCTACAACGGCTTCCAGTCGACCACCGTCAACTTCGCCCAGTCCGCCCAGACCACGATCGATGCCAACGGCAACTACGTTCCGGTCTACAGCACGGGCGCGACGCCGGGCATCCTCTACAACGGCTCGTACCAGCTGCTGAATGCGGCCGCAGGCTGCGGCAGCCTGACCGCGCAGGCGCTGACGCCCGCCCAGCAGGCCGGCACTGCGAACGCCAACAACGGCGTTCCCAACGCCCCGTCGGTGGTCTGCCAGCAGGATCTGGTGAACGACTACAGCATGTACACGGCGGCCACCACCCGCAAGGGCGCGTCGCTGCGCGGCACCGTAAAGGTCGGCGACAATGCCGAAGCCTTCATCGCGCTCAACTACTACAACGTGAAGACCGCGAACGAGTCCGTGAACTCGTCGTGGGCGGGCCAGACGGCTGCCGGCGGCAACCAGATCACCGCGACCAACGTCTTCCTGCCGGTCTACGTCTGCCCCACCGGCACCGCTTCGGTGGTCGGCGGCAACCTGCTGGCGACGGGCTGCAATGCGTCCAACGGCACGCTCAACCCGAACAACCCCTATGCCGCGCAGGGCCAGCTGGCCCGCCTGAGCGGCATGCCCGACCAGCCGCGCCGCACCTACACCGATGCCAAGACCTACCGCATCGCCGCCGGCATCAACGGCAGCTTCGGCGATGGCTGGAACTACTCGGTCGGCGCGACGGCTTCGGAAGTCACGCTGGACGTCCGGAACACCGGCTACATCTACCTGCAGGGCCTGGCTGACGCCATCGCCCAGGGCACCTACAACTTCGTCGACCAGTCGGCGAATTCGGCAGAAGCCCGCCAGCAGATCTTCCCCGACCAGAACAAGCGCGCCACGTCGAAGCTGGCGCAGGTCATCGGCACGCTCAGCAAGGACGTGTTCGAACTGCCGGGCGGCATGGTCAACGTCGCCGTCGCGGGCCAGTACCGCTACGAATCGATCAACAACCCCAGCTCGAACGCGCCGAACAACGACAATCCTTATGCGCGCTACTACGGCATCAACGCCGTGGGCGTGAAGGGCAACCGCGACATCTGGTCGGCGTCCTACGAAATCTCGGTGCCGATCGTGGACCAGTTCCGCGTCAAGTTCGACGGTTCGTACGACCACTACTCGACCGGCCAGAAGAACTTCTCTCCCAAGTTCGAGGCCGAGTTCAAGCCGGTGGACCAGCTGAAGCTGCGCGGCACGTTCTCGAAGGGCTTCCGTGCCCCGAACCTGAACGAATCGTTCCAGCTGCCCGCAACCGGCTACCAGAACTCGCAGATCGTCTGTTCGCAGGCGCTCTACGCGGCGTTCTGCGATGCGCACAAGAGCAACACCGCCTACTACGCGGGCGGCTATTCGCCGGGCTCGACCAATTCGGGCAATCCTGACCTGAAGGCGGAAAAGTCGACCTCGTACACGCTGGGCGCGGTGCTGCAGCCGACGCGCGACATCACGTTGACGCTGGATTACTGGCACACCCGGATCAAGAACCTGATCACGTCGGTCGGCATCGGCTCTGCGATCGAGCAGTACTATGCCAACAACGGCGTCGTGAACATTCCGGGCGTCGTCGTCCTGCCGGGCCAGCCCGATCCGCAGAACCCGAATGCGCTGCCGCTGCTGGGCCAGGTGATCAGCTCGTTCAGAAACCAGAACGCGATGATGGGTTCGGGCATCGACTTCTCGGCCGATGCGCGGTTCTACCTGAACGACAAGATCACGTTCCAGACCAAGGCGAACGCCTCGTACCTGATCCGCCTCCAGCAGGAGAACCAGGAAGACGACGGCAGCACCACGATCTGGCGTTATGACGGCTCGCTGGGCGGCTGCAACCTGACCTCGTGCTCGGGCGCTCCGCGTTTCCGCCTGACCTGGCAGAACACGGTGGACTTCAACCAGAAGGCCAGCCTGACCCTGACCGCCAACTACACCAGCGGCTATTCGTCGACTTCGGCGGATGCCGGCGGCGTCTACAAGGACTGCGAAGCCAGCGCGGCTGCCGGTCAGTTGCTGACTTACGACAACGGCGATCCGGTGCAGTGCCACGCCAAGGGCACCTTCGACCTCGACGCTCACGGCGAAGTGAAGGTGGCGGAACAGTTCAAGCTCTACTTCGACGTCCTGAACGTGCTTGACGGCAAGCCGCACTACGATCCGAACGCCGGCTATGGCCTGTATCAGTTCAACCCTGCCTGGCAGGACCGCCTGTTCATGGGCCGTTACCTGCGTGTCGGCGCCAAGGTCGACTTCTAAGGCATATACCGAGGTGACCGTTCCCGCCGCATCCTGAACACAGGACCGGCGGGAACGCGAAGCGGGGCCTGGGATGGGTGTCCCTTGTTCCTGGCCCCGCTTCGCAACTTCGCAGGCATTGGCTGCGTGCAGGGCCAAGACCCTGCTCCCGCACATTTCCCAAACTTATTTCAGCAGGTCGGCGTAGCGTCCGGGCACATGGCGGCGGGTGAACGCGCGCAAGGTGGCATCGATGCTGGCGACGATGCTCGGCTTCGTGACGTCTCCGGGGTGAACCGCCAGCCGCAAGGTGCGCAGCGGTTGCAGCAGCGGCCGGGCCACGGCGGCAAAGGCCAGCGACGACGCGGTGCGCATGGTGCTGCGCGAGGCCCAGGTTACCACCGGCCCGCGCGCCAGCGGCCGGTTTTCATGGCCGGGCTTCCAGACGCGGAAATGATCCTCGGCCAGCGGGAAGCCGCATTCCGCAAGCGCCTGCATCGCGCCGGGGCCATAAAGCCATGCCGGAGCGATGAAGCCGGCGGCGGGCCTGCCGATGACGTCTTCGATCAGCGCCTTCCCATCCCGCATCCGGCGCAGGGCCTCGGCATGGGACAGGCCCAGAAACTCACCCTCGCCGGCGGTCATGTGGCGGGCCTTGAAGCCGGCGGTGCCGTCATGGCGGGCATCGTCACGGTGATACCAGCCGTGGACGAACATCTCCACGCCGCTGTCCGACCAGCCGCGCAGGCGGGTCCGGAAGGCCG
Source organism: Novosphingobium gossypii (assembly GCF_050433305.1). Taxonomy (NCBI): domain Bacteria; kingdom Pseudomonadati; phylum Pseudomonadota; class Alphaproteobacteria; order Sphingomonadales; family Sphingomonadaceae; genus Novosphingobium; species Novosphingobium gossypii. The sequence goes on along the minus strand of NZ_JBNPXM010000007.1, from coordinate 89,183 downwards.
CCGCGCCGGTCAGCGGCGCGCGTGCCCAATGGTCCGGCACCACCAGCATCGCATGGCGCGCCGGGCCGAGCCGCGCCTCCATCCCGTCCACCAGCCGATCCACCTGCCCCTCGAAACAGGGGGCGACGTCATGGATGGAGGCAAGCAGGCGCGGGGGACGGGAAGCTGTCATCGATCCGGTTCCGGCAAGATCGCGTGGAGGTGGAGCGGGCTTCCTAGGCGCGCCTTGCGACGGTATCGCGACGCTCTGCCATCAGAACATCGCCTGCACCCCCAGCACGGCGGATAGGCCGGACACCTCTTCCCCCGCCACGCGCGCCAACCGGGCGGTGCCGGCCAGCCGACGCTCCCAATGCATCCCCACATAAGGCGCAAGCGAACGGTTGCGGTCGTAACGCAGCCGCGCGCCCAGTTCGAGCCGCTCGAACCCGGCGCCCACGGTCAGCGCAGGCACGTCCTGAAACGCGAAGTCGACTTCGGCCTCCGGCTCGATCGCCAGCGTGCGGGTGATCCGCTGCCGGTATCCCGCCTTGCCGCGCGCGTGGACGTCGCCCTTGTCCGACACCAGCAGCTGGGCCGAAACGTCGAACCAGTACGGTGCCAGCCCCTCGATGCCGACCAGCGCGTAGGTGCGCTGCGGGTCGGGGCGGAAATCGTGCCGCACACCCAGTTGCAGGTTGAACCAGGGGTCCAGTGCGTGGCGCCAGTAGGCGTTCAGTTCGATGCGCCCGGCCCGTTCACCGAAACTGCCTTCGCCTTCGCCGGCCAGCACCACGCGATCGATGTCGCCGCCGTACCAAGCCTGTCCTTCCCAGCCGACGCCGTCCTTCCCGTTCGCGGCGCGGTACTCCAGCCGGTCCACCTGCAACGCGAACGTGGAAAAGCGCATCTCGTCGATCATGCCGCGCCGGGCGGCGGCCATGCGATCAGGCGGGAAGAAGCGGTCGGCGGGGTGATCGTCCGGGACCGGCGGCGGCGGAGCGTCACCGGGCTCATCGGCAGCGGCAGTATCCTCCACCAGCGGGGTCATGGCATGGCCCGAATGGTCCATATGCGCATGATCCTGGCTCCACGCCGGGACGGGCGCGGCGGCAAGCAGGATCGGCAGGACGGCGCGGCGCAGCGACATCAGCCCTGCTCCTCCTGCCGCCCGTTCGCGCCCTGATCGTCCCGGCGCACGGTGACCACCCGCATCATCCCCGCGTGCATGTGCAGCAGCATGTGGCAGTGAAACGCCCAGTCGCCCTCTGCATCCGCCGTCAGGTCGAAAGCGACCTTGCCGCCCGGCAGGACGTTGACGGTGTGCTTGCGGGGCCGGTGCCCCGGCGCGCCGTGGACCAGTTCGAAGAAGTGGCCGTGCAGGTGGATCGGGTGCGGCATCATCGTGTCGTTGACCAGCGTCACGCGCACCCGCTCGCCCAGCCGGAAGGGGATGGGCGCGGGGTTCTCGGACATGGCGGTGCCGTCCATCGACCACATGTAGCGTTCCATGTTGGCGGTCAGATGCACCTCGATCCGGCGGGTGGGCACACGCGGGTCCGGGTTGGGATCGCGCGAACGCAGGTCGGCATATGTCAGAACGCGGTGCCCGACATCTTCCAGTCCGGTGGGTCGGTCCGCCAGCCGATCGACCGGCATGGGTGAAAGCATGGCGACCCCCGGCCCCATCTTCACCCCCGGCGCCACTGCGGGGTCGCGCATCTTCATCGAATGGCCGGCCATGCTTTCGCTGGCGGGCTTCGACAGGTCGATCTCTCCATCATGACCCATGTCCATGCCGCTCATGTCCATTCCCATGTCGCGCATGGTCAGCACCGGGCGGCGGCGGATCGGCGGCACGGCGGCGACAAGCCCCATGCGCTGCGCCAGCGTGGCGCGGACCTGCCCCGAACGGTCCAGCGCCTCGGCTATGATGGCATGGCTTTGCGCCGTGCCAGGATCGACGATGAAGTCATACGTCTCGGCGATGGCGATCTGCACTTCGTCGGTCTCGACCGGCTGCACCGGGTTGCCGTCCGCCGCGACCACGGTCAGCGGCAGGCCGGGGATGCGGAAATTGAAGTTGGTCATCGACGATGCGTTGATGACGCGCAGCCGAACCTTCTCACCCGGAGCGAACAGCCCGGTCCAGTTCTCCGCCGTGCCGTGGCCGTTTATCAGGTAGCTATAGGTCGTCCCCGTAACGTCCGAAATGTCGGTGGCGTCCATCCGCATCCGGCCCCAGGCAAGGCGATCGGCCAGCGACTGGTCCTTGTCCGCCAGCAGTCCGGCCAGATCCTGCTTCTGGCGGTTGAAATAGCCGCTCATCATCTTGAGGCGGCGCATCTGTTCGTGCGGATGCAGCGGGCTCCAGTCGCTGAGCACCAGCACATGTTCGCGCGCGACAGCCAGCGGATCATGGCCCCCGGAATCCATGATGGCAGGATCGATGACGATGGGGCCGAACAGGCCCATCCCTTCCTGCATGTTGGAATGCGAATGGTACCAGAACGTGCCCGAATGCCGCAGCGGGAACTCGTAGACGAACGTCTCGCCGGGATCGATGCCGGGAAAGCTGATGCCCGGCACCCCGTCCATCTGGAACGGCACCAGCAGCCCGTGCCAGTGGATCGAGGTCTGCTCCTTCAGGCGGTTGGTGACGGCGATCCGCACGGTCTGCCCTTCGCGCAGGCGCAGCAGCGGCGCGGGCAACGTGCCGTTGACGGTCACCGCGTGGGCGGAACGGCCCCCGGTGGCAAAGTGGCTGTCAGCGATCTCAAGCGCGATGGCGTTCCCGGACAGCACGCCAAAGCCGGTGCCGGCGTGCCCCATCCCCCCCGTTTCCGTCCCAGCCGTGCCGCTGCGCGCCCAAGCTGGCATTGCGCCCAGTGCCCCCACGCCTGTCAGCGCTCCACCCATGGCAAGCAGGCTGCGGCGATCCAGAGGCAGGCGGGCGTAATCGGGCGAAGTCATGCCCCCTTATACGGCGGGCGCGGCGCTATCCCTCGACCAGATGCGACAATTTCTGCCGGGCGCGGTACAGGCGCGTTTCTACCGCCTTGCGGCTGATCCCCAGGATCGTGGCGGCCTGCTCCTGCGCCACCCCCTCCATCGCGCAGAGCAGCAGCGGCTCCTTCAAGGCATCGGGCAGCGCAGCCACGGCGGCATGGATGCGGGCGACTTCCTGCCGCGAGGCCAGCGCCGCTTCGGGATCGGGCTGCGTATCGGGCACCTGCGCCGCATGTTCGATGGGCAGCGCAAAGGCGAACAGCCGCCGCACCGCGCGCCGCCGCGTCCAGTCCCGGCACTTGTTGAGCGCCACGCGCAGCACCCATGCACGGAACGGGCGCGCCGGATCGTAGCGGTGCAGCCCCAGGAACGCGGCGACGAAGGCATCCTGCGTGACGTCCAGCGCATCCGCCTCGCTTCCCGTGTAGCCGTGCGCCATGCGGAACACAGCACCGCGATGCGCCGCCATCAGCGCTTCGTGGCCCGAATGATCGCCCGCCAGCGCCAGTGCCACGGCGCGCGCGTCGTCTTCATGTGTGTTGGATTGCCGGGGAGCGGCGGTCATCGGCAGCTCAGTCCTGCGGCGGGGACGTCAACGCCTCTGCCACGGCCTTGTCGAACCGTGCGGTCTGGTGGGGCCGCAGTACTGCGCGCATCGCGAAGACGTGCTGCAGTGTCGCCTTCTGCAATTCGCCCATCGCCCCGTGCGAACGATCGACCGCCTTTTCCACCGCCGGGCCATAGGCATGTTCGCGCGTGATGGCGGCGGCAAGACCGGCATTGGCGGCCCGGAGTTCACCCTCCAGCCGGGCGCGACGGTCGGTGAAGCCCTCCTCCAGCGCGTCTATCTGCTGGCGCTGCGCGGGATCGAGGTCCAGTTCGCCATGAAGCACGGCGTGGATGCGGCTTTCCTGCCGCTGGTCCCCGCGCATCCGCTGCCCCAGCCACAGCGCGCCCAGCGCCACCAGAAATGCCAGCACCGCGACCAGCACATAGCGCAGGGCACCGCGCATGCTCAGGACGCCAGCAGGTGCGAGGGCGCAGCGGCGGGCAGGCCCAGCAGCGCATCGTCATGACCGGAAACCTCATGGCGCATGTCGCTGGCGGCGGCGCGCTGGGGACCGGCGATGCCGCCCCACAGCCCCACCACTGCCGCGACGCCGCAGGCCAGCGCCAGGGCACGCCGTCCCCGCCGACGCTCCTGCCCGGCGACGACGCCCGCGATCACCGCCCCGCCCATCGCGCTCAGGGCCACAGGTGCAGGTTCACCCCGCAGCAGCGCCAGCTTGTCGTCAAGATCGGTCATAGGTTTCGTCCAAAGCGCCATCCGTATGGCCTTCATACGCATGGGGATCGTGGCATCCCTTGCCCTGCCCCGCAAAAAACATCGCGGTTGGCCAAGGGATGGCTGCCTGTCCTGCGTATGAGGTGCAGACAATCCCGGCAAGCCAGCTGCCTGCCCCCGAACGGAGTTTTTCGCCCATGCGCCGCATCGTGTTCCCCCTCGCCGTTGCTGCCGCCGCCCTTCCCGGCACGGCATTGGCCCATGCCGCGCTCGTCAGCGCCAACCCCGCAGCCGGGGCCACGGTGAGCAAGCCGGAGAGGATCGCGCTGAACTTCTCGGAAGACGTGGTCGGCCCGCTATCGGGCATCGACCTGGTGATGACCGGGATGCCCGGCATGGCAAACCACCAGCCGATGCCGATCAGGGGCTTTACCGCGCAGGCGAAAGGCAAAGCGCTGACCGCTGCCCTGCCACGCGCGCTGCCGACGGGAACCTATCGCCTGGCATGGCACGCCGCCGGGGCCGACCAGCACCGCGTGGAGGGCAGCTACGCCTTCACGGTGAAATGACAAACGACAGATAATTGCGCGACAGCGCCCATTCACCTCTCGTCATCCGTGTCCCACGGCGTTAGGGCGCATGGATGACAAGGGATCACCGCGCATGAACGTCTATCGCCAGAACGCCCGCGTACTCACCGCGAGCCTCGTGGGCACTGCGGTGGAGTTCTACGACTTCTACATCTACGCCACTGCCGCCGCGCTGGTGTTCGGGCCGCTGTTCTTCCCGGCGGAATCGACCACGGTGCAGCATCTGGCCGCTTACGCCAGCTTTGCCATCGCCTTCATCGCGCGGCCTGTGGGCGCAACGCTGTTTGGCCATTTCGGTGACCGCGTGGGCCGCAAGTCCACGCTGGTCGCCTCGCTGCTGCTGATGGGCGGGGCGACGGTGCTGATCGGGGTGCTGCCGACATACGAAAGCGCGGGCTGGCTTGCCCCTGCGCTGCTGTGCCTGATGCGCTTCTGCCAGGGGCTGGGCCTTGGCGGCGAATGGGGCGGCGCGGCGCTGCTGGCCGTGGAAAGCGCGCCCAAGGGCTACGAGGCGCGCTTCGGCATGTTCCCCCAACTGGGCGCGCCGGTGGGCTTCTTCGCGGCGAACGGGCTGTTCCTGGTCATCAGCACGATGCTGAGCGAGGCGCAGTTCGCCGCCTGGGGCTGGCGCATCCCGTTCCTGCTGAGCGCAGTGCTGGTGGGCCTTGGCCTGTGGATCCGCTTCCGCCTTGCCGAAAGCCCGGTCTTCACGCGCGAGGACGATGCCCACCGCGCCATCCCCATCGTCGAACTGTTCCGCACTCATATGCGCGAGACGCTGGCCGGGACGTTCGCGGTGATCGCCTGCTTCGCGCTCTACTATCTGGCGACCACCTTCGCGCTGGGATACGGCACCGCGACGCTGGGCTATGGACGCCAGCAGTTCCTTGGGCTGCAACTGTTCGCCATCCTGTTCATGGCAGTGGGCATCGTCGTCGCGGGCTATGCCGCAGACAAGCGCTCGTCCCGTTCGGTGCTGATGTTCGGATGCTTCTGCGCGGTGGTGCTGGGCACGGTGATGGGGCTGATGTTCTCCGCCGGATCGCTGTTCGTGATCGGCGTGTTCCTGTGCGTGGCGCTGTTCACCATGGGTCTGGTCTATGGCCCGATCGCCGAACTGCTGCCCCGGCTGTTCCCGGCGCGGGTGCGCTACACCGGATCGTCGATCGCCTTCAACGTGGGCGGCATCATCGGCGGCGGCTTCGCCCCTGCGGTGGCGCAGGGGCTTGCCGACAGCGGCGGCGTGCTGTTCGTGGGCCTCTACATTTCCGGTGCCGCACTGCTCAGCCTGTTCGGGCTGATGGCAGTGCGCGCCGACCGGCTTGAAGCAGCGGCCTAGAGCCGCGCCAGCATCTGCAGCGATGCGCTGAAGTAATCGCTGTCCAACGCAGCCGGCGGGGTCGAGCCGATCAGCCTCGCCGCAATGGCCGCGCCGCCGCTGGACAACGCATAGTTCGCCTCCTCGCCGGTCACCACGTCCACCCATGCCGGGATCGAGCGGTGCTGCGCCACGCGCGACCGCCACCAGTCCGCCACCGGCTGCACCAGCGCGGCGCGCCCGCCGACTGCGGCATACAGCGGCACGCGGATCGCGTCGTAGCCGAAGCGCGGCGGCTTGCCGACTGCCGGGGCGACCGCGTTATAGCCGGTCACCGCGATCCAGTCGGCAGGCAGAGAATGCTGACCAAACCGGGATAGCGACAGAATCGCCTCGCTGTCCCGGATTACCGTGCCCCATGTCGCCGCGCCGTCCGCCTTGGCGAACTGGTCCAGCGCGGGCCACACGAAGTAGGACGGGTTGAGCGTCACCTGCGCGGCTTCGGCAAAGCCGACGATGCCCGGCAGCAGCAGTTCGCGCCCGAAGCGCTGGATCACGCAGTGCTCGCGCACGGCCTTGCGCACTTCGCGCGCGCGGTCGGTCCACTCGGAGCGTTTCCACCGCTGCCCTGCCAGCGCCAGCGCCCAGGCGATCACCAGATCGCCGTCCGTGGCGTTGTTGGGGTCGGAAACGGGCACCGCCGCCGTCGGATCGTAGCGCCAGGCATGCAGCGCCATGTCTTCCCGGCCCAGCGTATCCTGCGTCCACTTGGCGATGCGCTCGAAAGCCTCGCGGTCGCCCGCGCGCAGGGCCAGGATCATGCCGTAGCTTTGCCCTTCGGAGTGGCTGATGCGGCCGTTGCCGGTGTCCACCACGCGGCCCTCGGGCGCCACGAAGCGGTCGCGCCACTGGACCCACAGCGGGTCGCTGACCTGTTGGGCACGGCCCTGACTGGGTGCGGTATTGCAGGCGGCAGTGAAGGCCATGAGCGCCCCCAGCGAGAATGTGCGACGATCGACGCGGGGCCGGAACAGGGTTTCAGCGGCCATGGCGAAGTTCCAGGGTGTCCCCCTTCCATTCCGCAGTTGTGCGCAGGACCGGCCCGCTGCCCAGCACGCGGAACCAGCTGTCGTAGGCGCCTTCCAGTACGCCCAGCAGCATGCGCGCCCAGTGGCCCGCACGGTCCGGGGCGATCTCGGTCGGCAGGTCGCGGTGGCGCACGACGATGGCATCGCGGCCCACGGCCAGTTCGATCTCACCCCAGTCCAGCGCCTGCCAGAAGGCGTTGATCCGCGCGCACAGGACCGACGCGTCGTTCACCCCGTCCAGCGGCTCCAGCGCGGCCATGCGGCGGCCGATGGCGACGAAGAAGCCGTGCGCCTGTTCGTCCGGAATGCCCTCTGCCACTTCGGTGGCGGTGGAGATCGCCAGCAGCGCCAGACCGCCAACGGCATAATCCGATGGCCCGCTGCGGGGGTTGGGGAAAGCCTGCATCTTCATTTACCGGTGCTCCCGAAGCTCTGCCGCACCCCGAGGATGGAGCGGAACTCGTCATAACTGCCGAAAGTGTTGTAACCCAGTTCGCCGCCGATGCGGGTGTTGGGGGTTATCTTGTAATACAAAGATCCCTGCGCCGAGAGCGCGAAGCCGGTCTTGCTCAGGCTGTCGAAGTACGAACGCACGTCGTTGTCCTGCGCCTTGAGCGCGTCCAGTTCGGCCTGCGCGGCGGGATCGGTCGGGTAGAGGACGCTCTGGTCCTCCTTGTAGCTCTGGAAGCCGGGCGTGAAGGATGCCGCCACGTCCCAGCGTTCGTCCTGCATGGTGTAGTTCACCGGGAAGCCGACCGAGATGAAGTTCTGCGGGCTGAAATAGCCGCCGTTGCCATAGGTGAAGTAGTTCTGGCTCTTGTCGTAGGCCTGGTAATTGACGTTGAGGCCCACGGTGACGCGCGAATTGCGGCCCTTGTACGCTTCCAGATAGCCGCCGACGTTGGCCTCGAAACCGTTGTTGTCGGCCACGTTCTCACCGCGCAGGCGGTAGTAGCGCGCCTCGCCGTAGACGCCCGAACCGTTCTCGTCATAGCTGAGGCCAAGGCCGCCTGCCGTGCGCATCACCTGACCCCAGCGCTCGCCCGTCACGGGGTCACGGGTGCCAGCGTAGGAGATGATCGAATCGGTCACCGGCTTCTGCTCGACGAAGGCCGTGGCGCGCACGTTCTGCCCCAGCTTCGGGGTGACGGCGGCGCGGCCCGCGAACTTGGTCTTGCCCATGCCGATCGGGGTGGTGCCGCCCTCGATCTGGACAACGTCGCTCTCGTAGCCTGCCGACAGCGCAACGCCCGAACCGTTCTGGGTATCGGCATTGACCAGCGCGGAGGGCTGCGCCGCGACGATGGCCTGCGCCTCGGGCGTAGCATTACGACCGAAGCGGGCGAGGCCCGAGCCGGTCGGGCGGCCCGCGTCGATCACCACGGCTTCGGCCCTGGCGAACACGCGGCCCCCGGCGGCGCCGGTGGAGAACTTGGCCGAACCCTTGATCTCGTCCAGCTTGGACAGGCCCGTCTCGCCCGAGCGGCCACGATAGCCGGTCTGGACATCGACGCGCGGCCCGGTGTCCTGCGCCAGTTGGTCGATCTGCGACTGGATCTGCGTCATCACCGGGTCGCCCGCATAGGCGACCGGAACCTGCGGCCCACCATAGCCCGGCGCGTCCGCGGGGGTGCCCCATGCCGCTTCCGGCGCGGGGGTGCCGACAGGCGAGGAATAGCGGTCGGGCGCGGTATAGTTCGCCTGCGGTGCCTGTGCCCCGGCATAGCCGCCGAAGCCGCTCTGGCCAGTAGCCAGACCCGGCGCGCCTACACCTGCTCCGCCAAGACCGGCGGGCACGGCACCGAAGCCGCCCATCTGCTGCGGAGCGGCGTAGCCATAGCTGGCCTGCTGCTGCGGATAGGCCGCCGGAATGCGCGTGCCGCCGCCCAGCGCGAAGGGGTTCACCTGCTGCGGGGCCGCCTGCACCTGATTTCGGAATGGATTGGCGCTGCCGCCACCGCCCGGCGCGCTCATCCCGGCAAAGGGATTGCCGCCCATCGCCACGCCGCCGCTCTGGCGGGCGTAGAGGGCGCGGGCGTCCTTCAGCATCGCCACGGCGGCGCGGTCGTTGCCGCGTGCCCGCTCCACATTGGCCAGCGCCATGCGCACCTGGTAATCCTGACCGTAGAGGCGCAGCACCTGCTTCTGCGCCTGTTCGGACAAGTCTTGGTCGCCTGCCCCCTGCGCGGTGTCGGCAAGGCCCAGCAGGGCGTCCTTGTCGTTGGGCTTCCGTGCCAGCACCAGCTGGTACGTCTGCGCCGCCTTCGCAGGCATTGCGCCGGTCTGGTACAGCCGGGCAAGGCCGGACAGGATCTCGGTATTGTCGGGCGCGGCGGCATAGGCCTGCTGCAGGATGTCGAAGCTCTCGGCATAGCGCCCGGACGTGCGCGCCTCGTCCGCCTGTCCCACCATCATGCCGGCGCTGATGCGGGCATAGGCCTTCTGGCCGTCCGCGCTGCTGCCCGCCAGCTGCGAGGCGCGCTGCAGCGCCTGCTGGGCAAGGTCGCTGCGCCCGGTGCGGGTAAGCACGCCGATCAGCCCTTCGTAGTCGGCGATATTGTCGATCCGGCCCGACGCGGCGTTGGCGGCGACTTCCGCTGCACCCTGCGCATCGCCAAGATCGAACAGCGCGTTGGCGACGGCCGCCTGCTTGCCTGCGGGGATGGAGGCCATCGCGCCCAGCTGGCGCAGCGCGCCGACGGCCTGCGCGCCCTGCCCGCTAGCGGCCATCGCCTTGGCGCGGGCGATCGCGGCGTCCGTCTTCACGCTCAGCGCCAGGTTGCGCATCGGCGCGGTGCGCTGCGTTTCGGGGATCATCGAGATCAGGCGGTCGGCCTCGCTCGACCGGCCCAGATCGTTGTTGAGGAGGGCCGCTGCATAAAGCGAATCGGCGTTGCCGCTGCTGGCCAGCGAACGGATCAGCGATTCCGCTTCGGGCACGCGGCCCCGTTCGATCTGGAACTGCGCGAACTCATAGCGGATCCACGGATCGTTCGGGTCCAGCACGATGCCCTGCTGGAATTCACGCACGGCGCCGAAATCGTCGCCCCGCTCTGCGGCGGCAAGCGCCCGGCCTCGTGCGGCGCGCAGCTGCAGGCGCTTGTCGTCGGCGGCGGAACCGTCCTGCGCGGCCTGCCGGTAGAGGTCGGCGGCGTCGGCATAGCGGCCCTGCCGTTCGTAGACGTCCGCCAGCAGTTCCAGCGCGGGCGCCGGTTCCTTGTAGCCCGAACGGACCAGCTGTTCGGCACGGCTCTGCGCATCGGCAAGGCGGTTCTGGGCGATCAGGCCCTTGGCCTCGTCCACGCCCGCGAAGAAACGGGCCGATGCCAGACCCTCTGCCCACTGGCTGGCCTTGCCGCTGGCGGACGCCTGTTCCAGCAGGCTGGCCGCTTCGGCGAACTGCCCTTCGCGCAGACGCACCAGCCCAAGGCCGCCCAGCGCATCGGGATCGCGCCGGTTGACGGACAGCGCGCGCTGGAACTGCGACGCGGCAGAGGCAAGGTTGCCGTCGTTCAGCGCATCGAAGCCCGAAACGCGGGCACGCCCCGCGCGATCGGCAGCGGATACGGGCGCGGCGGCGGTAACGGGCGCGGGCTTTGCAGCGGCGGGCTGGCGGGCCGGGGCGGCGGCGGGCTTGGGCGCAGGCTGGGGCTTTGCGGCCACCGGCTTGGGCGCAGGACGGGCAGCAGGCTTCGGCGCTGGCGCAGGCGCTTTGAGCGCGGGGTTATTCGGATCGAGCGCGCGGGCACGCTTCAACGCCTGCTGGGCCAGATCCTCGCGTCCCTTGCCGCGCCAGTATTGCGCCTGCTTCACCAGCGCCTCGACGCCCGCGCTCTGCGCCGCCACGACCGTCGGCATGGCGACGGCGGTGGACAGCAGCAGCGCGACACCGAACTTGGAGGTACGCTTAATCGTCATGCATGGTCGTCCTGGCGGGCGTCTTGGCGGGAAAGGCGCTTTTGGGCCTGTCGGCGGAAGAAGAGATAGGCGGGGCCTGCCAGCAGCAGCGCCAGCAACAGGGTGAACACGCCCAGCATCATCGGGCGCTGGCTGACGTAGTAGGCCAGCTTCATCCAGATCGGCAGCGACCCGACCCAGTAGCGGTCTGACAGCGCGAAGCTGGTCATGCCGTCGCCGCGGGTCACGGCAAGGTCGCCCTGGATGGATGCGTTGATCTTCACGTCGGCCATGCCGTCGACCAGCGCGGGCAGTGCGGCGCCGTCATCCGACAAAAGCGCCACCACCGTGCGGTCCGAGGCATAGGGCGAACGGAAGCTGACGATGCCGGAGAACCCTTGCGCATTGTAGACCACCGGCGCGGCGGCCATCGGGTCGTTCTCCTGCGATCCGCCGAACAATGCGGTGACGTACTGCATTGCCGACCGCTCGGCCACGCGCAGGCGACCGTTCTGCGAGCGGACAGGCGCATCGGCGAACATGTCCGCCTCTGCCAGCGCCGTGCCGCCGATGACCAGCACGTCCTGGTTTTCCAGCGCCCCGCCGTCGATGGTGGAGGTCACCGTCACAGCCGTCACCGGAACGCCGGTCGAATCGCCGAAGCGGCCCATCAGCGTCAGGAACGCCTGCACCGACGCCAGCGACGGGTTGGGCGCGACGACGACGGTGGTCTGCGACAGGTCGGGGCTGGCGGTGAAGGGGAACCCGGCGCCTGCGAACGTCGCCAGATCGGGCATCATGATCGCGTGGTAGGCGCTGGTCAGGTCGATCGTGCTCTTGGGATCGATCGAGACGCGCACGTTCTCAGGCAGGGTGCCGGTGCACTTCTTCTTGTCGGCGATGATGAGGTTGTAGTCGTAGGTCAGCGCGTTCTGGCCGAACAGGTTGTAGCGCGGCAGGATCACGCTGGCGTTGGAATCCACGCTCTTGGCGCCCTTGGCCCCGAACAGTTCGCTCCACCACGCGGCGCCCAGCGGCAGCGTCTTGAGGTACTGGCCGTTGATCGACACGTCGAGGCGCGAGGCGCGGCGGTCCAGCCACTGCGCCACCGGGTAGCGGTAGCCGAGGTTCAGCTTGCCGCCTTCGCGGGGCCAGAAGAACAGGTCGGGGGCAACGCGGAACTGCGTAGTCAGCGGGCCGGGTGGCAGGCCCATGCCCTGCAGCTGATAAGGCTGCATGATCGAGCCGAGTTCCACCGGCTTGTCCGTGGTCAGCCAGCGCACGGCACCGTAACGCGGCCATGCCGGGATGCGCACGCCGTCGAAGCTCATGCGCTGGCCGCCGAACACACCGCGACCCAGCGCCACGGCGGACGCGGCGATGCGCAGGTCTTCGTCGTTGCGACCCAGGATCACCAGCAGCGTGCCATTCGGATCGTTGGGGTTGCGCACGGCGGCCGCGGCAGGCCCGCTGGCAGGAGCGACGTCCAGACCGGGAATGGACTGGCCGCCCTTCAGGAACACCACGGCATTGCCGCGCGGGATCGAACCGACCACCGGCTGGAAGGTGAAGCCGCGATAGCTGGCGAGCGACCCCAGCCAGCTTGCCGTGGCAGCGGCGGCCTGCAGTTCGCCTGCGCGCGGCTGACCGGCGAAGACGAAGGGCATGCGCAGTGGCACGTTCTGGCCCTTGTCGAAGAACGGCAGCGGCAGGCGCGACAGGTCGGGGCTGTACGGCAGCGGCTGATAGCTGAACTCGAACCACGACCGCGTGTTGGAGATGTTCGCCCACAGCGAGGAGTGGAACGGATCTTCGCAATCGCGCGCGTAGTGGCCGATCAGGCGCAGGTTGAGCTGGTTGTCGCCCGGCAGCAGCAGCGCGGGATTGACCGGGACTTCCAGCACCTGCCCGGCGGCATTGGCGCGGGTCAGCGGCACCGTCTGGGCGACTTCGCCGTTGACGATGACCACTAGCTGGCTGAGATCGTCAAGCATCGCCGGCGACCATGCCATCTGCAGGCGCAGCACGGCGGCGGTGGCGACGCGGTCCTGACGCATGCCGAAGGGGATGCCCATTTCGCCCTGCGTGCCGCGCAGGCGGATCGGCTGAGTGACGCGCAGATCCTTGAGCGTCAGGCGTTCCGCCATGCCGCCGGGCGCGGCGGCGGGGTTGGCGGCGGAGGCGGCAGTTTCGGTGGCCCGGGCAGTCGGCTGCGCATGAACCTCGGACGTGCCGAAGAACAGGCCAGCCGCGCCCAGCGCCACGGCGCCCGCCAGCATCGCGGCCTTGGCCAGCGGCAGGTTCTTGCCCTTCTGCCCCTTGGCTTCGGCCTCCTGCGCGGCCTTGGCGAGAGCGGCGCGCTTGGCGGCGTTGGCGGCCTTCATCTGACGGCGTTCGGCGAAGTTCAGACGCAGCATTCGCTTCAAGGTTACCATGTCCACCCGGAGAATATCGACGAAGGAACGGGCCGTGCCGACCATGGCGGGTGGCCCCCAGGGCTGCCACGCATCGGCGCGCCCCATGACCGCGCGCACCAGATGGCGCCCGGCAAGAATGTCCAGCTTTTCAAAGCGCACGAAGGCATCGGTCGCATTGGTGCGCATCGTGGTGACGGGGATCGACAGCACTTCGTCGCCCATCGCCATGGTGATGTGGCGCACGGTGCGGTCCTTGGTCGGCAGTTCCTCGGGCAGGGCCAGCGCGGCGCCGCCCATTGAGATGTCGATCGTTTCCGCCGGCACGGTGTGGCCCGAAGCGAGGTAGGCCGTTACCGGCAGCTGCACCGGAATGCGGATATCCACGCGTTCCTGCCGGGTTTCACGCGCCACGGACACGGCGGCCAGCAGGATCGCAAGGGAGAACGACGCCCACGCCACGTTCAGCACCAGCGTATCGGTCTGGATGTTGAACATGTAGGGGAAGAACGCCCACTTCACGACCGCCATGGTGATGCCGGCCATGACCAGCCCGATGCAGATCAGGTGCGGCTTGACGATCGCCCAGTCGAAATAGGTCTGGTCCAGCAGCGAGCCCTTGTCGGTCACGTTGAACTTGCCCTTGCGCGGCTGGAACCACGTCATGACGGTGGGCTTGACGAGGTGGAACGCCAGGATCGTCTCGTACACTTCGCCCCAGTACGGGCGGCGCCAGCCCCCTTGCGTCTTCTCGTTCGCCACGGAAGAGCAGAACAGGTGCGGCAGTGCATAAGCGAAGATCAGCGAGGCCGAGGCCTGGATGATGTTCTGCCCGAAGATCAGGTAGGCCAGCGGGCTGGTCAGGAACACGATGCGCGGCAGCGGATACTGAAAGTGCATCATCGCGTTCAGGTAGCAGAGGCGCTGCTGCCAGGTCAGGCCGCGTCCCAGCAGCGGATTGTCGATGCGCAGGATCTGCGTCATGCCGCGCGCCCAGCGGATGCGCTGGCCGACGTGAAGCACCAGTCGCTCGGTCGCAAGACCCGCAGACAGGCGCGCGGAGATGTACGCGGTGTTCCAGCCGGTGCGCTGCAGCTTCAGTGCGGTATGCGCGTCCTCGGTCACGGTCTCGCCCGCGAAGCCATTCGTCTCCATCAGCGCCTCGCGGCGGATGATCGCGCACGAACCGCAGAAGAAGGTGGCGTTCCACAAGTCGTTGCCGCCCTGCACCGGGCCATAGAACAGATCGCCCTCACCCGGCATATCGCCCATTGTCTGGGCCAGATTGCGCTGGACCGGATCGGGCGAATACATGTGGTGCGGGGTCTGCAGCAGCGCGAGCCGGGGATCCTGCTGGAACCAGCCGACGGTCAGCTGAAGGAAGGCGCGGGTCGGAACGTGGTCGCAGTCGAAGATGGCGATCAGTTCGCCGTCGGTCTTCTTCATCGCTGCGTTCAGGTTGCCCGCCTTGGCGTGCAGGTTGTTGTCGCGGGTGATGTAGCCGCAGCCCGCTTCCTTGGCGAAAGCGCGGAATTCTGCGCGCTTGCCGTCATCGAGGATGAAGACCTTGTAGCGGTCCACCGGATAATCGAGGTCCATCGCCGCGAAGACCGTGTTGCGCACGATCTCAAGGCTTTCATTGTAGGTCGGGATGTAGATGTCGACGGTGGGCCAGATGTCCGGCTCGCCTTCCGGCTCGATCACCGGGCGGTCGAGCGGCCAGGTGGTCTGCAGGAATCCCAGCAGCAGGATGATCCACGCGTAAAGCTCGGCAATATACAGCACGCCGCCGAACAGCAGTTCCAGCGGGGTGTTGAACTCCAGCGTCTGCGTGGTGCGCCAGAACAGGTAGCGGGTGGACACCAGCACCGCCAGGATGCCCAGCGCCACCGCGCCCATGCGGCCCTTGATCCGGCGCATCACCAGTGCGCCCGCCATCGTGACGCCAGCGCAGACCCACTGCGCGGTGCCGTCCAGCGGGACGCCGATCACCACGGCAGCGATGCCGACGACCACCGCCACGGCGGCATAGCGGGCGAGCCGGTTGTCCAGCACGCGGGCGGTCAGCCTCTCGATCATGCAGCGCGGCTCGACGACTTGGAGGATGCAGGTGAAGCCGGGGTGCCGCGCGCCACCCACGGGCGGCCCGGCGTTTCCAGCGCGGGCACCAGCGCGGCGCCGACGGCCTTGGCATCGGCCAGCGCAGCGCTGGTCGGCGCGTACTTGGCCAGCGGCTGCAGCATCGCGATCGCTTCGGGCACCGATTCGTCCAGACGGATGCGGCCCAGCAGGCGCGCGCCAACCAGTTCGCGGATGAACGCCGCGGAATGGCGTGACAGGCGACGCGTCTCGTCCAGCGCGTTGATGACGAAGCTGGTCGCGGCGATCGCTTCGGGGCTGCTTTCGTCCAGCACCTGCGGCATCAGCGCCAGCATGTCAGGCGCGGCGTTGAGCACGCATACCGACGCGCTGGCGTGCGGGATCACGCGGCGGGCAAAGGCGAAGTCGGCGGAAGGCACGTCGATCACCATGACCTTGTCCTGCCCCGTCTCCAGAAAGCCCAGGTCGCGCAGGGCGGGCACGAAGTCGTTGTCCTCGGGCGCGGTGGTCAGGCTGCGCAGGTCGATGCCCGCGACCAGAACCGCATCTTCGGCAGGGGCGAACAGCGAGGGCAGCGACATCGCGGGCTGCAGGCCGAAGTGCAGCGGCATCGTGTCGCGGTAGGCCGTGGTCAGCACGGTGACGTCGGCACCCGCTTCGGACAGGGCCATGGCGATGTGCGCGGCGGTGAAGGTGGTTCCGGCCCCGCCCTTGAGGCTGTGCGTGACGATGACGGGCATCAGATCTTCCCCTGCGAACCGAGGTCGGACAGGTGCCGCAGCATCGCGCGCACGTCCTGCTGCTGGTGAGCGCCGCTGCGCCGGTCCGAAGGCGTGCCCGAAGGCGCGCCGTTGCCGTAGCGGCTGAACAGGGAACTCAGGCTCTCGCCCGAATACGTCTCCACCACTTCGGTGGGCGTGGCCTCGGGGGCGGAGGCGATGCTCGGCTCGGCCTGGTCGATCGCCTGCAGACGTGGATCGCGCAGCAGGGCTTCCAGAATCGGCCAGAGTTCGAGTTCCGTGAACCGGTCCTCGAATTCCTTGTAGGCAAAATCGTTCTTGCCAAGACGGTCGAGCAGATTTCTGGCGTCGATGCGCATAAGAACCCCTGTATGAACACCTAAATTCTGCGCGAAAAATGGTTAAGAAAGGGTGTGTTGTGGGTAACGGCCCATCGGCCGGCAGCCGGATCGAGCGTGAAAAGCAGCCAAAAGAGCCGCAATTTTCAATAATTTGTGCGGGAACAGGGCGCAGGCGATGCAATCCTTTGCAGATTAACCACGTCTTATAACCGCTCAAATCGCCGCGCCAACTGGTGATTCGGTGTAAATACGGATGCGGCCTTGAGGCATGACGGCAAGGTTTTGCCGGGTACGATGGAGCGATCGACCCCAACGAAGGATCTTCCGCTCATGCCGGAGCTAATGCCTGCGACCGGCACTTTTCCGCCGCCCCAGTCCGGTCCCGAAGACCTGCCGCTGGAGCGCCGCCAGCCGCGTGAGAAGGTGGAGATGATGGCCCGGTTCCGACGGGATCTGGTCAACACCACGGTCGTTCTGAAGGATCTGACGCCGCTGGGCGCAAGGATCGAGGGCATAGGCCCGCTGCACGCGGACGAAGTGATCACGCTGACCCTGCCCGAATGCCGTCCGATGATCGCCTTCGTCGCTTGGGCGGGCAGCCACAGCGCCGGGCTGGAATTCGTTCATCCCCTGCCTGACGATCTCTTCGCCGAACTGGTGACCCTCTACGGTCTGCGTAGCGACGATACGGCCTAGATCACCGCCGGTTCCAGCAGGCGCAGCGTGCCTGCATCGGCGTCGATCTCGGCAAGAGCGCCCTCGGGAATGCTGATCTGCCCGGCAACATGGCCGATCATCAGCCCCTGAAACGCCGGGATGCCCAGTGCGGCGAACCGCTGGTCCAGCACTTCGTAGACGGTGAAGTTGGAATAGCCGCCGTCCGGGTTTTCGCAGTGCGTGCACTGGCCGAAGACGACGCCTGCCAGCTTGTCCAGCACGCCTGCCAGCGCCAGCTGGGTCAGCATCCGGTCTATGCGGTATTCCGCCTCGTTGGTTTCCTCCAGAAACAGGATCGCCCCGGTGAAGTCCGGCAGGTACGGCGTGCCGACCAGCGCGCTGAGCACCGCCAGATTGCCGCCCAGCAGCCGGCCGCGCGCCTTGCCGCCGCGAAAGGTTCGCACCGCAGGCCCTCGTCCGGCAAGGTTCGGGCCGGGATACGTCGGCACCGCGTATGTCGGCATTGCGCCCTCGAACGCCAGTTGCCGGAACGATTCCCACGATGCTGCCGGCCACGACGTCGCCGCCGTGGGCCCGTGGATGGACATCACGCCCGCGCGCGCCAGTGCGAGACACAGCGCGGTGTTGTCGCTGAAGCCCGCGAACAGCTTGGGCGCCTTGCGGATCGCGGCAAAGTCCAGCAGCGGCAGCAACCGCGCCGATCCCCAGCCGCCCCGCACGGCCATGATCGCCCGGACGCCATCGTCCGCGAACATCGCCGCAAGATCGCGTGCGCGCACCGTATCCGACCCGGCCAGATAGCCTTCGCGCGCGGTCAGGTGCGGGGCAAAGCGCGGCTCCAGCCCCATCGCGCGCACCGTGGCGCCGATCTCGTCGATGCCGAAACGGTCGGCCACGAACCCGGCCGGGGCGACAAGTCCCAGCACGTCGCCATTGCGAAGGCGGGGCGGCCGCACCATATCCCTGGCTTGCGGTGGACGAGCCGCCAGCGCCCGCCACGCCGGCAGCGCCACGGCTCCACCCCCGATCCCCATCAAGGCCGCGCGCCGCGTCATGCTCGAACCGTTCATCATGCCCGCAGCCTAATGCGCCGTCATGAAAATGCCCAGCAGGGCATTTTCGAAAGCGGCACCGGCCCTAATCCGCCTTGAGCGGATTTCCTGTCCCGTGTGCAACACTGCACGCACATATCCGTTCTCGACGCGCACCCTGCGCCATGCCTATGAAGAGCCAATGACCGAAAAAGAAGACAAAGACCTCACCGAACGCCGTTTCTACAAGGCCGAACAGGAAGCCGGTTTCGCCGAAAAGCAGGCGGACACCATTCAGACCGGCCACCCGGCCTACCAGCTGGCCTTCCGCGACACCGATTTCCTGCTGCGCGACGAACTGCGCCCGGTGCGCTTCCAGCTGGAACTGCTGAAGCCGGAAATGCTGCTGGAAGAAGCGAACATCGGCTCGACGCTGGTGATGTACGGGTCCGCCCGCATCCCCTCGCCCGAAAAGGCCGATGCGGTGCTGACTTCCGCCGTCACCGACGAGCAGAAGAAAGTCGCGACGCGCCTTGCCGACAAGGCGAAGTATTACGAGGAAGCGCGCAAGCTCGCCCGCCTCGCCAGCCAGCGCGCCATCGTCGAGAAGGGGATGCGCCAGTTCGTAGTCTGCTCGGGCGGTGGGCCGTCGATCATGGAGGCGGCCAACCGCGGTGCCATGGAAGTCGGCGCCGAATCGCTCGGCCTCAACATCGTGCTGCCGCACGAACAGGCGCCCAACCGCTATGTCACGCCGCGCCTGTCGTTCCAGTTCCACTACTTCGCGCTGCGCAAGATGCACTTCCTGCTGCGCGCCCGCGCAGTCGCGGTGTTCCCCGGCGGCTTTGGCACCTTCGACGAATTCTTCGAACTGCTGACGCTGATCCAGACCGGCAAGATGAAGCCGATCCCGATCCTGCTCTACGGCCGCGAATTCTGGGAACGCGTCGTCAACTTCGAGGCGCTGGCCGAGGAAGGCGTCATCAACGCCCGTGACCTCGACCTTTTCCACTGGTGCGAAACCGCCGAGGAAGGCTGGGCCCACGTCCAGAAGTTCTACGACCTGGACGGCGGCTGACGCAAAAGGGCCGGCCCACACGATCGGCCGGCCCGCCGACTGCGCTATTTCGAAAAACCCGAACACTGTAAGCGAACTTATCGGACTGTCCTGAACGTTCATTCAGGTGCATCTGCGGGTCACACCAAGCCCCCCGCAGGACACCCGCCATGAGCCATCTGATCGAACCCTTCAACGACCGCGCCCGTGCTCTTGCCGACTATGCCCAGCCGGTGATCGTGGCGCTCAGCACCGCCGGCCTTACCGGCGGCGCGATGGCAGCAGTGGGCCTGCTGGCCGACACCGCGCTGCGCCGCCGTTCGCGCCTTCACTGATTTACCGGACTGCGTGGTGTCCCATCGGGCCGAAGCCTTCGCCGAAGCCCGGAGCCGCCAGCAGCGCCGCCCGCACGAAGTCGCGGGCATCCTCTATCGCCTCGATCAGCGGAGCGCCCTGCCCAAGGAACGTGGCGATCGCGCTTGAAAGCGTGCAGCCGGTGCCGTGGGTGTGGCGCGTATCGATGCGCGGCGCGGTCCAGACCACCGGGGGCTGCCCCGGCAGCACCAGCCGATCCTCCACCACGTCGCCGGGCGCATCGCCGCCCTTGGCGATATAGCCATAGCCCTTCGCCGCCAGCGCCGCGTCGCCGCCCAGCGCGGCCAGTTCGTCGTAATTGGGGGTGGTCAGGCAGGCGATGGCCATCAGCCGATCGAAGGCGGCCACGGTCGCCGCGTCCGCCAGCACCGAGCCGGCAGTGGACACCATCACCGGATCGAAGATGATGGGCACGCCGTTCAGCGGTGCCAGCCGGTCGGCAACGACTTCGGCGATCTCCGCGCTGCCTAGCATGCCGATCTTCACCGCGTCCACGCCGATGTCGCTAATGCAGGCGTCGATCTGCGCCGCCACCATCTGCGGCGACAGCGCCACCACGTCGGTGACACCCCGCGTGTTCTGGGCCGTGATCGCGGTGATCGCGGTCATGGCATAACCGCCCAGCAGCGTGATCGTCTTGATGTCGGCCTGAATGCCGGCGCCGCCGGAACTGTCCGAGCCGGCGATGGAGAGGATGCGGGGAGCCTGGTTCATGGCCGCCGTCCTTACCCCTTCACCGGCCCGCGAGTCGAGCGTCAGCCTTTGTAATGACGCACTTTCGATGGCGGTGCGGAATCGTGGTGGCGCTTGGCGCGGGTCGGGCGGTCCAGCAGTTCGCCGCCGCAGTTAGGACACAGTTCGTCCAGCGCATCGGCGCATTCGGCGCAGTACGTGCACTCGAACGAACAGATGAACGCGCCTGGCGCCTCGGCGGGAAGGTCGGTGCCGCAGCGTTCGCAATCGGGGCGCATTTCCAGAGGCATCAGGCGGCGGCCTTTTCCACGGCGTGGCAGATCGACGCGACGGCAGCCTCCACTTCGCCCGCGTCATCGCCCTCGGCCATGACGCGGATCACCGGCTCGGTGCCGGAGGGGCGGATGACCAGCCGCCCGCGCCCGTCGAGCGAGGCCTGGGCATCGGCGATGGCCGCCTTCACGCTATCAGCCTCCAGCGGCTTGCCGCCTGCAAAGCGCACGTTGCGCAGCAGCTGCGGCACCGGATCGAACAGGTGCAGCAGTTCGCTGGCGCGCTTGCCCGACTGGACCAGCGCCGAAAGCACCTGCAGCGCGGCCACGGTGCCGTCGCCAGTGGTGGCGTGGTCGAGAAGGATCATGTGGCCCGACTGCTCGCCGCCCACGTTGAAGCCGCCCGAACGCATCCGCTCCAGCACATGGCGATCGCCAACGGCAGTGCGTTCAAGCGACAGGCCCTGCCCGCCAAGATAGCGTTCCAGCCCCAGGTTCGACATGACGGTGGCCACCACGCCGCCACCGCGCAATTCGCCGCGCGCCGCAAGCTGGCTGCCGATCAGCGCCATGATCTGGTCGCCGTCCACGGTCTTGCCCTTTTCATCGACCACGATCAGGCGGTCGGCGTCGCCATCGAGCGCGATGCCGATATCGGCGCCCGAGGACACCACGGTTTCCTGCAGCAGCTCGACATGGGTGGACCCGCAGCGCTCGTTGATGTTCTTGCCGTTGGGGGTGACGCCCACGGCGACGATCTCCGCACCCAGTTCCCAGAAGGCGGACGGCGCAACCTGATAGGCGGCGCCATTGGCGCAATCGACCGCGATCTTCAGCCCGTCCAGCCGCACGGTGGAAGGCAGCGATCCCTTGACGGCATGAATGTAGCGCCCGCGCGCATCCTCCACCCGGCGGGCGCGGCCTATCTCGGGCGCGGCGGCAAGGGCGAGGTCGCCGCCGGTCAGCATGGCTTCGATCGCCAGTTCGTCCTCGTCCGACAGTTTGAAGCCGTCGGGACCGAACAGCTTGATGCCGTTGTCCTCGTAAGGGTTGTGGCTGGCAGAGATCATCACGCCCACGTCGGCGCGCAGTTCGCGTGTCAGCAGCGCGACCGCAGGCGTCGGCATGGGGCCCAGAAGCACCACGTCCATGCCCACGCTGGTGAACCCCGCGACCATCGCGTTCTCCAGCATGTAGCCCGACAGGCGCGTGTCCTTGCCGATGACCACGCGGTGGCGGTGCGCGCCGCGCAGGAAGCGGGCGCCGGCGGCCTGACCGACCTTCATCGCCATGGCGGCGGTCATGGCGCCCTGATTGGTGCGCCCCCGGATGCCATCGGTGCCGAAGAACTGCTTGCCCATTGCCTGACCTCTTGCGCTCGATGCCTGTCGCGATACCCTGCGCGTTTGAACCCAATGGCGTTACCGCCCGCTGAACGCCCCCTTACAGAGAGTTTAGGTTGCCGTCGACCTTGGCACCAAACCATGTTGAGCAACGCCAAATTGCCAAGCACTGCGGCGCCGATTATCTGTCGGGGCGCATGACATCCTCCTCCCCCATCCCGCCGGCCGCGTCGCGCATTCCCGAAATCCGCGTCCCCGGCGCGCTGACGCTGGCCGGGCTTGTCTCCGGGCTGGTGCTTGGCCTGATGCTGGCGGGCAGGCCGATGGCGGACACCGCGCTGAAGATCACCGGGCCGATCGGGTCACTGTGGCTGCAGGGGTTGCAGATGACGATCCTGCCGCTGGTGGCGGGGCTGCTGTTTTCCGGCATCGTCACGACGGTTGCCGCCGCCCGCGCCGGCGCCATGGCGCGCCGCACGCTGGGCATCATCGTCGGGTTCCTGGCGTTCAGCGCCACCCTGGGCGCGGTGGCGATGCCGCTGCTGCTGGACCTGTTCCCCGTGCCGCCGGGCGTCAGCTTTCCGCATGGGGCAGACCCCGGCAAGGCGCCCGGCATCTCCGAATTCCTGGCATCGCTGCTGCCCGACAACGTCATTTCCGCCGCAGCCGCCAGCGCGATGCTGCCGGTGATCGTGTTCGTCGGCCTGTTCGCACTGGCCTCCACCCGTCTGGCTGACGAACCGCGCCGCGCGCTGGCCCTCCTGTTCGAAGGGTTGGCGGGTGCGATGATGGTGGTGATCGGCTGGGTGCTGATGCTGGCGCCGATCGGCGTCTTCGCGCTGGGCATGACGCTGGGCGTGCGCAGCGGCGGCGCGGCGCTGGGGGCGCTGGCGCACTACATCATCCTGGTCGTCACGGTGGGCACCGTGGTGATGGTCGCAGGCTATCTCATCGCGGTGTTCGCGGGCAGGCGCAGCCTCCCCGCCTTTGCCGCGGCGATGCTGCCCGCGCAGGTCGTCGCCATTTCCACGCAGTCCTCGCTGGCCACGGTGCCCGCCATGCTTGCCTCTGCCCGCAAGCTGGGCGTCGGCGGGACCACGGCGGAGTTCGTGCTGCCGCTGGCGGTCACCCTGTTCCGGGCGACGGGGCCGGCGATGAACATGGCGGTCGCGGTCTATGCCGCCAGGCTGGCCGGCATGGAACTGACCACCGGCGCGCTGGCCGCAGGAGCACTGGTGGCGTTTGCCACCACGTTTGGCGCGGTTTCGTTGCCCGGCACGATCAGCTTCGTCTCATCCATCGGGCCGATCGCGGCGGCGATGGGTGTGCCTTTATGGCCGCTGGGCGTGCTGGTGGCGGTGGAAGTGCTTCCCGACCTGATGCGCACCATCGGCAACGTGACGATGGACGTGGCACTGGCCGCAGCGGTGGATGCCGGTATCGCGGACGAGCCGGAATCGTCTGAAACGATCCACTGAACGTTTCGGCGCACAAAGATGAAACCGGATCGGCTGTAATTCGCTGCGGAAGGGCGTTACCGTGAGAGGAAGCCCCAGCCTTGGCCAGTTCGTTCGCGCCCCGGCACCTTGCCGAAAGCTTTGAAAGCGTTGCTGTTTCCCATGCCCGCACGTACCTGGAGCCCGGTCCGGTCGTCCTCCTGACTACCCGGCATCGGGGAGAGGACAACGTGATGGCGCTCGGCTGGCATCAGGTGCTCGATTCCGACCCTTCGATCATCAGCTGCGTCGTGTCGCGGGGCAGTCGCAGTTTCGACATGCTGCGCGCATCGGGCCAGTGCGCGCTGAACGTGCCCACCGGCGATATGCTGGACGCGGTGGTGCGGATCGGGAACTGCTCGGGTGGAGACATCGACAAGTTCGCGGCGTTCGGCATCGACCGGGAAGAAGGCCACGACGTCGATGTGCCGGTCCTGCCGCAATGCCATGCCCGGCTGGAATGCCGCCTGCGCGACGACCGAGCGGTGGATCGCTACAACCTGTTCATCCTGGAAGTGACGCACATCAGCGTCCGGTCGGCCGCGCCCGAGCCGGAATACGTGCATTACGAAGGCGACGGCGTCTTCGCGCTTTCGGGCAGACGGGTGTCGCGCCGACGTCTGTTCCGCCCGCAGATGCTGGGCGCGCGGACCTATTCTTCCAGCTCGATGTCCCAGTAGAGCCAGTCGCGCCAGGTTTCGTGGAGGTAGTTGGGCGGAAAGCCCTTGCCGCGTTCTTGCAACTGCCAGCTGGTGGGGCGGATCGGATGGACCAGCGGCGGCATGTTCGCCTGCTTGGGCGTGCGCCCGCCCTTCTTGAGGTTGCAGGGCGCGCAGGCGGTAAGGATGTTTTCCCAGCTTGTGCGCCCGCCCAGACGGCGCGGCACGACGTGGTCGAAGGTAAGGTTGTGGGGGCTGCCGCAATACTGGCAGGAAAACCTGTCTCTCAGGAACAGGTTGAAGCGGGTGAAAGCGGGAAATTCGCTGGGCTTCACGTACTGGCGCAGTGCGATCACGGAGGGGATCTGCATCGTCCAGTTGGGCGAATGCACCGCGCGTTCGTAGCTTGAAACGATATCGACCCGCTCCAGCACCACCGCCTTGATCGCGGTCTGCCACGGCCAGAGGCTCAGCGGGTAGTAGGAAAGCGGCGTGTAATCCGCATTCAGCACAAGAGCAGGGCAGTCCGAAAGACTTCGGGAGGGGTCATCCTCCGCGCTGCGGAACCGGGCCGCGCGCTCTATCAGCTCCGACTTGAGCATGGCCTCCTGTCGCAGGCCGGGATTGCGGTTTGATGGCAGTCCATGCGTTAATAGCAGCACTTGGCGTCGGGCGCGTCAAGGCTGCTGATTCGTGCTTCGCCCGCAAAATCCACAGGCATGTTTCCGGATGCCCTGCGCCGCGCTAGGACACCGCCCATGCGCACCCGCTTCGCCCCCAGCCCCAACGGCCCGCTGCATCTGGGCCACGCCTATGCGGCCATGGTGGCGCACGATACGGCAAGGGCGCGCGGCGGCGCGTTCATCCTGCGGATCGAGGATATCGACGGCAAACGCAGCCGGGCCGAGTTCGTGGACGAATTCCTGCTCGACCTTGCATGGCTGGGTCTGGAATGGGACGGCGACGCGGTGTTTCAATCACACCGGCTGAGCAGTTTTGCGGCTGCGGGGGAGCGGCTGAAGGCGATGGGCCTGCTGTATCCCTGCACCTGCACCCGCGCCGAAATCGCCGCCGCTGCCACGATCTACGGTCCCGACGGGCCTATCTATCCCGGAACCTGCCGTCATCGGCCGGTGGCCCCCGACAATGCCGCGTGGCGTCTCGACGTAGGGCGCGCCATGGCATTGACCGGCCCGCTCGAATGGATCGACGAGGTGGCGGGCTCGCAGGCTGCGACGCCGGAAATCTTCGGCGACGTGGTGCTGCTGAGGAAAGACCTGCCCGCCAGCTACCACCTTGCCGCCACGCTGGACGATGCGACCGACGGCGTCACCCTTGTCACGCGGGGGATGGACCTGTTCCCCGCCAGCCACGTCCACCGGCTGCTGCAGGCGCTGCTGGGCCTGCCGGTGCCGACGTGGCTGCACCACCCGCTGCTGGTCGAGGCGGACGGGCGCAAGCTGGCCAAGCGGCGCGGCGCCCCGTCGCTGGCCGGCCGCCGCCGCGCCGGAGAGAACGGCCTCGCCATCGCCGATGCCCTGCGCGCCGGTGCGCTGCCCGCTGGTCTTTCGTTCTCGCAAGGGGTACACCACGCAGCATGAGCTACATCCTCGTCCCCGTCATCGTCGTGCTGGTGATCATGGTCGTGATCAGCCTCGTGCGCGGCATCGTCGCCTTCATGAACAGCACGAAGGAAGACCTGCACCGCGATCCGAACGCCACGGGACCTTCGGCGAACCAGCTGCTGCAGAACAAGATGATGTTCAACCGCATCAAGTATCAGGCCGCCGCCGTGCTGGTCTGCGCGCTGCTGCTGGCGATGGCGCGGTAAGGGGCGGCTGTCCTAGCTCGGCCGACATTCCATAGTGGAGAGCGTTCTTGGTCCGCCTCAACAAGATCTACACCCGCACCGGCGATGACGGCACCACCGGCCTCGTCGACGGTTCCCGCCTGCCCAAGCACGCAGCGCGCATGGAAGCGATCGGCGCGGTGGACGAGACGAACAGCGTCATCGGCCTTGCCGTCTGCGCGCTGACCGACAGCCCGCACGCCGCCACTCTCACCCGCATCCAGAACGACCTGTTCGACCTTGGCGCGGATCTGGCGACGCCCGGAGAGGATTTCACTCCCGGCGAGATGACGCTGCGCATCGTGCCGGCGCAGGCGCAGTGGCTGGAAACCGCGATCGACGCCATCAACGACAGCCTTTCGCCCCTGCGCAGCTTCATCCTGCCCGGCGGAAGCGAAGGCGCGGCCCGCGTCCATGTGGCCCGCGCCAGCGCCCGCGCCGCAGAGCGCCGCGCCACCGCGCTGGCCGCGACCGACGCCGTAAATCCCGCGGCCCTCGCCTATCTCAACCGGCTGAGCGACTACCTCTTCGTACTGGCGCGCGCGCTCAATCGTGACGGTGCCGACGATGTGCTTTGGGTGCCCGGCCAGAATCGCTAGGAGTCCAATCCGCTAGGTTTCCCCGATGCGCCGCAGGTGTTAAGCGCTCGGTTAAACGATAGAGGAGTTTGGCAAGTGCAGTCAGTCGGCATCATCGGCGCAGGCATCATGGGTTCGGGCATCGCCCAGACCGTGGCGAGCAAGGGCATGGACGTGATCCTCACGGACGTCAGCCTCGAAAACGCCGAAAAAGGCAAGGCGGGTATCGCCCGGGGTCTTGCCAAACTGGTCGCCAAGGAAAAGATCACCCAGGCCGACGCTGACGCGCTGCTGGGCCGCATCACCCCCGCCGCCGACTATTCCGCGCTGTCCGGCGCCGACCTTGTCATAGAGGCTGCGACCGAGCGCGAGGACATCAAGCACAAAATCTTCGAAAGCGTCGGCAAGGTGCTGGGCGCAGATGCCATCTTGGCTTCCAACACGAGTTCCATCCCGATCACCCGCATGGCCGCCAGTTCGCCCGACGCGACGCGCTTTTGCGGGCTGCACTTCTTCAACCCGGTGCCGCTGATGGGCCTGGTCGAGGTGATCCCCGGCCTTGCCACGTCGCAGGACACGATCGATCGCATGAAGGCCTTCGGCGAGGCGCTGGGCAAGACCGTGGTGCTGGCGGGCGACGAGCCCGGCTTCGTCGTCAACCGCATCCTGTGCCCGATGCTGAACGAGGCGATCTTCGTGCTGGGCGCCGGGATCGGCTCGGTCGAGGACATCGACGCGGGCTGCCGGATCGGCCTGAACCACCCGATGGGACCGCTGACGCTGGCGGACTTCGTGGGGCTGGACACCCTGCTGGAGATCATGAAGGTGTTCCACCAGACCACCGGCGATCCCAAGTACCGCCCCGCGCCGCTGCTGCAGAAGTACGTCGAGGCGGGCTGGTACGGTCGCAAGAGCGGCAAGGGTTTCTACGATTATTCGGGCGAGACTCCGGTTCCCACCCGCTGATCGAAAAATGCGTCCGGTCCGGCTGCAATGCGGTGTTATCAACGCATTGTTTCGCGCCGCCGCTTTTCTGCAATGCAACCTGGTATAGATACGGAGCTGCCGGCGACGGATGGATTTTCAGTCCATCTTTCTCCGGCGGGGATCGCCTGTCGATCCCGGTCCGGGGGCAACGGACCGTGGCAATTCGGTCTGTTCGAGAGTGCGGATGGCGGACAATTCACGTTGGGGCCTGGGCGACGGCAACGCCCCGGCTCCGGGGGCTTCGGCTTCGGGCGCGCAGCAGGAATACTGGTTTTCGCTAAGGCTGCGGGTCGATGCACCCGCACAGCTGTGGCAGGCGGCTGCCTTGCGCTGCCTCAGCCAGACTGACCTCAGCCGCGAGGAGGTGGAGGATCTCATCGGCCCGATGGAGGATCCTTCGATCGCCGACTGCCTGATGATGCTGGCGCTGCCGGAACGCCTGCCCGGCTGCACCCGGCTGGACACCACGCTCAGCCCCGTCGATGCGCCCGCGCTGCCCGTGCGTCCTGCCTTGGAACCCAGCGACGCGGTGGGCGAAGGGTAACACCCTTCGCCTGCAGTCCCTTCGGCCCTGTCAGTCGTCCTTGGGCATGGTCAGCGCGACCAGCCCCGATGCCGACAGCCGAATGCCGTTGACGCCAAGCATGATGCTCGTCCCGTCCGTCACCACATCATCCACCACGCCCACCGAATTGATGGTGGTGTCCAGCGTGGACCCGTCCGACGCCAGCGAGCTGATCGACAGGGTATAGGCCCCTTCCGCCGCCTTGGTACCGTCCGTCTTGGTGCCGTCCCATTCGTAGCTGCCCTGCGTCTCCGAAGGGTCCAGCGTCACCGTGCGGACCGTCACGCCCTTGGCATCCTTGATCGTCGCGGTGACCGTGGCGGGCGTGCCGCCGACGTAGTAGGTCCACTTCGCCGGTCCATCGCCAAGGCCGGCCACGGCGGAATCGAACCGCGCCTCGCGCCCGATGTAGCTGGAAGCCTGCGCCATCTGCTGCGACAGCATCTGGCTGAGGATGTCGCCCAGCTTGCCGGTCTGCTGGATGGACTGTTCCACCTGCGAATACTGCACCAGTTGCTGGGTGTATTCTGATGTGTCCATGGGATCGAGCGGATCCTGGTGCGTCATCTGCGTGGTCAGCAGCTTGAGGAACAGGTTGTAGTCGGTCAGCAGGCCCGAACTGGACGCAGCCGTCGAAGCCGAGCCGGTGCTGGTGCCGCCCAGGGTCGAAGCGGCGTCGGTTACCGTGGTCATTGCGATGCTGCCTTATGCCATGAGATCGACATGGCCGCTGCCCCGCAGCGACCGAAGGATGGGTTGCGCGCCGTCGAGCGTGCCGGAAAACTCGCCCGCACCGGGCTGGGCCGCGGGCATCTGCGGCCGCCCGCCGTGGCGCTGCTGGCCCCCGGCTCCGCTGCCCAAACTGCCTGACCCGTCGAACCGTAGCGACTGCGCATCGGCGCGCACGCCCGCATCGGCCAGCGCGCGGTCGAGATGCGTGCTTTCTCGCCGCAACATGTCGAGCGCGACGGGCTGGTCGGCGGAGACGACCGCGCGCAAGGTGCCGTCATCGTCGAACGACATCTTCACGTCGATGCGCCCCATGTGGCGCGGGTCGAGCCGGATCAGCAGCGCGTCGCGCGCGCCGTCCGGTCCATTGTCGAGCGCGCGGGCGATGGCGACGCCGACGTCGGTGCCGAAACTGCCAGGGCGCATCGACACGATGGCATCCTGACCGTCGGCGCCGTGGCCCGTCGGCGCGGTCTCGTAAGGCAGCGCCCCGTGCCGGGCGGCGGCAATGTCCAGCGTCTGGGTGAACAGCGGCGCCGGGACGCGCGGCTCAGGCGCGGAAAGGTCAGGCGTGGATGGTGTGGGTCCGTCGCTTATGACATGCCCGGTGGCCGAAGTCTGGACGCGTTCCGCCTCCTTCGGCGCGACCGATGCGGGTAGTGCCGGGCTTGCCGCATGGGATACCCCCGGCGGCATCGCGAGGGGTGTCGTCTGAACGGCAGCACCTTCCTGTGCGACCGGAACGGCGACGCGCGGAACGGCTGGCGATGCCGCCTTGCGTCTGTGGACGCGGCCCGCCTCCTGCCCACCCTTGCCGACTGCCTGCGCTATGGACTGTGTCCGGGGTGCGGATCCATCGGGTCGAAGGGCCGTCTGGATCGGAATGGCGGCAGCTCCCGGAGCTGCCGAAGCCGGCTCTTGTGCCGGAGCGTCGGGAGTGACCGGGAACGATTGCTCTGCCGTTTGCCCGGCGGCCTGCGACGTGGATAGTGGCATCGGCGCAGGAACACCGTTCGGCGCATCGTCGATCGGTGCCGCTGGCACATCGAGCGGCGTTGCTGCCTCTGCCATGCGCGGCGTGGTCGCGCCGGCAATCGCGGTCGTGCGCGCCTCGCCGGGCAGCTGGGAAGCGGGGGGCACAAGCGGTGAAGGCTTCGACCGGGCAGGCGGCGCGCCTTGCGGAACGGGCGCCTGTTCCGCCACAGGTTTCCCGTCTGGAATCGGCTCGACCGGTGCAGGTACTGCGGGCGTCAGGGGCGCAGGCGCAGGCGAAGGGCTGTCCGCCGCCACACCCCCCGGCGCCGTCTCGACCGAAGGACCGGGCGCCGCATCGTCAGCCTGAGGCGCAGGGGCGAGGGCGCTGCCGGTCGTGCCCTGCACCGGCACCGGGCCGCCGCCGATGCTCGCTTCCATGCCCATCGGCGCACCGGCCCCGCCCACGGCAGCAAGCGCCGCCATGAACGCGCCGGGGTCGCCCTGTGCGGCCGGTGCCTGCACGCCGGAGGGGACACCCGCCGGGGCGATGGTCGGGATCAGGGGCGTCACGGACACGGGCATTCATGCATCATAGGATGTTTCGGGCCCGATCGGTCGTCGGTCGCAGGTGTCATCCGATCGCGCCGAGGCTGCGCAGCCGTGCGCGCGGGTGGATCTCGTTCTGCGAGAGCACCACCGTGGCAGGCCGGACCCGCTCGATGATGGACCGCACGAAGGGCCGAAGCGCCGGGCTGGTCAGCAGGCATGGGATGTCGCCCTGCGTCGCCAGCCGGTCATACGTCTGCCGCACCGCGCCGATGAAGGCCTGCAACTGCGAAGGCGCCATGGCCAGATGCCGGTCGTCGCCCTGCCCGATGATCGCTTCGGAAAAAGCCTCGTCCCATGCCGGTCCCAGCGCGACGATGGGGATCATGCCATCCAGCGTGTGCTGGGCCGAGATCTGCCGCGCCAGCCGCGCGCGGACATGCTCGGTCACCTGCGTCAGGTTCGCGGTGATCGCGCTGGCTTCGGCCACGCCCTCAAGGATCGTCGGCAGGTCGCGGATGGAGACGCCCTCGGCCAGCAGGTTCTGCAGCACCCGCTGCACGCCGGACACGGAAATGCGCGAAGGTACGATGTCGGCGATCAGCTTGGCCGAGTCCTTGTGGACGTCGTCCAACAGCTTCTGCACTTCGGAATAGGACAGCAGATCGGCGATGTTGTCCTTGACGATTTCGGTCAGGTGCGTGGTGACCACGGTGCCGCAGTCCACCACGGTCAGGCCGCGGAAGCCCGCTTCCTGCCGCAGGTCGCGGTCGATCCACTGGGCGGGCAGCTTGAACACCGGCTCCTGCGTGGCCTCGCCCGACAGGCCTGTTTCGCCGCCGCCCGCGTTGATGACCAGCAGCTTGCCGATGCGCAGTTCGCCGCGCGCCGTCTCTGTCTCCTTGACGTAGACGACGTATTCGTTGGCCTGCAACGCCATGTTGTCGATGATGCGCACGGACGGCAGCACGAAGCCGTAGTCGATCGCCATCTGCCGCCGCAGCGCACGCACCTGATCGTCCAGGCGCGGCTCGGCATCGGCATCGTTGATGAGCGGCAGCAGGCCATAGCCAAGCTCGATCCGCAGCGCGTCGATGGCAAGGGTGCGGGCGATCGGCTCCTCGGCCTGCGCGGCGCTGTGCCGGGCCTGCGCGGCGGCTTCCTCCACGCGGGCCGCGGCGGCGGTGTTTTCGGCCTTCTTCGTCATCGACCAGGCCAGCCAACCGCAGCCCGCGCCCAGCAGCGCGAAGGGCAGGAACGGCAGGCCCGGCATCAGCGCCAGCATTCCCATCAGCGCACCGGCGATGCCGAACGCCTTGGGATAGCGGCCCAGCTGGTCGCCCAGCGCAGCGCCGGTCTTGCCCACCACGCCGCCCTTGGACACCAGCAGGCCCGCCGCCGTCGAGACGATCAGCGCCGGGATCTGGCTGACCAGCCCGTCGCCCACGGTCAGGATCGTGTAAGTCGTGAAAGCCTGCCCGAACGGAACCCCGTGGATCGCCACGCCCACGATCAGCCCGACGACGATGTTGATCGCGGTGATCAGCAGCGCCGCGACGGCATCGCCCTTCACGAACTTGGACGCACCGTCCATCGCGCCGTAGAAGCCGCTTTCGGCCTCGATCTCGGCGCGGCGCTCGCGCGCGACGTCCTCGCTGATGGTCCCGGCGTTGAGGTCGGCGTCGATCGCCATCTGCTTGCCGGGCATCGCATCCAGGCTGAAGCGCGCCGCCACTTCGGCGATGCGGCCCGCGCCCTTGGTGATGACCACGAAGTTGATGACGATCAGGATCGCGAAGATCGTCAGGCCGATGACGGTCTGCCCGCCCATCAGGAACTCACCGAAGGCCGCGATCACCCCGCCCGCCGCCGTATGCCCTTCGTGCCCGTGCCCCAGAATCAGCCGGGTGGAGGCCAGGTTCAGGCCCAGCCGCAGCATCGTGGTGATGAGCAGGATCGTCGGGAAGCTGGAAAGCTGCAGCGGCTTTTCGATGAACAGCGCCGTCATCAGGATCAGCACCGATGCCGTGATCGACAACGCCAGCCCCATGTCGAGCATCCATGCCGGCATCGGCAGGATCAACATCGCGATGATCGCGCCCACGCCCAGCGCCAGCGCCAGATCGCGCCCCGGCCCCAGTCGCGTCAGGAACTGGCCAAGCTGAGGCGGAATCGCGATTCTAGAAGGGGCGGAGGCCATCTGTCAGGAAGCCGGACGTGCGGCGCCTTCAGGCATCACGCCCCCGCCGCCATCTCGGCCCGCATCGCCCCGGCCAGCGCGGGTGGAACCGCCATGCCATCGGCCTGGAAGGAGCGCAGCTTGTTCCGCATGGTCCGCACCGATATGCCCAGCATCGCCGCCGCCGCGCTGCGGTTGCCGCCGCAGTGGCGCAGGGTCTGGAGGATCAGTTCGCGCTCCACATCGGCGATGTTCTGCCCGACCAGCCCGGAGACGGACGCCGTCACCGACCCCACGTCCATGCCGCCGCGCAGGCGCGTCATCACGTCCTTGAGGTTCACGGCAAGGTCCACCATCACTACGTCGGCGCCAAGGTGTACCGCCGGGTCCGCTTCCGGCCCCGACCATGCCTCCAGCGCTGCGGGGCTGGCGGTATCGACGCCGATGCGGGTGGCGCAGCCGCGCACCATCGCGTTGGCAAGGCCCACCGCGTCGCCCAGTTCGCCGACCAGCATCAGCCGGGTCGCGTCGCTGTCCCGCGCGCCCATCATCCTTCCTTGCGGACGATTTCGGTCAGCGTGATGCCCAGCGTGGCGTCGATCAGCACCACTTCGCCGCGCGCGATGATGCGGTTGTTGACGAAGATGTCGACCGGCTCGCCCACTCGGCGATCCAGTTCCACCACCATGCCGGGCTTCAGCCGCAGCAGATCGCCGATGTCCATGCGCGAACGGCCCAGCACTGCCTGCACCTTGACCGGAACGTCGAACACGGCCTGCAGGTCGTCCGGCACCGGCGGGGTGGAGGGGCGCGGCGGCAGCGCGGTTTCGCTTGGCAAAGGCGCCTCCGGCTCTTCCGGCAGGTGCGCCGGGGCCAGATGCGCGGGCGAAGCGTTTGGCTGCCGGGGGTCGAGCTCGTCGCTCATCGGGTACCTTTCACGTGTTCATCCACTGGCGGATCACGGACGCGGATTCCGCCGGATTGGTGGCTATGGTGTCGCCGATGCGCTTGATCGCGGAGAGCTTCACGCGGCCTTCGACATGGGCCAGCGCCACTTCCTGATCGAGCAGCGGCATGTCCTCGCCCGCCTCGCCCAGCGGTTCCAGCTGGGCCATGGAGACGCTGGCGCCCGGCTGGCGGCGATCTTCACCGTCGGACGCGCCCACAGCGGGCGGCGGCAGCAGCGCCGGGGCGTTCTGGCGTCGCAGCATGCGGATGGCGAACAGCACGATGCCGCCCACCAGCACGATCTTCAGCACATCCAGGATGCGATCGACGGTCAGGCCAAACGGCAGGCCGCCGTCGATTCCGTCGATGTCCTGCGCGGCGAAGGGCATGTTCTCCACCACCACGCTGTCGCCCCGATCGCTGTCGAAGCCGACCGCATTCTCGACAAGGCGCTGCAGGCGGTCGATCTGCGGCTGCGGCAGGCCCTTTTCGCCACCGTCCACCATCACCGCCACGGTCAGGCGCTTCACCTGTCCCGGCGTGCGGACGGCCACCTTCTGTAGGCGGCTGTTCTGGTAAGTGGTGTCTTCCGAGGTTTCGTTCTGCGCGGCGTTGCGGGTGTCTCCGCCCGCGCCCTTCTGCGCGGCGCCGGCATTTTCCGGCAGCTGCGTCGCCACCGAGGCGCCCTGCGCGCCGGGTGCGTTCTCGTTGCTCTGGTTGCTGGATTCGACGGTCACCTGATGCTGGATGACCTGCTTGTCGGGGTCGAAGGTCTCCGACTCCTCGCGCACCTGATCGCGCTCCAGCACGGCGGCCACTTCGGCGCGGACCTTGCCGTGGCCGACGATCGGTTCCACCAGCGTCTCGATCTGGTCGCGCAGGCGGGCCTCGACGGCGGCCTGACGGTCTTCCAGATCGCTGGCGTCGGCGCCACCGCCTTCGCCCGCCCGCGCCAGCAGCGCGCCGGTCTGGTCGACGATGGACACCGATTCCGGCGACAGGTCGGGCACGGCGGAGGACACCAGATAGCGGATCGCCTGCACCGCTTCGGCGGGCAGGCGGCCGTTGGTCTTGACCGTCACCGATGCGCTGGCCTTGCGCGGCTCGGTCTCGAACATCGCGCGTTCGGGCATGACGACATGGACACGGGCGCGGCTGACGCGATCCAGGCTTTCGATGGAGCGGACAAGTTCACCCTCGATCGCGCGCGTTTCGTTCAGCTTCGCGCGTGAAGAGGAGATGCCGAAGGGCTCCTCCTCGTCCAGCACTTCGTAGCCGATCTTGCCGCCCAGCTGTTCGGACGCCATCGCCATGCGCAGTTCGGGCAGCTTGTCGGCGGGCGCCATGATCGCCGAGCCATCCGCCGAGAGCTGGAAAGGCACCCCTTGCGCCTTCAGCTTCTCGGTGATGGTGGACGCGGCGCCGGGGTCGAGGTCGGTGTAGAGGTAGCCCATCGCGCTTTCCGGCGTGCGGGTGGCCATCCACCCCAGCCCCAGCAGCAGCGCCAGCGCCACGCCGCCCATGAGAGCGGCACGGCGCACGCCGATCTGCCCGATGAAATTGCGCAACGCTTCCAAGTTCGGCCTTCCCTGACGCCGCACCCGTCGCGCGCCCCACGGATATTATAGGATGAGTATGCGGCAAGAGTTGCCGGTGCCCGGAAAAATGTGTCGGCACGCTTCACGGTGCGAATGGCCCGGTGCACCGAAAACCGCTTCATATGAAAACGGCAGGGCTGATACTCTTCCAGAACTTGTCGAAAAGGAGGCTCGAATGACGCAAGATCGAATTTCGCGCGGCCAGATCGCGGGTGCCACGCTGGCGTTCGTTCTGATCGTTTCCTGTTTTCTGGGATACGGGGTCGGCGCCGACAAGGCGCAACGGGACAACGCGCGCGATGCCGCCGCCGCCGCACCCTGACCCGGAGCGCTGGCGGGCCAACCCCTAGATCAGGACGCCTGCAAGTTCCGACATGACTGCGGCCCGGCGCGCCCCGGCATCGATGTTGAGGCCGCCTGCGCTCCATTCGATGCGGGCGTCGCCGTCCGGCACCTCGACGTCGTCCACCACCGTGATCGACAACGGGCGCCCGGCTTTCGCCTCGCGCGCGTCGATCAGAACGGCGATTTCCTCGCGCATGCTGGGGTTGACCCGCATGACCAGTGCGGTGCCCTGCGCCACCTGGTCAAGGACGCGGGCAAGCGCCTCTGAAACGGCACGGGTGGGCGCTGTATCCACCGCGTGGCCGGCCAGCAATTCGGCGGCATGAAGCGCCACCGCGCCCGCCTCGCCCACCATCGTGCGGGCCATCGTGTCGAAGCGCGCCTCGATCGCGTCCAGCGCGCCGTGCAGCGCATCGGTCGCCGCCAGCAGCGCCTCGCCGCGTTCGGCGCGCGCCTGCGATGCCCCGGCCTCGAAACCGTCGGCGCGGGCGCGGGCCAGTTCGGCACGGTGATCCGCCTGAAGACGCTCGATCCGCGCCTCCATCTCCGCCAGTTCCTCGCGCAGGTCCGCCACCGTCGTTTCGCGCGGCGGCGGCTCGGCAGGCGGCGGGGTGGGATCGTGCGCGGGCATGTCGGCCGGGTGGAAGAACACCCGGTCGAAGCCGAAAGGTTGAATGATCGCCGCGCCGTCCATGGTCATCTCAGTAGATCATCGCATCGTCGCTCTTGGGATCGGCCAGCACGATCTCGCCGCGTTCGCCCAGATCCTTTGCCAGCGCCACCAGATTGCCCTGCGCGGCCTCGCATTCGCGGGCGCGGACCGGGCCCATCGCGGCCATGTCGTCGCGCATCAGCTTGGCGGCGCGTTCGGTCATGGCGCCGAAGAACAGGCGGCGCATGTCTTCCGGCGCGCCCTTGAGCGCCAGCGCCAGTTCGCGCTTGTTGCAGTTGCGCACGATCGCCTGGATCGCGCTGGGCAGCAGGTTCGCCAAGTCCTCGAACGTGAACATCAGCGCACGGATGCGCTGGGCTTCCTCGGGCGACTTTTCGTCCAGCGCGCCCAGCATCGCCTCTTCGGTCGACCGGTCCAGCGCGTTGAACAGTTCCGCCATCGCCTCGTGCGGGTCGCGGCGCTGGCTGCGCGACAGGTTGGTCATAAATTCGGTCTTCAGCGTCTGCTCGACCTGGACGATCACGTCCTTCTGGACCGTCTCGGTCTTGAGCATCCGCATCACCACCTCGGTCCCGAAGTCGCGCGGCAGGGCGGCAAGGACACGGGCGGCGTGGTCGCTCTTCAGCTTTTGCAGGATGACGGCGACGGTCTGCGGGTGTTCGCTCTTGAGATAGCCCGCCAGCACGCCCTCGCTGACGTTGGACAGCTTGTCCCACATCGTCCGGCCCGAAGGCCCGCGAATGTCGTCCATGATGTCGCGCACGCGGTCGGGCGCCAGCACACCTTCCAGCAGCCGCTCGGTGCTTTCGTAGGAGCCGTGCAGCGTGGTGATGGAGGAAACCTCGCCCGAGAACTGGCCCAGCAGGTACTCCACCACGTTCGCCGGCACCCGCCCCAGCGATGCGATCGAGGAGGACAGTTCCTTGATCTCGTCGTCGCTCAACTGCTGCCAAATGGGGATGCCGTGCTCCTGACCCAGCGCCAGCAGCAGCGCGGCGGCGCGCTGGGTGCCC
Source organism: Novosphingobium gossypii (assembly GCF_050433305.1). NCBI lineage: Bacteria > Pseudomonadati > Pseudomonadota > Alphaproteobacteria > Sphingomonadales > Sphingomonadaceae > Novosphingobium > Novosphingobium gossypii. The sequence continues at coordinate 51,833 of NZ_JBNPXM010000007.1, read as the reverse complement.
GAGTATTTCTTGAGTTCCGGCGGTTCGCCCACCGCGGCCATCATGTTCACTGCGACGTTTCCTGGTTCCTGGAGCGAAAAAACAGGCTCAAAAAAGGCTGGGCCATTGCCGATCCCGGAGAGTTCCTTCTATTTATAGGAAGGGTATCCGCGCAACCGGCTCGTGAGGCACAATTGACGATAAGTCTGAACAACGGGTTGATCGGACTGTCGGTTCTGGGAGGATCGACGGCTTACTCCTCCTATCTCGCCTCTGCCGCCACCGTGGACAGCCCGGCGGTTGCAGCGGCGAAGAAGGCCTTCACCACGCCAGCCACCACAGCGCCATGGACGGGTGTCACCGAAGACGACGGCGCCACCAGCGCGCAGGTCGCGGCGATCAAGCGCCTGGCCTCCATCATCGATCCCAAAGGCGACAGTTCGCTGGAGGATCTGCCCGATGTGCAGACCGCCTTCACCGCATACAAGGCGCTGGAAAACCTGCGCATCCTTGCACAGGCAGGCACTTCCAAGACCCTGTCGGACAGCGCCCGGACGTCGCTTCAGGCCAGCTTCGCCAAGGGGCTTGCCGATCTCCAGACCTATCTCGGTCAGGCCGACACCGATCTGCTCGACATCGGCTTTGGCACCGTGACCAGCACGGCCCGCACGGTGGGGGTAACGTCGCGCTATGCCACCGGATCGGTGGCCGGCACCGGCGTGTCCAAGACCCGCGCCGCCCCGATCGCGGGCCTGGCCGGCAACGAGGTGTTTCAGGTTACGCTCACCCGCGGCAGCAGCAGCGAAGTAGTCAACGTCGATCTGGCGCAGACCACTCAGCCGCCGACGCTCGATTCGGTGGCCGCCGCGATCAATGCCGCGATCGGCGCGAAAACGGCCACCGATGCTGCCGGAAATCCGGTGCTTGACGCTTCAGGCAAGCCGACCAGCCAGTGGAAGTCGAACTTCACGGTCGAGAAGACCGACGGCAAATGGGGCCTCGTGTTCAACCCGGCGGGGATCGAGAAGGTCTCGCTCGATCAGGTCGATGCCGGCGACGCGCTGATGGTGGCCAGCGGAGAGACGACGACGATCTCGGGCACCGCTGCCCCTACATCGGCCAACATCTACCGGATAGAGGATCTGGCCGGATCGCTCAGCTGGGAACGGCTGGGCAGGATCAACCCGCTGGACACTGCCGCCACCGCCCGCGCCAAGGCCGAGGCGAAGCCAGCGGTCGAAGGCGGCACCACGCCCGACTACACCGTGCCCGCAGACACCGCCACCGGCGCCATCGTCACCGATGCCGACGGCTACAGCTACATCGTGGGCACCAGCGCCGGAGACCTCGGTTCGCAGATCGGCGATGGCAAGGACGACCTCTTCCTCACCAAGGTGGACAGCGAGGGCAAGGTCGTGTGGCAGCGCGGCCTTGGCGCTGCGGGCAGCGCATCGGGTGCGGCGGTGACGATCGCACCCAATGGCGAGATCGTCGTCGCCGGGACCGTCAGCGGCGCCTTCAACGGCAGCGACGACAGCCAGACCGACCTGCTCGTCTCCCGCTTCAACGCCAAAGGCGAGGAGCTTTCCAGCACCGCCATCCGCCAGGTCGGCAACGAAACGGCAAGCGCCGTGGCCGTTGGCAAGGACGGCTCGATCTACGTCGCGGGCCGCGCCTCCACCGGCGCCGGCGATGCGGTGATCGTCAGGCTCGACGCCGCCGGGCGGATGCAGGAGCGCCGGACCATCGACAGCGGCGGCTCGGATTCGATCTCGGCGCTGGCGATCGACGGTGACGGCAACCTGCTGGCGCTGACCAACGAAAAGGGCACCGCCACGCTGCGCCGGATCGGGGCGGGAGCGCTGACGCAGGATCTCGGCTCGATCGCGCTGGGCACGGCATCGGCCAGGGCCATCGCGGTATCCCAGACGGGGCAGATCGCCGTCGTCGGGGCCACCAGCACGGCGCTGGGCGGAACGCAGGCGAACGCCCCCAGCGGCGGCCTTGACGCATTCGTCACGCTGATCGACGGCGATCTGTCGGCGGCCACCACGCGCTACATCGGCACCGACACCGCCGATCAGGCCGACAGCGTCGCCTATCTCAACGGCATGCTTTACGTCGGCGGGCGGACGTCTGGCACGCTGGGCGGGGAAAAGACCGGCACCGTCGATGGTTTCGTGGCACGGATCGACCCGGCGGACGGGTCCATTCAGACGCTGTCGCAATGGGGGCGGCTGCGCAGCGCGGTTGACCCTGTGCGCCTGACCGCCGTCACCGGCGGCGCGACCTCGCTCGGCGCGCTGGGTCTGCATCGCGGCGTGCTCAACCAGCAGGCCAACGGCGACCTCATCGCCGAGACGTCGCTGCGGGCGGGCGACACCTTCAAGATCAGCGTCGATGGCGAGCGCGCGCGGACCGTCACCATCGCCAAGGGCGAGACGATGACGTCGCTCGCCCAGAAGATCCGGCTGATAACCGGCACCGACGCCACCATCACCACGCCCTTCACCGACGGCGCATCCAGCCTCAAGATCGAGGTCAAGGCCGGGCATACGCTGGAACTGATCGCTGGGGCGGACGGCAGCGACGCGCTGGGCAAGCTCGGCCTCGATCCGATCAGGCTGGTGCCGCCCAAAGCGGTGGATCCCAAAGCGGCCAAGGTCACCCCCGGCGGCCGGTATAACCTGGGCCTCAACGATGCGTTGACCCTGCTGGATGCCAAGACCGCCGCCACTGCGCTGGCCAAGATCAAGTCGGCGATCTCGATGACGCAATCGGCCTATCGCTCGCTCTACTGGGATTCGAGCAAGGCGGCGATGGTCGACGGAACGATCCCCACCGGCGGCGGCACTCCTTATCAGCAGGCCAAGCTGGCCAGTTACCAGGCCGCGCTGTCGCGGCTCACCGGCGCCTGAGGAAGCACGCGATGTCCACCCTGCCCCCCCTGTTCGACGGCATGGGCCGCGCCATGAAGGCGATGGCCGAACACCAGCGCGTCATCGCCGAGAACGTCGCCAACTCCGAAACGCCGGGGTACAAGGCGCGCACGGTTGAGCCGCAGAACTTCTCGGCGCTGGTCGACGGGCAACTGGGCAGCACCGGCGCGCCCCACGTGGCGCGCCCGCACATCGAACTGTCGAGCGGCATGACCGCGCTGGGCGCAAAGCCCCCGCAGGCGGGCAGCCGCATCGTGCTGGACTCCTCCACCAGCGAGACCAAGCCCGACGGCAACAACGTCACTCTGGAAGACCAGCTTCTGGCACTGGGTCAGGTCCAGCAGGACTATGCGGCGATGACCAACCTCTATCGCAAGCAGATGGCCCTGATGAAGACCGCCGTCGGCAAGGGCTGACGTCGCCGGTCCACTTTCGGAATCGGGAACCGGAACCGCCGCGCGCGGTTAAAGGAATGGCGCGTCTCGGCGGGTGAAAGTTCGTTCGCGGCGTTGCCATCCTGAAATTTTACATCCGTTTCGGAGGTTGGGTCCAGCCTTTCGGCTTGCGCCACAATCGCCCGTTCCCGGCGATTTGCGCGTCCCGACACGGGTTTTGCGGATGGGGAGAGCCCCTATTGCGCAAGAAACGTGAAATTTTAAGGATATCGCAAGGGGGTAGGCGTCAGTTCCCAAGTCAGGGACGGTCATGACACCGTCGCGAAAAAGACCCGATTCGGCATGACCTGCCTATGGGGTGATTGACCGGGGGGCAGGGGCATGAAAAGCCCGCGTCATCTTACGAACGGAACAAGATCCGCGATGAACGACAAGTCGCCAAGACTGGACCAGAGGGCCGACGACCGGCAAGTAATGGAGAGGGGCATGACGGCAATCGATTTCCATCGCGCCCTCGTATTCCCCAACCGTATTCGCAAGTTCCGCAAGCAACTCAATATCGGTTCGCTGCTGGAACTGTCGGAGCGGGTTCCGGGAATAACCTATATCCGGCTCTCCAAGATCGAGCGGGGGGAAATCTTTGCCCGCGCAGACGAACTGCGCGATCTGGGCCGTGCGCTGGGCGTGGCGCCGCAGGACCTGCTGGTGGACGTGGACGATGCCGGCTTCGACATAGCCGCCTGGGCCGAACCGCTGCACGGCCCCATGCCTACCGACCCCGAAGGCGAACGCGGCGCCGTGATGCTCGCCGCCGCCCTGCGCGCTCGCCGCGGCGGCGATCCGGCCCTGACCATCGCCGTGCTGGAATCCGAATACGGCATCGCTCCGGTAATCCTCTCGCGCATCGAAAACGCGCTCAAGCCGCTGGACCGCTGGAACGACGAAGTGCGCGCCGCCCTGCACCGCCTGTTCGGCGTGAAGGACGATGCGGCGCTGATGGCGCACGTGGAAGCCCTGCAGGCGCGCGGCGATCTTGACCCCGTCCTGCCGCTGGTCGCCAACCCGGAACTGCGGCTCGCCAAGTCCCGCACCCGTATCGCCGCCCTGCGCGATGAACTGGCTGCGGAGGCTGCACCGGGCACAGCACGCGCTGCGTTTTCGACACCTGCCGCCGCGCCCGCCGCACGACCGGCCCCGGTCGAAGGCACGGCCACCGTCCGCCTGCTCCCGGTATTCGGCACCCCGCTGCCCGACGGTCGCATTGCCCGCACTGCCACCGACGCCACGATCGAGGCTCCGCGCGGCGCGGGATCGCGCGCTTATGGCCTGCGGCTTGGCCGCCCCACGCTTGGTGCGGGCCTGCCGGGCCGCGCCACGCTGGTGGTGGACCCCGATCGCTACCCCGCCACCGGCGGCCTTGCCGTCATCCGTGACGATCAGGGCCTGCGCGTCCTTTCCGTCACCGCCGACCGTCATGGCCGGATGCTGGGCTACAGCGAAAGCCCGGATCTGGAGATCGCGCTCGACACGCTTGACCCCGCAGACGTGGCGGCGGTGCTTTCGGCGGTGTTCGAGTAAGTCAGAACTGCCCGTTGAGGGAGATCGGCGTCGTCAGATCCGCGCGTGCCAGCGTGCCGCTGGCGCCATAGGCATAGGCGCGGCTGCCGGTGACGCGCTTCGCCTCGGCAGAGATCGCGCCCATCAGGTCCGCAGACAGTTCGATATGCCGCTCCAGCAACGTGGCGTTGACCATCGATGCCGCGCGCAGTTCGCCCAGCCCTTCGATGAACGCCTGCCGGGTGGGCTCGTCCAGCGCGGCGGTCCAGTCCGGCTCCTGCCGGGTCAGGCGTGCAAGCCGCTCTTCCAGCGCACCGACCAGCCGCGCCTTGGCCTCCGCCAGTTCTGCCAGCTCCAGCGCGCGGGTGCCTGCTTCCAGCCGCTGCGTCTCTTCGCGCATGACAGCGGACAGCGAGGTCATGATCTCCACCAGCTGCGCCGCCGTCTCGCCTTCATTCGCCATCGGAACCTCCCTGCAGGCGGATGATCTGCGCCTCGACCGCAGACGCGATGCTAAGGCCCTTCCCCGCCGCGATGGAATTGCCGATCTGCTCGGCCAGGATGCCCCGGAACATCTCTTCGCCGTGGCCGCCGGAAAACTGTTCGTCCTGCTCGACCGTCTCCATCATGATCTTGGTGATCTGGCCTGCGAAGACGCCTTCGAACTGCCGCGCCACAGCGGCGGGGCTGCGGTCCTGCGGGACGATGGCAGGACGGACGGGATAGGCATGCACGGGATCGCTCATGTCACTGCACCGCTATTTCGGCCTGCAGCGCGCCCGCCGTCTTGAGCGCCTGCAGGATGGTGATGAGATCGCGCGGGCTGACCCCCAGCGCGTTCAGGCCGCCGACCAGCGTCTGCAGCGAGGTGCCGCTGGTCAGCATCGCCAGCGCCGCGCCGTTGCCGTCGTTCGCCTCGATCCGGGTGCGCGGCAGCACCGCCGTGGTCCCGTTGGACAGCGGGCCGGGCTGCGAGGCGACGGGAGTTTCGGTGACGCTGATGGTCAGCCCGCCCTGCGCGATGGCGACCGGGCTGACGCGAACGTCCGCACCCATGACCACGGTGCCGGCCGCCTCGTTGATGACGATGCGGGCGGGTTGATCCACCGCCACGGTCAGGTTCTCCACCCGCGTTACCAGATCGATCAGCGACGCGCTGCCATAGGGCCGCAGCTCGACGGTGCCGGGGTCCAGCACTTCGGCGGAACCGGGCGCCTCGCGGTTGATGGTCTGGGCGATCTGGCGGGCGGTGGTGAAATCGGGATTCTTCAGCGCCAGCTTCAGCGAATGGGCATTGCGCAGGTCGTAGGGCACTTCGCGCTCGATGATGGCACCGCCGGCGATCCGCGCGGTGGTCATGACGCCCCGGCTCAGCTTCGCGCCCGCGCCCTGCGCCTTGAAGCCCGACACCGCGACCGGCCCCTGCGCCACTGCATAGATCTCTCCGTCCAGCGCCCGCAGCGAGGAGACGAGGAGAATCCCGCCCTGCAGGCTGCTGGCATCGCCCAGCGCCGAAACCTGCACGTCCACCGTCGATCCGGAGCGGGCGAACGGCGGCATCGTGGCGGTAACGGTGACGGCGGCAACGTTCTGGGTCAGCATCTGGGTGCCGCGGATGTTGACGCCCATGCGTTCGAGCATCGCCTGCAACGTCTCTTCGGTGAAGGGGACGTTGCGAATGCGGTCGCCGGTGCCCTGCAGGCCGACCACCAGGCCATAGCCGACCAGCTGGTTGGTCCGCACGTTCTCGACATCGACGATGTCCTTGATGCGCGGCTGTGGCCCGGCAACCGCTAGCGACGGCGCAAGCAGGGCGCAAAACGCGAAGACACATGCCAAGGGAAACGGAAACCGGGCCATCATCGACTTATAGGATGAAAGCCGGGCGGGCGGGGCGGCGGCGCCGAAAACACCTTGCGGCCTTTTGGGGGAGGGTGAGCGGCCGGGAGTACGCAGCCTCTGGTTGTGAGTTGCCACCCATCGCAGGCACGGCTCTGCGCCCGCTGGCGAGTGCGGGCATAACGCCAGGGGTAAGAACGCGGACGGGTGCGGTCGGCGCTGTTTGGGTCACCGGCAACAGGTGACAGTGCCGGGTGCTGCCTTCATATGCGAATGGTCGAAGGAGGGGCAGACCATCAGGGTCACTCTTCCGACACGGCCCTTCGGTGCGCGGGGATGATGGTGCGGGCTCGCGTCCTTGCCATCGACCCTGGGAGCATACTCCCGGTTCATCCGTGCATCCGGTAGTGTGGCTTTGTCCGGAATTCCACGACCGGACGCCGACCGCATGCGAGGATGAGGAGCATCAGCTACACGCCCTCGCCCCGCCGCTGCTGGAGTATATAACCTAATTGGTTATTAAAGTCAAGCCGGCAGGCCGATCAGCGAAATCTGCCGCCCGTAAGCCAGTTCTCCGCGATGCGTCGCCCGGCGGAACGAGTAGAAGCGCTCTGCATCGGCATAGGTGTCCAGCCGCAAGCCTTCAGGATGGGCGATCCCGGCGGCGCGCAGGCGGCACAGCACGTAGCCCTCCAGATCGAACTGGAAGTGATCGGCCCGGCCCGGCGCAAAGAAGCGGGCGTTGGGAAAGTCGTCCGTCAGGAAGCGATCGCGGAAGGCTGCATCCACTTCGTAGGAGCCTTGCGCGATGCATGGGCCGACGGCGGCGGCGATGTTTTCCCGCTTCGCGCCCAGCGCTTCCATTGCGGCGATGGTGGTATCAGTCACTCCGGCCAGCGCCCCGCGCCAGCCTGCATGAGCCGCGCCGATGACGCCCGCCTGCCGGTCTGCGAACAGAACCGGAGCGCAGTCTGCGGTGAGCACGCCCAGAACCATGCCGGGCCGGTCGGTGACGATCGCGTCGGCCTTGGGCCGTTCGTCAGCCGCCGTGTCCTCCGACCATGGCTCTACCCCCAGCGTCACGCAGTCGGGGGAGTGGACCTGATAGACCGTCGCCAGCCGCGCACCGGGCAGCACGGCATGAGCGGCCAGCTGTCGATTGCGCTGGACGATATCCGGATCGTCGCCCGAACCGTGCCCGACATTGAGGCCAGCCACTTCGCCCGTGCTGACCCCACCGCGACGGCCCAGAAAACCGTGCGGCAACCCGTCCAGCACAAGCGCACGGTTGACCTCTACCGGATCAGCCGCTGCCAGATCAGTTCCGGCCCGATCAGTCCCCACCCGATCAACCAAGGGACTTCGACACCTGTTCGCGCACGTCGCGCGAAAGGTCGGGCATGGCCGCGATCCGTTCCAGTTCCGCGCGCATCATCGCGGCACGCACCGGCTCGATCCGCCGCCAGCGGCCCAGCGAAGGCACGAAGCGCGCCGCAGTCTGCGCATTCACCGCATCGAGGCGGCGAATGAGGTCGCCGATCAGGCGATAGCCCGCCCCGCTCTCGTCATGGAACGCGCGGGGGTTCACTGCCGCCGCCATGTAGAGCGCACGGACGCGGTTGGGGTTGGTCATCGTGAAGTCGGGATGCTGCGCCAGCGCCGCGATGTGATCCAGAACCTTCGGGTTCAGCGCGCCTGCCTGCAGCGAGAACCACTTGTCGATGACCAGCGCGTTGCCGGCATAGCGATCGTGGAAGTCGGCCAGCGCCGTTTCCCGCTCGGGCGTATCGAGGTTGCACAGCACCATCAGCGCGCCCTGCCGGTCGGTCATGTTGTCCGCCGCGCTGTACTGCGCGAAGGCGCGCTTTGCACCCTCGGCCGGGTCGCCAGCGGCGATCAGGACCAGCGCCTGCGTCTTGATCTTGCGCGCGCCGCGTGCCGCCGCATCGCGCGAATAGGGCACGGCGATGGCACGGTCGTGCAGGGCCTTCAGCGGCCCGGCAAGTTCGGTGCCCAGCCATGCCTTCAGCGCCTCGCGCTCGGCATGGATGGCGCCGGGGTCGCTGATCGCCAGCTGCTCTGCCAGATAGGTCTCGGCGGGCAGGATCATCAGTTCGCCGCGCATCAGGTCGTCAAGCGCCGGGTCAGCGATTACTGCGCCGAACGCCTGCCCGATGGCCGCCCGCCCTTCGGCACGGCTGGCGTCGTCCAGCTTGCCGCTGACGGCGGCGACGAGGTGCTGGACCACTAGCCCCTGCATCGCTTCGTAGCGGGCGAAGGGATCGTCGTCATGCGCGGCAAGGAACACGAGATCCGCCCGCTCATCAGCAGGTGCGCCGCGCGCGAAATCGATCGCAACCGGGGCCGAGAAGCCGCGGTTGATCGACAGCACCGGCGGCCTGGCGAACCCGTCGAAGGTGAAGGTGTCGGCGTCCTTGTCCAGCACGATCAGCTGTTCGCCCGAATGCTCGCCCGTTTCACGGTCGAACAGGGCCACGCGCAGCGGGATCGGCATTGCCTGCTTTTCCGGCTGGCCGGGGGTGGCGGGCACCGTCTGCGTCAGCGAAAGCACGGCCTGCGTACCGCGATGCTCCAGCCGGGCAGTGACCTGCGGGGTGCCGGCCTGCGAGTACCACAGGCGGAACTGCGTCAGGTCCAGCCCGGCGCCGTCCTCGATCGCCCTGACGAAATCCTCGCACGTCGCGGCCTCGCCGTCGTGGCGGTCGAAATAGAGGTCGGTGCCCTTCCGGAACCGCTCCACGCCCGCCATCGTGCGCATCATGCGGATCACCTCGGCGCCCTTGTTATAGATCGTGGCGGTGTAGAAGTTGCTGATTTCCTGATAGGAATCGGGCCGGATCGGGTGCGCCAGCGGGCCGGAATCCTCAGGGAACTGGGCGATGCGCAGGACGCGCACGTCTTCGATCCGCTTGACCGCCTCGCTGCCCATCGCAGAGCTGAACAGCTGGTCGCGCAGGACGGTGAAGCCTTCCTTCAGGCTCAGCTGGAACCAGTCGCGGCAGGTCACGCGGTTGCCCGACCAGTTGTGGAAGTATTCGTGGCCGATTACCCCCTCAACCGCATCATAATCGCCGTCGGTGGCGGTTTCCGGGTCGGCCAGCACATAGCGGGTGTTGAAGACGTTGAGCCCCTTGTTCTCCATCGCGCCCATGTTGAAATCAGACACCGCGACGATGTTGAACAGGTCGAGATCGTATTCGCGCCCGAACGCTTCCTCGTCCCACTTCATCGAGTTGACGAGCGAATCCATCGCGTGCTGGGTGCGGTCCTCATCACCCGGGCGGACCCAGATGTTGAGGTCCACCGTGCGCCCGTTCATGGTCGTGAAGGTGGCATGGTTGGCGATCAGGTCGCCCGCCACCAGCGCGAACAGGTAGCTCGGCTTCGGCCAGGGATCGTGCCACTCGGCCCAATGTGTGCCATCCTCGCCCTCACCTTGCGCCGTGCAGTTGCCGTTGGCGAGGAGGATGGGGAACTGAGCCTTGTCCCCGCTCATCCGCACGGTGTAGGTGGAAAGCACGTCGGGCCGGTCGGGGAAGAAGGTGATGCGGCGGAAGCCCTCGGCCTCGCACTGGGTGCACAGCATCCCGCCCGAGGCATAGAGGCCCATCAGCTGGCTGTTGGCACCGGGATTGAGCGCGGTTTCCACTTCCACCTCGTGCGCGTCGCCGGGCAGTTCGACCAGCAGGTCCGCACCGTCGAGGCGCCAGTCGGCCTCCCGGCCATCGACACGCACCGCGAGCGGGGCGATCTGGTCACCGTTGAGCCGCAGCGTGGTGGCCCCGTTCCCGGCAGGATTGCGCGTGACCGACAGCTTCGACGTCACGTGCGTGGCGTCTACGCCCAGCCGGAAATCTAGCGCAACCTGCGGGATCAGCCAGGCCGGGGGCAGGTAATCCTCCCGGCGGATCACCGGCGGCGCGGCGGGCGGCGGCGCGGCATCGGCGATCTGGGTGTTCTCGACGGGCTCGGAGGGTCTGCTGGCGATATCCATGTGCGTTACTTAGAGGCTCGGCGGGCGATTGCCAGCAAAGAGGCGCGGATTCGTTGTCCCGGACTTGATCCGGGACCGGCGGCGGTCTTTAGGTGCGAGAAAGCTGCGCGCCCATCCCGGTGGGCTGTTCACGCCAGCGGTTCCGGAGCAGATCCGGGACGACGTGGAAGGAACCCGATGCCCCGCCTGTTCATCTTCGGCCTTGGCTATACCGCGGGTTTCGTCGCATCGCTGTTCGCGCGGCACGGCTGGGAAGTCGTCTCCACCGGCCGCGAAGGCACGCTTGCCTTCGACGATGAAGGCACCGTGCGGCTGGCGCTGGCCGATGCCGACCATGTGCTCTCCTCGGTCCCGCCGGGGCGCGAAGGGAGAGGCGAACCGCTCGATCCGGTGTTGGACCGCTATGGCGATGTGCTGAACGGAAAGGCGCTGTCCTATCTTTCCTCGACCGGCGTCTACGGCGATGCGGGCGGCGCGTGGGTGGACGAAAGCGTCCCAGTTGGCACCGGGCGTCGCACCGCGCGGGCCGAGGCCGACGCGGCATGGCTGGCCTTGGGCGCGCGGGCGTACCGGCTGCCGGGAATCTACGGGCCGGGCCGTTCGGTGCTGGACCGCATCGCGCAAGGCCGCGCGCACCGCATCGACCTGCCCGGACAGGTGTTCAGCCGCGTGCATGTGAAGGACATTGCGCGCGGCGTGTTGGCGGGAATCGATGCGCCGGCGGGGGCGTACAATCTGGCGGACGACCTGCCCTGCGCGCAGAACCGGCTGGTGGAGCACGCCTGCCGCCTGACCGGAGCACCCCTGCCGCCGCTGCAGACGCTGGACGAAGCCGATCTCTCGCCGATGGCGCGCGCCTTCTATGCGGAGAACCGCCGCGTCGCCAACGGCAAGGCCAGGCAGGTGCTGGGCTGGCGGCCCCGCTATCCGACGTATGCCGAAGGGTTAGCCGCGCTTCTTCGCCCATAGCGCGATCACCAGCCCGGCCAGCGCCAGCACCGCGCCGCCTGCGGCAAGGGCGGTCCAGCGGTAGCCCTCGAACAGGGTGGACAGCGCCATCGCCACCACCGGCACCGCCACGCCGTTGTAGGCGGCACGGCCCGGTCCCAGTTCGCGGATCAGCATGAAATAGAGCGGGAACGTCACCACCGACCCCGCGATCGCCAGATAGGCGATGCCGGCCAGGTATTCCCAGCGCGTCTCGATCACGGGCGCGCCCACGGTGGCAAGGCTCCAGCAGGCATCCAGCGCGGCGCCGATCAGCATCGCCCACACCAGCATCGGCACCATCGGCTGGGCACGGCCCACGCGGTTGCCCTGCAGGATGTTCGCCACCGATGCGCTGAGGATGCCCGCGCAGGTCATCAGCACGCCCAGTGCCACGCGCCCTTCCGGCGGGGCGCTGCGGTATTCATGGAGCATCAGCAGAGCGATGCCAGCCATCGCCACCAGCGACCCGGCGATGAACCCCGGCGTCACCTTCTGCTTTAGGAATATACGTCCCAGCACCGCGTTGGGCAGCATCAGCAGGGCATAGCACACCGCGACAAGCCCCGACGTCAGGTGGATTTCCGCACGGTAGACGAACTGGAAATTGCACACGAACTGGCTCAGCCCGACCAGCAGCGCCAGCCCCATCCCCTCTCGCGTCAGCCGTAGCGAATCGCGGCGCAGCAGCGCCAGGACCAGCATACCCACCCCTGCCAGCGCGAAGCGATAGGTGATCGACCATGTCGGCGGCACCGCCCCGACCTGATCCTTGATGACCAGCCACGTCGATCCCCAGATCGCGGTGACGACAAGGAAGGCGAAGATCAGGCGAGAGCGCGATGGCGGCGCAGGAGTGGTGTCGGGCACCGTCACAGCGCTGCCAGCGCCTTCACCAGCGCCATCACATGGCCGTCCTTCGCATCCCACGATGCGACCAGCCGCGCTGCATCGTCGCCCCAGTCATAGAACCTGAAGCCCGCGTTGCGCAGGGCGGCGCGTTCGGCGGCGGTGCAGGTAAGGAACACCTCGTTCGCCTCAACCGGGTGCAGCAGGCGGTCCGGGGCGGCGGCGGCGATGGCGGCGGCGGCGGCATTGGCGGCGCGGGCATTATCGAGCCACAGGTCGTCGGCCAGCATCGCCAAGATCTGCGCCGCCATGTAGCGGCCCTTGGACTGCAGGTGCCCGGCCCGCTTGCGGCGGTAGCGGATGGCGTGGGCGGCCTCTGCGTCGAAGAAGACGATGGCCTCCGCGCTCATCGCCCCGTTCTTGACGAAGCCGAAGCTGAGGGCGTCCACCCCGCTCGCGGCTTCGGCAGGCGTGCAACCCAGATGCGCCACGGCATTGCCGAACCGCGCTCCGTCCATGTGCAGGCCCAGCCCCCTCGCTTTGGCGAAGTCGGCGATGGCGGCCAGTTCGCCGGGGCGATAGACGCAGCCGTATTCGCTGGCCTGCGTGATGGAGATCGCGTGCGGCTGCACCTGATGGACGTCGTCGCGGATCGGGTCGATGACGGCGGCCAGCGTTTCGGGCGTGACTTTCGCGCTTTCCCCCCCGGCCGTCAGCAGCTTTGCGCCGTGAAGGTAGAAGCCCGGCGCGCCGCCTTCGTCCATCTCGATATGCGCCTCGCGGTGGCAGACGACTGCGCCATGCGGCTGCACCATCGACGCCAGCGCCAGACAGTTCGCCGCCGTGCCCGTCGCCACCCACAGCACCGCACACTCGCGCCCGAACAGGTCCGACACCACCGCGTCCAGCCGCTGGCTCAGCGCATCGCCGTCATAGGGGAAGTCGGCGGCATCGGCGGCCATCATCGCCTGCCAGACGGCGGGATGGACGGCGGCGGTGTTGTCGGACGTGAACTGCATGACCATATGCCCTGAAAGCGCCTGGCCCTCCCGTCAAGCGCAACGAGGAGAACCGTCCATGGTCGGCGTCACAATCACCAAACATGAAACCGGATCCTCGGGCGAATACCACGCCCATGTCGCCGACAGCGACCACATCGGCCGCCTGACCTGGACCGCGCGCGATGGCATCCACTACGCCGACCATACGCTGGTCCCGCCTGCCATCGGCGGACGCGGGGTGGCCATGCGTCTTGTGGAGGCGATGGTCGCGGATGCGCGCGAGAACCACTTCCGCATCGCGCCGGTCTGCAGCTATGTGGAGGTCGCCTTCCGCCGCCACCCCGAATGGGCCGACGTCCGGGCCTGAGGGACGGCAGGATTCTAACCGACCGCAAGGTTCGGAAACCAGTGACGTCGCGGCGACGCTTGTCCTCCATCTGATGCAAAATATTCAGAGGAGTTGGATGTGAAGAAACTCGCTTTAGCGGTTACTCTGGCGACTTGCGCAATGCCCTTGGGCGTCATGGCTCAAACTACGACCGGCACCGGCGGCACGTCGACACAAGGTACAGGATCGAATCCGGGCACAGGTACGGGTACGGGTTCCGATCAGACGACGACCGGCAGCGGCTCGTCGAGTTCGACCACCACGCAGGAACGACGTGGCTCCAAGCATGACCGCAATCGCGGCACCCAGCAGCGACCCGGCCAGACCGACCCGTCGGGTTCGGGCAGCACGGGAAGCACCGGCACGGGAACCGGCACCCCCGGCACCAGCGGGAGCATGGGAACCGGCAGCGACATGGGCACCGGCACCGGCACCGGAACGGGAACAGGAACCGGTACGGGTTCCGGAACATCATCTGGCGGCTCGACGTCCGGTGGCACTACGCCCTGACGATCGTGTCGCGATACCCGCCGTTGACGAACGGCGGACGGAAGGGGGGCGAAAGCCTCCCTTCCTGTTCATGGTCCCGTGGGCGGATCAGCCTGGCTGATCGGAACCCGATGCGAAGCCCTCTGCCAGATAGCGCGTCGCCAGCCCGGCCAGGAAGGCGGCACCGCTGGGCAGGACGGTCTCGTCGACCATCATCTTCGTCGAGTGGATGCCGCAGCACTGTTTCCATTCCGAACCTTCGGGGCTGACGCCCAGGAAGAACATCGCGCCGGGCACCTTTTCCAGCACGTAGGCGAAGTCTTCTGCGCCCATGATCGGGTCCGCCAGCCGCAGGAACGCGCCTTGGCCCAACAGATCGCGGGCCACGGTTTCCCCGAAGTCTACCGCATTCGCATCGCAGACCGTGACGGGGAAGCCTTCGACGATCTCCACATCCGCCGACAGGCCGTGCGCTGCGGCGATGCCGGCGGCCAGCACCGGAAGCTCCGCCTTCAGCCGCGCGCGGTTGGCGGCGGAAAGGGTGCGCATCGTGCCGGTCAGCACAGCAGTATCGGAGATGACGTTGTGCGCGGTGCCCGCCTCGATCTTCGATATGGTCACCACCACCGGATCGAAAACGCTGAACCGGCGTGCCACCATGGTCTGGATCGCGCCGACGATCTCGCAGGCGATAGGCACCGGGTCCATCGTGTCATGCGGCATGGAGGCATGGCCGCCCCGCCCGGTCACGGTGATGCGCAGCATGTCCGCCGCCGCCATCAGCGGCCCGGCGCGCCCGCCCACCACGCCGTGCGGCGCATTGGGCATGATGTGAAGCGCGAATGCCGCGTCCGGCAGCGGACGGTCGAACCCGTCGCCACCCAGCAGCCCGTCCTCCAGCATGAAGCGGGCGCCGTGATAGCCCTCCTCTCCCGGCTGGAACATGAAGCGGACCTCGCCTGCCAGACTGTCTGCCTGTGCCGCCAGCAGCTGCGCCGCGCCCGCCAGCATGGCCACATGGGTATCGTGGCCGCAGGCGTGCATCACGCCGGGCACGGTGGAGGCGAAGTCCAGCCCGGTTTCCTCAGGCATCGGCAGCGCGTCCATGTCGCCGCGCAGCAGCACCGTGCGGCCTGCTCCTGCCCCGCCCTTCAGCGTGCCGACAAGGCCGGTGGTCGATGGACCTTCCTCCCACTCCAGCGGCAGGTGATCCAGCGCGGCGCGGATCTTGTCACGCGTTCTGGGCGTATGGAGCCCGACTTCCGGGTCGGCGTGAATGGCGCGGCGCAGCGCCACGATGCTTTCGGACAGGGCGGCGGCTTGGGCAACAAGGGTCATGACGGCATGATACCCGCCCGCAACCCGCTGTCGAGAGCGGGGCGGTCGAACCGGGTGTCAGATCACGTCGGATTCTGTCAGCGGCGCGGGGCCATCCTTGTGCATCCCGCGCAGCGCGAACCACGCGAGAATGCCCATCGCGACATAGGATATGGCGCCGCCGATCGTGACCGCCCATGCCGCACCGCTGGTTCCCATGGGTACGAGGATCACCAGAGCGACCCCCAGCCCGACCAGCGCGATTCCGCGCGCGAACAGCGCATGGCGCGCGCGTCCGGTGGAATGCAGCACCGGCTCGAATGCCACGCTGGCCAGATCGAAGCACGACGCCAGCGTAAGCGGCACCAGGATCGCCGCGCCGCCTTCGAACGCGTCGCCGCCGATCAGCACCAGAATGTGTTCGCCGGCGATCACGGCAAGCGTCAGGACGACCACGCCCGCCAGTCCGGCGATGCGGCTGGTCTGGGACACCAGCCTGCGGAACTCGGCGGCATCGGATGCCACGCGCGCGCGTGACACTTCGGCATAGACCGACCGCGTGAGCATCGAGGACAGCTTGGACAGCGCCTGTGAAATCTGCGACGCCAGTCGGTAC
This sequence comes from Novosphingobium gossypii, assembly GCF_050433305.1. Classification (NCBI taxonomy): domain Bacteria; kingdom Pseudomonadati; phylum Pseudomonadota; class Alphaproteobacteria; order Sphingomonadales; family Sphingomonadaceae; genus Novosphingobium; species Novosphingobium gossypii. The sequence goes on along the minus strand of NZ_JBNPXM010000007.1, from coordinate 35,462 downwards.
AGGCCCGCCGCCTTGGTGGAGATGAACGCGCCCACCACCAGCAGCGGACCGTTGCGCGTCAGCGCCTCTATCGTCGAGCTGGCGTAAGTGACCCAGAAGAAATAGCGGATCGAATCGTTTTCCCGGATCGCCTGACGCCATTGCCCCAGGTGCGACAGGCGGATGCTCTGCGGGCAGTACCGCCGCGCCACGATCCAGTAGAGCGCGGCTTCGATCAGGTCGATGATCGCCCATGCGGCAAGGAAATTGCCGACCGTGGGGTGGATGGCCCAGATCGCCAGCGCCGCCAGCAAACGCCCCAGCGGCACGATGGCTTCGACATAGACGCTCACGTCGAAGCGATCGAGCGCGCGCATGATGCCGGTGGGTGCGGAAACCAGCGCCCACAGCTGCGCACAGCAGAACCAGAAGGCCACGTCGATGTAAGCCGGGTTCAGCTCCAGCTTATGCGCGAACCCGTAGATGGCGATGGCCGCGATCCCGCAGCCGAGCACGGCACCCACGGCGTCCGCCACGCCGCACAGCATGCTGAGGCGGCCGAACTTGTCCCAGTCCCGGTCCAGGATATGCTGCGCACCGTAACGCACCACCACCCGCCAGGTCTGGAACCCGGCGATGGCGACGAGCGCCTGCGCAGTGCCGAAGATCAGGGAGAAGTGGCCGAAGCCCTTTACGCCCAGCGTTCGGGTGAGAATGGCAAGGTAGACAAGACTGCAGATGGCGCCGAAGCCCCTGCCGCTCATAAGCCAGACAGTGTTTCGGAAAATTCGTCCCAGCGCCGTTGCGGGCGGGGAGGAGACAGTATCTGCGGGCATCTTCCAACGCCTTGGACGAGGCTTTGGACAATTGCAAGCATGCTTCCCGAAGGCAACTGTGCTTTGCCGGGACCACCCTTTTCCTCGTTCCGCGTTGCAGCTATGGCCCGGTCATGATCGAACATGCCATCCTGCTGGCCGCCGGCCAGGGCACACGCCTGCTGCCGATAACCTCGACGCTTCCGAAATGCCTTGTGGAAGTGGGCGGACGCAGCATCCTGAACCACCAGCTCCATGCCCTTGCCCAAGCCGGGGTGAAGCGGGTCACGGTGATGACCGGATATCGCCATGCGCAGGTCGCTGCGGCCCTCGCGGAGCCCACCCCCCTGCTGGCAGAGGCGCGCTTCAACCCGTTTTGGGCTGTCGCCAGCAGCATCGGCAGCGTCTGGGCGGCGCGCGACCTGATGGATGCGCCGTTCTGCATCCTTAATGGCGACACCCTGTTCGATGCCGAAATCCTGACGCGCGCCCTCGCCACGCCGATCGCCTCGATCGGCCTCGTGGTGGAGCGCATCGAGGCGGCGGACTACGACGACATGCTCGTCACGCTGGACGGTGCCCAGATCAGCGCGGTGGGCAAGGATCTGCCCGAGAATACGGCCACGCACCGCTCGCTCGGCTGCGTCATCGCCACCGGCGGCCATGCCGAATACCGGCAGGTGATGGAGGAGATCATCGCGGAGCGTAACGGCGTAGGCGCCTATCACCACGCCATCGTCGACCGGCTGGCGCGGCGCTGGCTGGTTTCGGCAGTCGAGCGCGCGCCCGGAATCTGGCAGGAAATCGATCGCCCGGAAGACATCGTGAGCTGGCGCGAACAGCACGCGCGGAGCGGCGCGCCGGGCACCGGGGCGTGAGCCGAGAGGCACCCCGGTCAGGCAGGCCCGTCGCCTTCCTGTTCCTGGGAGAGACGCTGCTGATCCCGCACCTTTACCCCATCGCAGAGGAGATGGCAGGCCGGCCCGATGCGCCTCCCATCGATCTGTGGGTCGCCACCCGCACGCACGAAGTCCTTCTCGAACGCTGGCTGCGGGAGGCCGGTCTGACGCGCGTGCGCATCCGCCGCGCGCCGGGCTGGCGATGGACCGCCGACCCTGAAACCGGCAGCAACCCCGCGCTGCCGGGCAAGCTGCCGATGCTGGTGCGGATGCTCCCGGCGCTGCTGCGCGCCTCGGCGGTGGTCTGCGCCGAGCAGACCAGCCTGTGGCTTCCGCGCGTGCTGGGCCGCGAACGCATCCTGCCGCCGTTCTTCAACACGCTGCACGGCGCCGGTACCATCAACTACGGCTACGACGATGCACGGCGCCACGCACCCTCGCTGACGCTGGTGGCGACGCAAGCCGACCGCGCCAGTTTTCTCCAGCACGGCGTCGATCCCGCGCGGGTCGTGACGACGGGATACGTGAAGTCGTGCTTCCGGCATCTCGGGCACGGCAAGCCCCGATTCGCCAACGACAGGCCGACGCTGCTCTACAATCCGCACTGGCAGAAGGAACGCTCGTCGTGGTGGTCGTGGGGCCGCGACGTCATCGACGCCATCGTGGAGAGCGGGCGCTACAACCTTATCTTCGCGCCGCACCAGCGGCTGGTGGAACGCGCTCCCGAAGTGGCGGACCTGTGCAACAGTCTTGCAGGCCGGGACGACGTATTGTGCGACTATCACAGCTTTGCCGCCGTCGATGGCAGCTATCCCGCCGCAGCGGACATCTACATCGGCGATACGTCCAGCCAGGTTCTGGAATTTCTCCAGACCCCGCGCCCGGCGCTGTTCCTGAACCCGTTCGGGCACGAATGGCAGGACGATCCCACCCTTTCGATATGGCACTGCGGGCAGGTCGTATCCGGTCTGGACGATCTGCTTCCGGCGATCGCGCAGGCTCCGGTCGCGCAGGCGCCGCTGCGATCGTTCCAGAAGAGCTTCGTCGAGGGACGGCTGGGCGTGCTTGACGGGCAGGCCCCGCGCCGCGCCGCCGACGCCATCCTCGACTACATCGCCCGCCCGCGCTGAAGCGGCGCGCTGCGGTTCAGGCGGGATCGGCTAGCCAGGACCGCACGGGCTTTCCCGCAGCCTTGCGCACCATCGCCTGCACCAGCCGCACGGCATGGACCAGGCAGCAAAGCGCGGTCCACCACGCCACAGCGACGATGCCGATGTCGGGTCGCTGGAAGACCACGGCCCCGAACAGGATCACCATGTTCGGATTGCGGCGCGCGGTGACCAGACGGAACAGGCTGTCGAACCGCTCCCATACGTGAATGTGGATGCCGTCGAACAGGGCGATGAAGGCGCCTTCGATCAGGCGCTGGACCACATAGCCGATCATGATGGCGGCCTGCACCGCCCAGAATGTGGCCGGATCCAGAGCCAGCCCCCAGTATGCCAGCCCTGTCGCCCAGAACCACCACCAGAACGGGGGATGGACCAGATCCATCCCGTGGTCGAGCACGTTACCAAGGGCGGACGAGGTGATCGTGCAGCGCGCCAGCTTGCCGTCAACGGTGTCCAGCACCATGAAGAACAGCCCCAGCGCCATGCCCAGCCAGTAATGACCATAGGCGAACAGCGCCGTCGCGGCCACGCAGAACACCGCGCCGACTACGGTCACCATGTTCGGCGTCACGCCCAGCTTCGCGCAGATCCGGGTCAGCACCAGCGCCCATTCCGGCCACAGGTACTTGGTGAGGATGTCGGTCACGCCCTTGTACGCGCCGAAGTAGCTGGCGCGCTCGATCGGGCGCAGGCTGGCGGGGGTCAGCGCCATCAGGAACGGCGTCTCACGCTTGCGCAGCTGCTTGTTCTCGATGGTGGGACCATCTTCATAGGCGACGACGTCGAACCCGGCGGCATCCGCCAGCGGCACGCCCGCCGCCATGGCCTGCGCGATTCGTGCCGTCTGCCCGGCGTCGGCGGCATGAGCGAGCGCCGGAACGCCGCCCAGCGTCAGCACCGTTCCGGGGCGACCGGCAATGTTGCCGAACCACGCGGGATCCCACGCGAACGCGGCGTTGGACAGGATGGCCGCCGCATCCGGCACCGTTCCCACCGGCGCACAGCCGGCAGCACGGGCAATCCGGCCTACCCGCTCACCCGGCGCAAGTCCCCACAGTTTCACCGGATTTTCGCCGATCGTGACGACCGACAGCGCGTCTGCTTTCTCAACCATGTCACGGCACCTAGGGCCATTGGCCGGTAGAAACAATGCGAGGGTATTTTCGCCAGCCCCAATCTTGCCACATACGTGGCAATCCGGGCACAAGAGCCATTAAACTGTAACGCGATTGTGTCAGAGCATATTTCTGGATGATTTTTTCCGCAAGCCTCCCTACATGGGCGGCGTGCACGGAAGCATTCACACTTTCGAAACGCTGCCGATCTTCGGTGAGCTTGGCCGCAGCGATGGCGCGCGGACGTTTCGTCCTGCCCGTCGCGGACGCGCGGTGCCCCTGGTCGGAATCATCCGCAATCCGCGCAGCCACCGCAACAAGGGCGTCTCGCCCGAAATGGCGGATTGCTCCAACATCCTGACGCAGACGCCCCGTACGCGGGAAGAACTGCGTGACACTCTGACGGAATTCGCCCGTCGCGGGATCGACTACCTCGTGGTCGATGGCGGCGATGGCACCGTGCGCGATGCCCTGTCCGCAGGCGCGGACCTGTTCGGCGACGATTGGCCGACCGTCATCGTCCTTCCCAAGGGCAAGACCAACGCGCTGGCCGTCGATCTGGGCCTGCCCAACAAGTGGTCGCTGGCAGAAGCGCTTCACGCCGCGCACAAGGGCCGCACCGTGGCCCGCGCTCCGCTGCGCATTTCGCCCGCCGATGGCTCGAATCACTGCGTGCAGGGATTTATCCTTGGCACCGGCGTGTTCTCCGTCGCCACCGAAGCCGGGCAGGAGGCGCATCGTCGCGGCCTGTTCAACAGCTTCGCGGTGGGCCTGACGATCCTGTGGGGCGTGCTTCAGACGCTGTTCGGCGGCGCCCGCAACGTCTGGCGCGCCTGCACCCCCACCCGCATCGTCGACCGCCGGACCGGCCAGCACCTGCCTTATCTGGGCAAGGGCCGCGCGGATGAGCGGTACCTGACGATCGCTACCACCTTCGAACGCTTCCCGCTGGGTGCGCGCCCGTTCGGCCGCAACCCCACGCCCGGCCTCAAGCTGGCGGTGATCGACTGGCCGGTGCGCTGGCTGGTGGCGCTGCTGCCTGCCATGATGTTCGGCTTCAACCTCAAGCTGTTCGCCCGCCGCGGCGCGCACCGCGTCAGTGCGGACGAGGTGGAGATGGACATCGGCGGCTCGTTCATCCTCGATGGCGAAGCGTTCCCTGCCGGTCGCTACGTGCTGGGCGAAGGCCCGCAGATCAACTTCGTCGTTCCCTGAACGTGCACCTTGGCGGCTTGTAATTCACGCAAGCCTGTCCGATGCCAGCGGCGATGACCGAAGCCTCCACCCTTGACGATCGCATTGCCGCCGCCCTGACGCGCGAAGTCGTGCCCGAAGTGCGCGCTTTCGCCGAACGGCTGGCTCGGGCGGCGGGTGCGCTGGGGGTGCTGTTCTACGGATCGAACCTGCGCACCGGCTCGCTGGAAGGCGTGCTGGACTTCTACGTGCTGCTGCCCGGTGCGCAGATTGAGCGTATCTGGCCCCGCGTCAGCTATCACGAGTGGACGTTCGGCGGCGTTCCCCTGCGCGCCAAGGTGGCGACGATGGCGCTGGAGACCTTCTGCGCCGCTGCCGCCGGAGAACGGGTGGACACCACCATCTGGGCCCGCTTCGTCCAGCCAAGCGGCCTTGCCTGGCAGCGCGACGATGCGGCGGGCCACGCGATCGCGCAGGCAGTGGCAGGCGCGGCAAAGACAGCCGCCCGGCTTGCCGTGGCGCTTGGCCCGAATGCCGGCACACCCGAAGATTACTGGCGCGCCCTGTTCCGGGCCACTTACGCCGCCGAGTTCCGCGTGGAGAAGGCCGGCCGCGAGGATTCGATCCTTGCCGCCAACCGCGCCCACTTCGACGGGTTGCTGCCGCTGGCCCTCAAAGCTGCCGCGGTGCCCTTTGCGCAGGAGGGTAATCGCATCCGCCCCGCACTGGGCCCGCGCGAACGCGGGCAGATCCTGTCGTGGTGGGCGCATCGGCGGCGGATGGGCAAGCCCTACAACGTCCTGCGCCTGATCAAGGCTTCCACCACCTTTGAGGGCGCCGCCCGCTATGCCGCCTGGAAGATCGAGCGCCATACCGGCGTGGCGGTGAAGATCACGCCCTGGCGTGAGCGCCATCCCATCCTCGCCGCGCCTGCCGTGCTGTTTCAGGTCTGGCGGGAAAAGCGGGAGAAGACTGCATGAACGCCCTGATCCTTGCCGGTTCGCGCCCCGGTGCACCGGACCCCGTCGCCGAGGCGGAAGGCGTCTCGCACAAGTCGCTGGTCGACATTGCGGGCAAACCGATGCTGGCCCACGTCGTCGCGGCATTGCGGGACGCGGGCATATCGCGCATCGCCGTGTCCGCCAACGATGCCGCCGTTCGCGCGCTGGCGCTGGAGCTGGGCTGCGAGGTGCTGGCCACCGGCACCGGCCCCAGCGCGAGCGTCGCCATCGGTTTGGAGGCGCTGGGCGCGCCGCTGCTGGTCACCACCAGCGACCATGCGCTGCTGAAAGGCGTCTGGGTCCGCGATTTCCTGAACGACACCCCGCAGGCCAGCGACGTCGCCATGCTGCTTGCCCGGCGCGAGGCGATCGAGGCGGCTATGCCCGGCAGCCGCCGCACGTACCTGCGTTTTGCCGACGGACACTGGTCGGGCTGCAACCTGTTCCTGCTGGCGACGCCGAACGCCCGGCTTGCCATCGATACGTGGAAGATGGTGGAGGCCGACCGCAAGCGTCCCTGGCGCATCGCCGCGCGGCTGGGGATCGGAATGCTGCTGGGCTATGCGCTGGGACGACTGACGCTGAGCGCCGCCATCGCGCGGCTGGGCCGCAGGATCGGCGTCACCGCCAGCCTGGTGCCCGCGCGCGACGGGCTTGCCGCTGTGGACGTGGACAAGCCGTCGGACCTTGCCGATGCGCGGGCGATTCTGGCCAGTGCATGACGGCGGTGCATGACGGCTGGACTTAGAACCCGCCGCTCACATGTACTTCATCTGGATCCGTATGGATTTCACCCCGTCGCCCACCGGCACGCCAACCTTGGTGTAGCTCGGCTTGCCCAGGTTGAAGATGTTGATCGAGGGATTGTTCGACATCGCTCCGCCATCGGTGCTCAGGTCGGTGTGACCATTGCCGTTGACGTCGTGTCGCACGGCGATGCCATAAGTGCCGGAAGACGGCACCGGTACGCAGAAGCTCATCGAACCGGCCCGCGCCGGAACCTCTATGCGCGACAGCCACTTGCCCTTGACCAGCCACTCGCCGGAGGTTGCCCGGTACGACTGCACGCGCAGCTTGCCCGAGGATGCCTTGATGCCGTCCACCGTGACCATGATCGCCGGACCACGGTCGGACTGGCAGCGCGCCGGCTCATTGCGGATTTCGTTGCGATAGGGCTCGGCCATGGCCGGCATCGACAGGGCAAGACCCGCCGTCGCCAGCAGCGCGGCGGCAGCACGGGTTCGATAAGGCAGGTTCGTCTTGGTCATCTCTTTTCCGTATGGTCGGCCCGGATTGTCAGGCACATCGTTAGGCGCTGGGCATGGCGTCCGGAACGCCATGAAACCCGCTATGAATGCCCAAGTGCCCGAAACGCCGTGAACGCGCACTGAATTTCCTGTTCCGCCGCCCGAAAGCACCGGCTGGCCGCAGCGTGCAGGAAACTGTTGGACATGCCCCTTGCTACAAGATCGCGTGTGGAAAACGCTGCTCCGGACGCTTGTCGCCCCAAGATGTGGTGGCGTATTCCGGGGAAAAGGAGCGTTCGTTTCTGCCCATGACAATTCCGCTGATCTCCCCTTCGATCCTGTCCGCCGACTTCGCCCGGCTCGGAGAGGAAGTGCGCGCCATCGACGAGGCCGGTTGCGACTGGGTCCATGTCGACGTCATGGACGGCCACTTCGTGCCCAACATCACCATCGGCCCCGCCGTGGTGAAGGCGCTGCGCCCGCACAGCACCAAGCCGTTCGACGTGCACCTCATGATCTCTCCGGTGGACGCCTACCTCGAAGCCTTCGCAGAGGCGGGCGCGGACTACATCACCGTCCACCCCGAAGCGGGGCCGCACGTCCACCGCACGGTGCAGACGATCCGCAATCTGGGCAAGAAGGCGGGCATCTCGCTGAACCCGGCCACCCCTGCCAAGATGCTGGACTACCTGATCGACGAGATCGACCTGGTCCTGATCATGAGCGTTAACCCCGGCTTCGGCGGCCAGAGCTTCATCTCCAGCCAGCTTCGCAAGATCGAGGCGGTGCGCAAGATGATCGACAAGTCGGGCCGCGACATCCGGCTGGAAGTGGACGGCGGCGTCGATGCCCGCACGGCTCCGCTGTGCGTCTCTGCCGGTGCCGACGTGCTGGTGGCAGGCTCCGCGACGTTCAAGGGCGGCCCGTCGCAGTACGCCGCCAACATCAAGCTGCTGAAGGGCCTCGCATAGAGTGGGCGCGGACACCCGCCTGACGCCTGCGACAGGCAGCGCTCCAGCCCGGAACCCGGACCCGGTCCGCGCGCTTCCTCTGGCGCAGGGCGTGCAGGAGGGTGTGGTGAGCAGCAACGACGATGTGCGGTTCTCTCCTGCCGATCACGCGCCGGTTGCGGGCGGCAGGCTGGAACCGAACCGGGCGCTGGCGCTGGTGGACTTCTCGGCCCCGTCGGTGGGCGTAGGAGAGCGTTTCATCCGCATGGCCTATCGCCTGGGCGTGCCGGGGGCGATGCTCTCCGGCCCGATGGGGCGCAAGGCGCGCACCCGCCTGCTGGCGACGGTCAACAACACCCTGCCCGGCAATCGCGCCGCCGGCACGGCAATCCGCGCCGGGCATTTTCTGGTTCACGGCGCCAAGACGCCGATCGCACAGGTCGATTTCGCAGGCGCCGCGCGCGTCACGCCGCCGCTGGAAAAGGTGGTGCATTCCTTCTCTTGGCTGACCGATCTCGAAGCCTGCGCGCCCCGCGAACAGGGTGCGCCGGTGGCTGAACGGATCCTCACCGCCTGGCTGCAGGCCAATCCCAAACCGCCCGCCAAGCCCGGAAAGGGCCCGGCATGGAGCGTGGGCAATACCGGCGCGCGGCTTGCCAACTGGCTGGCCCACGCGCCGCTGATCCTGTCAGGCGAAAAGGCGCTGCGCCTGCGCACGCTGGGCCACATCGCCGAGACCGCGCGCTGGCTGGATCGGCATGTCGGCAGCGCGGAGGACGGCCTTGCCGAAATCGCGGGCTGGGTGGGCATCGTCGCCGCCGGGCTGCTGCTGCCCGACGGCCGCCCCCGCCGCCTTTACGGCGAGGCTGGCCTGATCAAGGCGCTGGGCGAACTGATGGGCGATGATGGCGGCGTCCTGTCACGCAGCCCGCTGGCCCAGATGGAGGCGATCGCGCTGCTGGTTCGGCTGCGCAACTGCTATCAGGCTACCCGGCGCGATGCCCCGCCCGCGATCGAGCGCGTGGTCGAACTGCTGGTGCCGCCGCTGCTGGCGCTGACCCACGGCGACGGCGGTCTGGGTTCGTGGCAGGGCGGCTGGGCCGTGGACGGAGCGGACGTCGAAGCGCTGGTCCACGCCAGCGGCGTGCGTGCCCGGCCTTTGCGCGACGTGCGCCAGTGGGGCTACCAGCGCGTATCGGCCCATAAGTCCGTGCTGCAGTTCGACACTGCACCACCGCCGATGCCCGCCCATGCCCGGTTCGGCTGCGCTTCCACGCTGGCGTTCGAGTTTTCGCATGGGCCCCACCGCATCGTCGTCAACTGCGGCGGCGCGGCCAGCGGCGGGGGGCTGGTGCCAGTGCGACTGGAACAGGGCCTGCGCGCCACGGCGGCGCACTCCACGCTGACGCTGGACGATGCTAATTCCACCGCCGTCCTCATCAACGGCATGATCGGCTCGGGCGTCACCGAAGTGGCGGTGGACCGCAAGACGCTGCCACAGGAAAACGGCTCCAACGCCACCCGGCTGGAGGCCAGCCACAACGGCTATGCGACCCGCTACGGGCTGACGCACCAGCGCATCCTGCTGCTGCGCGACGATGGCAGCGAACTGCGCGGCGAAGACCTGCTGCTGCCCGCCGGCAAGAAGGGCAAGCGTGGCAAGGTGGGCTTCGCGGTGCGCTTCCACCTTGGCCCGGACGTGGACGTAACCCTGACCGCGGACGGCAAGGGCGCGGGCCTTTCGCTGCCCGACGGCAGCTACTGGCAATTCCGCTGCGCCACCGACGAAGGCGAGATGACGGTGGAGGATTCGCTCTGGGTCGATGGTCAGGGCCGTCCGCAGGCGACGCAGCAGATCGTCGTCCAGGGCATGGTTTCGCGCGGAGGCGGGACATTCGGGTGGATCATCAAGAAGATGAACTGAAGCGATCGAGCGTAATCCCGGTCTTGCAAACTCGTCTCGGCCAAAGTAACTTGGTTTGGCGGTATTTGTATCTATGAATCACCCGAATTCAGAAAGGCGCGCTATGCCAGTAGCGCGCCTTTCGCCGTTCTGAAGCGGCGGGTTCGTTTGGGGGACAGGTGCCAGCCCATCCCCCGCCCGTCATCATTTATTGCGGCTCATTTCCACGATCTTGAGAACAAGGGTCGTGAAGGCGAGGCAGGCCATGATGATGAGGATTGCGGTATTTACAGCTATATGAATCACCTCCTTCTGCAGCGATCATTCGGGTTGCCCCGGCGCTGCGTCGCTGGCGTAGCTCAAACGGCCGCGGATCGGCGGTTAACGATCCTTCATGGGCTGACCTGCCTTGCCCCCGTGCGCCCGGCGTCCTAAGGGCGCGCGCGAAGAGACATTCGCCAGGGAAGCCCGCCTCATGACCGATTCCGTCCAGATCCGCCGCGCCTTGCTCTCCGTGTCCGACAAGACCGGCCTTGCCGAACTGGGCAAAGTCCTCAGCGACAGGGGCGTGGAACTGGTTTCGACCGGCGGCACCGCCAAGGCGCTGCGCGATGCGGGGCTGACGGTCAAGGACATCTCCGAGATCACCGGCTTCCCCGAAATGATGGATGGCCGCGTGAAGACGCTGCACCCGATGGTCCACGGCGGCCTGCTGGCCGTGCGCGACAACCCGGAACATGCTGCCGCGATGGCCGAACATGCCATCGGCGCGATCGACCTTGTCGTGGTCAACCTCTACCCCTTCGAGGCGACCGTAGCGAAGGGTGCCAGCCGCGACGAAATCATCGAGAACATCGACATCGGCGGCCCCTCCATGGTGCGCTCGGCGGCCAAGAACCACGCCTTCGTCACCATCGTCACCGACCCCAGCGACTACGAGGGCCTGCTGGTCGAACTGGAAGCGACCGACGGCGCCACCACGCTCGCCTTCCGCAAACTGATGGCCGCACGCGCCTATGCGCAGACCGCCGCTTACGATTCGATGATCAGCCAGTGGTTCGCCTTTGCCGATCAGGGCCTTGAATTCCCCGAGATGCTCAGCGTAAATGGCCGCCTGTCCACCACGCTGCGCTATGGTGAGAACCCGCACCAGAAGGCCGCGCTCTACACGCCGGTCGGCCCCTTCACCAAGGGACTGGCGCAGGCTGAGCAGGTGCAGGGCAAGGAACTGTCCTACAACAACTACAACGACGCCGACGCCGCTTTCGAACTCGCTGCCGAGTTCAGGGGGCAGAAACCCGCCGTCGTCATCGTCAAGCACGCCAACCCCTGCGGCGTCGCCCAGGGCGATTCGCTGCTCGACGCATGGAACGGCGCGCTGGCGTGTGACGACGTGTCGGCATTCGGCGGCATCGTTGCGGTCAACCAGACGCTTGACGGCGCAACCGCAGAGGCGATCTGCCAGATCTTCACCGAAGTCGTTGTCGCACCCGATGCCGACGAGGAAGCACGGGCGTTCTTCGCGAAGAAGAAGAACCTGCGCCTGCTGCTGACCGGCGAACTGCCCGATCCGCGTCGCGGCGGGCTTACCGTGCGCCCGATCACCGGCGGCCTGCTGGTTCAGGGGCGTGACAACGGCGCCATCGGCTTCGACGATCTCAAGGTCGTGACGAAGCGCGCGCCCACCGACCGGGAACTCACCGATTGCCTGTTCGCGTGGACCGTGGCCCGCCACGTCAAGTCGAACGCGATCGTCTATGCGAAGGACGGCGTCACCGCCGGGATCGGTGCCGGACAGATGAACCGCCGCGATTCCTCGCGCATCGCTGCGATGAAGGCCGCCGAAGCTGCAGAGAAGTTCGGCTGGGCGCAGGCACGCACAGTCGGTTCGGCTGTTGCCTCCGACGCCTTCTTCCCGTTTGCCGACGGCCTGCTCGCCGCCGCCGAGGCCGGGGCGACCGCAGTGATCCAGCCGGGCGGCTCGATCCGCGACGACGAAGTGATCGCGGCAGCCGATGAGGCCGGCCTCGCCATGGTCTTCACCGGGATGCGCCACTTCAAGCACTAAGGGGCTGGCCTATTCCGGCGGAAGGAACAGCGACGATGACGGGCGCGGGGACAGTGACGGGGTGACGGCTACCTGGCTCGGCCCCCTCGTCGTCGTCGGCTTTCTCACCGGCCTGACCATCGCGGCAGTGCTGCTGCGATTGGGCAGACTGCGGTCGCCCGCCAGCGCTCTGGCAGCCAGCGCACTGCCGTTCGTTTTCGCGGCCCTGCCCGTGCTGATCCTGGTGGCGTTCTCGGTGATTGTGGCAGCCTGGCGTCAATAACCGCACTTGATCCTGCAGTTCGTCGATCCAGTTCAACGCTTCGTCGCTAAAGTGTCATACGCATACTTTTGTTCACTGGACTGCAAGGCGTTTCCGGCCAAAGGGCCCGTACGCCATTCCCGACCGCGTGATGCAGCAGGCATCCCGGCCACCAGAAAGACAGTTCGAAAGCAACGTGATGGGTATCTTCAAGCCTGACTTCTACCGCTACTTCGCCTTCGGCTTCGCCGGCGGTGCGTTGCTGGTGATGGGCGCCATGGGGATCGGCCACGTCGCACCGTTGTCGAACGATCTGGTCCCCCCGGCACAGGCCGCGCAGAGCCACTGAAACCGCTGATCGGCGTACTGCAAGCCGCCAATTGCACTGGCCCGCGCAAAGCCCCATATGAGGGGCATGTCGGGTAAACATCACCATCACGAACATTCCGGCGACGGCCTTGTAACGGCCGCGCGCACCGCTCTGGTCGAAGCCGGAGAGCAGTGGACGGACATGCGCGCCGACGTGTTCTCCGCGCTGGCGGAACGCGAACGCCCGGCCTCCGCCTACGACCTTGCCGAGAGCGTATCGTCGCTGCGCGGAAAGCGCGTGGCGCCCAACAGCGTCTACCGCATCCTCGACCTGTTCGTGCGGACAAACCTGGCGCGCCGGGTGGAAAGCGCCAACGCCTATGTCGCCAACAGCCATCCCGGATGCCAGCACGACTGCATCTTCCTGATCTGCGACAGTTGCGGACAGGCGGTGCACATCGATGACGACAAGCTGACCGGCGCCCTCATCGCCGCCGCCAAGGGTGCGGGATTCGCGGACGTGCGCCCGGTGGTCGAACTGCGCGGCATCTGCGCCGATTGCAGCTAAGAAACGCGAACGCAAATTACGCGCGATATTGCAGAACCCGTCAATCGACAGGTCCGCAACAACGGTGTAGGGCCGTAAGATGACTGCCAATCCGGCCACACCTCTGCTCGACACCGTTTCGACGCCCGATCAACTGCGCACGCTCAAGCCTGCGCAACTTCGCCAACTCGCCGACGAACTGCGTGCGGAGATGATCTCCGCCGTGGGACAGACCGGCGGCCACCTCGGCTCGGGGCTGGGCGTCGTCGAACTGACCGTCGCGATCCATTACGTGTTCGACACGCCGGTAGACCGCCTGATCTGGGACGTCGGCCATCAGGCCTATCCGCACAAGATCCTCACGGGGCGCCGCGACCGCATCCGCACGCTGCGCCAGGGCGGCGGCCTGTCCGGCTTCACCAAGCGTTCGGAGAGCGAGTACGATCCATTCGGCACGGCGCACAGTTCCACTTCGATCTCGGCGGCGCTGGGCTTTGCCATCGGCAGCAAGATCAAGGGTGAGCCGGGCCGCGGCATCGCGGTGATCGGCGACGGCGCGATGAGCGCGGGCATGGCCTACGAGGCGATGAACAACGCGCGCGATGCCGGCAACCGCCTCGTCGTCATCCTCAACGACAACGACATGTCGATCGCGCCGCCAGTGGGCGGCCTGTCGGCCTACCTTGCGCGGCTGGTGTCCTCCGGCAAGTTCCTGGGCCTGCGCGAACTGGCCCGCAAGTTCGCCCGCCGCCTGCCCCGCCCGCTGCATCAGGCCGCCCGCAAGACCGACGAGTTCGCGCGCGGCATGGCCATGGGCGGCACCCTGTTCGAGGAACTGGGCTTCTACTACGTCGGCCCGATCGACGGCCATGATCTGGACGCGCTGGTCCCGGTGCTGGAAAACGTGCGCGATGCCGGCGAAGGCCCGATCCTGGTCCACGTCGTGACGCAGAAGGGCAAGGGCTATGCCCCGGCCGAGAACGCGGCGGACAAGTATCACGGCGTCCAGAAGTTCGACATCGTCACCGGCGAACAGGCCAAGGCGCCTGCCGGACCGCCTAGCTACACCGGCGTCTTCGCCAAAGCGCTCCATGCAGAGGCGCTGAACGACCCGACGATCTGCGCCATCACCGCCGCGATGCCGTCAGGCACCGGGCTGGACAAGTTCGCGCAGGCCTTCCCCGAACGCAGCTTCGACGTCGGCATCGCCGAACAGCACGCCGTGACGTTCGCGGCGGGCCTTGCCGCGCAGGGGATGCGCCCGTTCTGCGCGATCTATTCCACCTTCCTGCAGCGCGCGTTCGATCAGGTCGTTCACGACGTGGCGATCCAGAACCTGCCGGTCCGCTTCGCCATCGATCGCGCCGGCCTGGTCGGGGCGGACGGCGCGACGCATGCCGGTTCGTTCGACGTGACCTATCTGGCGACGCTGCCCAACATGGTGGTCATGGCCGCTGCGGACGAGGCGGAACTGGTCCACATGGTCCACACCGCCGCACAGTACGACGCCGGTCCGATCGCATTCCGCTATCCGCGCGGCAACGGCACCGGCGTAGCCATGCCCGAAACGCCCGAACTGCTGGAAATCGGCAAGGGCCGCGTAGTGCGTGAAGGCACCAAGGTGGCGCTGCTTTCGCTCGGCACGCGCCTTGGCGAAGCGCTGAGGGCAGCCGACCAGCTTGAGGCGAAGGGCCTGTCCGCCACCGTGGCCGACCTGCGCTTTGCCAAGCCTCTCGACACCGATCTGATCCGCCGCCTGATGCTGAGCCACGAAGTGGTCGTCACGGTGGAGGAAGGCTCGATCGGCGGCCTGGGTGCTCACGTCCTGACGATGGCGAGCGATGAGGGGCTGACCGACGCCGGCCTCAAGATCCGCACCATGCGCCTGCCGGACGTGTTCCAGGACCACGACAAGCCCGACGCGCAGTACGACGAAGCCGGCCTTAACGCCCCGCAGATCGTCGACACCGTGCTGAAGGCCCTGCGCCACAACAGCACCGGCGTGAACGAAGCGCGGGCCTGAGGGCCCGCGTAAGCCTTCCCTGACCGAAGAGCGCCACCCGCGGTGGCAGTAGAGGGGGCGCGTGCGACATCGCATGGTCCCTCGGCGCGATCATGCGCCGATCGAGGTCTAGCGTTTCTAACCGTGCCCTAGCGCCGCGCCCCGGACGGGGTGGGTCGGGGCATCAAACTTCTTGGTGAGCAGGCAAGTCCGGATCGGCCGGTGCCATCGGCGCACCTTGTAAAACGGCCCGGGGATCGCCCGGGCCGCATGGTTTTGTCAGTCGGTCTTCATGGCCGGATGGACGCCTGCCTCCTGCGCCTCCAGCCCGATGCCGGAGCGTCCGGCAAGGTCGGCGTCCATGCCGCGATCCTTCAGCGTGTCGAGGTGCATCCAGCGCCTCACGATGGGCGACAGCGCAAGGACGACCACAGCGACGCCCAGCGTGATCCAGCCGATCTTCGCATAGATCGCCAGCGTCAGTGCCTTGTCCATGGTGCCGCTTTCGCCGCCGGTCGCCTCGCCGATCTTGCCCGCCACGAAGTTGCCCACCGCGGTCATATAGAACCACGCGCCCATGATGAAGCTGCCAAGGTGCAGCGGCGCCAGTCGCGTCATGGCGGAAAGGCCGACGGGCGACAGGCACAGTTCGCCAGTGGTGTGCAGCGCATAGATCAGGAACACGAACAGCACCGAGGTCATCACCGCCGGATCGCCCGTGCCCGCGCCCCACACGAAGACGAGGAAGCCCAGGCCCACCTGCGCCAGCGCCAGTGCGAACTTGGCGGGCGCGCTCGGTTCCAGCCCCTTCTTGCCCAGCACCGTCCAGATACCGGCGATGATCGGGCTGAATACGACGATGTAGATCGGGTTGATCGACTGGAACAGGCTGGTCGGCACCCCGCCGCGGTCCACGAACTTGTCGGTATAGAGGCTGAGCGAACCGCCCGCCTGCTCGAACAGGCCCCAGAAGATCGGGTTGAGCGCGATCAGGAACAGGATCGCGAAGATGCGCTCACGCGCTTCCTTGGGCAGCTTGAACGCTTCGTAGAGGGTGTAGAGCAGCATCGCGATGCCCGAAACCACCAGCAGGCTCTGGATCACGCTGACGTACTGGATCAGGAGCCAGATCACCGCGACCGAAGCGAGGCCGACGCCGTAGAGCGTGAACTCGCCCCTCTTCGCCAGCGGCTTTGGCGGTTCGCCCCGGCCCTGCAGCGCCGGGCGGCCCAGCACGAAGATGACCAGACCCAGCAGCATGCCGATGCCGGCAAGGCCGAAGCCCCATGACCAGCCCAGTGTCTCGCCAAGGTAGCCGACCAGGATCGTGCCCAGCGCCGCGCCGGTGTTAACGCCCATGTAGAAGATCGTGTAGGCGGCGTCGCGGCGGGTGTCGGTCATCTTGTAGAGTTGGCCGACGATCACCGAGATGTTCGCCTTGAGGAAGCCCGAGCCCACGATGATGAGCGCCAGCGCCAGCCAGAACACATTGAGCGCGGGATCGGCCTGTTTGGTGGCGGGGTCGGTGATGCCGTGCATCCCTTCGTAGGCCATGAACAGGTGGCCCAGCGCCAGCACCAGGCCGCCGAACAGCACGGCCTTGCGCTGCCCCAGCCAGCGGTCGGCGATGTAGCCGCCCAGCACCGGGGTGATGTAGACGAGGCTGGTGTAAGCCCCGTAGATCAGGTTCGACTGGCCATCGGAAAACAGCCAGAACTTGACGAGGTACAGGATCAGCAGCGCGCGCATGCCGTAGTAGGAGAAACGCTCCCACATTTCGGCATAGAACAGCACGAAGAGGCCGCGCGGGTGTCCTGCGAATTCATCGCTCTTGCGGGTGGCGATGATCCCGCCCACGGCGAGCACCGCGAAGAGGAAGACCGCGCCGATCGCGCCGATCCAGTCCCCTTCGGTCCAGAGTGACATGTCTTTCATGGTGCTTTTTGCCTTCGCGCCCTGTGTCTGTCTGTTTCTTGTTCCCGGCCTTGCGACCGGTGAAAGATCGAAGGTTAGCGCCGGATTTCCCGCTGTAAATGGGCCGTTGTCCCGCAGGGCGTGTCGCTTGCGCGACAGATTGGCCGATTTTGGGGCTGCTGCTTGAAAGCGTTGCGCAAACCGCTTGCCGATGGCATTTTTGCAATCGGCCATGGGGCGGCCACGCGTAATATTCGGATTCCTGCGCAGACCGTCGATTTTTTCGGCTGTGCCGGGTGTACCAGGAATTTTTTGGGGGACATTGGCGATGATCAGGTCGGAACTTCTGCAGATACTGGGCCGGGAAAATCCGGAACTGCGTGCCGAAGACGTCGAGCGCGCGGTGGACACCTTCTTCGAGGAGATCAGCCAGCGCCTTGCCGATGGCGGCCGCGTGGAACTGCGCGGCTTCGGCGCGTTCTCCACCCGTCATCGCGAAGGCCGCAAGGGCCGCAATCCGCGCACCGGCGAAAGCGTGGAAGTGCCAGAAAAGCGGGTGCCTTATTTCAAGCCCGGCAAGGAAATGCGCGCCCGCCTCAACGTAACCTGATTGCGCTGCGCGACAGCGGCGGCTAGACGCCGGGCCGTCGTCAATTCGCGATCATGCGGGCGTGGCGGAATGGTAGACGCTGCGGACTTAAAATCCGCTTGGGTATCCAGTGCGGGTTCGAGTCCCGCCGCCCGCACCATCGCGTGTTCGACGCATAGTGATCCTGCAATCGAATAAATTGCGTCGATTGGCGGTTTTGTTCGCTTCGAACGATTGCGTTTGGAAAGCGGTAACTTCAAACTCGGTATCTATACTAAGGACCGTTCCATAGTGTCGTCGCGACGACGCGGAGCGCGTATCGAGGGGTATCGGCCGCATGACTTTCCAGGAGACGCTGCCCGCCGGGCAGTCCGGGTCATACGCAGAACAGCGAGAACGGGAGCAGCGAGCCAGCCCGCGCTTCGCGCTGCTGCTGCGCGCCGCGAAGTTGATCGGGCTGCGTGGCCAATATCTCTGCATTGTGCGGGACGTTTCCGAAACCGGCGTGCGGTTGCGCCTGTTCCACGCGCTGGCGCAGGAACGGCGTCTGGCGCTTGAGAGCGTGGCAGGCCAAAGGCTGGGCGTGGAAAAGGTCTGGGAGAACGCCGGAGAGGCGGGCTTCCGATTCGACGTGCCGATCGACGTGCACGGCTTCATCGCCGAAGCCGGACCCTACCCAAAGCGCCCGATCCGTATCGGGGTTGAGGACATCGCCCGGATCACGGTTGCGGGAGAGACTTGTGTCGCGCGCCTGCGCGACCTGTCCCGGCAGGGCGCAGGGATCGAGATCGACCGCCACCTTGCCATCGGCCAGCACCTGCGCATCGAAGCCGATGCCCTGCCCGAATTCGAGGCAACCGTGTGCTGGCGCAAACATCCGGCCTATGGCCTGGTGTTCCGCCAGCTGATGAGCCTGGAGGAACTGGCGGTTCGTTCCTACCGCATGCAGCCGGGCCGCCTGCGCCAGGGCACGGATCAGGCCTGAGGTTCAGGCTCAAGGTTCAAGCTCAAGGTTCAGGCCAGAGGGTCAGGCTCAAGGTTCAGGCAGGCCGCGCCCGCCTCCACCAGCGTCGGGAACCACTCTGCGGCCCCGACTTCATCGCCTTGCGCCGGAACAGCACGGACCCTGCGCGCACCAGAAGCAGCACCCACGCCGCCTGCCATGCCAGCGCTACGACATGCGGCAACAACGCCGGGCTCTGCGCGGCGCGGGCCAGCATCGCGAAGGGCGAACTGAACGGCAGGATAACCGCCAGCCGCTCTATGCCGCTGCCGGGCTGGGTCATCGCGTAAGTCGCAAAGAAGAACAGCATCAGCTGCATCATCGTCACCGGCATCGAAAGCGTCTGCACTTCGCGCACGGTGTTCGCCAGCGATCCGATCCCGAGGAACACCGCCCCCAGCAGCAGGTAGGCCATGGCAAAGTAGACCACGCCCAGCCCGATCAGCAGCGGCCACCCGACCGCCGGTTCGGGCAGGTCCGGGATGGCCGACCCCGCGCCCAGATAGACCAGCCCGCCCACCGCGCCCCACGACGCAATGCCTACCAGCGACACGCCCAGCATCGCGAAGAGCTTGCCGAGGAACACTGCTTCCATCGGGATCGCGGCGGCCAGCACTTCGATGATCTTGTTGGCCTTTTCCTCGACAAGGTTGGACAGGACCATGCCCGCCAGCATCATCGTCAGCAGGAACAGCAGCGTCTGCGCGGCTTGCGCGGTCCTGAGCCGGGCGCGGCGGTCAGTGGCATGCACCACGGCGTCGGCCCGCAGCCGGACATCCGGCCATTTGCGCAAGGCTCCGTCGCGTGCCTGCGCCGCTATCATCGCCACATCGCCGCGCCACGCCCGGATCTGATCCGCAGGACCGGACAGCACCGGCGCCTCGAGCGAACCCGACAGCATCGCCGTGGCATCGCCTTTCGTGCCGGACTTCATGGCAGACAGAGCCTTCATGTCTGGCAGACCCGGCCCCAGCCGTTCCGCCAGCGCATCGTGCGCCGCGATCATCGCCGCCGTGTCGGCCGGGGCCATGGCGATGCCGATCGACGGCGCCTGCCCGCTCTGGTCCACCCGCTGGCCGACGCTGCCGGCCAGCACGCCGACGATCAGCGGGAACAGCGGGCCGAGCAGGAAGAAGAAGAACGTGCGCGAGAACAGGATGGCCGTGAAGTCGCGGCGCGCCACCACCCATGCGGCTAAAAGCGTCGACAGGCGCCCCCGATGCCCGCTCATCGCGCCGCCTCCTCGGGCTTTTCCTCTTCCAGCGCGCGCGCCGCCGCCGCACCGGCGATGGCAACGAACGCATCGTGCAGCCCCGCGCGCTCTATGGACAGCGAGAGGATGCCCGCCTCGCCCGCGATCAGCGCGCGCAGCAGCGGTTCGATCCCCTCGTCCGGCAGGGTGAAGCGCCAGAAGCGCCCTTCACGCCGCGCGTCGGTGGGCAGGGCGGTGCGCCACAGCCCCTGCTCCTCGCGCGTTTCCAGCCGCACCTGCGCGGGAATGCGATCGCGCGCCACATCCACCGGCCCGGCGAACGGCACCCTGCCGCCGGCGATGATCGCCACTTCGTCGCACAGCCGCTCGGCATGGGCGATGACGTGGGTGGAGAAGATCACGGTCGTTCCCTCTTCCGCAAGGCCGCGCATCATGGCTTCCAGCTTGCCCTGATTGAGCGCGTCCAGCCCGGAAAACGGCTCGTCGAAGATGACCAGCCGCGGGCGGTGGACCAGCGTGCCCAGAATCTGCACCTGTTGCGCCATGCCCTTGGACAGCTGGCGGATCTGCCTGTCCGCCGCATAGCCCAGTCCGTGCCGCTCCAGCAGGTCATGCGCGCGGCGGCGCCCTTCCTTCAGCGGCAGTCCGCGCAAGGCGCCCAGAAAGGCGATCGCTTCGGTGGCCTTCATGGAGGGGTAGAGGCCGCGTTCCTCTGGCAGATAGCCGATGGCGTGTGCGACGTCGTGAGGCCTGTCCGCTCCCAGGATCCGGCGATAGCCCGAATCGGGCTCGATGATGCCCAGCAGCATGCGCAGCGTCGTCGTCTTGCCTGCGCCGTTGGGACCAAGGATGCCGTAGACCGACCCCTGCGGCACCGTCAGGTCGACGCCATCGACCGCCACGGTGCCGTCGAACCGCTTGACGAGGCCTTTCGCCTCGATCGCCAGCGGCAGATCGAAGCTTCGCTCATTGCCGGTCAACCGAGGATCTCCTACTTGCGCATCCATGACACCCCCAGGGTCCAGCACTTGCCCCCCTCATAGCGCACCTCCGGTTAAGACCGCACTAAGCGATTTTGCCGGAGCGGTGGAGGCAGAGGCGCGCGCGCTCGGCTTTTGCGCGTTCGGCGTGGCCTCCGCCCTGCCCGACGAGGCGCGGACGGCGCGGCTCGAGTCGTGGCTGGCCGAGGGGATGCACGGCACCATGGGCTGGATGGAGGAACGTGCGCATCACCGCCGCAGCCCACAGGGGCTGTGGTCCGAGGCGCGCAGCGTGATCGCGCTGGGGATGAGCTATGCCCCCGCCGCCGACCCGCTGCGGCTGGCGGACGAGGGGCAGGTGGGCCGTATCTCCACCTATGCCCAAGGCGCCGATTATCACGACACGGTGAAGAAAGCGCTCAAGAACCTTGCGCGCTGGATGGTCAGCGAAGGGGCGAAGCAGGGTCTGGGCGAAGTGGGTGTAAAGGTATTCACCGATACCGCCCCGGTCATGGAAAAGCCGCTGGCCGCCGCCGCCGGGCTGGGCTGGCAGGGCAAGCACACCAACGTCGTTAGCCGCGAGCATGGATCGTGGCTGTTTCTGGGCGAGATCTACACCACGCTGGACCTGCCGCTCTCCACCCCGGCGCGGGACCGTTGCGGATCGTGCCGCGCCTGTCAGGACGCCTGCCCGACCGATGCCTTTCCAGCCCCCTATCGCCTCGATGCGCGGCGCTGCATCAGCTACCTGACCATCGAGCACAAGGGCCCGGTACCCGAGGACATGCGCGCCGGCCTTGGCAACCGCATCTACGGCTGCGACGACTGTCTGGCCGTATGCCCGTGGAACAAGTTCGCGGCCACGGCGCATACGATGAAAGCGTTCCTGCCCCGCGCCGAACTGACCGCGCCGGACCTTGCGGACCTGCTGACTCTGGACGACGCCGGTTTCCGCAAGCTGTTCTCCGGCAGCCCGATCAAGCGGATCGGGCGCGACCGGTTCGTGCGCAACTGCCTCTACGCGGCGGGAAACAGCGGGCGCACGGCGCTGCTGGAGCAGGTGAAACCGCTGCTGGCCGACCCGGACGAAGGCGTCGCCGACGCGGCCCGGTGGGCGATGGCAAGGTTGCAAATACCATCGTCCCAGACCTGATCCGGGACGACGGCAGGTTCAGACCAGTTCCTTCAGCGGCACGGTTGCGTCGGCCAGTCGTTCCACGTCCGGCGTCGCCCCCGCTTCCACCAGCTTGCGACCCTGCACATAGTCCTTCACCGCATTCACGCAGTCCAGCGCCACCACGCGCCCGTCCTTCAGGTACACGACCGAGAAACTGCGCGCATCCAAGTCGCCGCGGATCACGGTCTTGTCGAAACCGACGTTGATTCCTGCCGTCTGGAGCTTGAGGTCATACTGGTTGGACCAGAACCACGGGAACGCCTTGTAGGGCTTTTCGTCACCGCAGATCGCCTTCGCCACGCAGGTCGCCATGTCGTTGGCGTTCTGCACCGATTCGACGCGCATCACGATGCCACCCGCATATTCGCAGGCGAAGGCCGCGCAGTCGCCGATGGCGTAGATGTCGGGAAGCGAGGTGCGGCAGAATTCGTCCACGTCCACCCCATTGGCGCCGGATGCGCCTGCAAGGATCAGCGGGCCCACGGCGGGCACGATGCCGATGCCCACGATCACCGCTTCGGCCGGAATCACCTCGCCGTCGACCAGCTTGACGCCCGTCACGCGGTGGCCGTCACCTTCGAGGCATTCGACCGCCACGCCGGTGCGCAGGTCGACGCCGTGGTCGCGGTGCTCCTTCTGGTAGAAGGCGGACAGTTCCTCTCCGGCAACGCGCGCCAGCACGCGCGGCAGGGCTTCGAGGAGGACCACGTTGAGCCCCATCTTCGACAGCACCGCCGCCGCTTCCAGCCCGATGTAGCCGCCGCCGATGACGACGATGTTCCTGGTGCCCGCGTCCACTTCGGCCATCAGCGTGTCGCAGTCCTCGCGCGTGCGCACGGCGTGGACGCCTGCCAGTTCCGCCCCGCCGCATGAAAGGCGCCGTGGATCGCCGCCCGTCGCCCAGACCAGCTTGCCATAGCCCAAGGTGCTGCCGTTGGAGAGCGTCAGTTCCCGTGCCGCCGGGTCCACCTTTGTCACTTCGGTGGACAGCCTGAACGTCACGTCCTTTTCCGCCCAGAAAGTCGGCGGGCGGATGTAGAGCCGGTCGAAGGTTTTTTCGCGGGCGAAGTATTCCTTAGACAGCGGCGGCCGCTCGTAAGGATGCTCCGGCTCGCGCCCGATGACGGTGATGGTCCCCTCGAACCCGTTCTGGCGCAGGGCCAGCGCGCACTGCGCACCGCCATGACCCGCTCCCACGATGACGACGTCTGCTTTTTCCATTCGGCTTGGGTTCCGCAATTTAACCGCGCGGTCAATGGGGAACGGTGAAATCTAGTTACCTTGATAGGGGGTATCGCACCCCGCTTCGTCAAGCCGGCTGCCTGAGCACATCCATCGTCAGTTCCAGAGACCGTATCTGCGCTTCGGGGTCGTAAGTGGCGATGCTGACGATCAGTTCGTCGGCCTGGGTCCGCTCGACCAGAGCTTCCAGTTCGCGCCGCACCGTCTGCGGGGTACCGATGGCGCTGACGGCGCGGACCTGCTCCAGCATGGCGCGCGCAGCACCCGGCAGGCCGGCGCGGTAATCGCGCACCGGCGGCTTCAACCGGCCCGGATTGCCCGAGCGCAGCGCCACGAAGCTCTGGTCGGTGGAGGAGGAGAGATAGCGCGCTTCCTCGTCCGTGTCGGCGGCGACCACGTTGACCCCGACCATGAAGCGCGGCTTGTCGAGGAACTCCGAAGGCTCGAACCGCTCGCGATAAATCCGCGCGGCATCGTCCAGCGCGGCCGGGGCGAAGTGCGAGGCGAAGGCGTAGGGCAGTCCCAGCATCGCCGCCAGCTGCGCGCCGAACAGGCTTGAGCCGAGAATCCACATTTCCACATCGGCGCCGTCCGCCTGCGGGGATGCGACGCCGCCCGCCGCCTGCCCGGCAAAACGGGCGCGCAGTTCCACCACATCGTTGGGAAACCGTTCGGAAGCGGCGTGAATGTCCTTGCGCAGGGCATGGGCCAGCCGTCCGTCAGCGCCGGGCGCGCGGCCAAGGCCGAGATCGACGCGGCCTGGGAACAGCGCGGCCAGCGTGCCGAACTGCTCTGCAATCACGTAAGGCGTGTGGTTGGGCAGCATGATCCCGCCCGCACCGATGCGGATGGTCGATGTGGCGTTGCCCAGATGCGCCAGCACCACTGAGGTCGCACCGCCCGCGATCCCGTCCATGCCGTGATGCTCGGCCACCCAGTACCGCTTGTAGCCTGCCCGTTCGGCGGCCTGCGCGGTCCGCACCGAAATGTCGAGCGCCTGGCCGACGGTGCCGTCTTCGCGGACGGTTACGAGATCGAGAACGGAAAGCGGGATCATGGGGAAAGCCTTATTTCGCCGGGTCGGGGGATCCCAGCTGGGAGAGGTACTGCTTCGCCGTGACGGCAGCATCGCTGGACGGCGCGGTCTTCACCACCGAATCCCAGCTGCGCCGCGCGGCGTCTTCGTTGTTGGACAGCATCGCGATGACGCCCGCTTCCAGCCCGATCTCGGGATCCTGCGGGGCAAGGCTGGCGGCTTTCTCGATCTGCGTCTGCGCCACCGCCAGCTTGTCCTGACGACGCGACAGCGTGGCGGAAAGCAGCCACGCCTGCGCATTGTCCGGCTGCGTGGCGCGCGCTTCGGCAAGGGCGTTGGCGGCCTCGTCCGGCTGCTTCACCGCCACCAGCGCGCGCGAGCGGTCCAGCGCGATCGAGGCGACAAGGTCCGCATCGCCGACGATCTTCGCCTCTGTCGCCGCAGGAGCCAGCAGCGACAGCGCCTGCCCCGCCTGCCCGGCGGCCAGAGCGGCGTTGCCCGCCATCGCGCCCAGCCGCGCCCGGCTGGCATGGTCGGCGGGGTCGGCGGCGTCGCGGGCGTTGGTGAAGGCGGTGCGCGCTTCGTCCCAGCGATCGAGGTCGCTCAGCGCCACGCCAAGGCATAGCCCGGCGCGCACCCGTTCGCGGCCAATGGCGTCGGACAACGCGCTGCGGGCCAGCTCGGCGGACTTTTCCGGGTTCGCCTCCACCGCGCTCATGCATCCGGCACTGCTGCGGCTGCCGGATGGCATCGCCACGGTCTGCGCTTCACGGGCGCGGCGGTCGCGGTCCTCCTTGTCCTTCTTCTCGATGATCTCCAGCGGCAACTGGGACGCATAGCGGCTGGCGTTGCTCGGCAGGGACGATGCGGGACCGACCTGGGCCATCAGCGGGAGCAGGAGGAGCAGCGAGGACATGGGCAATCAGGACTCCGGCAAAGCCTGCGCGTCCGTTACCGCCAGTGGCAGCACCAGCTCCGCGACGGTGCGCAGCAGCAGGCGAATGTCGGCGTCGCGCGAAAGGCGATGATCGCCGTCCTTGATGAGCGTGACCTGCACGTCGGCTGAACGCAGGCGTTCGGCCAGTTGCATCGCAATTTCCCAGGGCACGTCGGTGTCGCGCTGGCCGTGTAGCAGGCGCACCGGCGCATCGATGGCGATCGGCCCTTCCAGCATCAGGCTGGCCTGCCCGTCCGCCCAGAAACCGGGATGGGTGGGCGTCGGTTCGGGACCGTAGGGGTTGTCCTCGAAGATCGTCTCCCCATCGGCCAGCAGGGCCTTGTCCATCTGCGGGATGCCCCATTCGGTGAAGTCCGGCGCGGCGGCGATGCCGACAAGTCCTGCCAGCCTGTCACCCAGCGCCAGCCCGGCCTTCAGCATCAGCCAGCCACCCATCGACGAGCCGACCAGCACGATCTTCGCGTCCGTTTCCAGCGCGGCGACAAGGGCCAGCACTTCCTGCGCCCAGCGCGACAGGCTGCCGTCGGCGAAATCGCCGGGGGACTGGCCGCAGCCGGAATAGTCGAACAGCAGGCACGCCAACCCGCTGGCCTGCGCCATCTCGAACAGGGCGGTGGCCTTCGACCCGGCCATGTCCGACATGTAGCCGGGCAGGAAGACGATCACAGGGCCCGTGTGCCCCGCGGCGCCGGGCGTGAAGCGGTAGGCGATGGAGCGCCCGTCGGAAAGATCGAGATAGCTGGTAGACGTCATGCTGCCCTTAGTGGGTAGCGCCGGGCCACAGGGCAAGGCGTTGCGGCAAATTCGTCGACCCGGATCATGTCCGCGCGGCGGAAGCACAAGCCGCAAAACCGCTGGACGCGCCGCCAGTAATGCGATCTTAAGTCCCCCTCCCTAACCCGCAGGGCCTCATGAGCGCCAAGGTCATTCACTTCCCAACCCGCCCGTCGCGGCTTTCGTTGCGCCTCGAATGGTTCGCCACCGACCGCTCGGTGCTGCTGGGCATCTGGGCGCTGTACTTCGCCCTGCGCGTGGCCGTGCTGCTGATCGACGTTGTGCCGACGTCGGATGCGGAGTGGTACTTCACCCGCGCAGCCAGTCTGGCAGCGGGACAGGGCTACCTCGACAATCAGGGCGCGCCGACCGCGTTCTGGCCCGCGGGCTGGCCGATCGCGCTGGGGCTGGTGTTCGCGCAATTCGGCGTGAGCCAGGTTTCGCTGGGGCTGTTCAACCTTGTCAGCGCCATGCTGATCGGGGCGATGACGCTGGTGCTGGGACGGCGGCTGTTCGGCTCCGAAGGCGCGGCGCGGGCCGGGCTGCTGCTGCTGGCGGTCTACCCCAACGCCATCGGCTATGTCCCGCTGGCGCTGACCGAAGTTTTCTACACCGCGCTGCTGATGGCCGGATGCTGGGTGATCGTGACGCGCTCCAGCCGCTGGCATCTGGTGAGCGCCGGGTTCCTGTTCGGCGTGGCCACACTGGTCAAGGCGCAGACGCTGGTGGTGGTGCCGCTGCTGTTCGCCATCGAATGGCTGAGGATGGGCCAGGTGTGGCAGCGCGTGCCCCGGCTGGTGGGCGAAGGCCTGCTGGTACTGGCCCTTGCCGCGTTGACCGTGCTGCCGTGGACGGTGCGCAATTATGTGCAACTGGGCCACGTCGTCGCCGTATCCACCAACGGCGGCTATACGCTGCTTACCGGCAACCACGACACCGCGACCGGCGACTACACCCCCGACGCCCCCGTGGTGAAGGCGCTGATGGCCCGCCCCGGCCTTGACGAAGTGCAGCGCGACGCCGAAGCCCGGCGGCTGGGCATGGACTGGATCACCCAGCACCCCGACCGCTTCGCCGGACTGCTACCGAAGAAGTTCCTGCGCCTGTGGCTGCCCGACGGCGAGGCCGAGTGGGCCTATCAGGGCGGTGCCCCCGGCTATGCGCGGTTCGAGGTCGTCTATCGCGCCGTGCGGGTGCTCAATCAGGGATATTACGTGCTGCTGATGGCAGCCTTCGCGGCGGCGTTCGTCGTCATGATCGCCCGGCGGCGGCGTGATGGGCAGCGGTGGATCGGCTGGTGGCTGCTACCTTACGGCATCGCGCTTTATCCGACGCTGATCTGCCTGGTGTTCTCCGGCCAGTCGCGCTTTCACTATCCGGTGATGCCGTGGGTCTGCATGACCGCGGGCTGGCTGGCGATGACCGCGCTGGGCCGGCTGGGCGAGCGCCGGGTGCGGCACACCGTCCACTGATGCTCAATAGAGGGACGGCGCGACCACCCGCAGGATCACCTTGCCGTCGGCGCGGATCGTGCTCAAACCGGTTTCCTCCCGCGACGGGACCGGCTCGGCAGAGGACTGGAACAGCCCCAGCGACACGGCGGCAGCAACGGCTATGGCCACCGCCACGCCGACCCTTGCCCCACGTCTACGCTTCAACGGCCCGCCAGCCATCACTCGCCCCTTTGGAAGATCTCTTCGATGGTCATACCAAAGATGTCGGCGATGCGGAAGGCCAGCGGCAGCGAAGGATCGTAGCGCCCCGTCTCGATCGCGTTGACGCTCTGTCGCGAGACTTCCAGCCGTTCGGCAAGATCCTGCTGGCTCCAGCCCCGTTCGGCGCGCAGCACCTTGAGGCGGTTCTTCACGCGCAGGCCCCGGCGGTGCCAAGCGTGATCCGGTTGACCAGCATCCCCACGAAAAGCCCCATCGCCCAGAGCGGGAACACCAGAAACACCGGCAACCGGGGCACATTGGTGTAGATTTCCAGCAGCCCCCAGACGCTGCAGGCCGCAAGCGTCACGCCGGTGGCGACAAGGAACTTGCGGACTTCCAGCAGACGCAGGAATTCGTCGTCCAGCTCGATCAGCAGGCGCGCCATCGCCCAGATCCAGCCCAGAATGGCAAGACCGGGCAGCAGGGCCAGCCCCACCGAAACCGCGCTGATGGTGGACCGATCGTGCACCAGCCACGAGGCCAGCATGATCGCGCCGACGTACAGCAGGCTCAGCGGCAACATCCGCCGGGTATATCGGCGGTAGGCGGGGTTCTTCATCGACGATCGGCTGAACATGACAAGCCTCCTTGCTTTGTTGTAAAGCTAACTTGTCATGGGTGAACCATGCAGTCAAGCGTCATTGACACAATGACAAGCATCCGCGTCATCGGGCCCGACGCTTGGCATCGAGCGTGCGAATCGCTACATGGCGATCATGCCCAAGCGCATCGCCCTCACTACGCAGACTACCCGGCTCGTCCGGGCACGGTCGGTCGCGGGCTGAACGCGCGAACCGCCGACCCCCGGGTTTCGGACGGGATCGGCGCCTTCCCTTTCGAAATAGAGCCATTTCCGCCGACGCCGCACCTTCACCCGGAGCCGCGCCTGTGCCATGGCGCGCACATGTCCCGCCCACATGCTCTGGTATCGCATGGGGCAAACGAGAGAACGAGTTCGTCCATGTCCGAAATGTTCAAGATCAGCCTGCCCGACGGTTCCGTGCGCGAGATGCCGCAAGGCGCCACCCCCGCGGACGTCGCCGCCGCCATCGGCCCCGGCCTTGCCAAGGCCGCCCTTGCCGCCCGGATCGACGGCGAACTGGTGGACCTGTCGCGCCCCTTCACCGGCGACGCCGCGCTGGCGCTGGTGACCAGCCGCGACGAGGCGGACGCGCTCGACCTTGCCCGCCACGACTTCGCGCACATCCTGGCCGAAGCGGTGCAGGCGCTGTTCCCCGGCACGCAGATCACTTTCGGCCCTTCGACGGACGACGGGTTCTATTACGATTTCGCGCCGAAGGACCGCCCGTTCACCGACGAAGACCTGCCCGCGATCGAGGCGGAGATGCGCCGGATCATCGCCGCGAACAAGCCGCTGCGCCGCGAGGAATGGACCCGCGAACAGCTCATCAGCCGCTGGAAGCAGCAGGGCGAGAGCTTCAAGGCCGAATGGGCCGCCGAACTGCCCGGCGACGAGCCGCTGACGGTCTACTGGTCGGGCGACGACTGGCTGGACATGTGCCGTGGCCCGCACCTGCCCTCCACCGGCAAGCTGGACCCGGCCGCCTTCAAGCTGACGCGCGTGTCGGGCGCATACTGGCGCGGCGACCAGAACAACGCGATGCTTTCGCGCATCTACGGCACCGGCTGGCTCAACAAGAAGCAGCTGGCCGAACACCTCACGCGTCTTGAGGAAGCCGCCAAGCGCGACCACCGCAAGCTGGGGGGCGAGATGGACCTGTTCCACCTCCAGCACGAAGCGCACGGATCGGTGTTCTGGCACCCCAAGGGCTACGTGATCTATCGCGCGCTTGAAGATTACATGCGCCGCGCCATCAGCGCCGCCGACTGCAAGGAAGTGAAGACCCCGCAGGTCATGGACGCGCGCCAGTGGGAGCAGTCCGGCCACTGGGGCAAGTACCGCGAGAACATGTTCGTCATCCCCGACGAGGTTCCCAACACCGAGGACGATGGGCCGATCATCTCGGACGACGCGCAGTGGATGGCCTTGAAGCCGATGAACTGCCCCGCGCACGTCCTGATCTTCAAGCAGGGCATCAAGTCTTACCGCGACTTGCCGCTGCGCATCGTCGAGAACGGCTGCTGCCACCGCAACGAGCCGCACGGCGCGCTGCACGGGTTGATGCGCGTGCGCCAGTTCACGCAGGATGACGGCCACATCTTCTGCCGCGAAGACCAGATCGTGGGCGAAGTGCAGGCCTTCTGCGAAATGGCGGACAAGGTCTACAAGGACTTCGGTTTTACGTATGCAATCAAGCTGGCGCTGCGCCCGGACAACCGCATCGGCACCGACGAACAGTGGGACAAGGCCGAAGCCGAACTGCGCGACGCGGTGATCCGCGCCGGTCTTGCCACCGAGGATTACGGCTGGGAGGAACTCCCCGGCGAGGGCGCGTTCTATGCCCCCAAGCTGGAATGGCACCTGACCGACGCGATCGGCCGCACCTGGCAGGTCGGCACGATCCAGTCCGACCGCATGCTGCCCGAACGCCTCGACGCGCATTACATCGGCGAGGACGGCGAGAAGCACCGCCCGGTCATGCTGCACCGCGCGATCTTCGGGTCGTATGAACGCTTCATCGGCATCCTGATCGAGCACTTCGCGGGCAAGTTGCCGGTGTGGCTGGCCCCGGTGCAGGCCGTGGTCGCCACCATCGTGTCCGACGCCGACGACTATGCCGCCGAAGTCGCTGCGAAGCTGAAGGCTGCGGGCGTGCGCGTGGAAACCGACCTGCGCAACCAGAAGATCAACTACAAGGTGCGCGAACACTCGCTCAAGAAGGTTCCGCACCTCCTCGTCGTCGGCAAGCGCGAGGCGGATGAAGGCACCGTTGCCCTGCGCACGCTGGGCGCAGAGCACCAGAAGGTCATAACCCTGGACGAGGCCATCGCGCTTCTGAAGGACGAGGCCACCGCGCCGGACCTCAAGTGATCCGGCCGGGTGGCCCCGCCGACGCACCGCGCGCCTTCGCGATATGGCGCGCGGCGGTGGAGGCCACTCACGGCTTTCTCCTGAGCGCCGACCGCGTGGAGATCGCCGCCGCCGTGGAAGCGATGCTGCCCCAGGTGCCGCTGTGGATCGTCGATGACGACCACGGCGTGCCGCAGGGCTTCATGATCTTCATCGACGGCATGATAGAGGCCTTGTTCGTCGATCCCGCCGTCCATGGCCATGGCTTCGGCTCTGCACTGGTCGCCCATGCGCTGGACCTTCACCCGGCGCCGCGCGTCGATGCCAACGAACAGGCCGACAACGCCTTGCCCTTCTACGAGGCGCGCGGCTTCGTGCGCACCGGTCGCTCCGAGCGTGACGGCGAAGGGCGGCCTTACCCCATCATCCATCTGCAATACGGAAAGCCATCATGATCCAGCGCGAACTCCTAGATACGGCTTGGATTCCGGACGGCGAGAAACTGGAACTGTTCCGCCACGACAAGGACTTCATGATCGTCATCGGCCACAACGAGCTGATGAGCACGCGCAAGTGGGGCTCTGAAGAGGCGCTGGCGACGATGGCCTACGACCGGATCAAGGGTTCGTCCAAGCGCCCGCATTTCCTGATCGGCGGCTACGGCATGGGCTTCACCCTGCGCGCCGCGCTGCGGGTGCTGCCTGCCGATGCGCAGATCACCGTGGTCGAACTGGTACCCGAAATCATCCAGTGGGCGCGCGGGCCGATGGCGCACCTGACGCAGGATCATCTGGAAGACCCACGCGTCAATCTGGTGATGGGCGATGTGGCACAGGCGATCCTCGACGCCCACGGCGATTACGATGCGATCCTGCTCGACGTCGACAACGGCCCGGACGGGCTGGTGCGCGAAGACAACAACGTCATCTATTCCAAGGTCGGCCTGCGCGCCGCCTATCGCGCCCTGAGGCCCGATGGCGTGCTGGCGATCTGGTCCGCCGGCCCGGACCCGTCCTTCACCCGCCGCCTCGAACGCGCCAGCCTGGCGGTGGACGAAGTGAAGGTCCACGCCCGCAGCAACGGCAAGGGGCCCAAGCACGTCATCTGGTTCGCCTCCAAGAGCGAGTGACGCTTACGGCGCCTTCCCCGCCGCCAGCAGGTCGGCAAAATCGCCCGCCGGACTGGCGGAGGGGATCGCCGCCATCGCCTGCGCCAGCTTGCCGGGATCGACTGCGCCGGCAGTGCCGGTCAGCATCTCGAAAACCGGGGCGGACGCCAGCCCCCTGAACGCACCGGCATAGCGTGCGTGCAGTCGGCCCAGCGCATCCTCGCGCCCGAGCATCGCCTGCGAAATGGCGTGGCGCAGAACCTGCGCCTGCGCCACCGGGTCCAGCGTCCGCCCGGTCGGCAGCGCGGCGGCTGAAGCGTCGGCATACCGCGCCCAGTCGCGCTTCTGCCACAGCACTTCGGCCTGCAGCGGGGCGGAGCCGGGCAGATCCTGCAGCACCGCCATCGCCTCGTCCGGCCGCCCGACCTGTACCAGCGCGGCGGCTTCCACTCGCTTGCGTTCGGTCAGCATCGCATCGGGCAGTCCCGGATCGTCGGTTTCGCGCAAGGTCCGCAAGGCCCGCTCGGGCCGCCCGGCAAGGATATACAGCCCCGCCACCCGCGCCGAAAGCGGCCCGCGCGCCAGATCGCCCGCGCGTTGCATCAGCTGGTACGACAGCAGGTCGGCCGCGCGTTCGTAAAGCCCGGCCTGCTGCAACCGCCCGGCCAGACGGCTGGCCATCAGGTCGCCTTCCGCCCCGGAAGGCGCGATATCGCGATAATCCCAATACAGCCCCGCCGCCTTGTCCAGCGGCAGCTTGCGCGCCGGGTCCAGCGCTTCGGAGAGCTTAGCCCGCAAGCCCGCCAGCAGTTCGGGCTGCTGCGCCGCCGCATCGTGATAACGCACCAGCGCCGCGCCTGCCGAAAGCGTCTCTGCCAGATCGCCGCGCGCATCGGCGATGGAATAGGCCAGCCGCAGCGCGCGTTCCTCGATCGCATCGCCGCGCCATGAATAGCGGATCGCGTCCAGCTCCTTCAGCGCCGCCTGCGGAGCGATGGCCTTGCGCGCAATCTTGCCTTCGACCTGCGACAGCCGCGCGTCCATTCGCTGCGGCGCGTTGCCTGACTGCTCCACCCGGGCAAAGCGCAGGCGCGCCTGATCTGCATGGCCCAGCGCCTGCTCCGCCCGACCGCGCAGGAGGTTGGCGGCGGGATCGCGGTCCGGCAGCCACGACAGCCAGTGCAGCGCCTTGTCGGGCGCGGCGGCTTCGCCCTTCGCCTCTACCCCGGCGCGGGCGGCGGCCAGCACGAAGGGCGCCGCGCGGGGGGCGGACAGGGCAGGCCCGGCGCAGGCAAGCTGCTGCAACGCCTGTTCGGCAAGCCCGGATTCCGCCAGCGCGCGCAGCCGCCACAGGCATGCCTCCGGGTTGGCGCGCAGGCCCGGCATGTCCAGTTCGGCCACTGCGTCAGCAGAGCGCCCCGACAGCGCCAGCGCCGCGCCATGGGCCAGCCGCCACGCATCGACCATGCCAAGGTCCGGGTCGTCCTGCCGCATGACCTGCAGCACGCCCAATGCCTCCGGCCCGCGTTCCCCGGCGATCAGGCTGCGGGCATAGTCCCAGCGCGCCGCCTGCCGTTCGGCGGATGCGGCGGTGGTCAACCGGTCCCATGCCTTCCTTTCGGGAATGGCGATCCACGCCGACGGCCCTGTCAGCGACGGGCGCTGCGCCAGTTCCGCTGCAAAGCCCGGCAACCGCGCGCCGACGACAGGGCCCATGGCGCCATACGGCAGCGGGGGCGCCGCGGTCGTCCCGCAAAGCAACGCCGCGCCAAGGGCCAGCGCCACACGCGCGGGATACCGGGATCGCGTCACAGGTCGGTCACCGAGACAAGGCCGGACAGCATCAATAGCCCGCCGCCCACCGCACAGCCGATCAGGAACAGCACGATCGCACCGAGAGCCCAGGCGATGCTGCCCCCCTGTGGTGACGTCTCGGCGGAAGCATTCGCTCCCCCGGTCCCGGCGTCCGCCAATGCGTCTTCCTGCGGCCTGTCACCCCGGCGACGCGCGGGCGTACCGGGCGCAGGTGCCAGCCCGACGTCGCCTTCGGCCCCCGCTTCGGAAGAGACGACCCGCACCTTTGCGGGACGCCGATCGCTGCTCATTGCTCAACAACTCCTTAACTTTCATCCTATTATAGGAAGAGCGAACCTCGGGCGGGCCGCCCATCGGAGATCGCATGCAATCCCCCAGCCGAACGACCCCCGCCAGAACGGGCTGCGTCAAAGTGGCCCGCGCCGGCATGGCCGCGCTTCTGCCACTGGCCTGGGCCGCCCCCGCGTTGCCCGCCAACACCGACGCGCGCAAGGCCGTGGAACTGCCGCCGCCCGACGCATCGTTCCTGGCGATGGAGCAGATCGACGCCCCCATCGTCGATGGTGGCCGGATGGACGGCGTGCTTCACGTGCTCGTCACGGTGCAGGCGAAGTCCGGCGACGATGCCGCCGCCATCGGCAAGCGCATGCCCGAACTGCGCGCCGCCGCCCTTCCCGCCGCGATCGAGTTCGCATCCCTGCGTGCCTCGCGCTTCGCGCCAGTGGACGTAGCAAGGCTGGCCGAAATGATTGAGGCTCCGGTGAAGCGGATCGACCCGACCATTAACAAAGTGTTGATCGTGCAGGTTTCCGCCACCGAGCGGTGAGGGCTGTGGGGGCGGCGCAAACTGCCGCTGACGTACCACGGACGCTCGCCTCCAGAGATGGGACAGAAAACAGGGTTCACGCAGAGCCGCGACGGCGCAGAGGGATCTGCGCCGAAGAGGAAGCGCCGCCGCAAGCCCGACACCGTCGCGTCCCTGCATGAATCGCTTTTTCGTTTCCTGCTAATGCTGAACGGACGAGTTACGCCCTACTGCTGTCATTTGATCACAGCGCCGCTTCAAGCGAGGATGGGCAGACATTAGCCGGCCCGTTTTGATCTGCCACCCACTATTTTCGTCCTTGCCGAGTACGAACAAAAAATCACGATCTTCGCGCATGTAGGTGTGGGCATAGTACGACACGGGGATCGACTTCGTCTCAAGCTTCCCGGCAATCAGCTTACGCACCTTCAAGGTGGCTTCGAGCCATCCATGGCCTATGATGTCTTCTGGATCATCGACACGGGTCCAATCCCCGTTCTGCACTCGCCCGACCACCACAAGGTCACCGCAACCGTCTGAAAGCGCTTGCTCATTAATTTCTTCCGCCCGCGTTGGCGAGCAGATGGTGGTCGCGGCGCTGAAGGCAAAGACATATGTCAGGAGCTTCATACAAATATCCTATGCTCCACGGCGGCAGCTTTCCACCGAGGCTGTGTGAGAACGCGTTGTTTGTTTTTGATTAGCAGGCGCACGTAGGCTCCTTGGGTTCAGCCTCTCATCGCCACGATCATCTTCGGG